>JBLYYE010000001.1:0-25410 GCA_048549915.1 Porticoccaceae bacterium
AAATTGTCGCCAACGACCGCCCCGGGATTGTCGAGGAGATATCGCGACTTTTAGCCAGCGCACAAATCAATGTCGTTTCACTGGAGACTTTTTGCGAAAGTGCACCGATGTCCGCTGAACCTATGTTTCACGCCCAGGCATACCTGCAACTCCCCGAAGCCACCAGCGTAGAAACATTGACTGACCTACTCGAACAACTCTCCGACGATCTCATGGTTGAACTACTCGATTAAGGTATAAATTACTGTGTTAGATGTTGTCCTTTACCAGCCAGAGATCCCGCCCAATACCGGCAATATTATTCGCCTGTGTGCCAACACGGGGTTTCGTCTTCATCTTATAGAGCCGCTGGGCTTTGACCTAGATGACAAGCGATTGCGCCGCGCCGGGCTCGATTATGCCGAGTTTCAAAGCTTGGCTGTACACAAAGATTTTGACAGTTACCTTGCGACAGCTAAACCTAACAAAATCTATGCCCTTAGCACTAAAGGCCAGCAGAGCTATCACAGCGTGGCTTTCATGCCCGGCGATGCCCTGGTATTTGGCCCTGAAACACGCGGCCTGACAGAGGAATTCCGTCAAGCTTTACCCGCCGGGCAAGTACTCAAGTTGCCGATGCAAGCAAATAGCCGCAGTTTGAATCTCTCCAACGCCGCGGCGATCTTAGTTTATGAAGCGTGGCGGCAACTGGATTTCGCCGGAGCCGCAGTATGAGTACCGCGACAGCTGCCACAATCGGCCTATTTTACGGCAGCTCTACCTGCTACACAGAGATGGCCGCCGAGAAGATTCGCGATCAGTTTGAGCTGCTGCTCGGCAGCGGCTCTGTTGCCCTGCACAATATCATCGATACACCGCTAGCAAACATGGCCGAATACGCGTGCTTAGTGGTGGGCATCCCCACATGGGACTACGGTGAGCTACAGGAGGATTGGGAGAGCCGCTGGGAGGAGTTCGACTCGCTGGACCTATCGGCCAGCAGCGCAGCAGTTTTCGGTCTTGGCGACCAGATTGGTTACCCAGAATGGTTCCAAGACGCTATGGGGTATCTGTGGGCAAAATTACATCATTGCGGGGCAACTTTGCGCGGCCAGTGGCCCAACAGCGGCTACACGTTTACCGGTAGCCAAGCTCTCAATGCCAGCGGAGACGCTTTTGTTGGCCTGCCACTCGATGACGAGAGTCAGTTTGAACTCAGCGATGAACGTATTGCCAGCTGGTGCCAGCAGCTCATCGCCGAGTTTGGGTTATAGCTCTATCCGCAAAATCCTCAGATGAGACCACTCTGCGCGAGCAATACAGCGACACTGCCGACAAACAGGTAGAGCCAGCTGCCAATAGTGCCGTAGAAGCGGCCCGCTGAACGACCGACCGTTGTCACCATGCCGTAGCCATGACCTATGCGCGAAAGCAAAATCAACAGACCAAAAGCGTGTACCAAGCCAGTATTGGCAAAGCTATTTTCTATAGCCGCCAACAACAACAAAGAAATCGGCACGTACTCTGCTGCATTGCCATGGGCGCGAACGATAGATTCAAAACGCTCACAGGCTTCAGAATCGCTGGCATCGGGGCCACCCGCCAAGCGCTGTTTGACGACAACGTAAGCTAAAACCAACATCAACAGCGCCATAAGCGCGGTATAAAGTGCTGTAATTTGCAGTGTCATAAAGATTCCTTGTTTTTGTTGTTGAGTAATTGTCAGCACTGGCAGTATAGGCGAGACGAGTTACTCGCTACAATGGCGAGATGACGACACAATCCTCCTTTGACAACCCCGCTGCGCTTGAAAGCGCCCAGGTAGATTGGCGCGGCGAACTGCCGTGGTCGCCGCAATTTGACGACGTGTACTACAACCTCGACGATGGCCGGGCAGAGAGCGAGTATGTGTTTATACAACACAATCAACTGATTGATCGCTGGAAGCTTTTAGACAAAGACCTTCACCCCGTATTTTCTATCGCCGAAACCGGCTTTGGCACTGGACTCAATTTCTTAACTACAGCGCAGAGCTTTTTGGCCAATGCCCCCGCCAATGCGCGATTACAATTTATCTCGACCGAGCGCTATCCACTGGATAGCGCAGATCTAAAGCGCGCTTTGGCTGCATGGCAACCAAAGTCCGGCAGCAGCGATGAAAACCATTGGCTTGGCGACCAACTGCTCGACAATTACCCACCGCGTGTCGCTGGCCACCACCTCATAACGATGGCAGACGGGCGTATCGAGTTGTTGCTGTTGCTGGGCGATGCACTGTCCTCACTCCAGCAACTGGCAGGGCAAAAACAAGTGCACGCCTGGTTTTTGGATGGCTTTACACCGGCCAAAAACCCGAGCATCTGGCAACCAGCACTCTACCAATGCATGGCAGAGCTATCGGCGCCCGGCGCCACCTTCTCCACCTTTAGTTCAGCCAGCGAAGTCCGCCGCGGGCTATTGGCCGCTGGGTTTAGTGCCGAAAAAGCACCAGGCTTTGGCAAAAAAAGAGAGATGCTCAAAGGCCAACTGAATTCATCTTCGCCAGATACAAATCGCCTGGAGTGGTATCTGGGCCAATCACAGCTGGCGGCAGATCAGCCGCGCAGCGCGGTTGTTGTCGGCGCCGGAATTGGCGGCTGTTGTGCAGCTAACGCATTGGCTAGGCGCGGCTACCAAGTCACTGTGATCGACCGGTACGACCAACCTGCACAGGCCGGCTCTGGCAACTTGCAGGCTGTGCTCTATCCCAAGTTATCGCTGCGCACAGACCAACTGCCAGAGATCAATTTAGCCTCTCTACTATTTGCCAGCCGCTACTACCGCCGCTACTGGCAGGCTGGACACGGCCAACAGTGTGGAGTCTTAGTGCTGCCAGAGAGCGATAAACAGCTCGCCGAATTTTCTCAGATTGCTGCGCGCCACGCACCGGCAGAGTGGATTCACCTGGCTGAAGGTGAGCAGCTCAACAAGCTGAGCGGACTCATACTGGGCAGTGAGCAAGCGCTCTGGTTTGAGCGGCTCGGCTGGCTGCAACCACAGTCACTGTGCAAGGCACTGCTTGCTCACCCCAATATCAAACGCATTTGTGGCAATGTAACAGAATGTCATTACGACTCGGCCGAACAACAGTGGCAGCTGCGAGACGATCAGCTGGCTATCGCCAGTGGCAGCCAATTAGTATTGGCCTGCGGTATCGACAGCGATAAATTCTGCCAGACTGGCCAGCTACCGTTCAGACCCATACGCGGCCAAGTGACGCACCTATCGACCCAGCAGCTGCCAAGCACACCACGCTGCGCAGTCTGTGCAGAGGGTTACATTGCGCCCGCGCACGAACAACAGTTAACCCTTGGCGCCAGCTACAGGCATGACTCTAGCGATACCGAGTTAAAAGAGAGTGAGCATCAACACAACCTCGAACTGCTGCGCCGGTCTGACCCAGGGCTCGAGCAATTACTCGCTGATATTAACCCTTGCGGCCTGCCTGGTCGGGCTAATTTTAGAGCGACCACCCCCGACTATCTGCCGCTGGTGGGTGCGGTGCCCAATATCCCCGACATGCTAGAGCGTTTCGCATTTTTGGGCCGCGACGCCAAGCAGGTCAAGCCGCTACAGGGCGCTTACCACCCCCATCTGTTTATGCTCGCCGGACTCGGCTCACGCGGATTTAGCTATGCGCCGCTCATGAGCGAACTGCTCGCCAGCCAAATGGAGGGGAGCATTGGGCCACTGCCCCGCGAGCTCTGCAATGCCTTGCACCCCGCTCGATTTGTCATCCGCGATCTCAAGCGCAACCGTCTGCAACGCTATGCTGCGCTTCGATCTGAAGCCGATTTGGTTTAGACTCAGCTCCATTCATTTTTATCAATAGTGTTTTTACCATGACTCGACTTACTCAAAAGGCTTCGCAAAAATTTGTTGGCGCCCATGTCAGCGCGGCTGGCGGCATCGATAACGCCCCCCTCAACGCGGCCGCAATTGGCGCCACTGCGTTTGCTTTTTTCACTAAAAATCAGCGCCAATGGGTTGCCAAACCCCTAGCACCAGAGAATATTCAAAGGTTTCTTGAGAACTGTGCAGAGCACGGTTTCACCAGCGACCATATCTTGCCGCACGACAGTTACTTAATAAATTTGGGCCACCCCACCAGCGAGGGGATAGAAAAATCCCGAAGTGCTTTTGTCGATGAGCTACAGCGCTGTGCACAATTGGGATTGCGTTATCTCAATTTCCACCCGGGCAGCCACCTGCGCGAAATCACTGAGAGCGAGTGTTTGGCGCGTATCGCCGAGTCTATTAATCTCGCACTCGATCAGACCGAGGGGGTTACCGCCGTCATCGAAAATACTGCTGGGCAAGGCAGCAACCTCGGTTACAGCTTTGAGCAGCTAGCCGAAATAATCGACCAGGTTGAAGATAAAACTCGCGTCGGTGTCTGTCTCGACACCTGCCACGCTTTTGCCGCCGGCTACGACCTAACCTCTAGCGAGAGCTGCAAAGGCGTGTTTGATCAATTTGGCTCTACTGTGGGTTTCGAGTACTTGTGCGGCATGCATCTCAACGACTCAAAGGGCGATCTCAATAGCCGTTTAGACCGTCACCACAGTCTCGGCCAAGGCTTTATCGGTTTGCAGGCCTTCGAGGCCATCATGAGCGACTCGCGCTTTGACGGCATACCACTCGTGCTAGAGACGATCGACCCCGCTATTTGGGCAGATGAGATAAAACTGCTGCGCAGCTACGCCAATTAATTATTTTGCCGGCGCGGTTACTGCGCACTCCAACCCGCGCCGAAATTGCTGCGCTGCACTGCTGTTATCGCCCAGCTGCAGGTAAATTTCTGCCAACAATTTGTGCCCTGCGGGGCAGGCATTCAATTCTAAACCGCGCAGAGCAAAGTCGCGCGCCCGCGCCCAGAGCTCACCCTGTTTGCAGAGACGTGCAACCGTATAAGCCAACTCAGCATCGGGCTGTTCTTGCAACAGAGTTTCCAGTGCTCGCAAACGCTTGTTGAGGCCCGCCGGCGGCAGTAGTTGCAGAGCGGCCAAGCAACTCGAATCAAACGCTGCCTCAGAGCGCTTAAGCTGGCTTTGCAAAGCTTTCAAGAGCAGTTTTTCCGCCTCACCAAACGCTTCTAACTCAATCAGACAACGGGTATAAACACCCACCAAGCTGGGCTTTTGGCGCAAATTGCTCGGCAGTATTTTCCAGCACTGCTGCGCAGACTTGAGATCCGCCATAACCGGCACTTGCAAGGTAAACCAACGCTGATAAAACTGCTCTAACTGCGCTGTAGAGAACTTGCTGTTTTTTAGTAGATCCGCAGCGACTGGCCAGTGCTGCTCAGCTAACAAGGCTTCAAACAGAGCCAAACTTTGCTCAGTTGGCAGTTTGTTGGCTTTAGACAACGGCTCGAGTAGTTTTATTCGCTCGCTATCGGGCAGCGGCCCCTGCGCCACAACCAACAGCGCCGCGCGATCGCCTTTGGCCAGCAACTCGCCCAACAACTCCTTGGCGGCTTGATGTTCGCCACAACCCAGCAGTGCGCGGGCAGCCAACAAGCGATCGCTGCGCGCAGAGGCCGTGTGCAGATTGCCGGCCAACAAGCGTTTAGCTTCCAGCCAATCGGCACTGGCCAACGCCGCCAGTCCTTGCTCGCGGCGGCTGGTGGCAGAGAGCTGACGCCGGTTGCGCCACCACTCTACAACACCGCCAGCGCGCAACAGCCAACCGAGCAGTGCAAAGCCCCAGCGCAACAATAACAGCGCCGCCGACAACGCGAGTAGAGCAGTCCAAAAGCTCATTTCGAGCTGATAACCGGCGTAGTTAATCAATACGTAGCCACTGCCGCGCGCAACCAGCCAAATTAGGCCCGCACCGCCCAAAAGCGCCGCCAACAAGAGCACAAAAGTCCGCTTCATGGTGCACTCTCGCTCTGGGCGTTCGCGCGCTGCCAGTCGTACCAGGCAGCTTCGCTTTGACTAATACTCAACTTCTTATGCGCAACCGGCAGTTGCGCCAACTCAGCCAAACTGGCGCGCAGTGGTGCACGGTTATCACTGGAAGCGCTGGAGAGCTCTAAAAGCTCTTGGCAGAGTTTTAAACTGTGTTGATAGAGCGCCGTGTCGCCGCGCCACATCGCCAGCGCAGCCTGCTCAATGGCCAGAGCAAACCGCTCAGCTAAAAGCTCCTGTGCATTGGGTGCTGTGAGTTCGGGCAGGGGTTGCTCAGTGCGCTGTAAAATGAATAGCTCGCCCACCAAATCACCTAATCGATTGAGCCGAGCGCGCCAATCTGGCCGTGCATTTTGATCTGGGGCACCCTCTTCTTGAAAGACGAAATTCTGTATTTCCAGCTCAGTTGCGAGCGCCTCTTGGCTCTGTACCGCGATCGCCAATAAGCGGTTGTGCAAACCTTGCCGATCGATAGTAGGGTGCTGCTCTAACGCAGCAATATCAGCTGCCAAGGCGGCTCGCAGCGGCGAAAAGTCAGGATCGCTCCACTGCGCTAGCAGATCATCGGCGCGCTCGAGAAGCTCAATGGAAGGCGCCACGTTTTCCTCGAAAGCTAGTCTCATCGAAGCCAGACGAATAGTGTATTGCAACTCCGCCAGTTGCCATTGACGCCCTACACCACCATCGAGATCATTCAGCCGCGTTTGATTGCGCTGCACGCGACTGGCCAAACTGGCCATAGGGCCGGTGATCTGGCGCTGCAATTCTCGGTTGAGTTGACCACTCAGTTCGGCCGACACTCGGACGGGTAAACCCTCAATTTTTTCGTTGTTCGCTGCAATCTGTTGAGCACTCTTCAACTGCTGCTTACGCTGTTCTGCAAGCGCAACCTCCAGCGCCTGTACTTGCCGCGCAAGCGCCTGTTGATCACCATTAAACTGCTGCCAGAGCGGTGCGCCATAGTAGTAGCCCGCGGCGGCGGCGGCGGCAAGCAACACCAGCATTAGCAGCCATAACTTGCCCGCCCCCGACCCATTGGTACGTTTTTCCGGGGCAGCGGATTGCGCTTTTGGCTTACCCTGATTAGCCGCTTTTTGTTTAGACCCCGGCGCGTTAACTTGGGCAGCGTTTTTATCGGCTCGGGGCTGCTCGTCAGCCGGCTTAGTAGGACTACTTTTGTCGCTCACACTCTCTCCCGATGCGCGCTTGGCACTATCTTGATTAAATTGTTTTGCTGCTGCCAAGCTTGCACCGCAGCCTCTAACATAGCCGGGGCCGCGGCAGACTTAGCTACCTGAATATTGACATAGCCCAACGCAATACCCAGCTCTGCCACCCGCAAGCTTGGCACTACCAATGCAATATCGGCATGCGGCGGGCGCCCGAGTGCAGAGAGTAGTTCACCACTGTGAGCCAGCAGCAGATCGCTGCGACCCAAGGCCTGTTTTGCTACAAGCTGACCGTCTGAGGTTATTTGTCGGCGGTAAAGCTCGCAACGCGAGACCACGGCCCCGCGTGCGGTCAACTGCTCACCAATCAGATGCCGGCCACCTTCTCCGGCGACAATAACCACGCGCTCGGCGCTAACCCGCTGTAGTTCGGGTAGAGCGAGCAGGCCCTCACTGGTTTGCTCTTGAGTAGGCGCCACCACAGCTAACCCGACTTGAGCGAGCACTGCTGCAGTGCTTTGACCGACCGCAAAGCAACACAAATTAGATGGCCACTTCGGCAACTGTTGCGCAACAATGGTGGCTGCGGTGCGGCTGACAAATATCGTCAAGCTCCCAGAGGCCATCTGTTGTTGAAGTTCAGCAATGCGCTGCGGTGCTTGCGCCAAGGTCTCCAGCGTCATCACTGGAATATGCTCACACAGCCCTGCCTGTTGCGCGATGAGCTGCTGAAGTTGTCGATCGCCGCTACTCGGGCGCACCAACAGCAGACGGCAGCCTTTAAGTAATTGTTCAGCCAAGCGCATAGACCTCAGCGAGAATTTTGTCGGCGCCGGCGGCGAGTAGCTGGTCGCCTAACTCGCGACCTAATTGCTCGGCTTGCTCAACTGGACTAGCGCCATAGACACGCAGAATAGTCTGGCCATCTAGCGAACCGACCAAGGCGCGCATTGTGAGGCTAGCGCCCTGTTCATCAAATTCTGCAAAACAAGCGATAGGCACCTGACAGCCGCCCTGTAGCCGATGGTTGAGCGCTCGCTCAGCAGTCACACAGTAGCTGGTTGGCTTATCGATAAGCGGTTGTAATAGCGCTACTGTGGCCGCATCATGGATGCGCGTTTCGATGCCTACCGCGCCCTGTCCCCCTGCGGGCAGAGAGAGCTCCGTGGGCAAAAACTGGACGATGCGCTCGGCGAATTCTAATCGGATCAGACCAGCCGCCGCCAGAACTATGGCGTCGTACTCTCCGTTGTCGAGCTTAGCCAAGCGGGTATTGACGTTGCCGCGCAAACTTTTAATCACCAAATTAGGATAGTGTTCCGCGAGCTGACACTGGCGGCGCAAGCTCGAGGTACCGACTACAGCGCCAGCGGGTAGTTGATCGAGATTATGATAGCGGTTGCTGACTAGCGCATCGCGCGGATCTTCCCGCTTGCAGATAGCGCTGAGCCCGAGCCCAGGCGGAAATTCCATTGGCACGTCTTTCATTGAGTGGACAGCAATATCGGCCTCACCGCTGAGCAGAGCCTGCTCCAACTCTTTGATAAATAGCCCCTTGCCGCCAATTTTAGCCAATGGCACATCGAGAATCTTATCTCCGCGAGTGCTCATTGGCAGCAGCTCGACAGTCAATCCCGGGTGTGCAGCGAGCAGCGCATCGCGAACATAATGAGCCTGCCATAGAGCCAGCGCGCTTTTGCGCGTGGCAATGGTCAAATGTTGTTTTTCAGCTGCAGGGTTTGCGCTCATGCTGTGTATCTCGGCCGAATTGGGTGGGGTCTTAGTTTTAGGCAGTTATTATTGCGCAATTCTGCGGCGCTGTCAGACCGTCTCACAGCAAAAGTGGGGATCGTTGCGACAATTGGCTATAATTGTCGCCCATTAAAATTACAGTGCAGCCCAGCTGCCACGACATAGGCTCGACATGAACGACTCAACCTCCAACTCAACCGCGTCAAACACCAACAGCGCTTGGGGCGGCCGCTTCAGTGAAGCTGTCGATGCTTTTGTGGCGCGCTTCACCGCTTCGGTGAACTTTGACCAGCGCCTCTATCGCCAAGATATTCGCGGCTCGTTAGCCCACGCAAAAATGCTGGCTGAGGTCGGAGTACTCACCGCTACGGAGTGCGATCAAATCACTTCGGGGCTACTAGAAATTGAACAACAAATCGCCGCCGGTGACTTTGAATGGTCTGAAACACTAGAAGATGTTCATATGAATATCGAGGCACGCCTGACCGATGCGATTGGCAGCGTTGGCAAAAAACTGCACACCGGGCGTTCGCGCAACGATCAGGTTGCCACCGATATCAAACTCTGGCTGCGCGACGAGATCGATCAAATTGCAGGGCTAATCACTCTCTTGCAAGCCGGTATTATCAAATTGGCGGAGAGCCAAGCCGAGACGATTATGCCTGGCTTCACCCACTTGCAGACTGCCCAGCCGGTGACGTTTGGCCACCACTTATTGGCGTGGAACGAAATGCTAGAGCGCGATTACAGCCGCTTACAAGATTGCCGCAAGCGCCTCAACTTAAGCCCGCTGGGCGCCGCCGCACTGGCCGGGACGACCTATCCGATTGACCGTCATGCCACCGCCAGCACACTGGGCTTTGATGCGCCGACAGAGAACTCACTAGACTCGGTCAGCGACCGCGACTTTGCGATTGAATTCTGTTCTTTTGCCAGCCTGCTGTTGACGCATATGTCGCGTATGTCTGAAGAGCTTATCCTGTGGGCCTCGGCACAGTTTCAATTTATCGATCTCCCCGATCGCTTCTGCACCGGCTCGTCGATCATGCCGCAGAAAAAGAACCCCGACGTTCCTGAACTGGTGCGCGGCAAAACCGGGCGCGTCAATGGCCATTTGATCAGCCTGCTGACCTTAATGAAATCGCAACCGCTGGCTTACAACAAAGACAACCAAGAAGACAAAGAGCCATTATTTGACAGCGTAGATACAGTGCGAGACTGTCTGCGTGCGTTTGCTGACATGATTCCCAATGTGGCTCCTAAAAAAGATCACATGTATGAAGCAGCTCGCCGCGGGTTTTCCACCGCAACAGACTTGGCTGATTACCTAGTGCGACGCGGCCTCGCCTTTCGCGACTCTCATGAAGTGGTCGGTCGCGCTGTCGCGTTTGGTGTTGAGCAGCAGCGCGATCTCTCCGAGTTTACGCTGGCAGAGCTACAGCAGTTTAGCGACGCCATAGAGGGGGATGTCTTTGACGTATTGACCTTAGAGGGCTCGGTTGCCGCACGCGACCATATTGGTGGCACGGCACCTAAACAAGTGCGCAGTGCCGCACAGCGCGCACTGGAAAAACTGCAATTGCGCGCCTAATCGCTACAGCGGCAGTGCCTCTCCACCCTGCTCCTGCAGCGCGCGGTTGAGGCGCTCCAGCAGCGGCTCACCATCAACGGTGTTGCACCACACCCCCTCGCGTAGAGTGAAGTGCAAACCGCCCGCGCGTATCGCCAGCCAAACCTCTGCTACCGCCGCTTGCCGTGAGAGAATAATTTGGCTGCCGTTGGCCTCTACAGTTAGAGTCAACATACCGCCGCTGTTTTCGTAATCGATGTCGGCACCACTGTCATCAATCGCCTCTTCAATGGCTAACATCAGGGCATCGACTTCGGCGTGAAATTGCTTTTCGCTCATGGGGTTTTATTCCACCGGTTAAAGAGTGCCAGTATAAGTGTTTGAGTCCGCTCTGCCACTGCCGCTATACTGCGTTACAACTATTATCAGCAGTGAATTTTCTCCATGATCCAACTGATTTCTACCACTTTGACGGCACTTCTACTGAGTTTTTTTGTCCTTGCCGGCACCGCCTGCGGCAATAAAGGCCCCCTCTACCTGCCGGACAATACGCCAACTCCCACAGAGCAGGAGCGCGGACAATGAGCGGGGTGCATAGCTTTGCTCATTTCAGCCGCCAGCAGGGTGAGCTGTTCATCGAGCAGCACAACCTTAACCAGATCGCCGATCAATATGGGACGCCCTGCTATGTCTACAGCAGCGCTGTACTAAAAGAGAATTTTGATGCCTATAGCCACGCGCTAAAAGGCCGCGAACACTTGGTCTGTTTCGCGGTGAAAGCGTGTTCCAATATCGCTATTTTACAGCTGTTGGCGCGCCGCGGAGCGGGCTTTGATATCGTCTCGGTAGGCGAGTTAGAACGAGTTTTGCTGGCCGGCGGCCAGCCTGAAAAAATTGTCTTCTCCGGCGTGGCTAAGACGGCCAGTGAAATGCGCAGGGCGCTGGAGGTCGGCATTCACTGCTTTAATGTCGAGTCTGCCGCTGAGCTTGAAGTCTTGGCCGATGTCGCCTCCTCCATGGGAGTCCGCGCGCCTATTTCGCTGCGCGTAAACCCCGATGTCGATGCCGGCACCCACCCGTATATTTCGACGGGGCTGAAAGAGAATAAATTCGGCATAGCGATTGAGCACGCTCTAGATTTCTATCAGCGTGCAGCGCAATTACCCTCAATAGAGATCAAAGGGGTCGACTGTCACATCGGCAGCCAGCTCACCGACGCAGCGCCGCTTCTCGACGCCCTAGACCGGTTGTTGGCACTGGTAGATCAGCTTGAAGAGCACGCTATCCCCCTCAGTCATATCGATTTAGGTGGGGGCTTGGGGGTGCGTTACTCCGATGAACAGCCACCCACCGCTGACGACTATTTAAGCCAAGTTTTGCAGCGGCTGGGCGACCGCACACAGTGCTTGGTCCTAGAGCCCGGACGCTCGATTGTTGCCAATAGCGCCGTGCTTCTCACTGAGACCATTTATCTCAAGCAGAGCGGTGAAAAACACTTTGCTATTGTCGATGCGGCTATGAACGATATGTTGCGTCCGTCGCTCTACCAAGCTTGGATGGCCCTAGAGAACTGCTCTGCTAGCACTGCCCAAGAGAAAACCTACGATGTGGTCGGCCCGGTCTGCGAAACAGGCGATTGGCTGGCCAAACAGCGGTCTCTGCGTCTGACCAGCGGAGACCGGCTGGCCTTGTTCTCAGCCGGCGCCTACGGTTTTACCATGGCCTCTAATTACAACAGCCGCACGCGTGCTGCAGAAATTTTAGTCGATGGTGATCGCTGCCATCTTATCCGCGAGCGCGAGACTCTTGCCGATTTGACTCGAGGTGAACACCTCTTGAACCCGGAGTAAATGATGCAGCTGCGCTTCAACAAAATGCATGGGCTGGGCAATGATTTCGTGGTGTTTGATACCCTGACTCAGCATGTGCGGTTGTCGACTCGCTTAATTGCCCAGCTGGCTGATCGCAAACGCGGGGTGGGTTGCGACCAAGTATTGGTTATCGAACCGCCGACCGAGCCCGATATCGATTTTAACTACCGAATCTTCAATGCCGATGGCAGCGAAGTGCAGCAGTGCGGCAATGGTGCGCGCTGCTTTGCTCGCTACGTGCACGACCGGCAGTTAACCGGCAAGAACACTTTGCGGGTCAAAACCGTCAACCGCATTCTAACCCTAACACTAGAAAAAACCGGGTTAGTCACAGTAGATATGGGGGAGCCCCAATTCGCTCCCGAGAGCCTGCCCTTCATCGCGCAAACGGCACAGCGCTATTCACTGCAATCTGATCTTGGCACTATCGAAATTGGTGCAGTATCGATGGGCAACCCTCATGCAGTAACACTCTGCGACGATATCGCCAACGCTGCTGTGGCAGATTGGGGGCCGCGCATTGAGGCTCACGAGAGCTTTCCAGAAAAGGTTAACGCCGGTTTTATGCAAATTCTCAGCCGCAACGAGATCGCACTGCGAGTTTACGAACGCGGCGTCGGTGAGACTGAAGCCTGTGGCTCAGGCGCGTGCGCTGCCGTGGCGGTGGGTATTGCTTGGGGGCTATTAGATGAGCGCGTGACGGTAAAATTGCACCGCGGCGAACTGACTATAAACTGGCGTGGACCGGGCCACCCACTGTTAATGACGGGGCCCGCAGAGAACGTCTACCAAGGGAGAATCCGTCTGTGAGCGACAACTCTGAGAACTCTACAAGCGAAATTAACCTGGCACAGGTTCGCGCCTACTTGATCGAACACCCAGATTTTTTTAACGAAAACTTTGATCTGCTCGAACGCTTGGCACTGCCCCATCAATCAGGTGGAGCAATCTCACTGGTAGAGCGCCAAGTAGGGGTGTTGCGCGAGCGCAATCAAGAGATGCGCGGCTCACTCAACGAGCTAATGACAATTGCTGGTGAGAACGATCGGCTTTTTACCAAGACCCGTCGCCTGACGTTGGAGTTACTCTCCGCGACGTCCTTGGCGAATCTGATCGAGAAGCTCTACGACAGCCTCGGTATGGATTTTAGATTGGAATTTTACAGCCTCACTTTCGTCGACGATGCCGCCAGTAGCGAAGGCACACTGGCCAACCATATTGCTCGCGAGCAGCTTCACGGCCAGGTGGCGCGAGCGGTCGACTCTGGCCAGCCTGTGATCGGCCCTCTGCGCGCAGATGAGATGGGGCTGCTATTTGGGGCTTCTGGCGAACAAGTCGGTTCCGCCGCAGTATTGGCCATAGGCAGAGACAAGCCGCGAGCGATATTGGCGGTCGGCGATAGCGATATCAATTACTACCAGAGCGATATGGGCACCCTATTTATTGCCCATATTGGCGATATGCTCGAGCGCCTACTGCCAGAGCTGACTGGCAGCGACTAACCGTCCTGCCCAGCTAGCTCACTTGGCGCGGCGGGGAGCGCGTTTTTTAGCGCTTTTCGGACTCTCCCCAGACTTGCCGCGGCCGCCGCTTGTAGAGCTGCGCTTCTTGGCCGGTTTGCCCGCCTTTTTAGTATCGCCACCGCGTCCGCCGCCGCGCTTGCTGCGGCCCTGTTCGTTGCGGGGCTTGTGTGGCTTCGCTTTGCCGGCCGGCATCGGCTCGCCGCTATCGACCAGTTCAAAGTCGACTTTGCGTTCATCTAAATCGACTCGAACCACTTTAACCCGCAAACTGTCACCGAGCCTGAACACTCGACCGCTGCGCTCACCGACCATACGGTGTTGTGCCTGCTCGTGGTAATAGTAATCTTTGGGTAAGCCGGTGACGTGGATCAACCCTTCTACATAGAGATCGTTGAGCATCACAAACAAGCCGAAGCCCGTGACAGCACTGACAACACCGTCGAACTCATCGCCCACATGCTCTACTAAGTACTCACATTTCAGCCAATTTGAGACATCTCGAGTGGCCTCATCTGCCCGCCGCTCGGTAATCGAAATATGTTCGCCAATTTGATCTATGGGCCCATCGCCATACGGGTAGCTCACCGCCAGATCGACATACTTCTTACTGCTGAGCTTGAGCAGGTGCGCCACTTTGCGCTTGCTGCGCAGCAGCCCGCGGATAGCTCTGTGCACCATTAAATCGGCGTAGCGACGAATCGGCGAGGTGAAATGGGTGTAGGCATCAAAAGCAAGGCCGAAGTGGCCGTCGTTGTCTCGCTGATACATCGCTTGGCGCATAGAGCGCAGCAATACCGTCTGTATCACGGCGGCATCGGTGCGCTTGGCGACACTTCTAAGCAGGCGCTGATAGTCTTCCGGTTGCGGATCATCGCTACCACTGAGCGCTAGACCTAACTCACCTAAAAACTCGCGCAGGGCGGTCAGTTTTTCTTCGCTGGGACCCAAATGCACACGGTATAGCGCAGGCAGTTTAGACTTGCTCAAAAACTCGGCGGCACAAACATTGGCGGCCAACATGCACTCTTCAATTAAACGGTGTGCATCGGTGCGTGCAACCGGAATAATCTGCGAAATTTTGCGCTGGGCATCAAATAAAATACGGGTCTCTTGGCTGTCAAAATCAATGGCGCCACGGTCATTGCGGCGCGCATGTAGCACTTGGTAGAGATCGTGCAAGGCATCTAACTGGGGCAGTATGCTGGCAAATTGATGGCGGCTACTGGTGCCCTCCTCACCCTCCTCTTGCTCGATGTGGCGCTCGGCAATGACGCGCGCAACCTGAGTGTAAGTCAATCGAGCATGGCTGTGCATGACCCCTTCGTAAAATTGAAACTTACCTATCTCGCCGTCTTTGCCAACCTGCATTTCGCAGACCATACACAAGCGGTCTTGATGGGGGTTTAGCGAGCACAAACCGTTGGAGAGTTTCTCCGGTAACATCGGTACCACGT
Organism: Porticoccaceae bacterium; assembly: GCA_048549915.1. Classification (GTDB taxonomy): domain Bacteria; phylum Pseudomonadota; class Gammaproteobacteria; order Pseudomonadales; family Porticoccaceae; genus LSUCC0057. Next base: position 15,273 of record JBLYYE010000001.1, read on the forward strand.
GATTGGGGAAATACACCGAGTTACCACGCTCATAGGCTTCAACATCGAGCGGCGAGTTGGGTAGGACATAGTGCGAGACATCGGCAATAGCGACAATTAAGCGCCAGCCACCGCGTTTTTTCGGCTCGCAATAAACTGCATCGTCAAAATCGCGCGCGTCCTCGCCGTCAATAGTGACCAGTGGCAGATCGCGCAGATCAACGCGTTCAACTTTATCCGCCTCCTCAACGTGATCGGGGATCGCAGCAGTTTGAGCTTCGAGCTCGCGGTTCCATTGGTGCGGAATTTGAAAGTTGCGAATGGCTATTTCAATCTCTATACCTGGATCGAGGGGGTTGCCTAAAATTTCTATCACTGCCCCGGTGGGCAGCTGATTGCGCGAGGGCGGGGCAATGATATCCACCACGACAATCTGCCCGGGCTCGGCACTACCAACAGCACTGGGTGCGACCATGATATCTTGCGAGATACGCGGGTTATCTGGACGCACAAAATAGATGCCGCTCTCAGCGAAAAAGCGACCGACTATTTGCTGCACGCCGCGCTCAACCACGTCGACTATCACTCCTTCCGCACGGCCGCGGCGATCGTAACCGGCTAGACGTACCAGCACGGTATCGCCATCAAAAACCCGCTTCATTTGACGGCTAGAGAGATAGATATCATCGCCTCGGCGCTCTGGTGAGGTAACAAAACCGAAGCCTTCGGGGTGGCCAATAACGCGCCCTTTAACCAAGCTCAGCTCTTCGAGAGTACCGTAACCACCGCGGCGATTGCGCGCCACTTGACCATCGCGCTCCATAGCGCGCAGACGACGGTGAATGGCATCGACCTGATCACCGCTGTCGAGCTCAAGTAGTTGGCATATTTCATCGGCATCAAGTGGGCCGTTGCTGTTGCGCAGCAAATCGAGAAGGTATTCTCGGCTCGGCACAGGGTTTTCGTAATTTTGTGCCTCGCGGGCAGCATGAAGATCCTTAGCGGGAAGTTTAACGCTAGGACTAGCAGTTTTTTTTACCATGAATAACTCGGAGGACGTCTGCCCATAGTGATAACAAAAGGGATGTCAGCTTTTAATTAATAGAGCGGGGCTGACAAAGTGCTTACAGTGTAACACCTCACTCCGCCTAACGCGCCAAACCACGGCGTCTTGATCGCAATCAACGCAATCGATCATGAGGTGAACTCGATGCCGAAATGATCACCAAAGACATCTTTTCAATGCATACCTCGATCTCTTCACTGTCAAGATCTGTCAGATTTTGTCGCAGTGAGAGCACTTGTTGACGAAGCTCGCTCATACCATAAAGACCTGACAGCCCCATCAGATCGTGCAGTGCAGAGCGCAAAGCGGCATGATCTTTGCAGTGTAACGCCACACGCAAGGTCGCAAGCGTTTCCAATAACGTGTCAATCAGCTCGCTGGGAACTCCCCCTGCAGCCAACAGACCCTGTCCTACTTCGACACGCTCTGTCTTGCCTAGCAGGCCGGCTAAAGTATTGAGTAACAAACCGCGCTCAATCGGTTTAACCAGCACTTGTGTTGCCCCTGCTGCCTTCATGGCAAGGTGTTCACTGCTGTTAACATCTGCAGTCAATCCGACAATTATTGGGCTATCTACTGGCCGGTTTGCTATTGCTCGTGCCGTTTGTACACCGTCCATAATCGGCATATGTATGTCCATTAGAATTAGATCAAAGTCACTCTGCTCTAATTGATCAAGCACCATGGCACCGTTCTCTACAGTGACTACCTCCGCACCAGTCTCAGCCAACATGCGCTGCAGAAGCTGTTGGTTGTATGGGTGATCCTCAGCCACTAACAGGCGCTTGCCAACGAACATCAAAGCATCGTGGCAGTGAATTAGGGCGCTACTAGTGTTAGCGAGCGCCAACTGTAGAGTAAAACTGACTGTAGTCCCTTCGCCCTCAACACTCTCAATATTAATCTCGCCTTTCATCAGCTCAACCAATGATCGGCAGATGGCAAGGCCCAAACCACTTCCGCCAAATTGACGACTAATTGAGTCATCTTCCTGAGCAAACGGGCTGAATAGGTGTCGAATGCGAGCTGGTGCAATGCCTTTGCCAGTATCTTTTACGCGGCAGACCACTTGCTGAAAACCTGGCAGTGATTGCTGCCCTCGCGCCATTGAAACGGTGATCTCTCCACGATGGGTAAACTTGAGAGCATTGCCAATTAAGTTATTAAATATTTGTGCAACCCGCACCGAGTCCCCCCAAAGCTGCTCAGGGAGCTCCTCGTCGACAACAGTTTTCAGCTGGATATCTTTCACTTGAGCACTTGCGCTGTAGATTGCTACAACATCACTAAGGGTTTCTCGCAAATAGACTGCACCATCGGCCAGACTCAGCTCACTTGAACTCGATCGTGCAAATTCGAGCACATCATCGATAGTTTTTAGCAACAAACGCGACGAACTGGCAATAATTCTTTGATACTCTTCGCGTTTGCTGCGTTGACTCTCATCGGCAAGAGCTGCGGTAAAGCCGATAACTGCCGTCAATGGAGTGCGCAACTCGTGGCTCATCTTGGCCATGAACTGATCTTTGGCGATCATTGCCTCCTCTAAATCATTCATAGCGGCAAGCAATTGCTCTGTCGCTTTTTCTACATCGCGCTCGAGTCTCGAGCTGTAATTGCGTGTATTGGCAATTTGGCGACTGAGAACCTCGGCCAGTAACGCCAGCTCTCTCGGGCCCTGATTGGGAATAACGGCATCGTAATTGCCCTTCTCTACTTGCGAGACCGCTTCAGTGAGCTTTTTAAGCGGTCTGGATATGCTGTAACTGATCTGTATTGCGCCCAAAATCGCTAACACTAATACCAGCACCGAGACGATTAAGATATCGAACAAACTCTCCGATTGGCGCTGTAATAAAATACGGTTGTCTAACTCGACAAGGACATTGCCAAAGTAGAGCCGAGGAGCCTCCACTTCGGCAAAATCATCCGCTGACACTCCAGCTGCCTCAACTGCTCGATAAACCATCCACCAATCGCCATGCAGTCGAGTTATACCCCCAGGTTTCAGTGCTGCAAAGTCCGTTGAGGACCAGTTTGAACGCCCTACTGTGAGCACTACCGACTGATTGCGGTCAAAAAAGGTCACCGCTGAAATCTCTTCAGCTTTCATCGCACTGATGGCGAGCGAACGCAACTGCTCCGTGTCCCCAGAAAAAAGCGCAAATCCAGCGCTATCGGCTAAATATAAGCTGGATTCCTCGGCTATAGAGATCAGCCGATCGGTCAGATCGTGATGGCGAACAACCGCCATGTAACTTGTCAGAACAACACATAAAATAAGCAAAGGCAGAATTAATGCCGTCATCAAACGCGCCTGCAATGAAGGCAGTAACTTATCAACGATCTTCATTGCAGGCCCCCTGCGCGTCGAGTTAATTCTCTGCGATAGTAGCTCTCATCGGCCAGATTGATACCCAATGCAGCAGCGGCGGCAGAATTAAACTTGAGAGAAAATTGTTCAGGCGGGGCTTGGTAACCGTGCACAGGGAAGCCATTTTCAATCCAAGACTTTAAAGTATTTGCCACCTGAGACGCCACATCGCCAGCACTGGTATAGACTCCGGCGACAGCCCCAGCATCGACGTACGAGGCACTGTATGCGACAACTGGACGACGATAACGATAGCTGAGCTGTAATACCCAGCGCGATGTCGCTAAATTAAATTGTCGGCTATCGGCTGTCGGTACAAATACTTCGTTGGCCTGCAACGCAGGCTCGAGCTGACGAATGGGGTTATCTTTGACTGCGACAGTCACCTGAGCAATATTTACCTTGAACTGGTTTTCTAATTGCATTAACTGGGACTGGCTAACAGCGCTAGTGGGGCCAAGCATCACCCCTATATTTTTTACCGAGGGCTGCAGCAGTTGAGCTAAATGTAACTGCATACTCAGCGGCTGATCGATGAACTGGGCAATAACTGCAGGTCCACCCTTTGATCGTATAGCCGGATAACGTTCAGAAAATGATTCGAAAGCACTGCGAGTTAACAGTGTGGAGAGTACAGTATGCGGGTGTTGATCGACTGTTTTGTTGGCGTAGAGCGCTTTGTAGAGCCGCTCTGCCGCTGCCGTACCCACGGTGACGACAAGCTGTGCAGAGATGCCCTGCAGTTGCTCATGAAGTTTTTGCGGGTCGGCTGAAATATCGATAGTGGTGACATGTGCGCCCTCAGGGAGCACATGGCGGCCAGCAGTCACAATTTGACGGTAGCTGGCTGTATCTCTGCTGACCAAGAAAAGTACACGGTCGAGCGCTTTAACTACTAACTCTCGCTCCTCGGCAGAATTTGCCCCAAAGGAAAAGAGGATTAACGATATTAAGATTCCTAAACGACAACAGCGCACCAATCCGCCGATCAAACAAGATCTGCAGATGGCACGAAAAGACCGCGCTATATCGCGGAGCTGTCGTCCATTACTTTTCACCACTCGTGCTCCAACGGTCATCCTGACCTCACCTAACTCGTCCTATTGTAGCTGCAATTTTTTTTTGGTGGTAACGTGAAAACTAGAAATCTCGCAATTCAACAGATAACACATAACGCGTCTGAAACTGATTAGTCGCGTAAAATTCTGTGTAGTTCTCACCAATATTCTGAGCTGTTAACCCCAACCTCACCTCTCCTCGAGAGAGAGTCCAGCTCTTTGTGAATTTTAAATCCGTGCGGACACGACTCTCAGCTTCATTGCCATCGACCCACTTCATTGCCGATTGGTAAGCGCAAGAGAGCGAAAACTGCCACCCTTTATCGCTGCGATAACTGACTAGGCCGCTGCGACTAATACTCGGTGCGCGACGGTAGAGTGGCTGATAATTTTGAAAAGGGATCAGCCACTTATGGGTGTAACCGGACAGCTCAAAATCAGTAATTGTGGCAACTGCCAGCCAGCGACGAGTTAAGCGCAAGCCAAGCTCTAACTCATAACCCTTTAACAACATCTGAGTATTGTTGCGGCGCACACCAATGCGCTGACGAGGTTCAAGTTCGAGCGCGTAAGGCTCGCGACGATTGCCGATAAAATCTCGATAATCTTCACGGAAAGCTCGCACATCGAGCTGTAACTGCTGCGACCACCAGCTGTTGCTGTAGCCAATCTCGTACGCTGTCAGTTTCTCAGAATCAAGATTTTCGGGGGATGTGATGATCCCATCTAGGACAATCTCATCATTATATTGCAACAGCACCTCTTGATTGGTCTCGAGCAGTGATCCTACTCGCTCACCGTGATTTGCTGTGATACGCCAAGTGGCTCCGTCTTGCGTGAGCCAATTGATACCAATACGGCCCGATTTGATGGTATCCACATCACTGTAGAACTCAGTACTGGCGCCCAAATTTACCGTCATCGGCCTAATAGGCTGCCATTCCAGATGCCCAAAAAACCTGCCTGAGCTACGCTTTAATCGTTCACTACTGCTAAACAACATCGGACTCACTGCAGTATCGATCCGCGCCGCAGCACCGATCACCGAGCGCAGCTGGGAGTTGATCTGTGAGGATTGGCGCAGGCTTATTTCCCATCGGTCTGACTGAGTCGTCGCAAAATCGACCTGCAACGGTATATCAGCTAAACCAGTGAAAGGGGCGGGGAAAGGCTCAGGCAGTGGCCCACCAAGTTCAAAGGCCTCTCCCAATAGCTCGGAGAAGTTTCTATAGGGCTGATCTGAGCTAGTTTTTAGGCGATTGTGGTAAAACTGCAGCTCAAACTCACCACCCTGCTCAAGTACCCGCTGCCAGCTAAACTTCTGGAAATTACTGGTGTACTGGTAGGTGGCGAATTCATCGTCGCCGCCAACACCGACGCGATCGTCAGAAAATCGGATATGGAAGTCGAAAGTGTCTATAAGATTGGACATCCAGACACCCCTCAGATTAAAGCTTTTGGCCTCCATCGAGTCGTCCATTGCTGTGCCTGGAACATCCGTAAAGCCATCTTCGCGCTGGTAATTTACTGCCATACGGTAGCTCAGTGCACCTAGCTCACCCGCTTGACTGCCAGCTAACAAACCAATGCCATCTGAACCAGTCTGCGCAGTAGCGGACAGACCCTTAATATTTATTGGCGAGCGGGTGACAATATTGATAGATCCAATGAAGGCATTGCTTCCCTCGACAGCCGCATTGGTACCGCGAACGATCTCAATGCGCTCTATATCTTGTAACTGTAGCCCAAGGCTTGGCCAAATAACGGTTGTAAAAATTGACTCATAGACGGAGCGGCCATCTACTTTGACTTCAATTCTGCGCGGATAACTGTCTGGGAGGACATGGTAGTTTACCCGTGGCTCCCCAGCATTGACAAAATAACTTTGAAAGCCAGGCACCAACCGAAATAGATCAGTAATCGAGGTAGCCGGTGCCGCATCTATGAACGCGCGATCAAGCACCGTCACCGATGCCGGCGCCTGAGAACGCATCTGAGTGAGAAAACTCACCGACTTTATCGGCTGCAACTGATGGTTAAAATCTAGCTCTGTGACCACAGCGCTCTCTTCATAGGAAGCGAGCAAACTGTCGCTTTGCGATTGCGCTAGTGAATACGATGGAAAAGTCGCTGCACAGAGCAACAGTGAGCCCAAAAAAGCCCCTGTACCTTGGCTTCTAGGGCCAGTGTAAAAAGAAGACTGCATGAATTATCTCGAAAAAAAAGATTATGAACTATCAGCGCCGAGGGTTAATCTCGGGATAAACACTACTGTTTGAGGGCAATCCTTATCCTCGCAGTGTTGCAAATGATACTTACTAAGGCCACTTAAATTCCAGCGTTAGAACCACTCGACGACCCAGAAAATGCTCTTGACCGAAGAGCTGGCGATCTCCAATGTTTCGGACTGCTGCCGTCAATTCCCAATCTTTGAGCAAGCGGTGACTACTCTGATTATATCTGGCGACAATATCCCACTGACCAGCGCTCTTGCCTGGCGACTTAAGCCACACCGGCACACTCTCTTGCCAGGTATAGTGGCTCGAAAAGTGCCAGTTTTGATTCGGTGAGTAGCTCGCCATCGCACCCAAGCTCCAACGCGCAGTAACCTGGCTAGCGCTGAGACTACCCGCACTCTCAACAACAGACAGACTAAACGGTGTATCTAGGTTGAGGTCTGAAAGCTGCTCATCACTGTCTGTGTAGCTAACCGCCGCATGCACCAACCAGTGCGAATTTGGTCTTGCTGTAAAGTCAATTTCGATACCGTGTTGAACGATATCGCTGCGATTATCAAAGTAAATAAATTGCTCAGAGCTGACCAGATAGTCGATACCAATGGCGGTCACCAACTCACCTACAAGCTCGGTGGCGACAATGGCATCTTTAACCCATTGACGGTACCAGCGCATATCAACATCAATCGAACGGTCTGTACTGCGCCAGTGATAACCTAATTCGATCAACTCAACATTCTCGACATCAATGTTCGGCGCCGAAATCACGATCAAATCGAGGTAATCGGTCTGGTCATCCTCAAAATAACTCTGCCTGTGCTGCTCTAACAAGGTGGGTTGACGCCCACCTAATGCGGCTGCCAATCTCAGCGTATGCTGCTGCAAACTGTAATTGAGACCTAGCCTAGCTGCACCTACAGAGGAGAGATGCTCCGTCCATTCGACCATAACCCCGCCACTGAGCAACCAGTCTGAGTTGAGACGCCACTCACCCGTAGAATAGAGACGTCCGCTGCTGCGTTGATGGGTCTGGTTGTCGTGAGTGATATAAAAGCTCTGTGCGCGGTCGAGCGTTGCCGCGCCCCCCAAACTCCACTGCCAACCCGTATCGCTGCGCCAAAGACGCCGTAATTCAGCATCCCAACGCTCACTCGACGCTGACTCATCTGTCTGAAATAACTCGCCTTCACGCACACGCTCACTGGAAAGCGAGGGTGACAATGACGGTGTTGTACCGGGATAGGTGAGTGGCGGGTCCAAAAGATAAGACACTTCGCCGACCGCCAGCTCTCCCTCTGCGGTGATTCTGTTGTTGTTGTGAAAAACAAAACCTTGCCAGTGGCCCCCATCAGCTAGCTGCCGTTGCCATTCCAGCTGCTGCCAGCTGTAGCGAGCCTGCTGTCCACCCGCATGCCGTCTGCTCTCACTAAAACCGGCTGATAATTCGATACTGTCTAGCGCTGTGGGTGACCACAACAACCTGGCCCCTAGCACCCGATCATACTCACTCGTCGATTGGACTTCAGACGCCCCTCCGGCATCATCATCGCCTACCAACGCATAACCATCCCCGCGCTCTGGGCTTTCAGTGCTAGAGAGTTGTATCGAAGATTTTCTGCGCTGCTGAACCCAGAGCTGGGCGTCTGCACCGGCTACCCTTGTCGCTGCGTTGAAGTTAAAGCGCCGGTAGCCATCTTCATCGCTGCGCACCTTTAAACGTGCGCGCGAAGCCAAGAGTGGCGAAGCTGTGATGATATTAATCGCGCCCAACATGGCGTTACCACCGTCAGCAGGCAAATTACTACCGCGCACCACCTCAACACGATCGATATCGTCAAGATCAATACCAATATCATCCCACAATGCTGTCACTAACATCGATTCACTCAGGGGGCGCCCATCGATCTCTACATGCATGCGTCTAGCGAAGGGATCGCTACTCATCTGGTATCCCCTTGCCAGCTGATTTTGGGCTGTCAGCTGCAGAGAAAAACCCGGTACTAGTGCCAAAATATCGTTAATACTCTGCGCATCTATTGCGCGGATTGCCTCGCGACTGATTACTGAGACCGCCGCGGGGGCGTCCTCGATGGGCTGCACAAAATGAGTGATGCCATAAACCATGGGGATTTCTTCATGAAAATCCCCTTCGGTCAGATAGGTATTATCTGCGGCTGGCGCAGTCGAAAACAAAAACAGCACCAGCAGAGAGAGCCCAAAGGCACATTTTTCAAAAAACCATAATTTAGCCATTATCCAGTTCCTTCTGGTCACTCCACTCTGTGGACAAGAGTTAAGTCTAGCCTTAGAGAGTAGTGTAGCTAATTTTAACTCCCTTCACAGAGTTTGTTGCGCACTGCCCCCCATCAATTCAAGTCGCTGACCTAGCACGCCAATCTGAGTGCGGTTTTTCAGACCTAAAGCACGCAAAATGGCACTGACATGCACCTTGACGGTATTTTCGGAAAGGGTCAGTTTTTTGGCAATTTCTTTGTTTGAACGGCCCTCTGCGACAAAGTGCAAAATATCCATCTGTCGATTTGTCAGCAGATCTGCAATAGCGTTGTAATCGAGACCAATATCGATCTCATTAAAGATCCGCGCCATCTCAGGAATAGTTTCACGTATCGTTTCAGGCAGGTAGCGCTCACCTCGCAGCGTGGCCGCTATGGCTTCAAATAAGATCTCTTTGGGGGCCGACTTGGGCACAAAACCTGCGGCACCAAAATCAATACATTTGCGTATATGCGCCATATTTTCAGAAGCAGACAAGATAACGACCGGTAATTTGGGGTAACTTTCACAAAGCATTTGTATAAAGTCAAAGCCGCCACCGGCACCGGGCATGAACAAATCAACGATAGCGATATCCACTGAGTGGTTGGCCAATAATTGCAGTGCAATATCGCCATGGTCGGCAATGTGAACCTCAGCAGCAGGCATTTCAGTTAACAATGCAGAGCGCAGACCTGCACAGACAAAGGCGTGATCATCAACAATTAAAATACGCATAAGAATCCCTCTAGTTAAAAGCGACCTTCCATACGATCAAGTAGTGAATTTTTATCTACTGCTCTCGCTTTAGCTCCAATGCTTTATGTGGCCACTGCAAGCAGATTCTGCGCTGTGTGGAAGATAGTTACAACAGCTGCATAACGGCTAGCCTATAAGGATTAGGCTCAATTAATAGACTCTTAGTCCAAGCCACCACTACTTAACAGACCGTCGCCAGCCGCCCCAAGCGAGGCTAACCGTCGCCTGGACAGACCGCGCCGAGGCGCGCATGAGCCATAAAAAAATGTGAGTTGGCCGATAAGCCGGGTTCTATCTTGGACAGTCATTCATCTGACGGACTGTCGCCAGCCGCCCCAAGCGAGGTTAACCGTCGCCTGGACAGACCGCGCCGAGGCGCGCATGAGCCATA
>JBLYYE010000002.1:0-41668 GCA_048549915.1 Porticoccaceae bacterium
AGTTGCTGCTGCGATACCGCAATTAATAGGAAGCTGGAACGTGCGCAACCGCGGATCGGTATTGTCCGCTAAGACTTCAAGGGTTTGATCAATGCTACCATCGTCGATTACGATGCATTCTAAATCCGTGAGTGTTTGGTTAAGGATTGATTCGACTGCTGCTTGGATGTAACTGCTGGCATTATTCGCTGCAATAACCACACTCACTTTCAAGACTCACCCCTCTTTTCTCACTTAATTATCGGCACAACTACGAGTAATAACGATGTTTGATCTCACACTTTACCACGGCCGTGCAGAATCGAGAGCTCCGTTCAGCGTAGTATCCGTAACAGACCTCGCCAGACTGCGAGTCAGCCGCGATAAACAGTTTGCCGCTCAGCGTTTAACCAAGGCCATTCCCTATTGCCTAGACCTCACCAATAATCGCCTAATAGTTGCTTTGGACACAGACCCTCACCTCGCGGCAAAGGCGCCGTTTCACTACCTCTATTTGCGCGACAACTGTGAGCTCTACGCATCACTAAATTGGCAACAAGTCAGCCAACTGTTGACCCCAAAAATTGGGCCAGATCCTATTTTTCTCTATTCTCCAGGGCGTTGTGGATCAACATTGGCGACACAAATGGTTGGCAGCAAAGAGACCATAGCTCTGTCAGAGCCGGACTACTTTACACAGATTGCACGGCTAACTCATGCTGTTCGCAACCGCAAGCTCCCTGGCAGACCGAAAAAGGAAATTCGCAATCTATCCCGCGCGCTATTTCTAACCACGCAGCTATTGCTGCAACCACTACAAACCCATCTTCCGGTACTGATAAAAATGCGTGCACACGCCAATCTCGCACCGCTTATGTTGCTACAGGTATGTCGATACACCCAAAAAACTATTTTTTTAGATAGAGATTTTGCAACTTGGTTCAGATCTCAGCACAAAGCTTTTGGTCACAGCCTAAATGGCGCTCTACACAACTATAAAAGGGCCCAAATTGCCAAAGGATTGTTGAATAACGCAAGCGACATGCTGAGCATTAATTACGGTGAGCTGATATCTGAGCCGCATGCTTCAGCAGCTCGTCTTGCCAGGCATCTCGGTTGGCCGCACTCGACCAGTCATACTCAACAAGCAATTCACAACGACTCACAAAAAAATACTCCATTGGCGCGCACTGAATTAAATAAACGTGACTACATTGAGCCTTCAATCGACGATGAGCAGCTGTATAAAGCTTGGCAGAATTTTAATAACTCCCAATAACTCTCAACAATAAAAAAACCGCGGTGTCTCCACCGCGGTTTTTTAAGACCTATATAACCTCTAGAAGTTGATACGGCCGGACAGCTCGAAAGTGCGCGGCGGATCAATCATCTTAAAGTAAGAGCCGCTGAACCCGAGAGCACCAAGTGGGATGTCATTGCCCCACATAAAGGTCTCTTCATCAGTGAGGTTTTTACCCACCAGGGCAACTTGCCACTGCTCATTACCCGCCAAAGCGATGCGTCCGTTGAGTTTACCGAAGCTCTCTTGAATCAAGTGATCATCAAGATCTGCGGCAACCACCACATCATCGCTCCAGTTGTAATCGAGCCCGGCACTAAGGATAAGCCCCGCAGCTATTTCAGCCTCGTAAGCGATACCCACATTGGCTGTGTACTCAGGGGCAAACTGCAGCGGTTGGCCACTGAGGTCTTGCGAGCCTGCAGTACAACCCTGCTCTGCAGTTTGGCCATCAAAACAGGCAGCTGAAGGAAATGATTTATAAGTGGCATCTAAATAGGCAAAAGCACCATTGAGCGTCAGCGATTCGGTCAGCCGATAGAGCACATCGGCCTCAACACCTGTTACTTCTGACTCTGCGGCGTTGCCGACTACAAATGCAGCGGTACCATCAAAGGTAGAGACCTGGACATCTTCATAGAGGCTGGTAAATGCCGCGACATTGAGACGACCGCGACCCTCTGCCAGGTTAATTTTGGCGCCGATTTCTAGCGTCTCCACTGACTCATCTTCGAAGTCTGCCAGGTCGTCAAAGACCCCCGCTGAAATTTCTTCAACTTCGCGGCCCATGCCGTTATCTTCATCGAAGCCGCCCGCTTTGTAACCGTTGCCCAGCTCCAAGTAGACCATTGTGTCGTCAGACATATCCCACTGGAAGTTAATATGACCAGTGACATGATCCTCTTCTCGTTCACGGGAGTACCCGTGAACTGAAGCCAGAACTAGTCCAGCACGATAGATATATTCTAGTACGTTCTCATCTGGATTAAATTCAGTACCTGCTCCTGGCAAACCTGCACCAACCGCTGAAACCCCACTCAATACGTCAGTGGGTGATCCTGGCACAAGGTGAGTAATAGTGCCCGATTTGGTCATACTCTTCTCATCTTCGGAATAGCGAAGGCCAGCCGTGACTCTAAAGGAGTCATTGATATGGTATGTACCCTCCGCAAAAATAGACCAACTGTCGGAATCTTGAGCAAAATTGCTAAAGGCAGTTGCGTCCAATACCCCAGAAACAGTCTGCCCAGCTAGCCCTAAAATAGTGGGCTCGAGCAACGACACCGCAGATAAGTTGGCATGGGTATAGCGATTGTTGCTTAATTCCTCACTCTGATAGAAGCCGCCCGCCAAATACTCGAGGCTACTGTCGGTATCAGAGCTGATAATTAGCTCCGCACTAAATTGATCATGCTCTTCTGTGCGACCACGGTTGAGTAGTTTTAATGGGCTGTAGTCTGTATCCAAGCTGTTAGTGAACTCGTAGTCCGTACCCGCAACCACTAACTTGACACCGTGTCCAGCAAAGGCACCATCCAAAGTTAGCTGCAGTATATTGGACTCGGTGTCGTCAAAAAGAGGCAAATCTAACACATTTTGCTCGTAATTTGTGTAGCCAAAACCGGGTTCGAAATTGGCCGTTCCATCGACTGTATAAAACGCGCCAGCTGAACTCCCCACTTTAGAAATCACTTCTTGGCGGCCGATCACATCGTAGTTGCCATGCTCTGCTTTTATCGTCGCCGTCCACTCTTCATTGAGATCAATAGCCAAGGTGCCGCGCAAATAGAAGCTGTCTGTTTGAGGGGCATCTTCACCTGCTGGAGCATTATTGGTGACATAACCTTCGTCTTCATACGAGCGCACCGCCAAACGACCGCGCACATTGTCGCTGAGTGGGCCCGAAACTACGCTGGTGAAGGTGGTGGCGTCCAGTTCGCTGGTGCGGCCAACACTGACATAACCTTCAAACTCTTCGGTGGGCTGGCCAGTGGTGATGTTAAGTGCACCGGCAATCGTGTTTTTGCCGAACAGAGTAGACTGTGGGCCTTTGAGCACTTCGACGCGCTCGATATCGAGGAATTTGCCGCGCGCACTGCGGCCGCGACCAAAGTAAACGCCATCGACAAAGGTGCCAACCGACTGTTCAAAACCATAGTTAACACCCGAACCAATACCGCGGATGAATAACTGGGTGCCGGCACTCGCCTCGGCAACATGCACGTTGGGCATATAAGCGGCGAGGTCTTCCATTTTTGTCAGGCCTTTCTCACTGATCTCTTCGCCACCCATAACGGAGATGGCGATAGGCACCTCTTGCAGGCCCTCAGTGCGCTTGGTGGCAGTGACGACTATCTCTTCCAATGTTAAGTTTTGCGCCATAGTCGGTGATGCAACAGCCGCAGCGACAAACGCTGCGGTATATAGGCTTAATGGTGTTTTTTTCATTGTTATCCCCTTGGACTTAAATGTTCCCCCATTGCGGAGGCTTTACGCTGCGATCTGTGTCGCGGATTTTTTCTGTTTCTCAGCCATTTCACGGTTTATTTACAAACCGCATTTAGAATATAACAAGAGTTGTGCCGACCGGGTAGTGTTAAAAAAACATTTCGCGGTGCGTTATGACCGCTAGGTCATGGTTGCTATATCCTGTTTTTAATACGCGAGCGTATGCTTGTGGCGTTGACCGTTAACCAAAATGGAAGCAAATAGCCATGTTTACCGACATCCGCAGATCCCAATGCCAGCTAGCTCTTTTCATCGCCACTGTATTTTGTACGGTGCTGGCTCATGGTGCAGACAGTGAGTACTCGCCCCCTCTGCAACAAAACTATCCCAGCCAGCTGCTGTTTGGCGACACGCACTTGCACACCAGCTTTTCTTATGATGCTGGCATGGTCGGCGACAAACTCGGTCCCGATACGGCCTATCGCTTTGCCAAGGGTGAAACGGTTACCGCCAGCTTTGGTGCGCGCGCTAAATTGCGTCGGCCGCTGGACTTTTTATTGATCGCAGACCACGGTGAGTCGATGGGCCTGGCGCCTCTACTGCGTGAGGAAGATCCTATCGCCACGCAAGATCCCATAGGCAGCCAGATGCATGCCAAAATCAAACAGGGCGATCCGGTTGGCGCCTACAAGCTGTATGCCCTATCGCGTAAACGCGGTGAGTTTCCGCTTCACCGCAACGAAGTGTTGCGCCCAATGTGGGAGCGACAACTCGCCGCCGCAGAGGCCCATAACCAGCCCGGTGTCTTCACCACGTTGCTCGGTTACGAGTTCACCTCAGCCATTGATATGAACAACTTACACCGAGTGGTGATGTTTCGCGACAACGCCGACAAAGTGGGCCAAATCATGCCGTTTAGCCAAGCCGATTCACCTGACCCCGAGAAGCTTTGGGCATTTATGGCTCATTACGAAGAGACCACTGGTGGAGATGTTCTTGCTATACCTCACAACGGCAACCTCTCTAGCGGATTGATGTTTGCCGACACCACTTTTAATGGCGATCCCATTAATGCCGATTACGCTGCGCGCCGCCAGCGCTGGGAGCCGGTTTATGAGGTGACACAAATCAAAGGTGACAGCGAAGCCCATCCTCTGCTCTCCCCCAATGATGAGTTTGCCGACTTCGCCACATGGGACCGCGGTAACTTTGGCACGACTGCCAAAACACCCGAAATGTTGCCGGGCGAATATGCCCGAGAGGCGCTCAAGCGCGGTCTACAATTTGAGGAAAAACTGGGCGTCAATCCGTTCAAATTTGGTTTGATTGGCTCTACAGACTCTCACACTAGCTTATCTACCCCGGACGAAGATAACTTCTTTTCTAAGGCCACCCCTGCAGAACCCAACGCCGGCAACTACCGCTACAATGGGGACATCATTCAAAAGTACCCAGGCGCCGAAGATGTTTCGGTAGCCTCTTACGAATCCACCGCAGGTGGCCTAGTTGCTAGTTGGAGCAGCGCCAATTCTCGCGAGGCTATTTTTGATAGCTTTAAACGCAAAGAGGTTTATGCCACCACAGGAACACGTATTGCGCTGCGCGTTTTTGGCGGATGGGGATTCGAAAGCAATGACCACTTGCTACCCAATATCGCTGCTGTCGGTTACAGCAAAGGGGTGCCGATGGGCGGCGATCTAACCCAATCCGCTGCGGGGCAACCACTGCGGCTGTTAATTAGCGCACAAAAAGATCCAGATGGCGCCAATTTAGACAGACTGCAGGTGGTGAAAGGCTGGCTGGATAATCACGGCAAACACCGCGAAAAAGTCTTCAACGTTGCCTGGTCTGACCAGCGTCGCAGCAACTCCCGCGGCAAGATTCCTCAGTTGCCCTCGACAGTCGACGGTGCTGGCTATACCAACCGCTACGGCAGCCCATCATTGAGCACTGTTTGGCAAGATCCAGAGTTCGATCCCAACCAACACGCGTTTTACTACGTTCGCGTACTGGAGATAGAGACACCCACTTGGCTAGCTTACGATAAAGCGCGCTATGGCGATGCTGCGGCTATTCCCGATGATGCCGTACTCTCGCACCAAGAGCGGGCCTACAGCTCTCCCATCTGGTATACACCCTAAACTGTGGCAGCAAGCGGCCTAAGTGCGTTAAAACGTACTCAGGCTGCGAGGAACCCAGTGAAAATTCTATTATTCGCCAATACTTTGGCGATATAATTGCGTTTAGCATCAACCCAATTATTCGCCTACAAAGGAGCTCCCGTGCAGCTGCCCGCCTCTCTATCCGCGCTGTCTAATGACGAACTGAAAGCACAGTTGAAAGACCTCCAGCAAGAGTATCAACAACATTGCGATGCAGCGTTGGCACTCGACCTCACACGCGGCAAACCCTCGGCGCAGCAGCTAGACCTCAGTGATTCGTTAGACGGTATATTGGCCGGCAATTATCGCGCTGAAGATGGCACAGATTGCCGCAATTACGGCGGCCTGCACGGTCTTCCAGAGCTCCGTCAACTCGGCGCACAACTGCTTGGCAGCTCAGCCGAGAACACCATTGCTGGCGGCAGTAGCAGCTTAACCTTGATGTATTTCACACTGCTGTTTGCGCAACGTTTTGGCTTAGCGGGTGCACCGGCGTGGCAAACTCGCGAGCAGCATCGCATCATTTGCCCGGTGCCCGGCTACGATCGCCATTTCGCTATCTGTGAGCGGCTCGGCATTGAAATGGTCACTGTCGCTATGCACAGTGATGGCCCCGATATGGATGCGGTTGAGAGGTTAATCGCCGAAGATGACCGCATCGTCGGCATGTGGAACGTACCTAAATATTCCAACCCCACTGGCATCACTTACTCTAACCGCGTGGTTGAGCGCATTGCCAAGCTCGGCGAAATTGCTCAGCCTGGCTTTTTGGTACTTTGGGATAACGCCTACGCTGTACACGATATCGCCGCAGAGACCGACCCCCTTGCCGCTATTGCGCCTTTAGCAGAAGCTGCCGGTACACAAGTGGCGCAGTTCGCCTCCACATCTAAGATTACTCACGCAGGTGCGGGTGTCAGTTTCATGGCCGGCTCAGCAGCGTTGATAAAAAGCATGGTTGACCACCTGGGTATCGCTATGATCGGGCCAGATAAGGTCAACCAACTGCGCCACGTCGCTCTGTTGAGAGAGGGCGGCCTTGAGAAGATTATGGCTGGCCACAAAGCACTCTTGGCACCGCGTTTTGCGGCCGTTGAGGCGTCGCTTTCTGGTCACTTTAGCGGCTCTGAACTGCTGAGTTGGACTCGTCCCAATGGCGGTTACTTTGTCTCGGTAGACACGCTGCCTGGCACAGCCAGCAGAGTCGTTGAATTGGCCGCAGCAGCGGGGGTTAAACTCACCCCAGCAGGAGCTACGTTCCCCTATAACCGCGATCCAGAAGACCGCAATATACGCTTGGCGCCGTCATTTCCAAGCCTAGCTGATGTAGAGCAGACCATGCAGGTGTTCTGCTGCTGTGTCGCTTTGGCAAGCGTTGAAAAACAACTGGCTAACGGCTAACTTCGGCACTCAAATAGGCGGCTAATGCCTCTAGCTGCACTGCCGACAAGTCGATAAAACTGGGCATATCGCGGTGCTGGTCTACGCCGCGTATCCACTCTACCAAATCGCTTTGTGAGCGCCGCGCCAACAGCGTTGCGGGGATCCTTTTGAGATAATCGCCGCGCCCGGTGCGCGGGTGACAATCGGCGCAGTAGTTATCAAAGAGTTGTTCGCCTCGTTCGGCATATATACTCAACCCTTGCGATTTAATAGCCGAAAGTGTTTCTAGCCCACTTGAACTCTCTTGTTGCGCTGAAACCTCAGAAGCGGGATTGCGAGCAGCGCCAGCCTCTGTGTCAGCCGATTTTGAACAACCGACAACGCCGACAGTTAGCGCAGCAATGACCAACAATTTTATAACCCGCACCTTCGACATAAACTGACTCCAAACAGAATAGACCTAAGTATTTCTCAGCCTGTGTGGCTGAGCCCGTTAGTTTCGCCACAGCTAACTAAGACTAGTTACCCTTGGAGGGTTTCGCCCCCATGGGTGGAAACGGAAAAGCAGAGACATTGCCGCCTGCGGCCTCAGTCACTTTGCAGGCACCCTCTTTATCCACTTCATCGATACGAACCACAGCCTGCATAGGAATAAAACTTCGCTGCACGCCCGAGAATTCGTTTTTCAGCTTCTCTTCTGCAGGGTCTACAATCATCTGGCTGCGCTCTCCAAAAAGAAAATCTTCAACCTCTAAAAAGCCCCACAGATCACTCTGGTAAACTTGACGCGCATAGATCTCGTAGACCTGCCCTTGGTTAAAAAAAGTCACTCGGTAGATAGGTTCTTTTGCCATAGTACTCACTGCCATGCCGCCCCCAAATCCGCTGAATAACAGCAGAATGGCCCAGCCATTAAATAGAGCTGCATATTAACACAGCTAAACCGCAACCCACCTCTCGCCGGCATAACTTCTGTTGTGTTGCCATGCCAGTGGGCGGGGCTATAATGGCAGCCTCTGCGCGCCCTGCGCCAATATCGAATGTCAATCAATGTGAGCCCTATGTCTGACCGAGCTACCGCCACGCCAGCAACCAACAATACCGCAACCCAACCCGTAAAAAAGGTGCATATCGTCACCCATGGCTGCCAGATGAATGAGTATGATTCGGCGCGTATGCAGGATCTGCTAGGCGAATCACATCAAATGGTGGCAACTGATGATCCCGCACAGGCGGATGTCATATTGCTCAACACCTGTTCTATTCGCGAGAAAGCTCAAGAGAAGGTGTTTCACCAGCTCGGCCGCTGGCGTCCATTAAAAGAGGCAAACCCTAACTTAATTATTGGCGTGGGCGGCTGCGTGGCCAGCCAAGAGGGCGAAACCATTGCTAAGCGAGCGCCATTTGTCGATCTCGTTTTTGGACCGCAGACTCTCCACCGCCTACCCGAGATGATGGAACAGCGTCAGCGCGATGGGACCATTATGGTAGATGTCAGCTTTCCTGAAATCGAAAAATTCGATCGCCTACCCGAGCCTGAAGCCGACGGCTGCAGCGCCTTTGTCTCAATTATGGAAGGCTGCTCCAAGTATTGTACGTTCTGCGTGGTGCCCTACACTCGAGGCGAAGAGGTCAGCCGACCGGTGGCCGATGTACTCAATGAGATCGCCTCGCTGGCGGCTCAAGGTGTGCGCGAAATCAATCTGCTCGGCCAAAACGTCAACTCCTACCAGGGTGATATGGGCGATGGCAGTGTTTGCGACTTCGCTGAATTAATTCCGTATGTGGCCGCCATCGAGGGTATCGATCGCATCCGCTACACTACATCGCACCCTGTCCATTTCAGCGAAGCGTTAATTGCCGCTTACGCCTCTGTACCCGAGCTGGTCAGTCATCTTCACCTGCCGGTTCAGAGCGGTTCAGACCGCATATTGATGGCCATGAAGCGCGGTCACACCGCCATAGAATACAAGTCTAAAATCCGCAAACTGCGCCAAGTGCGCCCCGATATCAGCATCTCTTCTGACTTTATTGTCGGCTTCCCCGGCGAGAGCGAAGAGGACTTTGCCGCCACCATGAAATTGATCGAAGAGATCGGTTTTGACACTTCCTTCAGTTTTATCTACAGCGCGCGCCCAGGCACCCCCGCCGCCGACCTGCCCGATGAAACCTCAGAGGCGGTAAAAAAACAGCGCCTGCAACTTCTGCAGAGCCGTATCTTGCAGCATGCACAACAGATCAGTCGACAGATGGTCGGCACGACTCAGCAGCTACTGGTAACTGGGGTATCCAAAAAGGATCCGGGGCAACTACAAGGGCGCACCGAGAATAATCGTGTGGTTAATTTCTCCTGCAACGATCACAGCTTAATAGGTCAGTTTGTTAATGCCTCAATATACGAGGCATTGCCTAACTCTTTGCGCGGCGAACTTGTCAGTTGAATGGTCGAGAGGGTGTGGCGCGCTTAGGGGTTTACGGCAGGGAATTTTCCGCGCTATGCTCAACATCTACCAGAGGCAGCCAACCACATCAGGCTACCCTCTCTTTCTCTACTGAGGCCGTGCTTTACCCTTGAACACCTCTGCACAGACATCTCAAACACAATTTGAATTGCGCCCAGTAGACTCTCAGCGCCTGGCTCTGTTATGTGGCGCTTTAGACGAGCATCTCAAACAGATAGAAAAGCGCCTACAGGTGGTGATACAGCGTCGCGATCACTGTTTCACTGTCATCGGCAGCGACTGTCGCGCAGCACAGCAAGTACTCGAAACGCTCTACTGGATGACCGCTGACGGCCAACCTGTTAGTGCCAGTGAAATACACCTGCAATTAAGCGAGGCGTTAAACCGAGAGCCGCAGATAGAAGGCAAACCCACTCAACCCTCTGGCTCTGTCGTTCTTCCCGGTATGCCTTTGCAATTAGCCAACTCCACACCACAGCGAGAGAGTATGACAACGCCCCCTCAATCCGCCGCCCCTGCAGCTGAAGGCTTTAGTATTATCCGTACCAAAAAAGGCAATGTGCGCCCGCGCAGTGTCAACCAACAGCGCTATGTCCGCGCGGTGCAGACACACGACATAAATTTTGGTGTCGGCCCGGCCGGCACAGGTAAAACCTATCTGGCTGTCGCCTGTGCGGTAGAAGCGCTACTGCGCGACGAGGTAGAGCGCATACTGCTGGTGCGCCCCGCGGTAGAGGCGGGCGAACGGCTCGGCTTTTTACCTGGAGATCTCGCTCAAAAAGTCGACCCCTACCTCCGCCCGCTCTATGATGCACTCTACGAAATGCTTGGATTTGAAACCGTTGCCAAGCTGCAAGAACGCAATATCATTGAGATTGCGCCACTCGCTTATATGCGCGGGCGAACACTGAATGGCGCTTATGTGATTCTGGACGAGGCACAAAACACCACCCGCGAACAGATGAAGATGTTTTTAACCCGTATCGGCTTCGGCTCGACTGCCGTGATTACTGGCGACGCTTCCCAGATCGATCTACCGCGTGGAGTTAAATCTGGGCTGGTGCATGCTATCGATGTACTCAGCGCTGTTGAGACCATCAGCTTTACTCACTTCCGCTCTGGCGACGTGGTCCGCCACCCGATTGTGCAAAGTATCGTAGACGCCTATGAGAGCTGGGAATCCCGCCACGGCGAGGAGAGCCGCTGAGCCATGCCTGAAATCGACCTCACACTGCTAGACGCAAATGCAAGTGACCCTTCGCCAGAAGCCTTTATGCAGTGGATTGAGAAGGCACTAAGCGTGGCTGACGAAAAATCTAATGAAACAGTTGAAGTGACCATACAGATTGTCGACGAAGCACACAGCGCACAGCTCAACCAGCAGTTCCGCGGCAAAAGCGGCGCCACCAATGTGCTCTCTTTCCCTTTTTCAGCGATGACCCCAAAGCCGCTACCGATACTGGGAGATTTGGCTATCTGTGCGCCACTGGTTGAGCAAGAAGCCGCCGCACAGGGTAAGTCGCTGACCAGCCACTGGGCCCATCTCACCATTCACGGTCTTTTGCACCTGTGTGGATATGACCATATTGAAGAACAGCAAGCCCAAGAGATGGAGGGGCTAGAGCGCGAAGCAATGGCACAATTGGGCTTTGACGACCCCTACACAGAACACGTTAGATAATGCAAAACACACACTACTCGTTAAGATCACACATCCGCACACTGAGAGCCAAACCATGAGTGAAGAGAGTTCTACCCGCACCGATGAGCCGTCGTTAATTAAGCGGCTCAGCCGCCTGTTTAGCAATGACCCACGCAACTGCGACGATGTCGCGGATATGTTGCGCAGTGCTGAGAACAACGACATCATCGACGCCAGTGTCCTGTCCATTATGGAAGGAGCCCTCAAGGTCTCCAATCAACAAGCGCGAGAGATCATGATTCCGCGCTCGCAAATGACGGTCATCGATGCCGCTATGAGCCTCGATGATCTGCTGGAAATTGTCATCCATTCGCAACACTCGCGTTTTCCTGTAGTAGGCGATTCCGCCGACGATATCAAAGGTATTTTGTTAGCCAAAGAGCTCTTACCACTACTCAAAACTGGCAGCGAAGGCTTTGATCTCCGAGCACTGCTGCGCCCCGCTACCGTCATTCCCGAGAGCAAACGTCTCAATGTACTGCTCCAAGAATTCCGCGAACAGCGTTACCACATGGCTATTGTTGTCGATGAATACGGCGGCGTATCTGGCCTGGTAACGATTGAAGATATCCTCGAGGAAATTGTTGGTGAAATCGAGGATGAAACCGATGAGCAAGAAGCGGTGCAAATTGTTAAACACAGTGACGGGGCCAGCTGGAGCATTAGCGCTCTAACTGAGATTCAAACCTTTAACGAATACTTTGATGTTGGCCTTGC
Organism: Porticoccaceae bacterium; assembly: GCA_048549915.1. Classification (GTDB taxonomy): domain Bacteria; phylum Pseudomonadota; class Gammaproteobacteria; order Pseudomonadales; family Porticoccaceae; genus LSUCC0057. The sequence goes on from JBLYYE010000002.1 coordinate 12,154, forward strand.
CGATGACGAGTTTGACACCATCGGCGGCCTAGTCGTACACGGTTTTGGCCGTGTTCCCGAAATCGACGAACAATTACAAATTGGCAAGTTCTTGTTTACTGTCTCCGCTGGCGACCGGCGCCGCCTCGCCGAGCTGACGCTCACCCTAAGCGACGGCTAAACTGTGAGGAATCGCCCGGTAACGCTTGGCAGCTATTTTTTAGCGGCAGTTGGCGGGGGGCTGACACCACTGGGTTTAGCCCCGTTTGATCTACTGCCACTCACTATAATTGGCCTGGCCACTCTGGCATGGCTTCTCTATAACCACCCGCGTGCCAACTACCTACTGAGTTTCATCTTTGGCACTGGGCTCTATCTGGTCGGCAGTAGCTGGGTCTACGTCAGTATCGTCAATTTTGGCACCCTGCCCGCCCCTTTAGCTGTACTGGCAACGCTGGGCTTCGCATTATTTGTCGCCATTTTCTTTGCACTGCCATTTGCGCTACTGCCGCGTTTGCATCGCAATAGCTCACAATTTGTCTCGGCCTTTGCGCTCGTCTGGCTACTGAGCGAGTGGCTGCGCAGTTGGTGGCTAACCGGTTTCCCCTGGCTGTACAGCGGTTACAGCCTCACCGACAGCTGGTTGGCGAGTTATGCCGCCGTTGGCGGTGTCTATCTACTCAGCGCGCTGCTGGCAGCCGCAGCGGCAACGCTGGCTGTTCTGTCGCAGTTGATGCCAAAACAGCGTCGCACCCACCTATATGTCACCGCCGTGGTAGTGCTTGTCGCTCTGCCACTGAACAAAATAGAGTGGACTCAAGCCACTGGCGATCCGCTCTCTGTGGCACTGGTGCAACCCGATATTGATCAATCGGTCAAATGGTCGCGCGCCGCTCGACTGGCTATCTTGCAACAGCTTGAAAGTGCCAGCGAACCCCTGTGGGGTAACGACCTTATTGTCTGGCCAGAGGCTGCGGTACCGGCGATTGCCCAGTCGGTACCGGAGTTTCTCAGCCGCATTGATCAACGTGCGCAAGCTGAGCACTCTGCACTGATTACCGGCATCCCCAACTATCAGCGCAGGACAGACAGCTACTACAACTCTATGCTCGGCCTGGGCCAGGCTCAGGGCTTATACAACAAGGTCCAACTGGTCCCCTTTGCAGAGTACATCCCTCTGCAATCTCTGCTCGGCCCGCTGCTGGCTATTTTTGAACTGCCTATGGAATCCATGACTTACGGTAACCGCGAGCAAGCTCCGCTCACTGTAAATGCACACCAACTCGCCCCGGCCATCTGCTACGAAATAGCCTATCCTGATCTGGTGGCGCGCCAAGCGCGCTACAGTGGCGCGGTACTCACTGTAAGCAACGATGCTTGGTTCAATCACACTATCGCTCCCAGACAGCATCTACAGATGGCGCAGTTGCGTGCTCGCGAGGTAGGAAAACCGGTTATTCGCGCAACTAACAACGGCATTTCGGCATTGATCGGTAGGCGCGGCGAGATTTTGACTGAGGCGCCGCAATACCAATTTGCTACGCTCAGCGGCACTGTCCAACCCCGCAGCGGCACGACTCCTTTCGGCCGCACGGGGGCAGCGCCTTGGGTTATCGCTGCACTGCTGATCTGTGCAATACTGGCTTGGCGCAATAGGCGCATACCGAAATAATTTTGGCCAACTGGCCCTATGGAGGATTCAGTGAAGATTTATCGTTCTATCTTTTCAAAGCTGCTCGTGCTGTCGCTAATCGGTCTGTTCACATCTGCGCAGAGTTTAGAAGTGGGCGAGATGGCTCCCGACTTTACACTCGCCGCCAGCGATGGCAACAGCTACCAGCTTAGCGACTACCGCGGCAAACAGGCAGTAGTCATAGCGTGGTTCCCACGCGCTTTCACTAATGGCTGTACTGTCGAGTGCAAATCGCTGGCCGATAACGGCGACAAAATTCGCACCTTCGATGTCAGTTACTTCATGGCCAGCACCGATCCCTTGGAAAAAAATATCGCTTTTGCCGCTGAGACTAACGCCGATTTCCCTCTACTCAGCGATCCAGAAAAAACTGCCGCAAAAGATTTTGATGTGTTGATACCAGTGATTGGCTTAGCCAAGCGGCATACTTTTTATATTGATATCGACGGACGAGTAGCCCACATAGACCGCAATGTTCGAGCTGCTACCTCCGCAGAGGATATGATCGCTCAGTTGGAGACATTGGGAGTCGCCAAACAAGCCATTAACTAAACGGCTAGATTGCATTGTGTTAGTGCCGGCCACTGTGATGCCCGCTATAATTGCCAGCTTTACAGTGAGCCGGAACAGACCGCAATGACCGAAATTTCTTACCAGCCAGCAGAGATCGAGCGCGAAGCACAAAACTACTGGCTGCAAAACGCTACGTTTATTGCTCAAGAAGAGCCCCACAGAGAGAAGTTTTACTGCTTGGCTATGTTTCCCTATCCATCAGGGAAATTGCATATGGGTCATGTGCGCAACTACACCATCTCTGACGTAATAGCCCGTTATCAGCGCATGTTGGGGAAAAATGTCCTCCACCCTATGGGTTGGGATGCCTTTGGCCTGCCGGCAGAGAATGCGGCACTGGCTAACAATACCGCCCCCGCCGGCTGGACTTACGAAAACATCAGCTACATGAAACAGCAACTGCAGGCGCTCGGGTTTGGCTTTGACTGGAGCCGGGAACTGGCCACTTGCCAACCCGACTACTACAAGTGGGAACAGTGGTTCTTTACTCGTCTTTATGAAAAAGGCTTAGTCTACAAAAAAACCAGTGCGGTTAACTGGTGCCCGAACGATGCCACGGTACTGGCCAACGAACAGGTCGTCGATGGCTGCTGCTGGCGCTGCGACAGCCCGGTAGAGCGCAAAGAGATCCCCCAGTGGTTTATCCGTATCACTGACTACGCCGAGCAACTGCTAAACGATCTCGATCAGCTCGATGAGTGGCCAGAACAAGTCAAGACCATGCAGCGCAACTGGATCGGCAAGAGCCGCGGTGTAGAGCTAGACTTTAAGCTCCCTACACCGCTAGCCGGCCTCGAAACACTCTCCGTCTACACCACACGCCCGGACACTTTAATGGGCGTCACTTACGTATCACTGGCAACCGCTCACCCGATTGCTCAGGCTCTGGCAGAAAATAATCCAGCACTGGCTAAGTTTATCGCCGAATGCGCCGGGCAAAAGGTCTCTGAGGCGGATATGGCCACTATGGAGAAGCTTGGCTGCGATACTGGATTGACCATTAAGCACCCGCTGACCGGCGATGAGATCCCACTGTGGGTCGCCAATTATGTATTGATGGACTACGGCTCTGGCGCAGTTATGGCGGTTCCAGCACATGATCAACGCGATTGGGAGTTTGCCCGCAAATACGACCTGCCTATGCTCGAAGTGGTAAACAATAGCAGTGAACAGAGCGATATAGACAACACTGCCATGTCCGAAAAGGGTCTACTTATTAACTCCGGCCAATATGATGGGCTAGATTTTGAAAAGGCTTTCGAAGCCATCGCGGCTGACCTAGCCAGCCGCGGGAGCGGTCGTATTACCACCAATTATCGATTGCGCGATTGGGGTGTCAGCCGTCAGCGCTATTGGGGTGCACCGATACCGATGTTTAATCTTCCCGAGGGCGGTGAGATCCCGGTACCTCTAGAAAAACTCCCGGTACTGCTGCCCGAAGAAGTCGTCATGGACGGGGTTCAATCGCCGATCAAATCAGATCCAGAGTGGCGTAAAACTAGCCATGATGGCCGTGATGTTGAGCGAGAGACCGACACCTTTGACACCTTTATGGAATCTTCTTGGTACTACGCACGCTACACCTGCGCCAACCTCGAGGGGGCTATGCTCGACCCAGAGCGAGCCAATTACTGGCTGCCGGTAGACCAGTATGTCGGCGGCATTGAGCACGCTATTTTGCATCTTCTTTACGCGCGTTTTTTCCATAAACTGATGCGTGATGAAGGGTTAGTTAACAGCGATGAGCCATTCAAAAAATTGCTCTGCCAAGGCATGGTACTCGCCGACTCCTATTACAAAATGGTCGATGGCCGACGCGTCTGGCTCAACCCCACGCAAGTCACTGTTAGCCGCGACGACAAAGGACGCCCACTGAGCGCTGTAGAAACAGCCAGCGGTGAGCCTGTGGTGATTAACGGCAGCTGTAAAATGTCGAAGTCGAAAAATAATGGCGTCGACCCTCAATCTGCGGTGGACCGCTACGGCGCTGACACGGTGCGCCTGTTTACTATGTTTGCAGCGCCCCCTGAGCAGACTCTGGAGTGGAATGACGAAGGCGTTGCTGGGGCCCAACGGTTCTTGCGCAAACTGCATAAAATGGTCAGCGAACATATTGCAGCGACGCACGGTGACACCTTAGACACTGCCGCGCTGGTGGGGTCCAGCGAGCAGCTGACGCAGCCCTTGGCCGAACTGCGGCGCAAAACACACCAGACCATCGCTAAAGTGAGTGATGATTACGGTCGTCGGCAGACTTTTAATACCGCCATTGCTGCAGTGATGGAGCTGCTCAACGATGTCGCGCGTATAGACAGTAGTATTGCCCAAAGCCCTATGGTAGTCCGCGAGGCCCTACAGTCTTCACTCTTGTTGCTTACCCCAATCGCACCGCACCTCTGCCACCATCTGTGGGCAGAGCTAGGCAACCGCACCGCCATCACCGACACACCCTGGCCTAGTGTTGATGAGAGCGCACTGCAGCAGTCGACCATTGAGATGGTTGTCCAGATCAATGGCAAAGTGCGCGGTAAAATTGTAGCCGCTACGGATGCCGATAAAGAACTGCTAGAAAAATTGGCATTGGAATGTGAGTCAGCACAACGCTTTTTAGAGGGTGTTACTGTGCGCAAAGTCATTGTTGTCCCCGGCAAGCTCGTGAGCATTGTTGCCAATTGAGGAGAGGCTATGTTTGCCCAACGATATAACGCAAGTCAGCGCATCACGGCTATTTTTGCTCTGACACTCTGTTTAGTTGTCAGCAGCTGTGGTTGGCAGTTGCGCGGCGCCGGTTTAAATCGTCTTGAGATAGCCGGCATCCGCGTCATAGCAGAGGATCGTTACCGCACTATCGCTCTGCAATTAGAGCGCGAACTGAGCCCACGGGTACCTGTCAACACCGCCACAGCCGATCACTCCTTGGTGATTGAAACCTTTGCTGTCGCCAAACGTGTCGCCACAGTTACATCGGCCATCAAAGTTGCTGAACAGCAATTAAATATGGCGCTCACCTTCTCTTTCAAACGCGACGATCAGATCCTCATCCAATCGCAGACGGTAAAAATTGAGCGACTGTATAGAAACATTGAAGACAATATTCTCGCCAGCAAAAATGAACGCGCACTGGTCGAACAAGAGATGCGCCAACAGCTTATTGATCAACTGCTGCGCCAGCTGATGGTTGTGTCGCGCAATAGCCAGTGAAGATCTTTGCCGACAAGCTCTCTGCAACGCTGCGAGAACCGCTGTTACCGGTTTATTTGATCAGCGGTGATGAGCCACTTTTGGTGCAAGAGGCGTGCGACTCTGTGCGCAGTACCGCCCGCGCTGCAGGCTTTGCTGAGCGCGAGGTTCTTCACTGCGATGCAGGCTTCAATTGGGATACGCTCTACCATGAGGCCAGTGCACTCTCGCTATTTGCCAATCGCAAGATCATTGAGCTTCGCCTTGGCGGCAAACCTACAGATAAAGGCGAAGCAATAATCGAATGGCTGGAGCGCAGAGATCCCGATCAACTGTTGTTAGTGGTCACTGGCAAGCTCGACAAAACGCTCCTCAACAGCGCCTGGGTAAAAAAAATTGATACGCTCGGCGCCATTGTCCAAGCACCGGCGGTAAGCGCAGCACAAATGCCTCGCTTTATTGCCCAACGGCTTAAACAAGCCGGGATAGCAGTTAATGACGAGGCGGCTGCGCTGCTCGCCGAACGGGTTGAAGGCAATTTGTTGGCCGCTGTGCAAGAGATAGAAAAGCTCAAACTGCTCGCCATAGATGGGCAGATCGATGCTCAGCGGCTCTCCAATGTCGTTGCTGACAGTGCTCGCTACAACACCTGGGAATTTTTAGACCGCATGCTCGAGGGCGACACCCAAGCGGTAGCGCGCTCGCTGCGCGGAATGCGCGCTGAGGGTGGCGAGTTACTGCCACTGCTGTGGGCACTGGGTCGCGATCTGCGCAGCTTGGCGCAAGCTGCCGAACTCTGTGAGCGCGGCTTGGGAAGCGAAGCGGCGCTTAAAAAAGTTGGCGTATGGTCTAACCGGATGGCGGCCATGCGCAGAGCTCTGCAGCGCAACCGCTCAGCTCAACTGCGCATGTATCTTCACCAGCTTGCCGCGATCGATCGTGCGGCAAAAGGTATACGCGCGGCCAACGGTTGGCAGGAGCTGACAACTCTGGCTCTGGCTATCGCCGGTGCAGCGCCGCTTTCAGCCGCAACGGTCAAAATAGAGATCAGCTAAAACCAGCGCTTGGTTAACTGATGAATCAATAAACCGCCGCTACAACCCAAGATGTTAGCCAATAAATCCCCTAACTCGGCACTGCGATAACCGCTAAACCCTTGCAGAATTTCAATAACTGCCCCGTAGACGACCACACCGCTCGCTAATTTCAACCAACCGATTCGGGCAAGATAGCTGCGCGCCAGGAGATACGCTAGCAGTGTGTAAGCGATGAAATGGTACAACTTGTCGGAGCCAGCGATATCAACGGCGGAATTCAGCGGCAGCAGCGAACCCAGCGCAATCGCAAGCGCTAGACAGCAACTGCTCAACTGCCAAAGACGAATAGGCAAGCTAAACACTGCAAAGCTTCCGGTTCATCTCTGCGAGGCGCTCCGGGGTGCCGATATCGCACCACTGCCCCGGCCAATGTTCGCCGCCAACCCCGCCTGTGGAGAGTAATGGTAGTAGCACCTCGCGCAGTGCCAGCGGCGCACCAAATGAGTGGAGTAACGACTGGAAAGCTTGAGGACGCCACACACTGATGCCACTAAAGGTGAGAGCACTGCCGTCAATCGGCGCACCCAGCTGGCCGTTGCAGATAGAAAAGTCGCCCTCGGGGTGATGAGGCGGATTGTCGACCATGACCAGATGAGCGCTCTGCTGGGGTGTTAACCGCGCTGCGCGATCTAACAAATTTTTGATCGGGTAGTCGCACCAGATATCGCCATTGATCAATATAAATGGCTCGTCGCCAAGCAGTGGCAGAGCTTTCACCACCGCACCCGCGGTCTCCAGAGGCGTCGACTCACGCGACCACTCTATACTGGCACCCCAGCGCTTACCGTCGCCAAAGTACTCTATTAACTGGTCGCCCAGCCAGCTGACATTGATCACTACCTGAGAAACGCCTGCGGCAACTAATTTCTGCAGACTGTGCTCGAGAATGGGTCGTCCAGCTAACGCCAACAGAGGCTTTGGAACGCTGTTGGTGAGTGGGCGCATACGCCGTCCTTCACCGGCAGCCAGAAGCATCGCTCTCATTGGCCAGCCGCACCCAGCTCAACAAACCAAGACTGCTTGGTAATGGTCGGCATCAACCGCGCTTTAAACCATTTAGCAAAGGGTTGTAGCTGTGGATAGCATGCCGCCACCTCTAACGTGTAGTGAATCACCAGTGGCAAATCCTGCAAATAACCCGGCTTATTGTCGCGCAGGGCCAAGCGGGCAAAAATACCCAGCACCTTAATATGACGCTGCAAGCCCATCCAATCGAACTGACGGCTGAATTCGGCAAGTGACGGAGAGCCCTCAAGCGGGGCGATATTGTGGCGGTAAAACTCAGCTACCAATGCCTCCCGTGTCACTGTCGGCCACTGCCAATAACAATCCTTGAGCAGTGACACCAGGTCGTAGCTGAGCGGCCCAATCACGGCATCTTGATAATCGATAATACCCAGTTGTAACTCTGCTGCAGGGGTATCGGAAAGCATAATATTGCGGCAGTGATAATCTCTGTGCACAAAGCCTTGCGGCTGTTCAATGGCCGAGGTTGCCAGCTGCTGATACAGGGCGGCCAACTCACTTCGCTCCACTTTGTTCAACTCTATGCTCAGCAATTCAGCGACAAACCACTGTTCAAACAGCTCCATCTCGGCGACTAATTTGGCGCGATCGTACTCAGGAAGCTCAGCCAGTTCAGCGCCAGGTATGGCCGCCAGAGAAGCGAGCAGGGTCATTGCAGGCTTTAATGCGTCCGCTCCATCAGTGGGGTAGAGACTGCGCAACGGTTGACGACCTAGGTGCTCCAAAAGAAAAAAGCCTCTCGAGAGATCTATCGCAAAAAGCTTGGGGACCGGCAGTCCATTCCTGGCCAAAAGCAACGTACAGGCGATAAAACTTCGATTGGGCTCAGTTTCCGGTGGACTGCTAGCGACTAAATAATCGGGCTGATCAACGATTTCCCAATAGCGACGCTGGCCAGCATCGCCGGGCAGCGGCCTCAAAACAGGAGCGCCAGCATGCTCAGGTAGCTGGTTTTGCAACCACTGCTGCAACGCTTTTTGCTGTCCCGCTTCAACACTGTCCATCTATGCTCTCATCTCAACTCTGCCGCTATAGGAATTCTAACCGAATTGCTCGGCAACAACCCTAGCACAGGGTCAAATATCAGTTAAAATGCCCACTAATAATAAAGGATTCAGCTGTGCCACTGTCTATCGCTCGTTTTACGCGCCATCCACTCGTTGCCTTATTTTGTGTTGCTGCACTGCCTGCGGCTGTTGCCGCAGCGGCGCAACCAGAAACGGCACCCGAATGGCGCTGCACTGCTGCAGATGGCGGTTGGAATTGCCAGCAACAGCAGAGTTCTCGCGCACCTTATGTGCGCCCTACACGCAGTTTGCAAGCAGCCTTAAAAGCACAGCATAGCAGTACCGACGAAGCCCGCGTCGCTCCCAATAACAATCTCGATTGGGTCGCTATTGAGCAACTGCCCAGCGAGCGCCGCGCCGAGCTTCCCTCCCACTGCTGCGGTGAATATGTCGAACCGCCTCGCGACTACCCTGATGCCCAGCGCGACCCGAGCTCTGCCCCCTTGCGTGTTAACGCTGACCAAACACAGGCCAATGCAGACGGTGATGTCGAGCTAACCGGTGACGTACAAATCTCTCAAGGCTATCGACAGGTGCGCAGCGACCGCGCCGCGCTTAACCAAAATGACCGCAGCGTAACACTTGACGGTAATGTACAGATGCGCGAACCCGGGCTGCTGTTGCTGGGCGAGCGTGCAGATCTCAATTTAGCCAGCCGTGAAGTCAGCATTAAGCAAGCGACCTATGTAATCCATGGCGCTAGTATTCGCGGTACCGCCGGAAAACTTTCGCGCAGCGCCCAAGGTGAACTGATAATTGAACAGGCCACCTATACTAGCTGCCCCCCCACCAGTGACGATTGGCAGCTGAACACTGCAAAGATCAGCATTGACGAAGAGAGCGGGTTTGCAACCGTGCGCGACGCCACCCTGGAGATAAAAGACATACCTGTCTTTTACTTTCCTTGGTTGCGCTTTCCTATCAATGACAATCGTTCCAGCGGGCTATTGTTCCCACAAATCAGCAGCAATAGTCGCAATGGCATCGATTACGCACAACCCATTTATTGGAACTTGGCAGAGAACTACGACATCACTTTTACCCCGCGCATGCTGACTGAAAGAGGCTTTAGTCTCGGCGTTGAAGGGCGCTATCTCAACCGCTGGTCCAACACTTCACTCAGCACCGCATTTTTGGCCGACGATAGCGGTGGTGGCGAAGATGGTACTGTGCTGAGACCTAGCTACGAGGGTGAAAACCGCTCGATGGTAGCTCTCGACCATCGCGGTGATAGAGGCAACTTGTTCACCCGTGTCAGCTATAACGAAGTGAGCGACCGCGACTACTTGCGCGACTTCGGCAATCAATCCATTGAAACTGAGTCAGCCTCCTATCTCAATCGCACAGCAGCTTTAGGTTATCGTGGCGAAAACTGGCAGCTAGGCATGGCTGTTGAGGACTACCAGATCATCAGTTTTGATCTAGATTCGCAATACACCCTCGCACCGCAGTTAATAGCCAACGGCCGTTATAGCTTTAAGCGCCGCTGGGTACTTTCGCTTGACAACCAACTCAGCCAGTTTGAGCACGACGATTCAACTCTCACTACCGGCAGCCGTTTGCGCAGCCATTACAAGCTGAGTTGGAATAAACAGTGGGGTTGGGGCTACATCAAACCGGCCGTCGGCACCCATCACCTCTCTTATCAGCTCGACAACCCAGCAACAACGCTGGTTGATGATCAACCCTCAGTGACAGTGCCCACAGCCTCGCTTGATAGCGGCTTATCCTTTGAACGCCAAGGGCTCACCGGAACACAAACTCTCGAGCCGCGGCTCTTCTATCTGCATAACAGCCACCGCGACCAGAGTGAACTCCCCAACTTTGACAGCCTGTTGATGACGCCGACCTACGAAAGTCATTTCCGCGATAACCGTTTTGTTGGTGGTGATCGCGTTGGTGATGCACAGCGTCTCACCGGCGCAATCACCAGCCGTCAATTAGACGACAGCGGACGTCAGCTTTGGCAGCTGAGCCTGGCACACACTTGGTCATTGCAAGAGCCGCAGATCACACTCTATGACACTTTAGGTTACAGCCCCTTCGCAGAGAACTCCTTAGCTGCCGGCTTTGACGCTCAGCTCTCGAAACAGTGGCAACTGACCAGCGATGTCAGCTACGATCGCGAAGATAACCGAGTGCAGCGCGGCAGTTTTTCTATGCGTTACAAACGCGAGGATGGCGCACTGGCCAATTTAGCCTACCGTTACACACATCGCGCCAATGCCTCTTATCAAATAGAGGAGAGGGAACTCTTTTATTCGCAGGCTATCGAACAACTCGATCTCTCTGTAGTTGCACCGCTGTTTGGCAATATGCGCTGGGTGGCGCGCTGGAATCGTGATCTCACCCACGGCCGCGACATTGAACTATTTGCCGGCCTCGAGTATGACAGCTGCTGTTGGCGTGCTAGTCTCGTCGCACGTCGTCACTTAGAGCGCAGCGATCTGCTGGCGATACCGGATCAGAGTCTCGAGACCAGCAATGGGATACTCTTTCAAATACAATTTAAAGGCCTAGCCGGTAGCAGCAACCGGGTAGACTCCACACTTAGCAACGGTATTTTTGGTTATGAGAAGCGCGATGAATTTTAACAACCTCCCCCGTGCCCTAGCGGCTCTTCTTTTGACATTTTCTGCGACGGCCGCAGCTCAGCTACAAGTTGTCGACCGTATTGCTGCTATTGTCGATGAAGATGTTGTCATGCAGAGCGAGCTCGAACAGCGCTTGGAAGATATATACGCACAAATTGAACGCACTGGCGGCAATCCTCCGCCACCGCAACTGTTGGCTGCCCAGGTCATTGAGCGACTTATCTCTGAGCGATTGCAATTGAATCTAGGGTATCGCGCTGGGGTGCGTATCGCAGACGAAGAGATCAACCAAGCTATTGCAAGACTAGCGGCCAGCGCCCAGACCAGCGTAGAACAATATATTGCCGCAGTAGAGGAGCAAGCCGGCGGTTATGCAGGATTGCGCGAGCAGATTCGCACCGAAATGATTCTGCGCCGTGTGCAGCAGGGCAACGTTATGCGTCGTATTCGCATCAGTGATCGCGAGCTCGATAATTTCTTAAATTCTCAAGAGGGCCAACTGCTCAGCGCCTCAGAAGTGCGAGTAGGTCATATCCTGCTCAGCAAGCGCACTACTCTGAGCGACCCAGAGCGCCTTGAGCTGATAGACCAAGCCGAAGATCTAGCCAGCCAAGCACAAAATGGCGCCGATTTTGCCTCACTGGCATTGAGCTACTCCAACGACAGCTCCGCGACCCAAGGCGGCGACCTAGGCTGGCGTAATAGTGCGGAACTTCCCGAGCTGTTCAGTACAGCCGTAGCACAGCTGGAGCCCGGCGAGGTAAGCCCCGTTCTTGAGAGTGGAGCTGGTTGGCATATCCTTAAATTGTTCGACCGTCGCGGTGGCGGTGAACAGCTGATTGAACAGCACTTTGCACGCCATATTCTCCTTTCGCCCAATCAAATACGCGACCCTGAGCAGACTGTCGCAGAGCTCGAAGGTTTACGTCAACGCCTGCTAGACGGTGAGGATTTTGCCGATCTGGCCCGCGAGTACTCAGAGGACAAAGGTTCCGCACTTTCTGGCGGAGAGCTCGGCTGGTCGACACCAGGTATGTTTGTGCCCGAATTCGAAGAAAATATGAGCTCAATTGCGCTCAATGACATCAGTGCGCCATTCCAGTCGCAGTTTGGCTGGCATATTCTGCAAGTCACTGAGCGGCGCAATCAAGATTTCAGCAATGAAATTTTGCGCAATCGCGCACGCAACCTACTCAGCCAGCGAAAGTTTGATGCCGAGCTACAAGTTTGGCTGCAAGAGATCCGCGATGAGGCGTTTGTCGAGATCAAAAATTTACCCGGACTACTCGAGCAAAACAGTACGCAGCTATGACCCTGCGCTTTGCTGTCACCCCTGGAGAGCCCGCTGGTATTGGCCCAGACTTGCTAATCTCACTGGTCCAGCACGGGTGCCCTCATGAACTGGTCGCCATTGCTGATCCCGCTGTCTTGGCTGAGCGCGCCAAACAACTCGGACTACCCCTCAAATTAATAGCACCGCGCAAAAAACCTGAACCACTGGCACCGAGCGAGCTCTGCATTGATCCAATTACCTGTCCAGTGGCTGTACAGGCCGGGCAGCTTAATCCGCGCAACGGCGGCTATGTTGTCGATTGTTTGGATCGCGCCATCGCCTTAGTGGCCGACAAGCAGTGTGCGGCGTTGATTACCGGTCCTGTGCAAAAATCCACCATCAACGAATTTGGCCTGCCGTTCTCTGGCCATACTGAGTATCTGGCCGAAAAAACTGCCACGGATCAAGTGGTGATGATGCTGGCCAGTGACACTCTGCGGGTAGCACTTGCGACCACGCATCTACCCCTGCGACACGTTGCAGACAGTATCGATTCAACGCTACTGGAATCTGTCATTAGAATCTTAGCTGCCGACCTAGAATCCAAATTTGGTATCGAAAGCCCCACCATTCTGGTTGCTGGCCTCAACCCGCACGCCGGTGAATCCGGCCATCTAGGGCGTGAAGAGATCGAGATAATCGAACCTGCTATCAGGCGCCTGCAAGCCGAGGGATACAATCTTATCGGACCTCTACCTGCCGATACTCTATTTACCCCTAAGTGGCTTTCGCGCGCTGACGCTGTATTGGCAATGTATCACGACCAAGGCCTACCGGTACTCAAATACCAGGGTTTCGGGCGCGCAGCGAATATAACGCTCGGACTCCCCATCATACGCACCTCAGTTGATCACGGTACCGCACTGGATCTTGCCGCCACAGGCAGTGCAGATACAGGTAGCTTAACTACCGCAATAGATGTTGCAGCCCAGATGGCTAGCAGCCAGGAGAGAACGTGACAGAACATCAGCCGCGCAAACGCTTTGGGCAGAACTTTCTCGTCGACCGCTCGATAATAGAGCGTATTGTCAAAACAATTAATCCCAGTGCTGAGGATAATCTTATTGAAATCGGTCCCGGTATGGCCGCCATAACACAATACCTTTATCCCGCCTGCCCCAACATGCAAGTCATTGAACTAGACAGAGATTTAGTCGCCTACTTAACACAACAGTTTCCAAACCTAAACATTTACAGTGGCGATGCCTTAAAAGCCGACTATCAACAGTTCTACAAACCGGGCCACAAGTTGCGGCTGGTGGGCAATTTGCCCTACAACATCTCGACCCCGCTACTTTTTCATTTGCTCAGTTATCGCGAATTGATCGCAGATATGCATTTCATGCTTCAAAAAGAAGTGGTCGATCGCCTCGGCGCGCAGCCCGGCACAAAGGCTTACGGCCGACTGTCAGTCATGATCCAGTATCACTGCCGTGTCATGCCGGTCATTGCTGTCCCACCCGGCGCCTTTCGCCCACCACCCAAAGTACAATCTGCAGTAGTGAAACTAACGCCGCACTCTGAGTTGCCGCATCAAGCCAGCGATCATCTCCTACTGGGTAAGATCGTTGCTCACGCCTTCGGCCAGCGACGCAAAACTTTGCGCAATGCACTGCGCCCTTACAACGAATGTTTACAGCAAGTTGGCGACATTATCGATCTCAACCGGCGCGCGGAGCAACTCAGCGTCGGAGAGTTTGTTGCGGTAGCTAACACCATTAGCGAGTGGCAAAAATTACAGCCCACCATATCGAGCGGACAGTGAATGACACAGACAGGTAAATCAACAACGGACCCGCGTATCGACGTAGACGTGGAAGTAGAATATTTACAAGCGCAATCTGAGCCAGAGAGCGACAACTACGCCTTTGCCTACCGCATCACCGTCACCAACCATCGCGACAAAGCTGTCCAGCTACTCAGCCGTCACTGGCTTATTATCGATAGCAACCAGCGCCAGCGCGAGGTCTCTGGTGTCGGGGTTGTCGGTGAACAACCTTTCATTGCCCCAGGGGCGTGCTACACCTATACCAGCGGCGCTGTCATAGACACTCCAATCGGTACTATGCAGGGTAGTTATCAGTTGGTAGACAGTGACGGAGCGAGCTTCGAGGCTGAGATAAAGCCATTCCTTCTCGCCACCCCGCACCAAGTTAATTGATATGGTCGATTACGTCGTTGGCGATATACAAGGGTGCTATGACGAGCTCCAACTACTGCTGGAAAGTGTCAGCTTTGAAAGCCGCAGCGACCGCTTGTTAGCTGTCGGCGATCTAGTCAACCGGGGACCGCAATCACTTGAGATATTGCGCTTTTGTCGCGAGCTTGGCGACAGCTTTACCACCGTTCTGGGCAATCATGATCTGCATTTAATTGCCATCGCACGCGGCCACGCCAAACCTTCCAAAAAAGATACGCTGAGCGAGATACTCAAAGCACCTGACTGCGAATTGCTCATCAACTGGTTGCGCCGCAGGCCACTGGCAATGCGTGTAGAACAACACCTACTGGTCCATGCAGGAGTACCCCCTTTCTGGGGCCGAAGTAAAACCTTGCGCCTGGCTACAGAGGTGTCAAAAACGCTGGCTAGCGATGACTGTGACGGTTACTTGGCAGCGATGTACGGCAACCATCCTGCGATGTGGAGTGAAAAACTCCGTGGGGTCGAGCGCCTACGAGTGATCACAAACTATCTCACCCGAATGCGTTTCATCACCAAGCGAGGGGCATTGCAACTCTCGGCTAAAGGGGCTCCCAATTCGCCGCCCCAGGGAACATTACCTTGGTACGACGCACCGCGCAGAAAAATGGCCGATAAATCGATTATCTTTGGCCACTGGGCCGCATTAGAAGGACGCTACTGCGGTCCAAATCTACACGCTTTGGACACTGGATGCGCCTGGGGCAAACAGCTCACTCTACTCAACCTCGCAACACTCGAACGCAGCGCGGTCAATAGACTGAGCGGATGAAGCTTTTCACGGGCGAAAAAAAACCGGGCGCTGCCCGGTTTTTTTTGCCGACTGAAAATTACTCGTCTTCAGTAGCGACTTGAGGGCGATCCACCAACTCAACGTAGGCCATCGGCGCGTTATCACCCGCGCGATTGCCACATTTGAGAATACGCAGATAGCCACCCGGGCGCTCTTGATAACGTGGGCCGAGCTCATTGAACAGCTTGCCGACAACAGACTTGCTGCGCAGACGGCTGAAAGCCAAACGACGGTTAGCCACTGAATCTTCTTTACCCAAAGTGATGATAGGCTCAGCGTAACCACGCAGCTCTTTTGCTTTTGGCAGAGTAGTTTTTACCAACTCGTGCTCAAGCAGTGAGACAGTCATGTTGCGGAACATAGCACGACGGTGTGAGCCAGTGCGGTTGAGTTTGCGGCCACTATAGCGATGACGCATGATAATCTTCCTTCGTTCGTTGCTTTCTCAGCAAGGATTAATAGAGCGGCTTATGCCATCTCACGTTCAGTTTTGAGGCTAGCTGGTGGCCAGTTCTCAAGGCGCATGCCCAGTGAAAGACCCCGCGACGCGAGCACATCTTTGATCTCTGTAAGCGACTTTTTACCCAAGTTAGGGGTTTTAAGCAGCTCAACTTCGGTGCGCTGGATCAGATCACCAATGTAGTAAATGCTTTCTGCTTTTAGGCAGTTCGCTGAACGCACAGTCAATTCAAGATCGTCGACAGGGCGCAGCAGAATCGGATCAATCTGCTCTTCTTTGGCTTCGGGCTCGGCGGCTGCTTCGCCTTGCAGATTAACAAATGCTGCCAACTGTTGCTGAAGGATTGTCGCAGAACGACGGATAGCTTCTTCAGGATCAATTGTACCGTTGGTTTCGATTTCTAGAACCAGCTTGTCCAGATCGGTGCGGTTCTCTACGCGAGCGCTCTCGACACTGTAGGCTACTCGGTAGACAGGGCTGAAGGTAGCGTCTAACTGCAAGCGACCGATGGAACGAGTCTCTTCTTCAGTAACGCGCGCATCAGCTGGCTGGTAACCGCGACCTGACTCAACGCGCAAACGCGCATTGAACTCGGCTTTACCGGAAATGGTAGCAATGACGTGGTCAGGGTTGATCACTTCGACGTGGTTGTCTACTTGGATATCACCCGCAGTCACTGTACAAGGACCCTTAACATTAATGGACAGAGTAGTATCTTCGCTACCCTCCATTACCATGGCTACACCTTTGAGGTTGAGAAGAATGCTCATCACATCTTCTTGAACACCCTCGATGCTGCTGTATTCGTGCTCGACACCATCGATCTCAACTTCGGTGACGGCAGCGCCAGACATAGAGGAGAGCAATATACGGCGCAGCGCATTACCCAGAGTGTGACCGAAACCGCGCTCAAAAGGCTCTAAAACTACCTTGGCGTGGTTACCGTCATAGCTCACTACGTCGATATTCTTCGGCGTTAACAATTCATTGACAGAATTCATAGTTTTTCCCTGTGAAGCTTTTTCAGCAATTACTTAGAGTAAAGCTCAATGATCAGGTTTTCGTTGATCTCGGCGGGCAGATCAGAACGATCAGGGAAGCGGACAAAAGTGCCTTCCATCTTGTTGCTGTCTACCGCTACCCACTCCGAATCTCCGCGCTGGGCAGCCAGCTGCAGAGCAGTAGCAACACGCAGTTGCTTTTTGGAGCGCTCGCGGATAGAAACTACATCACCTTCCGCTACGCGGTAAGAGGGGATGTTAACTTTCTGGCCGTTGACCATGATCGCATTGTGCGCGACAAGTTGACGGCATTCGGCACGGGTAGAACCAAAACCCATACGATAGACAACGTTATCTAAACGACGCTCAAGCAGGGTTAGCAGGTTTTCACCTGTATTGCCTTTTATACGCGCAGCCTCTTTGTAGTAGTTGCGGAACTGCTTCTCAAGCACACCGTAGATACGGCGAACTTTCTGCTTTTCACGCAACTGAACGCCGTAATCAGATAGACGACCGCGACGCTGGCCATGTTGACCAGGCGCGCTCTCAGCGCGACATTTGCTCTCCAGAGGGCGCACGCCGCTCTTCAAGAACAAGTCAGTACCTTCGCGGCGTGACAGTTTACAAGTGGGTCCTAGATATCTAGCCATGCTATAACTCTCTTCTTGCGGCGCTTATACGCGACGTTTTTTCGGCGGACGGCAGCCGTTGTGTGGGATTGGCGTAACATCGGTGATGTTAGTGATCTTGTAGCCGGCATTGTTAAGTGCGCGGACGGCAGATTCACGGCCAGGCCCGGGGCCTTTTACTTGAACATCGAGATTCTTGAGACCGTATTCTTTAGCCGCTTCTCCAGCGCGCTCCGCTGCAACCTGTGCGGCAAAGGGCGTGCTCTTGCGTGAACCACGGAAACCAGAACCACCAGCAGTCGCCCAAGACAAAGCGTTGCCTTGACGATCGGTGATAGTGACGATGGTGTTGTTAAATGACGCATAGATATGTGCTACGCCATCAACAACGCTTTTCTTGACCTTTTTACGGGTGGTTTTGCTAGTTGCTTTAGCCATTGCAAACCGTTCCTCGGATTACTTTTTAATGGGACGACGCGGCCCTTTACGGGTGCGTGCGTTAGTCTTGGTACGCTGACCGCGGAGCGGCAAATTGCGACGGTGACGAATGCCACGGAAACAACCGAGGTCCATCAGACGCTTAATGCTCATGCTCACTTCACGGCGCAAATCACCCTCAACCGAGAGCTCACCAACGGCATTACGCACATTGTCCAGCTCAGACTCGGTGAGATCTGAAATCTTTGTTGTCTCTGCAATACCCAAATCGGCACACAGTTTCTTAGCAGTCGGTCGACCGATACCGAACACATACGTCAATGAGATGACAGCGTGTTTGTTATCGGGAATATTGACACCGGCAATACGGGCCATTCGCGTTACTCCACTCTCTTACTTAATTAACCCAGCTCCTAGGCGCTTGCAGCATAGACTGCAAAAAGGCGCGGTAGAATACTGGCAGATGGTCAAAAAATCAACCAGATTATCCCTGGCGTTGCTTATGACGCGGCTCGACACTACAAATGACACGAACCGAACCATTGCGACGGATAACCTTACAGTTCCGACACATCTTCTTAACGGATGCACGTACTTTCATCGCAAACCTCTCTCTAAGGGGCCAAACTTACTATTTGCGGCCAACATTTTTTAAGTTGGCCTTTTTCATCAGCGAGTCATACTGCTGAGACATCAAGTGCGACTGCACCTGGGCCATAAAGTCCATGGTCACCACCACTGCAATCAACATAGACGTTCCACCGAGGTAGAAAGGGACATTGAACTGCACATTTAGCACCATCGGTAACAGACAGATCAAGGTGATATAAATACTACCTATCAATGTCAAACGGGTGGTAACACTATCAATGTACTTGGCAGTGTGCTCACCAGGGCGGATACCAGGCAAAAAGGCACCGCCACGTTTCAGGTTATCAGCCACTTCTTTTGGGTTGTACATCAACGCCGTGTAGAAGAAGCAGAAAAATATAATTAATGCTGAGAACAACAAAATATACAGCGGCTGACCAGGGCCTATCAGCAAAGAGACATCTTGCAGCCAAGCAGGAGCGTTAGCACCTTGACCAAACCAGCTGCTCAAGGAGCTGGGAAACATCAGCAAACTACTGGCAAAAATAGCGGGGATAACACCGGCCATATTCACCTTAAGAGGCAGATGGGAGGTCTGTGCATTATAAGCTTGACGACCCTGACGCTGCGCATAGTTCACTGTCAGTCGACGCTGACCGCGTTCAATCGTGACAACAAAGTAGACCACCGCGATTGCTATGATTAAAACAATCACCAGAGTCAGTGGATTCAAATCACCTTGGCGTGCAGACTCTAAGGCCTGCCCTATAGCGCTGGGAATACCGGCGACAATACCCGCGAATATCAACATCGAGATACCGTTGCCGATACCGCGCTCGGTAATCTGCTCACCCAGCCACATCATAAATATCGCGCCGGCCACCAATGAACCGATAGCAACCAGATAGAACATGGTATTGACTTCGTAGGCTAGCCCCTGGGAGGCAAAACCTACAGCCATGGCTGTGCCTTGAACCAAAGCCAGAACAACTGTGCCATAGCGGGTGTACTGGTTAATCTGCCGACGACCTGCGTCGCCTTCTTTCTTTAATTGTTCAAGCGCCGGAACGCTAGCCGAAAGTAACTGCATAATAATAGAGGCAGAAATATACGGCATGATACCTAGCGCCAGGATACTCATGCGCTCCAAAGCACCACCGGAGAACATGTTAAACATACCCAGGAATGTGCCTTGGTTCTGATTGAAGAGATCCGCCAAGCGCTCAGGATCAAAACCTGGGACAGGGATGTGCGTACCGAGACGGTAGACAATAATCGCTAGGAACAAAAAGCGAAGGCGAGCCCATAGCTCGCCCAAACCTTTTGATCCGCCGTTAGGCATGCCCGCAGGAGTCGCCATTAGCTTGACTTAACCTTCAACCTTGCCGCCGGCCGCTTCAATAGCAGCACGAGCGCCAGCCGTTGCACCAACACCGACTAAAGTTACTGCTTTGGTTACTTCACCTGAAGCAAACACCTTAGCGCGTTTGATACTGTTGTTGATTACACCGGCAGCACGCAGTGAGGCAATAGAAACTTCACTGCCTTCAACCATATTTAACTCACCTAGACGAATCTCAGCGGTCACCGCAGCTAGACGCGAGGTAAAGCCGTATTTAGGCAGGCGCTTTTGCAAAGGCATTTGGCCGCCTTCAAAACCTGGGCGAATTGAACCACCTGAGCGTGAAGTCTGGCCTTTGTGACCGCGGCCAGCAGTCTTACCCAGGCCACTACCAATACCACGACCTACACGCTTTGCTGCTTTAACCCGGCCAGGAGCGGGGCTTAGAGTATTTAGACGCATCTTATGCCTCCTCGACCTTAACCATGTAGAAAACTTTGTTTACCATGCCGCGAACTGAGGGGGTATCCTCAACTTCAACGGTGTGGCCGATGCGGCGCAGACCAAGGCCGGCGATACAGGCGCGATGATTCTTCAGGCGACCGTGTACGCTTTTTGTCTGCGTCACTTTAATTGTTGCTTTTGCTTTAGCCATGATGCTCTATCCAAATCTGACGTAACGTCTATTAATTCAAGATCTCTTCAACTGACTTGCCACGCTTGGCGGCGACATCATCCGGCGATTGCATCGCCTCGAGCGCTTTAAAAGTGGCGCGAACCACATTGACAGGGTTTGTAGAACCGTAGCACTTAGCCAGTACGTCCTGAACACCCGCCAACTCAAGAACTGCACGCATAGCACCACCGGCAATCACACCGGTACCTTCAGATGCAGGCTGCATGTAGATCTTCGCCGCTGAATGTACACCCTTAGTCGGGTACTGAATTGTCTTGCCGTTCAGTGCCACTGAGATCATGTTGCGACGCGCAGACTCCATGGCCTTTTGAATCGCCTGAGGTACTTCGCGAGCTTTGCCGCGGCCGAAGCCAACTTTACCATTGCCATCACCGACAACTGTCAGTGCAGTAAAGGCGAAGATACGGCCGCCTTTAACGGTTTTAGCAACGCGATTTACCTGGACCAGCTTCTCTTGGAAGCCTTCGGAGGAATCTTTTTGATCGTTGTAAGCCATAATATCTACCTATTAAAATTCGAGACCGGCTTCGCGCGCGGCATCTGCTAACGCCTTGACACGACCGTGATACTTAAAGCCGCTGCGATCGAATGCTACGGTTTTAACGCCCGCTTCCACAGCGCGCTCTGCAACTAACTTACCCACTGCTTGTGCTGCAGTAACGTTGCCAGTAGCACCATCGCGCAGACCAGACTCAAGAGTAGAGGCGCTAGCCAGTACTTGATCGCCACTAGCAGCGATAATCTGTGCATACATATGACGCGGAGTGCGCGTAATACAGAGGCGTACCGCACCAAGCTCAGCGATTTTGCCACGGGCACGGCGCGCGCGGCGCAGACGTGATAACTTTTTGTTGTCGCTCATCAGTTTACCCTGTTACTTTTTCTTGGCTTCTTTACGTCGTACGTACTCACCAGAGATACGAACACCTTTACCCTTGTAAGGCTCTGGCGGACGGAAAGCGCGGATTTCAGCAGCGGCTTGGCCAAGCACTTGCTTGTCCGTACCTTTCAGCACGATTTCTGTCTGCGTGGGGCACTCTGCAGTGACACCCTCAGGCAGGTCAAATACGATTGGGTGAGAGAAACCTAAAGTCAAATTGACTTTGCTGCCCTGCACCTGCGCGCGATAACCTACACCGACTAGTTCTAACTTCTTCTCAAAGCCAACTGAACAGCCGATCACCATATTGTTGACCAACGAACGAGTAGTACCCGCCATTGCGCCGGAAAACTTATCGCTAGTCGCTGCTGCGAAAGAGAGCACATTACCCTCTTTTGAGACGTTGACCGCACTGTTGAGAGGCATTTTCATGGAACCTTTGGCCCCTTTGACTGCGATCTCACCAGAGGCGATAGTCACGTCGACACCGCTGGGCAGCTCGACTGGATTATTTGCAATTCTAGACATGTCTAATCCCTACTTAGAATACGGTGCAGAGAACTTCGCCGCCGATACCGGCTGCGCGCGCTGCGCGATCAGTCATAACGCCTTGACTGGTGGTGACAATAGCCACGCCCAGACCACCGCGAACGGTTGGCAAGCTGCCATGGCCTTCGTACTGACGCAGGCTTGGCTTGCTTATACGAGTGATCTCGGAGATCACTGGCTTGCCTTCAAAATACTTCAGATCAACGGTCAACTCAGCTTTTGCATCACTAGTGACTGAAAAACCGTTGATGTAACCTTCTGACTCAAGTACCCGAGCTACAGCCGCTTTCAGCTTTGAGGCAGGCATGGTCACGGAGACCTTACTGCGCTGGTGTGCATTGCGGATGCGCGTCAGCATATCGGCGATTGGATCTTGCATGCTCATATCAAATGCTCCTATTACCAGCTTGACTTAACAAGGCCTGGCACGTCACCACGCATCGCTGCTTCACGCAACTTGATACGGGACAAACCAAATTTACGATAGACCGCGTGTGGGCGACCTGTGATGCGGCAGCGATTCTGTTGGCGGACCGGGCTAGCATCGCGCGGCAACTTCTGCAGCTTAACCTGTGCATCCCAGCGCTCTTCATCAGAAGTGGCAGGATTTTGAATCAATGCTTTAAGCTCTGCGCGTTTGGCAGCGAACTTAGCAACTGTCTTAGCGCGCTTCTTTTCGCGCTGAATCATAGAAACTTTAGCCATTATCCTAACCTCAACCTTTGAGTGGGAAGTTGAAAGCACGCAACAGGGCACGGCCCTCATCATCGGTGCGAGCGGTCGTGGTGATGGTGATATCCATACCGCGAAGCTTATCGATCTTCTCGTAGTCGATCTCAGGGAAGATGATCTGCTCGCTGACACCCATTGCAAAGTTGCCACGGCCGTCAAACTGCTTGGGGCTTATGCCACGGAAATCACGTATACGCGGTATGGCGATACCGACTAAGCGCTCGAGGAACTCATACATGCGCTCAGAACGCAGCGTCACTTTAGTACCAATCGGCCAACCCTGACGAATCTTAAAACCAGCAATTGATTTGCGAGCGTTGTTGATAATCGGCTTTTGGCCGGCGATCAAAGTCAGGTCAGCAACCGCAGCTTCTAGAGCCTTTTTGTCGCCTACAGCCTCACCCACACCCATATTTAAGGTGATCTTAGTAATTCGCGGTACTTCCATCACATTGGAGAGACCTAACTCTTCCTTCAGCTTGGGAGCAATTTCGCTTTTGTAAACTTCTTTTAGCCTTGCCATCTCAATACCCTGCTACTTAGGCGTCTACGGCTTCGCCGCTGGACTTAAATACTCGAACCTTACTATCGCCTTCTTGTTTGAAGCCGACACGGTCCGCCTTGTTGGTCGCGCTGTTGAAGATCGCCACGTTGGAAACGTGGATAGATGACTCTTTCTCAACGATACCGCCAGCTACGCCGAGCTGAGGGTTGGGCTTCTGATGCTTTTTAATGATCTGCACACCAGAGACCAGCAAACGGTCATTCTCAAGGATTTTCAAAACCTTGCCGCGCTTGCCCTTATCTTTACCGGCGATAACGATAACTTCGTCGTCACGCTTAATTTTACTCATAGCCATAATCTGTTCCTCCCGCTTACAGTACTTCTGGCGCTAGCGAAATAATTCGCATGAAGCGCTCAGTACGCAGTTCACGAGTTACTGGGCCAAAAATACGGGTGCCAATCGGCGCCAAGTTAGTGTTAAGCAGCACAGCTGCATTGTCATCAAATTTGATCAGGCTGCCGTCGGGGCGACGCAAACCCTTGCGAGTGCGCACTACAACTGCGTTCATAACCTGGCCTTTTTTGACCTTGCCGCGCGGAATAGCCTCTTTGACTGTGACCTTGATCACGTCGCCAACTCGGGCGTAACGGCGGTGTGAACCACCGAGAACTTTGATACACATAACACGTCGTGCACCACTGTTGTCGGCAACATCCAAATAACTTTCAGTTTGAATCATTTCTTCTCTCCGGCTTTGCGCGTACGCAAATTATTCCGCTACAGCGCGCTCGACCACATCGACCAAACGCCAGGCTTTATGGCGCGATACTGGGGCACACTCAGAAATCGTTACTACGTCGCCCATGCGCGCATCGTTATTCTCATCGTGCGCTTTAATTTTGGTCGACTTAGTCATGAACTTACCGTACACCGGGTGCTTAACACGACGCTCAATCAGTACAGTGACTGTCTTATCCATTTTATCGCTGACAATAGTGCCAGAGAGTGTACGCGCTACTTTTGCTGCTTCGCTCATGGTTATTCACCTGCCTTCTGGTTGAGCACGGTTTTGATGCGCGCAATATTGCGACGAACCTGCTTCACCGTGTGGGTCTCGTTCAACTGGCCAGTCGCCAACTGCATGCGCTGCTTGAATTGCTTCTCAAGCTCACCATTCAGTGCGGCTTGCAACTCTTCTCGCGACTTATCACGTAATTCGCTTGCTTTCATCTTACATCACCGTCCGTTTTACGAAGGTGGTCGCAATCGGCAGCTTAGCTGCAGCAAGAGCAAATGCTTCACGCGCAAGCTCTTCAGAGACACCTTCCATTTCATAGAGCACCTTGCCGGGGCGGATCTGTGCCACCCAGTACTCAACATTACCTTTACCTTTACCCATACGAACTTCGAGAGGCTTCTGGGTGATTGGCTTGTCAGGAAAAACCCGAATCCAAATCTTACCGCCACGTTTAATGTGACGGGTCATCGCGCGACGCGCCGCCTCAATTTGACGAGCGGTCAGACGGCCACGGCCAGAAGCTTTCAGGCCAAATTCGCCAAAGCTTACCTTGCTACCGCGATGCGCCAAGCCACGATTGCGACCTGTGTGCATTTTGCGGAATTTTGTACGTTTCGGTTGCAGCATCTCGCTTTACCCTTATCGCTTACTTCTTGCCTTTGGCGGGCTGCAAAGCCTCCTCGCCACCGAGAACTTCACCTTTGAAGATCCACACTTTCACGCCGATGATGCCGTAAGTGGTGTTACCCTCTGCATGCGCGTAATCAATATTGGCGCGCAGTGTATGCAGAGGCACGCGACCTTCGCGATACCATTCAGTTCGTGCAATCTCAGCGCCACCTAAACGGCCACTGACTTGTATTTTGATACCCAAGGCACCGTTGCGCATTGCGTTTTGTACCGTGCGCTTCATCGCGCGACGGAACATAACTCGACGCTCCAACTGCTGTGCAACATTTTGCGCTACCAAAGTAGCATCGAGATCGGGCTTGCGGATCTCTTCAATGTTAATGTGCACAGGGCAACCCATCTGAGCGGAAATCTCATTGCGAAGCGCCTCAACATCTTCACCTTTTTTGCCGATGACAATGCCAGGGCGTGCGGTGTGGATGGTGATGCGAGCACTATCAGATGGACGCTCGATTTCTACACGGCTAACTGAGGCAGCGGCCAGCTTCTTCTGAATGAATGCTCTAACCGACAAATCCTGATTGAGCTTATCAGCGTAGTCGCGGTTACCGGCATACCAAGTTGAGGTGTGCTTAGTAACAATACCCAGACGTATGCCTGTTGGATGTACTTTTTGACCCATGGATGGTCTCCCGAACCTAGATTACTTCTCAGCCACTTTCACAGTAATGTGACAAGTGCGTTTAGAGATACGATCAGCGCGGCCTTTGGCGCGCGGCTTGATCCGCTTCATAGTCAAACCTTCATCAACGAAGATTGTTGACACTTTCAACTCATCGACATCTGCACCGTCATTGTGCTCTGCATTAGCAATAGCCGACTCGAGGACTTTTTTGATAATGTCCGCGCCTTTTTTACCGCTAAACTGCAGAATATCGAGCGCTTGCTCAACGTCTTTGCCACGAACCATATCGGCGACCAGACGGGCTTTTTGCGCCGATAAACGGGCACCGCGTAATTTTGCTGCTACTTCCACCGTTGCTTCCTCTCTCAGTCTGCGCCGCGCGTTAGCGCTTAGCTTTCTTGTCGACGATGTGACCTTTATAGGTACGCGTCGGAGCAAATTCACCCAGCTTGTGACCAACCATTTCTTCGTTGATCACTACTGGAACATGCTGGCGGCCGTTGTGTACTGCGATCGTCAACCCGACCATATCGGGAAGAATCATCGAGCGACGCGACCAGGTCTTAATCGGCCGGCGGTCATTGGCTGCAGCGGCGGCTTCAACCTTTTTGACCAAGTGCAGGTCAACAAAGGGTCCTTTTTTAAGAGAGCGTGGCACAGTTGCTATCCTCGTAAATCGTTATTGAACTGTCGCTTACTTAGTGCGACGACGAACGATATATTGATTAGTGCGCTTATTTTTGCGCGTTTTGTAGCCCTTGGTAGGCATACCCCATGGTGACACTGGGTGACGACCACCTGAAGTGCGACCCTCACCACCACCGTGTGGGTGATCGACCGGGTTCATCGCCACACCGCGAACGGTAGGACGAACACCACGCCAGCGCTTAGCACCAGCCTTACCCAGCGAGCGCAAACTGTGCTCACTGTTAGAAACTTCACCCAAAGTGGCGCGACAATCGACTGGCACCTTGCGCATCTCACCGCTGCGCAAACGAATAGTGGCATAAGCACCTTCGCGAGCAACCAGCTGTACGGCCGCAGCTGCACTGCGAGCAAGCTGGGCACCCTTGCCGGGCTTCATCTCAACACAGTGAACCACCGAACCGACTGGGATAGCGCGCAACGGCAAAGTATTGCCGACCTTGATAGGCGCATCGCTACCGCTTTGAATCTGATCGCCAGCCTTCATACCCTTGGCAGCGATGATGTAGCGACGCTCACCGTCCGCGTAGCAGACAAGTGCAATATTCGCACTGCGGTTGGGATCGTATTCAAGACGCTCAACCTTGGCTGGAATGCCATCTTTATTGCGCTTGAAGTCGATAATACGGTAGTGCTGCTTGTGACCACCACCCACGTGACGCGTGGTAATTCGGCCGGCATTGTTGCGGCCGCCATTGCGCTTTTTAGGCGCAAGTAGTGGCGCATAGGGAGCACCCTTATGCAGGTCCGGATTGACGACGCTGACAACAAAGCGGCGACCGGGCGAGGTTGGTTTTCTCTTAACTACTGGCATGTTCTTATCCCTTACTCGGCGACCGCGAAGTCGATCTCTTGACCGTCTGCGAGGCGTACATAAGCTTTTCTCCAGTCACTGCGGCGGCCTAAACCTGTGCGAGTGCGGCGCGTCTTGCCTTTTACGTTGGCAACGCGGACATCTTCAACCTGAACACTAAAGAGCTGCTCTACAGCTTTTTTGATTTCCAGCTTGGTTGCATCCGTCGAAACTTTAAAAACGATTTGGTTGCCAGCTTGCGAAGCCATTGCCGCTTTTTCGGTAATGTGCGGAGCTAGCAGCACTTTGAAGACTCTCTCCTGATTCATGCCAGGATCTCCTCAAGCTTTTTAAGGGCGGCCACAGTGACCACTACCTTGTCGAAATTGATAAGACTGACAGGATCCACGGCGGCAGCATCGCGAACATCTACTTTGTAGAGGTTGCGAGAAGCCAGATAGAGGTTCTCTGACACATCTTCGGTAACAATCAGCGCCTCAGTCATACCCAACTCGGCGAGTTTGGCAATCAGAGCACGGGTTTTAGGCGCTTCTAAATCAAAGCTTTCAACCACGATCAAACGCTCTTGTCGAGCCAGCTCAGAAACGATTGACTGCATGCCTGCGCGATACATTTTTTTATTCAGCTTTTGGCTGTGATCCTGTGGACGAGCAGCGAATGTCGTACCGCCTCCACGCCAAATTGGGCTGCGAATAGTACCTGCGCGCGCGCGACCTGTACCCTTTTGACGGAAGGGCTTCTTGCCACCACCAGAGACATCGCTGCGAGTTTTCTGCGCGCGAGTCCCCTGGCGGGCACCTGCCAAATAGGCAGTTACCATTTGGTGAACTAGATCTTGGTTGTATTCGCGACCAAATGCGACGTCAGATACCTGAACAGTACCGCCTTTGCCTGTAGCAATATTAAGTTCCATGGACGCTCCCCTTATGCTTTAACTGCGGGGCTGACAACTACATCACCGCCTGGAGCACCTGGTACGGCACCCTTGATCAGCAGCAAGTTGCGTTCAGCATCTACGCGGACAATTTCAAGATTTTGCGTGGTCACCTGCTCGGCACCCATATGCCCTGCCATCTTCTTACCTTTGAAGACGCGGCCTGGCGTTTGGTTTTGACCGATTGAACCGGGAGCACGGTGAGAGAGCGAGTTACCGTGAGTAGCGTCTTGCATGGCAAAGTTCCAGCGCTTGACGCCACCTTGGAAACCTTTACCTTTAGACGTACCAGTAACATCTACTTTTTGACCAGCCTCGAAGCGCTCAACAGTCAACGCAGAACCCACTTCGAAAGCATCGTCGACGCCATCTGTGCGGAATTCCCATAGACCACGCCCCGCCTCGACGCCGGCTTTGGCGTAATGGCCCGCCTGCGCTTTAGCAACACGTGAAGCTTTGCGAGAACCCGTAGTGACTTGAATAGCTGAATAGCCGTCACTGTCGGAAGATTTAACCTGAGTGATACGGTTGGGCTCAGCCTCAACCACAGTCACCGGGATAGATACACCCTCGTCGGTAAAGACGCGGGTCATGCCACATTTGCGGCCGACGATACCTATACTCATTTTCGTAACCTCTTAAGTGTACGGGGCTATTACCCGCTACGGCCGCCCATTTCAGAGCATTACACTTCGGTAAATGACAATATTTGTGTTACTTGTGCCACCTAAGCGGCGCACTGCCAGCAGATCAGCCTAAGCTGATTTGAACCTCTACACCGGCAGCCAGGTTCAATTTCATCAATGCATCCACTGTTTTTTCAGTCGGCTCAACAATATCGAGCATACGTTTGTGGGTGCGAATCTCATACTGATCACGCGCATCTTTATTGACGTGCGGCGAAATCAAAATGGTGAACTTCTCTTTGCGCGTGGGCAAAGGTATTGGGCCGCGAATCTGGGCGCCAGTACGCTTCGCGGTCTCGACGATTTCTTGGGTCGAGGTATCGATCAACTTGTGATCAAACGCTTTCAAGCGAATCCTAATGCGTTGGTTTTGCATGGAATCGAGACTCCGTTAATACTTTATTCACTCAGGGTCAGACCAGCAGCCCCAAAAAAGGAGCGCGAATTCTAGAGCCGAGCAGGTGAACTGTCAAGCACTATAACGCCTGACAACAAATAAATTTCTTTTGCCCTCCTAATCAGTATAAATTTTTAGATTAGGGGGCAAAAAAGGGGCCCCAAGGAGCCCCTTTATTCATAAACTTGCAGCTTACTCTACGATCTTAGCAACGACGCCAGCACCCACGGTGCGGCCGCCTTCACGGATAGCAAAGCGCAGACCTTCTTCCATCGCAATCGGGTGG
>JBLYYE010000003.1:0-16562 GCA_048549915.1 Porticoccaceae bacterium
ACTTTACCGCTGTCGATAGCGGTTTTAGCTAAGTTGCGAGTTTTAAAGAATCGCGCGGCCCAGAGCCAGCGATCTATGCGCAACTTCTCTTCTTGTTCGCCACTCATGCAGACTCCATCAGTTGACTAAAGCACTCTAAAAGCGGTGCGGCATCATGTGCGGCGCGCTTGCCGCGGCTATCAGGCCGGCTAATACCCAGCAGTTGGCCGACACCAAACTGGCGAGCTGCGCGCAACACCGGCTCAGAATCGTCAATAAATAGGGCTCTGCGTGGTGAGCAGGGCAACTGTTGGTAGAGTTGCTGCCAAAATTGCTGCTGCTCCTTGGGGTAGCCGTAATCGTGCGAGCTAATCACTAAATCGAGCTCATTATCGATACCCGTCAGCGAAAATTTTAGTGAGAGTGTTGAGCGATGAGCATTGGTAATGAGAACCCGGCGTTTGCCGCGCGCACCTAGATGGCGAAGAAACTCTAAAGCCAGCGGTCGTTCATCAATCAGGTGTCCGACCTCATGTTTTAGCGCAACCAGATCCATTTCTGTCAATTCACTCCAATGGTCGAGACAGTACCAGTCGAGTGTGCCGCGCTTTTCTTCTAGCCATGTCAGCAGCTGCTGTTCTGCCTGCACGAGTGTGATGCCGCGGTTTTCGGCGTATCGCTGCGGGAGGTGTACTAGCCAAAAATGGGTATCAAAGTGTAAATCTAATAGGGTGCCGTCCATATCGAGCAGTACGGTATCGATGCTGTCCCAATTGAGATTCACAAGTATAATCCTGCAGATGAGTAAAGTGGCCTATTCTAATCTAATCGCATGCGTTTTAAAGCGTTCTATTGTCTATGTCTAGAGTCCGATTAAGTGCCAAACAGATGGATTCGCTGGCTGATTTAGCGCGTCGCGCAGGGGCAGAAATTGTCCGTATCTACCGCAGTGATGACTGGAAAGTTGAGCACAAGGGTGACAATTCACCCATTACTGCAGCAGATATGGCCGCGCATAATATTATTGTTGCCGGATTGCAGCAGCTATTCCCAGATTGGCCGGTGCTCTCAGAAGAGTCTGCGGTTATAGCTGATGCCACTCGCCGTAGCTGGCCCTGTTATTGGCTTGTCGATCCGCTGGATGGCACCAAAGAATTTTTGGCCAAAAGTGGTGAATTTACTGTCAATATTGCCCTGATCGATGAGCACGAAAGTGTCTTTGGCACGGTTTATTGGCCGCTTGGTGATGAGCTCTATCAAGGTGGCCCCGGCATTGGCAGCTGGGCGGTGAGCGGCACTGAGAGAAGGCTTTTGCACACCCGTCCAGCACCCTCTGGCAACCCGCAAAATCCATTAATCATTACGGCTAGCAGTCGCCACAGTGAGGCTGCTGCAAAGAGAATCTCTGCTGCGCTGACAGAGCGGTTTGCGGCCATTGTTGCCAAGCCGCTGGGTAGCTCGCTTAAATTGTGTCGTATAGCTGCGGGACAAGTCGATTGTTACCCGCGCTACGGTCGCACCGGTGAATGGGACACCGCAGCCGGCCACGCAGTGTTGCGCGGCGCTGGGGGCGATATTTTGAATCGTGCTGGCGAGCGGCTACAGTACAGTAAAGTGACGCCCTATAACTCCCATTTTGTGGCTGTCGGCGATCCTAGTTTAGCTTGGTGGAACTGGCTGCCAGAGCCGCGCCAGAAAGTGGCTAGAGGCGATTAGAATAGGTCGTTAGAAAGCGACTGGTCACTCTGTTGCTGGCGCTGAAGAGGCGGTAGCTGACCACTCTTGAAAAATTCGTCTATGCCTTTTGCGCCGGCCGAAACTCGCAGGCCGGTGATGGGGTCGATTTTAGCTTGAACAATGCCGGGCGGTTGCTGGCGAGGAAGGTCAGGGACGCCCTCGAGCGCCTCACGCATATAACTGATCCAGATGGGAAGCGCCGCTGAGCCACCGTATTCGTTGCGCCCCAGTTGGCTGTTGTCATCAAATCCGACCCAGGCAGTGGCGACCATATTCGGTGAGTAGCCTGAGAACCAAGCGTCCCTGGGCCCATTAGTTGTCCCTGTTTTGCCGGCTAAATCCGTGCGCTCGAGCACTTTGGCACGCCGCCCAGTGCCGAGAGCAATTACATCGCGGAGCACCGAATCGATGAGAAAGGCACTCTGTGCGTCCAGAGCTCGCAACGCTCTCGGGCGCTCATCGGCAGGGGTGGCGAGTAGAGCGCGCTGTAAATTAGCGATGTTGAGTCGCTCATCTGCATTTAAACTGCGCTCGGAAATTGAGCCCAGTAAGCTCGCCAGTTGCTCCTCGCGAAGCTGCAGGGGTTCTGGTGCACTGCTGCTGTCCTGTTCGCAGCGCAGACAGGCTGTGGGAGGATTGGCAGAAAAAATCACTTCTCCGCTGCGATCTATCACCTTGTCGACTAGATACGGTGAAACAGCAAAACCTTGGTTGGCCAGCGCGGCATAACCGCTGGCAATCTGCAGAGGCGTGACAGCAAATGTTCCGAGTGCCAGCGACAAATCTCGCGGCATTTCACTGGTATCAAAACCGAATTTTTCGATACCGTTCAAAGCCGTTTCGATACCGAGCTCACGCAATAGACGAATCGAAACTAAATTGCGCGAGCGATAGAGGGCCTGGCGCAGGCGAGTAGGACCGTAAAACTTACCGCCGTCGTTTTCTGGGCGCCACGCTTCTTCTAAATTGGCGTCTGCGAAAACTACCGGTGCATCATTAATCATTGATGCGGGGTGATAACCGTTAGCCATCGCTGTCGCATAGAGAAACGGTTTAAAGTTAGAGCCGGGTTGGCGCACAGCCTGGCTGGCACGGTTAAAATTGCTCAGTCGGTAGTCAAAGCCACCGACAATGGCCTGTACTGCAGCATCTGTCGGATTGAGTGCCACCAATGCCGCCTGTACCTCAGGCAGCTGTGTGAGCTGCCAAACACC
The DNA here is from genome assembly GCA_048549915.1 of Porticoccaceae bacterium. Lineage (GTDB taxonomy): Bacteria > Pseudomonadota > Gammaproteobacteria > Pseudomonadales > Porticoccaceae > LSUCC0057. The sequence goes on from JBLYYE010000003.1 coordinate 2,931, forward strand.
GTCAACTTGGCGCACTCGGATCAGATCGCCTACTCGGAAAATTTCATCGGTCGTTTGTATCGCTGCCGAGCGGCTGTTGACCGACTGATAGCGACGCAATCCCTCGAGCCCTTGTTGCCAGCCGAGTGTAGTAGTGGCGCCATCAGGGAGCCGTATTTCCAGTTGCGCAGGTGTCATTGCGGTAATAATTGCGGGGACTAGGTCACCGCTGACAGGTGTCTCTTGAAGTGCACTTTGCCACTCTTCTTCGGGTAGCTCTCGCTGTTCAAGGTCTCGGTAACCATGGCGCCAATCGTACTCCAATATACCGGTTTGAACTGCGCGGGTAGCCGCACGCTGCAGCGCGGAGTCGATGGTAGTAATGACCTGCAGCCCTCGCGTGTATGCGCTCAGGCCATAGCGTTGAATCATCTCGCGGCGGACCATTTCAGCGGCATAGGCCGCCTGTATGTCGGCCAGTGAGCCGTGATAGCTTGCGTTGTCTTGCTCAGCCAAGGCCGCTTCGTAGTCAACCTGACTCAGCCAGCCGAGTCGATACATTCTTCCCAGAATCCAGTCGCGGCGCTGGGTTGCGCGCTCTGGATTAGCGATGGGGTTGTAGCGCGAAGGGGCTTTGGGCAACCCAGCGATCATTGCCATTTGCGCAGTGGAGAGCTGGTCGAGAGGGAGCCCATAATAGACTTGGGCTGCGGCTCCCACGCCATAAGCGCGATTGCCGAGATAAATTTTATTGACGTAAAGCGAGAGAATAGATTCTTTGTCGAGCTGGCGTTCAATTTTCAGTGCCAATAATATCTCGTTAAATTTGCGGGCAAATTCTTGGCGGGCGTCGAGGAAAAAATTTCTCGCCACCTGCATAGTGATAGTGCTGCCGCCACTCTGGATCGAGCCGGTAGTCGCCAATTCGCTAGCTGCTCGCAAGAGACCTTTAATATCGACGCCATTGTGTGAGAAAAACCCATCGTCCTCTGCCGCGAGAAAAGCATTGATGAAGGTAGATGGAATCTCACTGAAGTCGACCGGCGTGCGTTTTTTTTCGCCAAACTCTGCAATTAACTGCAGATCGTGGGTGTATATACGCAGGGGGATCTGTAGTTCAACGGTGTTAAGTTGATCGACTTCAGGCAATTTGGGGCCGAGGTATAGGTACAAAAAACTCGCCAGCATGAGTGCGCCGCCAAAACCTGCAAGCGCAAAGGGCAGTAGGCGGCGGACTAGTCTTAACAGTAAGTTGGGCGAGATATTCGACACAGTAGGCGTCCGCTTGGATGAGAGTGTATTATAGCGACAACTATTATAATGGGTCTGTGAGTTAAGTGCTCGCACCGTTGATATATTTCACCTCGAGGCGAGAATGGGTTGAGCATGCAAATCAATTGGCAACAGTGGCTTCCCAACCGAGCTAGAACACTGATCTGTGTTGATTTATCTGCAACTCATCTAACCCTAGTGCGAGTGGCGCAGGCTCGCTCTGGAATTCTAGAGGTGAGTGGCTTTTACCATCAACCACTAGCTCTGGGTGCTATCGTTGAACGTCAAATTGTTGAATTTGATCAAGTTGCAGAACAACTGCGCAGCGCTGTGGAGCAGCTCGGTGGTCCCGGTCAATTGGGTGCTATTGCCGTTCCTACAGCGACAGCCATCAGCAAACGTTTAGAGCTGCCTACGGAATTCACCGAAAGCCAGCTCGAAGAGCTCTTTGGCTTTGAGATTGAGCAGCATATACCTTACCCAGCGGATGAAATTTGCTGGGATTTTCAGCGTGCCGAACTCAGTGACGGATCACTTTCTCCCGTTCAGCTGGTTGCCTGTAGAAAAGAGTATGTAGCCACGCGCGAAGCACTGCTGGTCGCCGCTGGGTTATCTCCGTTATTGATCGATGTCGAAAGCTTTGCACTTCAGCGCGGTTTTTCACTACTAGCTCCACAGTTGCCGCAAGCAGCAGATGTTGTCGCTTTAATCGAGATTGGCGAGCAAAGCTTGACGCTCTCAGTGCTATTGCGCGGTGAGTTTCTCTACAATCGAGAGAAACCCATAGAGATTGGCGCCAGCAGCGAGCAGTTGATTGAGCAAATTAGCCGAGAGTTGCAATTTTTCTATGCATCGAGCCCCTATAATTTTGTCGACTTGCTGCTTTTAACTGGTTTTCAAGCGCGACGTACAGGTTTGGTAGAGCGGCTTAGCGAGGTGACGGAGTTGCGCTGCGCCGTGGCGGAGCCGCTACTTGAGGTGGCGACGATTTCGGGCTTAGAGTGCCAACAGCTGCGTGAGAAAAGTTGTGGGTTATTGGTTGCTCTTGGACTTGCTGTGGGGAGTAGCAAATGGTGACGCAGATTAATTTGCTGGCCTGGCGCGATCGGGTGCGGACAAAAAATAATCGACGTTTTGCTGCCCAGCTAGTGTTCTCTGCAGCAGTTGGCTTTGTTGTGATTTTGGGGCTGTCTTTGCTCGCCAGTCACCGTCTGGAATCACAATTGGCTCGCAACGACTATATTTCGAGCCAAGTTGAGGCGCTGAATCTCGAAGTGACAGAATTAAATAATATTCGTCAGCTCAAACAGAGACAGTTAGAACGGGTAGCAGTGATCCGTTCACTGCAGACGCAGCGCAACGACCTGGTTGCTCTGTTTAATGGCTTGGCTTTAGCCGTGCCCGAGGGTCTCTATCTCTCTGAAGTGAAGGCCACTGATGGCCGGCTGACTCTGCGCGGTTACGCCAGTTCAAATGATGCAATCTCTACTTTTTTACGCGACTTAGAGAGCAGTGATGTGTTTGTCGATGCCACTCTGAGCCGTGTCGACCGAGACCAACGGCTGGGTGATGACGGCAGTCGATTTGTTCTACAAGTGTCCGCGACCGCTGTCATAGGGCGGATTAAATCTGAGCCAGGAGACGAACTGTGACCGATGCAATAGACCGCCGCTGGCTATTTCGTCAGCGCGATAATTTGATCGCTATCGGGCGTCAGGCGGTTATTGTTGCCCGTCAAGATTGGGCACAGTTGCGCAGCCTTAATTATGCCGAGCTGGATATTGCTAAAGCAGCGGACTGGCCACCCTCACTGCGCCGCGCGTCTATCGCCATGGTATTCATTATCAGCCTGCTAATCAGTTACTTTGCAGTTTTCAGCCCGTTAGAACAGCAAAGCAGAGAGGCGCAAAAAACCGAATTCAAGTTGCACGACCGCTACTCCCGGCTGGCTTTCCAAGCGGCTAATCTGGACACATACAGGGCTCAGATGGTCGACCTGAAAAGTAGTCTGAACGCACTCCTTGAGCAGCTGCCGAGTGACTCCGAAGTGCCAGATTTGCTCGAAGATATAGGGCTTTTGGCAAATGGTTCTGGGCTGGCTGTAGAGTCCCTGTCCCTCGAGCAAGAGCGCGAAGCAACTTTTTATAACGAATTGCCCATTGCCCTAAAGGTGACTGGCGGTTACCACGACTTTGGTCATTTTATCGCCGGTTTAGCTGCGCTACCGCGCATCGTTACTCTGCAGGATTTTGTTCTGAGCTCGTCGCCAGATGGTGTTTTGTCGCTCTCACTGGAGGCGCTCACTTATCGCTACCAGCGCCCAGTTAACGAGCAGCCAGAGCGATGAAAACTATTGTGAGACTACGTGGGGTTTGTCTAGCGGGGATTGCGGTATTGGCTAGCGCTTGTTCCAAGCCCAATTACGATGAACTCGATCGTGCGCTCTCGCAGGCGCGCAATCGGCCGGCAGGTAAGGTGGCTGAATTGCCAGCCTGGCAGCCCGTTTTGCCATTGAGCTACAGTGCGGGAGGCCTGCGCAATCCATTTCATTCGCCGCTACTTGATGTGAGCAGTCAAGTTCTGAATACAAGCGCAATCTCCGCTCCAGATCTTAGTCGCCCACGCACAGCGCTGGAGGCACTGCCATTAGCCGCTTTGCGTATGGTGGGTAGCATACGTTATGAAGGCTCGCTGTGGGCTTTAATCGAGGGCGAAGGTCGGGTATTCAAGGTGGCTACAGGCGATTATGTTGGGCAAAACTTTGGCCGTGTAACCCGAGTTGAGCAGGGCCGGGTTGAGTTGCTTGAGAGTGTGCCAAACGGTGACGGTGAATGGCGTATGCGCCCTCGAACCATGGCGTTAAAAAATACACAATAATGATGCTCGCTAAAATGGGAATAAATTGATGAAAAAACCACTATCGAGTTTGTCTGCAAGCCTACTTTGGCTCTGCTTTGCGGTATTGTCTCTGGCTGGCGCAAATGCTCTGGCCTCTACAGAGCTTGTCTCGATCGAGTGGGTTGACGGTGATGATACGGCACAGCTGGAGCTAAGATTTGCTCAGCAGCCAGCACAAAGCGAAGTCTTTCTCCTCGATGGCGGTTCGCAGCTAGTCGTCGACCTGTTTGCTGCTCGAGCTCAACCATCGCTGCTGACAGAGCTGACTCTGCGCGACCCGCGCATAACTGCCGCCCAGTTTGACGACAAGATACGCCTGGTGGTTCAGCTGGCCGAGCCGATGAGTTTTACTGAGCGCCGTGCTGGCAACCAATTAATCATTGCTTTGCAGCCACCTACAGCGGTTCAGAATACGTTAGTGGGGTTGGATTTTCGTCGCACACAAGGATCGGCTGGCCAGCTAGAGCTGCGCTTTGATGGCAGTGATTTTGTAGTAGATGCGAATAAATCTGAGCGCCAGCTGGTACTGCAGCTGCCTGGCATCCAAGTTGAAGAGAGCCTACTGCGCGATTTGGATGTGTTGGATTTTGATACACCGATAGCCGCGGTTGCTGTGACTCAGGACGGTGAATCAGCTCAACTGGTGCTCACTGCAAACGCTCCATTTGAGCATCTGCTAGTGCAGCGTGAGCAGAGTTATCTCGTGACACTCACTCCCCCCAGCGGCAAAGAGCCGTGGCTGGATGCCGGTGAAACTTACCGCGGAGAACGCTTGTCTCTGAATTTTCAAGATATTGAGGTGCGCGCTGTCCTGCAAATTATCGCCGATTTCACCGGATTAAATTTGGTAGCCAGCGATGCTGTGCGTGGCTCTGTCACTCTGCGCCTAGACGATGTGCCCTGGGACCAAGCTTTGGATATTGTGCTGCGCGCCAAAGGTCTGGATAAGCGGCGCGAGGGCAATGTGATTATGGTTGCCCCCGCTGCTGAGATAGCGGAACAAGAACGCCAGCGTCTGCAGGCAAGCCGTCAACTGCAAGAGTTGGCTCCGCTGCGCAGCGCGTTTTTGCGGATAAAATATGCCAATGCAGAGGAGTTGCATCAACTACTGCAGGGCGGCGGAGAGTCGGCGCGGCTCTCTGAGCGGGGTTCGGCGATGGTCGACAAGCGCACTAATACTTTGATCATCAATGACACTGCTGACAAGCTGCGCTCCATACAAGAGTTAGTCGATGAAATTGATGTGCCAATTCGACAGGTACTTATTGAGGCGCGCATCGTCATTGCCAGCACGGATTTTAGTAAAGAGCTGGGTGTGAGCTGGGGTTTTGGCGGCGTAAAACGGGTTGATGGCGGGCTGCTCAGCGATCCCAGTGATAAAACCATCGGCTTCTCAGGCCGCCGCAGTGGGCTCGCTCCTGGGGCAGGGGTGATTGAGAGTTTCAGTTACGACAGCAGTGAGGTAGAAACCGCGCTGTTTGACCCCGACTTCGATCCCGCTACGGATAACAGTCAGGTACAAACCAGTTATCAGCGCAATTTTGATTTTGCTCTCAGCGACTCTTTGGCGGTTGATCTCGCTGTGGCGGAGCCCTCTGCGGCATTTGCCGTTGGGTTTCTCACCGAGGATTTCTTTATCGATATGGAGCTCAGTGCGCTGGAGTCTGACGGTGTGGCTGAAATTGTCTCCCAACCGAAGGTATTGACCGGTGATAAACAAAAAGCCAGTATCAAGTCTGGCACCGAGATTGCCTACCGCAAAGCTAGCAGCAGTGGTGCCACTGCTGTCGAATTTAAAGAAGCCGTTTTGCAACTTCAGGTGACACCACAAATTACTCCCGATGATCGCATCATCATGGATCTGATTGTTTCGCAAGATTCAGTCGGGGCATTTACCCCGACCGGAGAACCGTCGATTGATGTCACAGCCATAGAGACGCAAGCGCTGGTCGGCAATGGGCAGACCCTAGTGCTGGGCGGTATTTTTCAAACCGAGGAGCTCAATGCGGTTGAGAAGGTGCCTTTTTTGGGTGATCTACCGGCGGTTGGGCGCTTGTTCAGAAGTGAAGCGAAGCGCACAGATAAGCGAGAAATTTTGATATTTATCACCCCTAAAATTATTGACGAGAGCGGCGACGTTGAACCGACTCAACGCGATATAACCCCGTTAAACAAGCAAAGCTAATGGCTCAACATATTATTCTTATTGGCCCAATGGGGGCGGGCAAAAGCACCATTGGACGGCAGCTGGCTGAGCACTATGGTTATTCCTTGGTCGACATTGATAGCGCTATTGAAAAGCGTTGTGGTGCAGATATTGCCTGGATTTTTGATGTTGAAGGCGAAGAGGGATTTCGTCGTCGCGAGAGCGCCATGCTGGAGGAGACCCTAGCAGCAGATCAGCCGGTGGTGGTGGCAACCGGCGGTGGCATAGTGACGCAGCCGCGCAACCTTCAACTGCTTGGTCAAGGTGGCGTGGTTGTCTATCTTATGGCCAGTGCTGGGCAAATTTTGCGCCGCACCCGCAACGATACTTCGCGCCCTTTGCTGCAGGTAGCTGACCGCGCCGCTGCGGTAGAGAAAATCCTCGCCGAGCGCGAGCCGCTCTATACCCAGATAGCCGACCTGAGCTTTCGCTCTGGCGATGGCTCTGCCGGGCGCTCAGCAGCGCGTTTAATTGAACAGATCAATGGCTATTTAGGCGCGCCTAACTAGTTTTTGCAGCAACCCAATGGTAGGCAACAAGATGCAACAACCTATGACCGAACAACTCTGCGTCAATGTCGATCTCGGCCAACGCAGCTATCCTATATTAATTGCCGCTGGGCTTTTAGAGCGAGCTGATATCGCTAACTATATCCATGGGGAGCGCGCTCTTATCGTTACCAATACCACGGTAGAGCCTCTGCTAGCCGAACACTTATTGGCGCGCCTGGGCAGTAAAAAGGTTGAAGTATTGGTGCTCCCAGATGGTGAGCAATACAAGACGCTAGATTCTTTACAGCGCATTTATGATCATCTCATTGAGAATGGCCACGACCGCAAAACCACTTTGATTGCACTTGGTGGTGGTGTCATTGGCGATATGACCGGTTTCGCTGCGGCCACCTATCAGCGCGGGGTTAACTTTATACAAGTGCCGACAACGCTGCTGGCACAGGTAGACTCCTCGGTGGGTGGCAAGACTGCGGTCAACCACCCGATGGGAAAGAACATGATTGGTGCTTTTTATCAGCCTCAGGCGGTATTTATCGATACCGATGTCTTGCAGACACTGCCGGCGAGCGAATTTGCGGCAGGATTAGCCGAGGTCATTAAGTACGGCGCGATTGTCGATCCAGAGTTTTTTGTCTGGCTGGAGGATAACAGCAGGAAACTACTTGGTCGCGACAGTAGAGCACTGGCCTACGCTATAGAGCAATCTTGTCGGGCTAAAGCCTTGGTAGTCAGCAGCGACGAGACTGAGCAGGGACGCCGCGCAATTTTAAATTTTGGCCACACATTTGGCCACGCCATAGAGACATGGCAAAACTATAAGGGCTTGCTCCACGGTGAAGCCGTTGCCGTAGGTATGTTGATGGCTGCGAGGCTCTCAGCTTTGCGCGGTTGGCTCACCGGTGCAGATGTGGCACGATTACAAAGTCTTTTAGGTGCAGTTGGCTTGCCTGCCGCGGTGCCCGAGGGTATGGCGGTAGAGGACTTCGCCACACTGATGTTGCGTGACAAAAAAGTACTCGACGGCCAGTTGCGGCTGGTATTGCTGAGCTCTATCGGTGAGGCGATAGTGGTCTCAGACACCAAACAATCGACCCTTTTAGAGGCAGTGAAAACCTCTTTGGTCTAACCTGTAAAATCGCTCGAAAGGGCACCCCGCCACGGATTTGGCGAAATGGCGTTACGCGTGTAAAATACGCTGCTTTTTTTTGCCCACTGGCCATTTTTGGTCTCTCCGCCAGTGATCTAACATATTGTTTTTATTAAGAGTTTTCTTATGGCTCAGAGTTTGTGTCGGCTGGACGATTTCAAGGATAACTGTGGCTTCGGATTGATGGCGCACATCAAAGGTGTGCCGAGCCACTCTCTTTTACAAAACGCCATAGAGGCCCTAACTTGCATGACTCACCGCGGCGGTGTCGCGGCGGACGGCAAAACCGGAGACGGTTGTGGTCTGCTGCTGCAAAAACCCGATGTGTTTTTGCGTGCCCAGGCGCTCAGCCAACTCGGTATTGAGCTGCCAGAGCAATACGCAGTGGGTGCCGTCATGCTCAATTCGGAGCCGACAGCCAACCAGCATGCGCGCGATATTCTGGCCGCCGAGCTCACAGCTCAAGGTCTAGAGGTATTGGGCTGGCGAGAAGTGCCGACCGACCCGAGTTGCTTGGGTGAGATTGCCCTGCGCACTCTGCCCGCCTTCGCGCAAATTCTAGTGGGGCCGGGCAGCCACAGTGATGAACAGCAATTCTCTGCTCGCCTTTATATGGGGCGGCGCAAAGCCGAGCAGCAACTGGTAGAGGATGCACGCTTTCACATCGCCAGTATGGCGATTGGCGTGGTCAGCTACAAAGGGTTGATGATGCCTGTAGATCTGCCCAAGTTTTATCCCGATCTGGCTAATCCTGAACTCGAAACTGCTATCTGTGTGTTCCACCAGCGCTTTTCGACTAACACCATGCCGCAGTGGCCACTGGCGCAGCCATTCCGTATGCTCGCTCACAACGGTGAAATCAACACGATTATGGGCAACCGCAACTGGGCGGTTGCGCGTACTTCTAAATATCAAACGGCTCTTATACCCGATCTCACTGAGGCGGCGCCGCTGGTTAATCGCACCGGCTCAGACTCCTCGAGCTTGGATAATATGCTCGAGATGCTAGTGACAGGGGGTATTGATCTCCACTTGGCCGTGCGCATGTTGGTACCACCGGCTTGGCAAAATATTGAAGATCGCGACCCCAAACATCGTGCCCTTTACGAGTATCTCTCGCTGCACCAAGAGCCGTGGGACGGCCCTGCGGGCTTGGTAATTACCGATGGCCGCTACGCTGTCTGTACGCTGGATCGCAACGGCTTGCGTCCATCGCGCTGGGTTATGACTAACGACGATGTCATCACTGTGGCCTCAGAGGTCGGGGTATACGATTATCAGCCAGAAAACGTTATTGCTAAGGGCCGCCTTGGGCCGGGCGATATTCTCTCTGTCGATACCGTCTCTGGGCGAATTCTGTGGCGCGATGAGATTGAAGATCAACTCGCCTCACGCCACCCTTACAGTGATTGGCTAAAGAGTGGTCGCCACAGTATTACCTCTGGATTCGATATGGACAGTATCGATCTCGAGGGGACTTTGAGTCGCGAACAGATTCAGAGTTACATGAAAATGTATCAAGTTTCCCTCGAGGAGCGCGACCAAGTGCTGCGTCCGCTCGCCGAAGGTGGACAAGAAGCCGTCGGTTCGATGGGTGACGATACGCCTATGGCGGTACTTTCTAGCCGCCAGCGCAACTTGTTTGATTATCTGCGCCAGCAATTTGCTCAGGTGACTAATCCGCCGATTGACCCACTGCGCGAGTCTATGGTGATGTCGCTGACAGTGGAAATTGGTCGCGAGGCCGGTCTTTTTGAGCAGAGTGCCGACCTCGCTCGCTGCATTTCATTCTCAAGCCCAGTCTTGTCTCCACGCAAATACTACGCGCTCAAGCACAATGAGATGGAGGCCTTCAGGGTTGAGAAGTTTGCCCTCAACTACGATGCGGCCAAGGAAGATCTTAAAAGCGCACTACAGCGTATCTGTCGCGAAGTAGAAACCGCCGTGCGCGATGGTGTGCGTGTGGTGATCCTCTCGGATCACGACATACAGCCAGGCTTGCAGCCAATACATATGCTGCTCGCAGTTGGCGCCGTCCACACCCACCTCACGCAGGTGGGATTGCGCTGTGATGCTGGTATTGTTGCCAGCACCGGTTATGCGCGCGACTCCCACCAAATTGCGGCATTGATCGGTTGCGGTGCATCGCTGGTTTACCCCTATCTCAGCTACCATGTTCTGTGTGATCTCATTCAGAGCGGCGAATTACTGCTGAACGTCGATGCGGCGTTTAAGCACTACCGCAAAGGGATCAATAAAGGGCTGTTGAAAATTCTCTCCAAGATGGGGATCTCAACAATCGCCTCCTATCGAGGTGCTCTGCTGTTCGAAGCCATCGGCCTCAACAGCGAAGTCATGGCGCTCTGCTTTGACGGAATGCCCAGCCGTTTGGAAGGCGCCGGTTTTGCCGAGATACAAGACGATCAAGCCGAATTGGCCAAGCTGGCATTTAAACCGCGCAAAACGGTCAGCCCCGGTGGGCTATTGAAATATGTGCACGGTCAGGAGTATCACGCTTACAACCCAGACGTTGTGCAAAGTATGCACCGCGCAGTACAAAGTGGTGACTATCGCCACTGGAAAGAGTATGCCGATCACGTCAATTTGCGCCCGGTAGCGACACTGCGCGATATGTTGGTACTGCGCCAGGATGTTGCGCCTATCGATGTCGATAACGTTGAGCCTGTCGAGGCAATTGTTCGCCGCTTTGATTCAGCCGGCATGTCCTTGGGCGCTCTCTCGCCTGAGGCGCACGAGGCGCTGGCTGAGGCGATGAATACGCTCGGTGGTCGCTCTAACAGTGGTGAGGGCGGCGAAGATCCGGCCCGTTACGGTACTATTAAAGTATCAAAAATTAAGCAGGTAGCCTCCGGCCGCTTTGGAGTGACGCCAGCTTACTTGAGCAACGCTGAAGTGTTACAGATTAAAGTCGCCCAAGGTGCTAAGCCTGGCGAAGGCGGACAGTTGCCGGGTGGCAAGGTCAACGATCTCATCGCTCGCTTGCGCTACTCGGTGCCAGGTGTCACGCTGATTTCGCCGCCGCCACACCACGACATCTACTCTATTGAAGATCTGGCGCAGCTGATTTTTGACTTGAAACAGGTCAACCCTAAAGCGTTAGTGTCGGTGAAGCTCGTATCGCGACCGGGTGTCGGCACCATTGCCGCGGGTGTGGCCAAGGCCTATGCCGATTTAATCACTATTTCTGGCTACGACGGCGGTACCGCCGCTAGCCCGCTCAGTTCTATCCGTCACGCTGGGTCGCCCTGGGAGCTTGGCCTCACCGAAACCCATCAAACTCTGCGCGCCAACGATATGCGCGACAAAGTTCGTGTGCAGACAGACGGCGGCTTGAAGACGGGCTTGGATGTAGTTAAAGCAGCTATTTTGGGTGCTGAAAGCTTCGGTTTTGGCACTGGCCCTATGGTGGCGCTGGGTTGTAAATACCTGCGTATTTGTCACCTCAATAACTGTGCGACCGGTGTTGCTACGCAAGATTCACGTTTGCGCAACGACCACTATAAAGGCACGGTACAGATGGCGATGAACTTCTTCCGCTTTGTAGCGATGGAGACGCGCGAGTGGTTGGCCGTGCTCGGCGTCAGTTCGCTGGAAGAGTTGATCGGTCGAGTGGATTTGTTGCAGCTGCTGCCCGGTGAAACAGCCAAGCAGCGCGGCTTAGATCTCTCGCCACTGCTCGAGCAACACGATGAGCTTGAAGGTAAGCCGCAGTTCTGTTTGGAGCCCAAGAATGTGCCGTTTGACCGCGGTGAGCTAGCCGAGAAGATGGTGCGCGATATGTTGCCGGCGATCGAGTCTAAAGCGGGTGGTGAGTTTGCTTACTCAATCGGCAACTGCGATCGCTCTATCGGTGCGCGACTCTCTGGTGAGATAGCCTCTCGCTACGGCAACGACGGTATGAACGATGCCCCTGTGCGCCTCAAATTGACCGGCGTAGCGGGTCAATCTCTGGGCGTATGGAACGCAGGCGGTTTAGAGATTTATCTGGAAGGCGACGCCAACGACTACGTCGGCAAGGGTATGGCTGGTGGTAAGATTGTTGTCACGCCTCCCGCCGCCAGCAGCTTTGCTGCGCGTTCGACCGCTATTGTGGGCAATACCTGCTTGTATGGTGCGACCGGTGGTCGTCTCCATGCTGCCGGCACTGCGGGTGAGCGTTTCGCTGTGCGCAACTCAGGGGCTACGGCTGTTGTCGAGGGAGCTGGCGATCACTGCTGTGAGTATATGACGGGGGGTATCGTCGCTGTGTTGGGTCGTGTCGGCTACAACTTTGGCGCGGGTATGACCGGTGGCTTTGCCTATGTGTATGACGAAGACAGATCATTCGTCGACCGCTACAACAGTGAACTGGTTGAAATAGCACATATCACGTCCGAGTCTACGGAGTCGCACCGCTGGTTGCTGCGCAAGCTGTTAAAAGAACATGTAGAGGCTACTGGTAGTGAATGGGCGAAAGAGATTGATACTAATTTTGCTGAACACGCCCGTAAGTTCTGGCTGGTTAAGCCAAAGGCAGCGAGTCTGACCGGGCTTATCGCCCAAGCGGTAGCCAATCCGCAGTAACGCCTGTGACGCGCTGAATAGAGATTAAATTAAATTGAGAGTGGGGGCTTGTCCCCCAGTAACAGAGGCCACTGATATGGCAGAACGTTTAAAAAACGATTTTCAGTTTCTCGATGCCGAGCGTATCGATCCGCCCAAACGCGATATTGAACGCCGCAAGGTAGAGTTTGTAGAAATTTATGATCCCTTTACAGAGAGTAAAGCAGCCAGCCAATCCCACCGCTGTCTCTCTTGTGGCAACCCCTACTGTGAGTGGAAGTGTCCGGTTCACAACTATATCCCCAATTGGCTGCAATTGGTCTCTGAGGGAAATATCATTGAGGCGGCAGAGCTGAGCCATCAGACTAACTCCTTGCCCGAAGTGTGCGGGCGGGTCTGTCCACAAGACCGTCTCTGTGAGGGTGCCTGTACACTCAATGACGGTTTTGGTGCTGTGACGATTGGCTCGGTAGAAAAATATATTACCGACACGGCTCTGGCCATGGGCTGGCGCCCCAATATGGATAGCGTTAGCCAAACAGGTAAGCGCGTCGCGGTAATTGGTGCCGGCCCCGCCGGGATCGGCTGTGCCGATATTTTAGTGCGCAACGGTGTCACTCCGATAGTTTTTGATCGCTATCCAGAAATAGGTGGCCTGCTGACCTTTGGTATCCCTGAATTTAAACTCGAGAAAGAGGTGATCCGCACCCGCCGCGAAGTTTTAGAGGGTATGGGGGTCGAGTTTCGACTCAATACGGAAATCGGCCGCGATGTCAGCTTTGAAGCTTTGTTGGCAGAATACGATGCCGTGTTCCTGGGTATGGGAACCTATAAAGCGATGAAAGGCGGATTTGCCGGTGAAGAGCTCAATGGCGTTCACGAGGCACTCAACTTTTTGGTCGCCAACGTCAACCGCAATCTCGGCTTTGAAAAGAGTGCTGACGATTTTGTCGATATGCGCGGTAAGCGTGTGGTGGTACTCGGCGGTGGCGATACGGCGATGGATTGCAACCGCACCTCTATCCGTCAAGGCGCCAGCTCAGTAACCTGTGCCT
>JBLYYE010000004.1:0-18020 GCA_048549915.1 Porticoccaceae bacterium
GGCCAGGGCCCCTGCTGACTGACTCCGACAGCGTTGCGCCTAGGCGGTTCGTTGTCGGGACGCGCATCATAGCGCCGCGCCAGAAAGTGTCAACCAAAGTTGACCAAAAAAGGTAAATAAATTGTCACACTGCCCTGCTAAGGGTGCGCGCTAGCCGCCGCGAGTCACCAGCAAGTATTTTTTGCGCCCTAATTTAACCAAGTAGTAGCGGCCGTGCAGGGCATGGCTCTGCGCAAACACCTCTGGTGCGGCCATGTTGTCGGCCATCGAGAGAGAGAGCCCATTGATCAAGACAGCGTTGCGCCCCAGCGCATCTTTGATTTCTTTGCCCGCTTTCGCCAAACCCAGCTCAGTCAGCAGCGAAGTGAGCGGCTGGCCGGTCAAGTCGCGCCCGCCAATATCGGCGCTGGGCAGTCCGTCTTGCTGCAGCTGCTCAAAATCTGCCGCCGACAGCCCTTCCAACTTGCCGCTGAATAGCGCCGAGGTAATCCGCTCGGCTGCTGTGCGCCCGGCCACACCGTGCACTAACTCTGTCGCTTGCTCTGCGAGTATACGCTGCGCTTGCGGCTTGCCCTCTGCGGCAGCATCGTCCGCCTCGATCTGTGCGATCTGCTCTACCGGCAAAAAGGTGAAGTAGCGCAAGAACTTGTAGACATCGGCATCGGCGACATTGAGCCAAAACTGATAGAAACTGTACGGGCTGGTTTTAGCGGGATCGAGCCAGACTGCGCCCGACTCTGTCTTCCCGAACTTAGTGCCGTCCGCTTTGGTAATCAGCGGCACGGTTAGCCCAAAAACTTGCTGCTGATTTTGGCGGCGCGCCAGATCGATTCCGCTGACAATATTGCCCCACTGGTCGCTGCCACCCACCTGCACAGTGCAGCTTTGGCGTCGATTGAGCTCGGCAAAATCTAGCCCCTGCAGTAGCGAGTAGGAGAACTCCGTGAACGAGATACCACTGCCCTCGCGATCAATACGCTGCTTGACCGACTCTTTGGCGATCATATTGTTAACCGAGAAATGCTTGCCCACTTCGCGAAGGAAGTCGAGCACACTCATCTCAGCGGTCCAATCGAGGTTGTTGGCAACAATGGCGGCATTACCGGCACAGTCAAAATCGATAAACTGACTGACTTGCGCCTTAATCCTATCGGCCCATCCCGAGATCACATCCGCCGTTTGCAGCTGACGCTCGGCAGATTTAAAACTCGGGTCGCCGATCAATCCGGTAGCACCCCCTACCAGCGCAATCGGAGTGTGGCCCGCTTGTTGAAAACGCTTGAGAACTAGCAGCGGCACCAAGTGGCCTAGATGCAAACTGTCCGCGGTTGGGTCAAAGCCGCAGTAGAGTGTGCGCGGCTGTTGCAAGTGCTCGAGCAACGCCTCCTCGGAGGACATCTGGGCGATTAAGCCGCGCGCTTGTAAGTCATCTATCAATTGGTCTGCAGTCACCGCGTGTTCCTTTATCTTTATTAGCCGCCAGCAAGAGCCCGGCTGATTCAAACAGGCGTGCAACTCTACACACTGGACACTCAAATTGGTAGATCTGCGATCTTGGAGCCCGCGACTTAGCAGCCATCTCTAGGCTGGGCTTAACTGCCATGCTGCGGTAAACTCGCCAACATAATTCGTAGGGGTATAAGAGCTGACATGAGTATGGCGAGCAGAAATCGACCGCCGCGACGACAACAGTGGTTGTCGCTGTGGAACAGTCGCGTCTGGCTGCCGCTGCAAACTCAGCTGCGCGGAATCGACTGGCGGCGTATTTTTAACCGCCGCGCCGCACTCCCTGTAGCGTTAGCGAGCTTTTTGGTTGTTCTCTTTTCACTGCAAGCGAGCAAAACCGTTGAGGCCCCCGACACACTTATCGAGAGCATAGAGCTGCCGACGCAGAGTAACCCACCCGAAGCCGCGATGCCGCCAGCGGCACCAGAGACGACACAGCCAGCAGAGCTTGTTGTTGCCGACTCTTCCACACAGGCAGAACCGCTCTGGCGCGAGACACAAGTGCGCAATGGCGACAGCCTCTCGCGGCTTTTAAACCGCTGGGGCGTCAGTAGCCGCACAACCTATCTCTTAGAAAAAAGTAGCGGTGGCAAGCAGCTGCGCAAGCTTATCCCCGGCGAGACTATTAAAGCGCTGATTAATAAAGAGGGGCAGCTTGAGCAATTGCTCTATGCCAAAGATGCTCTCCACAGCGAACATTTTATTCTCAACAGCGGCAGCTACAGCCACCGCAGTGTTGTTCGCGAACCCGAGATTTTGACGACCCTGCGCCGCGGCGTTATCGATGACTCGCTGTTTCTCTCCGGCCAGCGCGCGCAACTACCCGACCGCATTATTATGGAACTGGCCAATATTTTTGGCTGGGATATCGACTTCATTTTTGACATCCGCGAAGGTGACTCTTTTTCGCTGATCTATGAAGAGAAATATCTCGACGGCGAGCTTTTAGGCAGTGGCAATATTCTCGCCGCCCGCTTTGTCAACCGCGGCAAGGTCTACAGCGCTGTGCGCTTTGAGGACAGCGACGGCAGCGCCGCGTACTACTCGGCAGACGGTGTCAGCATGCGCAAGGCATTCTTGCGCGCGCCGCTGGATGTGTTCCGTATCAGTTCGGGCTTTAATTTGCGCCGCAAACACCCTATCCATAAAAAAATTAAAGCCCATCGCGGCGTCGACTACGCCGCACCGACCGGCACGCCGGTGTTCGCTGCAGGGGATGGCAAGATCATTGAGTCGGGTTACAGCAGTGCCAATGGCAACTTTGTCTTTATCAAGCATGGCCAGACTTATATCACTAAGTATCTTCACCTGCACAAGCGGTCGGTGAAAACTGGTGACACTGTCAAACAGCGCCAGGTGATCGGCTCGGTCGGTTCGACCGGTTACGCCACCGGCCCACATCTGCACTATGAATTCTTAGTCAACGGCGTTCACCGCAATCCGCGCACGGTGCCACTGCCACAGGCCACTCCGGTACCCGTTGAGAACCGCATTGCCTTTGAAGCGCTGGCAGGACCGCTCATGGCGCAGCTCAAAAACAGCGAACAGCCGACAGAGGAGCTGGCCGCCAACTCTGGCAGCGAACAGTGAGCGCCACACCCCAGATCGCTATCGGTATTATGTCGGGGACCAGTTTAGATGCTGTCGATGTTGTCGCCTGTCGCTTTCATACCGATTCCTCGCGCCAACACCGCGATGCCGCCAGACTAGAACTGCTGGCCAGCCATACCGCTCCGATCCCCACCCCGCTGCGTGATACCTTGCGCAACGCAACCGACAGCCAAGCCGATTCCGCCCAACGCCACTGGTCATTGACCAATTTCGCCTCTCTCGAGGCGCAGCTCGGCGAGCTCTATGCCAGCGCCACACTGGAGCTGCTGCAAGCGGCTCAGATAGCGCCCCAGCAAGTGCTGGCGATTGGCTGTCACGGCCAGACCGTCATGCACCTGCCGCCACCCCATCCGCTTGCCGCGACACTGCAACTCAACGATCCGGCGCGACTGGCCGTGCGCACCGGCATCCCTGTGGTGGCAGATTTTCGCCGCGCCGACATCGCCTTGGGCGGGCAAGGTGCGCCACTTGTACCGGCCTTTCATCGCGCTCTGTTTGCAACACCAGAGCCTCGCGCAATCTGCAATATCGGCGGCATAGCCAATTTAACCCTGCTGCACGGCGACCACTGTGCTGGTTTTGACTGCGGCCCGGGCAATGCGCTCTTGGATGGCTGGTGCCTTCGCCACACCGGCAAAGCTTACGATGAGAATGGCGGGTGGGCATCCTCCGGCAAAGTGGCTGAGCCGCTGCTGCAGGAACTCATGGCTCACCCGTATCTGGCGCAGCAACCGCCCAAAAGCTGCGGCCGAGAGCAGTTTAATCAGAGCCTGCTGGCCCACTGCGATGCCAACCCCGTCGATGTGCAGGCTACTCTGACAGAATTCACGGCTCTGACTATTTGTTCGGCACTCGCCTCATACGCCGACCGCCAGCAAGTGATATTTGAAGAACTACTAGTTTGTGGTGGTGGGGCGAAGAATGAATTTTTAATGAGCAGAATAGCCGCCCACAGCAGCCAACCTGTAGAGACAACTGCAACGGCTGGATTAGCCCCAGAGTGGGTAGAGGCGGCTGCATTTGCTTGGCTGGCTCGGCAGCGCCTGCTTGAGCTACCCGGCAATGTAACCGCAGTTACTGGCGCCGCTCGCGAGGCGATACTCGGTGGACTCTACCTGCCATAGGATTTGGACGAAGACTAGATAGAGAAAGAAGCGCCGCAGCCACAGGTAGTTGAGGCATTGGGGTTTGTCACGGCAAATTTTGAGCCCATGATGTCCTCTGCATAATCGACGGTCGAGCCGACCAGATAGGGGTAGCTCATCGAGTCGACCAACACCGTCACACCATCGCGGCTGACCGGGGTGTCCTCCTCACCGGCCACCTCTTCAAAAGAGAAACCGTACTGGAAACCAGAGCAGCCGCCGCCGGTGACAAATACCCGCAGCATAAGCTCAGCATTGCCCTCTTCTTCTCTGAGCGCATTGACTTTGGCTACTGCACTATCCGTAATAGTGAGCAGTGTTGGGGTAAAGGTCTGAATACCTGACATAAATACTCCGTTATTCCACAGAGTGACAATATAGTGGCTGCTGGGCGAAATTCAATCACTTATTGCGGACGGTGGTTCGCTTAACGGCAGTTGCACAATCTCTGACCAAGCAAACTGGGCCTGATATTGGGGGTTTTTCATCCAGCTGTAGCGCAACTCCACGTGTAATTGCTGCGGATCAAATTCCTCAGGCAGCTCAATTTCGCCGCGCACAATGGTAAAGTAACGCACCCGCACGGAGCTCTCACGACTATCGCCCAAGGCATCAAAACTCAGCTCGATGGGCTGACCCTCACCGGTGCCGCTCAACCAGAGACGCGCTTTAACCAGCAGGCTTTCGCGCTGTTTGTTGTTTTGCATCAAAACCCAGCGGTAACCAAAGCGCCGCGCATTGCCATCCGTCCCAATTGGCCAAAGCCCCATCTCGCCCACTGAGAGGCCCCCTGGCAGAGCCTCGATACCCAGCGTCTGACGGTAGAGCGCCAACTCTTCATTGACGCTGCGGAGTTGCGCGCGCAGCGCCACCATATCTTCACGCAGCAGCTCTAATGCCTGCTCTGCCACCACCGCGTCGAGCTCGGCCCGCGCGAGCTGCATAGCGATCTCTGGATCTACCGGCGCCAACTCAGCGACGCTTGGCGATTGCTGCACGGTCAGTGTGCCGAGCTGATAAAGCCCCGCCAACACCAGCGCGCCGAGCAGACTCGGGACTATTTTGCGGCCGACATCTTTCACACTAAGGCAGCAGTGCCGGCGCTTCGAGCCCGGCGCACTCTTCCAAGCCAAGCATGATATTCATACATTGAATCGCCTGCCCAGAGGCACCTTTGGTCAGATTGTCTTCAACCACTAAGACCACGACCTTGTTGCCGCCTTGCGGTCGGTGCACCGCAATGCGCGCAACGTTGGCGCCGCGAACCGAACGGGTTTCAGGGTGGCTGCCAGCGGGCAGCACATCGACAAATGGCTCGTCGGCAAAGCGCTGCTCAAAGAGTTGCTGCAAGTCGACGCTGCTGTCGGTTAGGTTGGCATAAATTGTGGTGTGAATACCGCGGTTGATCGGCAGCAGGTGCGGCACAAAAGTGAGCTTGACGGCACTGCCGGCAATGTCGGCAAGGCCCTGCTCTATCTCCGGTAAGTGGCGGTGGCCGCCAGCCGCATAGGCTTTAAAGCTGTCGCTAATTTCTGTCAACAGTGTCGCCACACTGGCCTGCTTGCCAGCACCGGTAGCACCCGAAGCGGAGTTGGCGATGACATCGCTCTGATCGATACAACCCGCCTCCAACAGCGGCAGCAGCCCCAGCTGAACTGACGTTGGATAACATCCCGGGCAAGCGACTAATTGCGCGCCTTGAATGGCTTGGCGATTTACCTCGGGCAGACCGTAGACCGCCTCTGCAACTAACTCTGGTGCGGCGTGTGGTTGGTTGTACCACTGCTCCCACAGCGGCACATCGCGGATACGGAAATCTGCCGATAGATCAATCACTCGACAGCCGCGCGCCAGCAGTGCCGGCACAGTCGCCTGCGCCACTCCGTGGGGTGTAGCAAAAAAGACCACGTCGCAGTTCGCCAACTGCTGTTCGTCCGGCTCACTGAAAACTAGTGCACTAATGCCACGCAGATTGGGGAACAACTCTGCAACCGGGCGGCCCGCTTCAGCTCTCGAAGTGATGACTTCAACACTCACATTGGGGTGCCCGCTGAGCAGCCGCAACAACTCTACTCCGGTGTAGCCGGTGGCACCGACAATCGCAACTTTGATACTCAAGTCCACTCTCCTTAAAATCTCTTCGCTGTCAGGGCTTAGGTGGCCGCGCCCAGAGCCGCTATAATACGCCAATTCTGCGTTTACCGCCCCATATCAACCGACCAAGGATCACTGCCATATGCCAGTAGAGACAAACTCCTCCTTGATCGGGGCACACCCGCCGCGCTGGCGCGACCGACTCGCCAGCAGCGAAGCCATGCTGACCCTGGCAGCCACTGCTGTAGTGGTGGGATTGATCACCGGCACCGTTGCTATTATTTTTCGCATCGCAGTCGAGTGGCCGTTGGACCAGCTGTTTGGCAGCGGCAACGCCGAACACTTTGAACAACTCCCGGCGCTAGCGAGGTTCCTACTGCCATTGGCCGGCGCCGTTGTGTTGGCGGGCGTTTGGCACTTTATGCGCCCGCGCCAGCGGGCCACCGGTGTCGCTCATGTTTTGGATCGCACCTATAACTTTGCCGGCCGCCTGCCATTTGCCAACGCTCTGGCGCAGTTTTTGGGCGGTATCGTTGCCCTGTTAAGCGGCCAATCGATGGGCCGCGAAGGGCCTGCCGTACACCTCGGCGCCGCCTGTGCCTCGCTGTTTGGGCGGCGCTTAAAACTTCCCGGCAATAGCCGCAGAACACTGATCGGTTGTGGCGTTGCCGCCGCCATCGCGGCCTCATTCAACACCCCTTTAACCGGTGTCATCTTCGCCATGGAAGTGGTTTTGTTGGAGTACACCGTCGCCGGTTTCTTGCCGGTGATTCTCGCTGCCGTAACCGGTGCCTCTCTGGCGCAGTGGCTCTACGGCAGTGCACCGCTATTTATGCTGCCAGACTTACACTCTGCATCACTGGCTGAACTGCCAATTCTGGCGCTCGGCGGTGTATTG
Source organism: Porticoccaceae bacterium (assembly GCA_048549915.1). Taxonomy (GTDB): domain Bacteria; phylum Pseudomonadota; class Gammaproteobacteria; order Pseudomonadales; family Porticoccaceae; genus LSUCC0057. The sequence goes on from JBLYYE010000004.1 coordinate 7,255, forward strand.
ATCGGCTTGTACGCCGCGCTGCAGTTGCGGCTGTTTGCTCGTCTGCGCAGCCCAGGCAGCGGCTGGCTGGGCGGCTTGGCCCTGCGACCTGTGGCCGTGCGCTTTAGTCTGGCCGGGCTACTGACCGGCGCCGTGGCTGTACAGGTGCCCGAAGTAATGGGGGTCGGCTACGATACCGTGCAGCTGGCGCTGCTAGGTCAATTGACAGTCACCGCGCTGCTGGTCATTGCAGCCGCCAAGGGGCTCACTTTTATTGTCAGTGCTGCCGTCGGCCTGCCGGCAGGCTCGGTCGGCCCCGCGGTGGTGATGGGCGCTGTCGCCGGGGCGGCCTTGGCCAACTTGGCTGCGCTGTTGCTGCCCGACAGCCACAGCAGTGTTGCACTCTATGCAACCGCAGGCATCGCGGCCATGCTCGCCGCGCTTATTAATGCGCCATTGGCAGGGTTACTGGCGGTGATCGAACTGACCGGCAACCACAAGCTACTTATGCCGGCCATGGTCATGGTCGCTACAGCGACTCTGACTGCACGTTTCAGCAGTGGCTTGCCGGGCATATTTGCTATTGGCCTGGCTGGCAACAACTACGCCTCCGCCCGCTTTCGAGCGCTCAGCCGTGTCAGTGTAATGGCAGCGATGGAGAGAAACATTGCCGTACTCAACCAACCACAACTGAGCAAAACCGCTACCGATGCGCTGCTTCACCTGCACCCGCGCTATCTGCTGCTGACGCTGGATAACGGCACTGTTCTCATCAATGGCGCCGAAGGGCTAGCCGCGCTGAAAACCGACAGCGGCTTGGTCTGGTCTGAACTGGCTGGCGACCCCAGCAGCGCAGCAGCTATTGATAATACTGCGACGCTCAGCGACGCGTTAGAGAAGATGGATAGAGCGGCCACCGACTGGGTTTTTGTGGCACAATCAGCGCCGGACAAAAGTGTGCCATCCATCGCCGGGGTGTTGAGCCGCTCGATGATTGCACAACACTACTGATCTTTGCCAACCGAGTTAGGAGCCGCCGTGTACTCTTGGGTTCTCGCCTTCCACCTGATCGCCGTTATCTGCTGGTTTGCCGCACTGTTCTATCTACCGCGCCTGTTTGTCTACCACGCCATGAGTGACGATCAGATCAGCCTTGACCGCTTTATCGTAATGGAGCGAAAGCTTTACCGCGGCATCGGCACGCCTTCAATGGTAGCTACAGTCGCGCTGGGCAGTTGGTTGGTGTTACTCAATCCCGACTACTATTTGAGCCAGACCTGGTTCCAACTAAAATTTATTTTGGTCGCACTGCTGGTGGTTTACCATTTCGCCTGTCGCCACCATCTGGTTCAACTGCGCGACGGTGTCAGCACTAAATCGCACATCTATTTCCGCTGGTTTAACGAAGCGCCGGTTTTAGCACTCATCGGCGTGGTGATTTTAGTCATCGTAAAACCCTTTAGCGGCTGAACTTTTTACACTCTATTACTGGAGCAAACATGAGCCAAACGTATTCTACTTCTCGATCACAACAGCTCTTCAGCGATGCACAGCGGCATATCCCCGGCGGAGTTAACTCGCCGGTGCGCGCATTTCGCTCTGTGGGCGGCACGCCGGTGTTTTTTGACAGCGCCGAGGGCGCTTATATGCACGATGCAGATGGCAACCGCTACATCGATTACGTGCTCTCGTGGGGACCGATGATTCTCGGTCACCGCCATCCCGCAGTGCTCGACGCAATTCGCGCCCAGCTCGATAAAGCTCTCAGCTTCGGCACCCCAACGGCTGGCGAAATTTACCTCGCCGACAAAGTCTGTCAAATGGTACCCGGCATGGATATGGTGCGTATGGTCAACTCCGGTACCGAAGCGACTATGAGCGCGATACGTCTAGCGCGGGCGTTTACCGGCCGCGACAAGATTGTTAAATTTGAGGGCTGCTATCACGGTCACTCAGACTCCCTGCTGATCAAAGCCGGCTCCGGCGCACTGACCCTCGGCGTACCTAGCTCACCGGGGGTGCCCGACTGTTTGGCAGACCACACTATTACACTGAGCTACAACGATGCCCCTGCACTTGAGCAGCTGATGGCCGAGCTCGGCGAGCAGATCGCCTGCATTATTTTTGAACCGGTGGTTGGCAACATGAACTGCGTGCCGCCGGTGCCCGGCTTCTTGCAAGCGATTCGCAACTGCTGCGATCAGAGCGGTGCAGTGATGATCTCCGATGAGGTGATGACCGGTTTTCGCATCGGCCCAACCACCGCCTGCGAATATTACGGCGTCACCCCAGACTTAATTACACTGGGCAAAGTGATTGGTGGCGGTATGCCGGTGGGCGCTTTTGGTGGCCGCCGTGAGATCATGGAGCAGATCGCGCCACTCGGCCCGGTCTACCAAGCTGGCACACTGTCGGGCAACCCTGTGGCGATGGCCGCCGGTTTAGCGACGCTCAATATGCTCGACAACTCGACTTTTTTGCCACCCGTAGCCGCGCAGACCACACGCCTAGTTGAAGGGCTCGCCGAGCGCGCCGCCGCTGCCGGCGTGCCATTTACCACCAACCACGCCGGCACTATGTGGGGATTCTTCTTCACCGAAGAGGAAAAAGTCGTCAACTACAGCCAAGTCATGGCCTGCGATACCGCGCGCTTTGGCAAGTTTTTCCACGGCATGTTGGCCGAGGGAGTCTACTTAGCCCCCGCATCCTACGAGGCGGGATTCATGTCGGCAGCTCACAGCGACGCCGATATCCAGCACACCCTAGACGCCGCCGAGCGCGTTTTTGCTACGCTCTAACCTGTGACATTGACCGAGATAACGCTATGAGCTTTACCACTGCCCGCGGCAGCTTTCCCGCCACCCGCCTGCGCCGCAGCCGCGCCAGCGCCTTTGCACGCAATTTGGTGCGTGAAAATGCACTCAGCAGCCACGATCTGATCATGCCGCTGTTTGTTATCGACGGCAGTGGCCAGCGCCAAGCGGTCGCCTCGATGCCGGGTGTAGAGCGCCTCTCTATCGATTTGCTGGTTGCCGAGTGTCGCGAGCTCGCCGATCTCGGCATACCTGCGGTTGCACTGTTCCCGGTTGAGGAGAGCGCATTCAAGTCGCTCCACGCCGAACGCGCTTTTGACCCCAATGGGTTAGCTCAGCGCGCGGTGCGCGCAATCAAAGCAGAGCTACCTGACCTGGGCGTTATCACCGATGTCGCGCTCGACCCATTCACCACCCACGGTCAAGATGGCATTATTGACGAGCACGGTTATGCGCTCAACGACATCACCACTGAAGTGCTGGTTAAGCAGGCGCTCTCACACGCACAGGCCGGTGCCGATGTTGTCGCCCCCTCCGATATGATGGACGGACGCGTCGGCGCCATACGCTGCGCATTAGAGCAAGCCGGCTATGCCAACACGCTGATACTCGCCTATGCGGCCAAGTACGCGTCGAGCTATTACGGCCCGTTCCGCGATGCGGTTGGCTCTGCCGGCAACATAAAAGGTGGCAACAAAAAAAGCTATCAGATGGATCCGGCCAACAGCGATGAGGCTCTCCACGAGTGTGCGCTCGATCTCAATGAGGGCGCCGATATGATTATGGTCAAGCCGGGCATGCCCTATTTAGACATTGTGCGCCGTGTCAAAGATGAGCTGCGTGTACCTACCCTCGCCTATCAGGTCAGCGGCGAGTACGCGATGCACTGCGCTGCATTTGACAACGGCTGGCTGAGCCGCGAAGAGGTGATCCTCGAATCGCTGACCGCTTTCAAGCGCGCCGGCGCCGATGCCGTACTCACCTACTTTGCCAAACAAGCAGCCTTGCTGCTGCGCGGATAACAGAATGCGCGTCGACCGCTTTATATCCAACGCCACCGACTTGTCGCGCAACGATGTCAAAAGGTTGATTAAAAATGGCGAGGTAGCTGTAGACGGCACAACCGTTAAAGACCCCGGGCAACGCCTCAGCGCAGGACAAGATATCACCATCGATGGCGCACCCATCGCTGCGCCGCAGGCGCGCTACTATATGCTCAATAAACCGGCCGGGGTGGTTTGCGCCAATCGCGATCGAGACCACACCACAGCCGTAGAGCTCATCTACGAACACCGCGCCGAAGAGTTGCAAATTGCCGGCCGCCTAGATATCGATACGACTGGGCTGGTCTTGTTAACCGATGACGGGCAGTGGAACCATCGCCTGACAGCGCCGCGCAACCGCTGCCAAAAACTCTATCATGCCACCCTCGCCGAGCCGCTTGAGAATCCAGCCAGTGCCGTTGAACGCTGCGCCAAAGGGATTTTTCTCGACGGTGAGAAGCGCCGCTGTCAGCCGGCCACACTCATTGTACTCGACCCCTGCACCGTGGAACTGGCAATTGTCGAAGGAAAATACCATCAGGTAAAACGCATGTTTGCCGCGCTGGGCAATGCTGTGGTTGCACTGCACCGCCACAGCGTTGGCGAAATAGTTCTCGACAGCGATCTGGCGCCCGGCGAGTACCGCCCCCTCAGCGCCGCTGAAATCAACGCAATCTAATGGCTGGTCAATACTCTTTAGGAGATGCTGGCGTCACACTGCTGATGGAGCAGTGGCAGAGCGATGCGACACTGATAGCCGCCGATGAAAACTGGGCCGATGCACAGTGGTCGCGCGGCCACAGCGCCACCGTGATCAGCAACCGCTGTGATATTGCCAGCGCCGCCGAGCACGCCGGGCTCAATGTGCTGTTCAATGATTTTGATTTTTCACCACTAGCTGGGCAATTATTTGACTGCGCGCTACTGCGCTTGCCCAAAGAGCGCCCGCTCTGCCACCACCTCATCAACCAGCTATTTGACACCTTGCAGCCCGATGCCACCGTGTGGTTTTGCGGGGCCAAAAACGACGGCATTAAAACCACATTCAACCGCGCAGTTGAACGCTTTGGCGGCGCCACTGCGGTTGTCAGCAAGCTGAAAAAACACGGCTCACTCTATCTGGGTGCTGTGCGCAAAGATAACAGCGCGGGCAGCGTGCTCGATGACCAAGATTACCCCCAGCTGCGATCTCTCGCTGCAGATCCACACTGGCAGAGCAAACCGGGGATTTTTGGCTGGCAAAAAATTGATCGCGGCAGCGAGTTGTTGCTACAAAATTGGCAGCGCTTAATCAGTGAAGGCCAGCTTGCAGCGCCGGAGCGTCTGCTCGATCTCGGTTGCGGATACGGTTATCTCGGCATCTCGGCAGGCGCTTGGCTGGCTGAGCGCGAGCACAGCTGCGAGCTAATATTGACTGACAACAGCGCCACGGCACTGTTGGCAGCGCGCGCCAATTTGGATCGGCTACCCGATCTGCTGCGCGAACCGAGCCAACTACTGGCGGCGGATAGCGGCCGAGACATTGAGGGGCGTTTTGAGCTGATCTTATGCAACCCGCCTTTTCATCAAGGCTTTAGTGTCGACGGTCGTCTCACCGAAAAGTTTATTGCGGCCACTCGCCGTCTGCTGAAACCGGGCGGCGCCGCACTGTTTGTCGTCAACGAGTTTATCCCCTTAGAGCGCGCCGCCGAGCAACAACTCTGGGTCTGTGAAATTGAGCGGCGCGAAGGGTTTAGAATTCTGCAGTTGGAGTTGCCGGCCTAACCGGCCGCAGCGTCGGCTATCCAGCGTTTGAGCTGCGCCTGCTGATCAAACCAGTTGAGCCCCGCATTGCGCGCCAAGCGCAGCAGCGGTGTGCGGCTAGCAAACAGCTGCTTTAACACCTCCATCGCCGCCATCGTGGCTAAGTTATCTGGTTTGCGGCGCCGTTGATAACGCCCCAGCAGCGCCGTTTCACCGAGCAGACTATTACCGCCCGCCACTTGCATCGCTGCGGCCAACACCTCTGCAAGCACCGCGACATCTTTCAAGCCGAGATTGACACCCTGGCCAGCCAGCGGATGGATGGCGTGCGCAGCATCGCCGATCAACGCCACATTGGCCTGAATATAATCGACGGCATGACGCTGGGTGAGCGGTACACGGTAGCGCTGATCACACCCCTCTATACAACCCAACACACCCTCGCTGGCATAACTTAACTGGCGACAAAACTGCTCTTCGCCGAGCGCCATCAACTGTTCGGCCTCACTGCTAGTTTGCGACCAAACCAGAGAACAGTAGCGGCCATCGCCGCCGAGCGGCAGCAAAGCCAGCGGGCCATGCGCATTAAAACGTTGATAGGCGACCGACTGGTGCGGCCGCTCTGTGCGCACTGTCGTAATAATGGCGTCCTGGCCATAGCTCCAGCTGCGCGTGGCAAAGCCGAGCCGTTCGCGCAGCGGCGACTGAGCTCCATCTGCAGCAACCACCAGTTGCGCTGAGAGCTGTCGGCCACTGGACAGCTCCAACACCATACCGCCCTCCTTGCGATGTTCAGAGACCACGGTGGCTGGTCGCTCGATGGTGACGCCGGCGCGCGCTAGCTGTTGTTGCAGTGCTGTTAGCAGCGGCTGCTGCTCTACAATAGCGCCCAGTGCGCCGTGCGAGGAAGCGCTAAACGCTATCTTGCCACTGCCATCGCCATCCCAAACACGCATTTCTTGGTAGGGCGTGACATGCTTTGATCCGATAGCTTGCCAGACACCGAGGCGATCAAGAAGTTGCTGAGCGTGGCTGTTGAGCGCCATCACCCGCGGGTCAAACCCCGACTGAGAGTGCACTGCTGTCGCCTCACGCGCCTCGATCAGCACCACGTTTACAGGGAGCTTGGCCAGCGCCAACGCAGCGCAGCTTCCCACTACGCCCGCCCCGACCACCGCGACATCGCACCGCTGCATTGCTGCCGCGCTCATTGTGCGGCCCCTCTGTCACTGCCCATTCCAAACTGTGCAAAACGCTGGCGCAGTGGTGGCAACAGGTCCATAGCGGCTAGACCGCTGCGTCGCAGTACAGCTGCACCGGGAAGGCGGCTGCTAAATAATTTCGGCAGCAGATCGCTAAACACGATAGTCTGCTGTTGATCGCTTTGTTGGCGCTGCTGGTAACGCTGCAGTGTCGACAACTCGCTGGGGCTGTCACCGGCTAAGCGCGCGCGCAATAACTCTTCCGCTAGCGCTACAACATCGCGCACTGACAAATTAAAACCTTGGCCGGCCACTGGGTGCAGCGCATGGGCAGCATTGCCGAGCACAACCAGGCCGCGACGTACTTGCTCACTGCTGCGCTGCAGTGCCAAACCAAATGCACGGCGCTCTCCCACGGCGGTGACAGCGCCTATACGCTCGCCAAACAGCCGCTCTATTTCGCGACAGAACTCCGCGTCACTCGCCTCAATCCAGCGCTGCTCATCCCCCTCGGCGTGGGTCCAAACCAAGGCTGTGCGGTGCACCCCCTGCTGGCTGATGAGTGGCAGCAGGGCCATGGGGCCAGCGCGATCAAAGCGCTCATAGGCCACGCCGTTGTGCGGCTGGGCCAGTGCCAAATTGGCAATAATAGCCTGTTGTTGGTAGTCAGTTCGTTCGCTGCGGATACCCAACCCGGCCAGCAGCGCACTATTGGCACCTTCAGCACTCACTACCAAACTGGCCACAATCTCCTCATCGCCCAAGATAAGCCGCTGCTGCTCACCACCCGCCACCATCTTCTCTACCTGAGCCGGAGCGCGCCAATCAATCGCGGCGGCGCTGATGGCCGCGCGCAGTTCCGCCAACAACAGCGCGTTTTCAACCACATAACCAAACGCCTCGAGCTGATTTTCTGCTGCTCGCAAGTGGGTCAGCCCACATGAACCGCGCTCACTGACATGAATGGTGCTTATCGCTGCGCACTGCGCTTGCAATTTGCCCCACAGACCTAACTGTTCTAAGTGCTGGCAGGTCGAGGCACTCAATGCGGTGGTGCGCCCGGCCAGTGGCGCACCGGCCGATGGTTTTTGCGGGCTGGACGCTGAGCGCTCTAAAACAGTAATACGCCACGGCTGGCAACCCGCCTGTTGCAATCGCTGCTGCTGAGCGGCCAGGGTCAAGGCCAACAGCGAGCCGACCATACCGCCACCGACAATGGCAATATCACAATTGTGATGGCTCTCTGGCTGACTCATCGGCGCTTCGCTCGCATCAGTTTCTCAATTTCACTGCGCTCAACGGGTACTTGCCGAGTCATATTTTCAACCCCGCGCTTTTTGACGACGATATTGTCTTCGATTCGCACGGCAATACCGCGCCACTTCTCTGCAACCGCCGTGGCACTGCGCGGAATATAGATTCCCGGTTCAATAGTCAGCACCATGCCCGGCTCAAACTCTCGCCACTGGCCGTGAATCTTGTAGTCGCCGACATCGTGTACATCCATCCCCAACCAGTGACCTGCGCTGTGCATGTAAAACTCGCGGTAGGCACCGCGCTCAATCAACTCATTGACTTCACCATCGAGAATACCCAGATCAACCAAACCGGCGGTGATCACCTCGACCGTCACCTGGTTGGCAACATTAAACGGCTTGCCGACACGCACTGCTTTAATTGCCGCATTGTTAGCCGCCAAAACCAGGTCGTAAATGGCGGACTGTGCGCGGCTAAAACGGCCATTGACCGGGAACGTGCGGGTAATATCTGCCGCGTAGTCAGCGTATTCACAGCCGGCATCGATCAACACCAGCTCACCGTCCACCAAAGGTGCGCGGTTGTCTATGTAGTGCAGCGTGCAGCCGTTGTTACCACCGCCAACAATGGTGGTGTAGGCCGGAGCGGCGGCGCCACAGTCGGCAAAGTGGTGTTCGATGGTCGCTTGCAGCTGATATTCGTAGAGCCCAGGAGTGCAGCGCTGCATCGCCAAACAGTGTGCTTGCGCTGAAATTGTCGCGGCTTGACGCATCAGCTTCAATTCAGCGGCGGTTTTAATCAGGCGCATTTCGTGCAGCGTGTGGTCGAGATCGACAAACTCTCCGGGCGGTATAGCGCCGCGACCTTGGCTATCGCCGAGTTGCTGCACATAGTCGAGCAGCTGGCGGTCAAAGTCGGGCTGTTTGCCGATGGCGTAGTAGACCCGCGACTTGCCCTCGAGCAGCCCCGGCAGTATTTCGTCGAGGTCATCGATAGGAAACGCATCATCCATACCAAACTGCTCAATAGCGCCCTGTTGGCCGTAGCGAAAGCCGTCCCAGGTTTCTCGCAGCGCATCTTTTTCTCGACAGAACAGGACTGTTTCACCTTTGGCGCGACCGGGCATTAACACCAGTACCGCCTGCGGCTCTGGGAAACCGCTCAAATAACTGAGATTAGTACTCTGTTTGTAGGGGTAGTGTGTATCGCGTGAGCGCACCGCTTCTGGAGCGGCAGCAATAATTGCGATGCTGTCTGGGAGCATTTGCGCCATCAACTCGCGGCGGCGCTCTGCGTAACCTTTCAGGGCAATCATCAGCGTAAGATTTAGTGGACCGTCGGCGCAGGTGGCTGCTCACCGCCGCGCAGGTCGTCAAACAGCAATTGTACGGCCACACGAATGTATTCACACAGTTCGACATAGTCGCGCTCTTCGTCATCATCGCCCTGCAAGTCGGTAGAAACTTGAGCGATCGCCGCGAGATCCTCGAGCGCCTCGCGGCCCTCTTCGGTGACATTAAATGCACCGCCAAGGCCTTCGCCAACACCGGAGAGAAACGCCCCACACCACTCGCCCGTTGCGGCGAGGCGATCGGCTAAAGGCAGCTCTTCACTGGGCAGCAGCAGTTGAAAACTGAAGCCCTGGTCTGAGATCCCCTCAATAACTAACGCCAAATAGTCGCGCAAAGCGTCATCTGCGGCAGCGGCGCGCTCCTCGTCGAGCGTCAGCCATTCGGCGGAAAGCGTCACCAGCTCATCAATCGAGACGGCGCCAGCAGCTATCCGACCACAGACAAAACCGTGGTAAGAAGAGGGCGTCACTGAGAGCCGCAGCTCATAAAAAAATGCTTCTATCTGTTCGAAATCCACCGCACTGCCCCACTTTTTAAACTTTTAATCGGCCGCTATCCTAGCACCGTTGCGAAGCTGCTGCATCAGAACCAGACAGCCCGAACGCGGCGCGATTGACCCGCGCAGAGCCCGCGCCTATAGTGCTTAAATATCTGCGTAAATAGCACCCTTATACCACCACCGCACCGCGAGCGTTTTTCTCACAATCATGACTGACCCAGACCATCCGTTACTGGAAAAAATTGACCAACTCATCGCCCTCTGCGATCAGATGAAGCGCGACAATCAGCAACTGGTTGAACGCCAATCTGGCCTGCTGACTGAACGCAGCCAACTGGTCGAACAGAACGAATTGGCTCGTCAAAAGATTGAGCTGATGATCAACCGCTTGCGCGGCCTCAACACGGACCAGTAGGGGCAACTATCATGAGCAACTCATTAAAAATTAAGATCCTCGACAAAGAGTATCAGGTCGCGTGTAAACCAGAGGACCGCGCTGCACTTGAGCAATCCGCAGAGCTACTCAACGAGAAGATGCAAGAGGTGCGCCGCGGTGGCGCTATTATTGGTCTAGATCGAATTGCGGTTATGACCGCCCTCAATCTGGCCTATGAGCTGATTGCCAACCGCGACAATAGCGGTGCACAGAGCGAGAGCAACGCGATAATCGATAGCGCTCAAGAGCGTTTAGAAGCCGCGCTAGAACGGTTCAACTAAAGCAAAAAATCTTACCGCAACTCTGTCGAGCCGCGCTGCGCCTATGCTAGACTGATCATCACCTGGGGTGTTGGCCAGTCGCGAAGTCCTTGAGCCGATACTTTTTACCCGGCCTCGCTGCGTGAGAGCTGTTGTGCACGTCCGCTCGACGGAAAGCCTGA
>JBLYYE010000005.1:0-24959 GCA_048549915.1 Porticoccaceae bacterium
GCGGATGACTCCATATAAATCAATAGCGACTAAAAGTCGGCTATTCTAAACAGCCTCCCCAACAGTGTCGAATATTGCTTAGCCTGTTGAGCGGCAAACTCAAGGGCAGTCATCGACTGACTTGCAGTTGCCTGTGCTGCAGAGCACACTGAAGGGAAGCTTAACCGGCTGCAATGGGGTGGCCGGGCAGTCAGGAGAGCCGTGTGCAAATACTGCGTCACATAGCCAAACCGCCTCTATTGCGAACAAGCCGACTATTGGCTTATGTTTTTTTATTGGCTACTGCAACGCCTACCCATACTTTGGCGGAGAACGATGGCGGCAGTTCAATCGACAATCTGCTTGCCAGCATTGAGCGCCAAGAAAATCTTACAGACAGCTATTCACCTGAACTGGGTGAACTCTACTTCTCTCTTGGCCGAGCTTTGGCCAACCAGAATGCCCACCTCGAAGCGCTGGATGCGTACCGCACAGCGATGCAGATTGAGCGTATCAATCAAGGCCTCAACGCTATCAGCCAGACGCCCTATCTGTTTGCTGTCGCCGATAGTCACTACCAGCTCGGTGAGCGCGAACGCGCAACTGATGCTCTCTACGCACTCTATAACCTCGCCATAAAATACCATGGCGAAGAGAGCGAAGAGTTGATCCCTACTCTGGATCGTCTGCTTGATTGGCAGTTACACGCCTACCGTCTCAGCGAGCCGAGAGCTGGATTCAAGCACCTTATCGATGCCGACAAAATCGCTGCCCATCAACTCAGCCTGCTCATTGCCAAAGCAGATGATGCCGATATCTCGGCCGATATGCCCAGTTACCGACGCGCCATCGAAGTAAATTATACGGTTGCCGAGCATATCAAGCAGCATGGGTTACCCAGTGAGAGTGGATTTTCAGTGTCGATGGGCGCATCTATCGAAAGGACACCATCGACTCATACCCAATCGAGTTATCGAAATGGCAAAATGGCATTGGAACAGATTATTTTGAGAATAGAACGCGCACAGCGGACGAATAGAGAAGCACTGGCTAAAGCGATTGCAAGACTGGGTGATTGGTATCTAGTCTTTGGCCAGCACAGCTCTGCAGAGCAAGCCTACCAACTTGCCTACCAGGTGACCTATCCCATCGACAGCAGCGCCGAAAATCCAGATACAACCATAAGTGATGAAGTGCAGCGGGAGCAGCGTTCAGAACTTGGAGAACAGCTATTCAACTCACCACAAGCGATTCTTTTTCTCACCCCTGACGCCTCATGGAGCAGTCAAAACCTCTCCGTTGAGGTCAATAAAAAAGGCCGTATCACCGCGGTAGAGTGGTCACAAAATAACTCTGCTGTAGCTGAGAAAAATCTTCAGCGCGCAATCAAATTAGCCAATCAGATTCGCTACCGACCGCGTATCGATCAAACGGGAAGCCGCGATAGTGTCGCTCGTATTGCGCTAGCTATAAATCCTGAGCTGGTCGAGCTACTCAGCACCATTGACACCCAGTCATCAGCAGCACCTCCCGAGGAACAGACAGATGCCGAAGATACCACAGCCAACACGCTTTAATGAGAGCGCGATAGCCGCTGCAATACTCCTGCTTTTGGCCGGGCCAATTAGCTTTGCAGGTGCAGATACCGAGCAGTTAGATCTCGAGCTCGAGCGAAAATTAGAAGAGTTTGACCGCGCTATCGGCCGTCAGAACAGTAGCGATGAGGTGGATATCCTGTCGCAAAAAGGTCGCAATATGCCACTCGATCACGGCTCTGCATTCGATGAAATTGAGCTTGGCGAACTGCATGCCAATATGGGCATAGGCGACGAAGATGACAGTATTGTCGGCCGCGCAGGTCGCGACTCGGGCAGCCAGAGTGGATCACAGAGCCCCGGCTCAAACGGAGATGGTGGAAAGAATAGCGGCAGTGCAGGTCGCGAGGGTGATAGCGGTGGCGCCCAAGGTGGTCCCAGCGGTGGTGGATCTGGCGGTGGTGGATCTGCCGGAGCCGGCCAGGCGAGCATCCCCCTGCCCGATGACATTGACGATGGCCAAGGGGATGATATTGTATTGCGCCAAATCCGCGAGGCGGCGATGCGTGAGCAAGATCCTCAGTTGCGGGAAAAACTCTGGGAAGAGTACCGCAGGATAAAAGGTCAATAAAATGTTTACTGTGCTAATAAAAGTTTGCTCTAAACCGTTGCTGGCTCTCTGCACAACATTGTTATTGCTACTCTCAGCACCCAGCTTGGCAATCGACAAAATTACCTCCTCGACTCCTATTTCACTGCTCACGCCCAGCAGAGCTTTTGCCGATAGCGCGCTGCTCGATATCGGCCTATTGCCACTCGCCGATGGGCTCGAACTGGTCGATCAAGACGAACCCGTGTTTCCAGAAGTGCGCATGGCAGAGACCATCTACTTTGTTAACCAACTGGGCAAAATGTTAGAGCGCAGCGGTGCCTGGGGGGCCGTGCGAGTGGTTGCCAGCGAAACGATGGCGGTTGATTTGATCATCACTGGCAAGGTGATCTCCTCGAACGGCGAAGAGCTAGAGCTACAAATCAGCGCTCGCGATAGTGCCGGGGAAATTTGGCTAGACAAAAATTATCGTCAGGTCGTCGGTAAATACGCCTATGACCGACGCCTGAAAAAACTGCGCGATCCCTTCCACAATTTATTCACCGAAATTGCTAATGATCTACTCAGTGTCCGCGAAAGTTACACGGATAAACAAGCTACTCGGTTGCGAACTATCACCGCTCTGCGTTTTGCCCAGGAATTTGCACCGCAAGCGCTTCAAGGCTACCTACAACAAGACTCCAATGACCAATGGCGGATTACCAAACTGCCCGCCGAAAACGATCCATTAATGGTGCGTATCGATAAAATTCGCCAGCGCGACTATCTCTATATAGATACCATGCAGGACTATTACGACCAGTTCAGTGTTCAAATGCACGAGCCCTATCAGAGCTATCGCGCTAGCTCATACAGCGCAGTCGTGCAGGCACGCCAACTCAACTCCAAAGCCACTCGACAGATGATTAGTGGCATCGGTGCGATTATTGCCGGGATCTATGGCCGCTATGAGGGCGGTGGATCTAACACGACTCGCGCGATCAGCACTGTCGGCGCAGGCTTTGGCGGGTTAGCGGTGCGCAACAGCCTCGCCACACGTGAAAAAGCTGCTGCGGCCAACGAATCTGTTGCCGAAATGGGCGCTTCACTGGGTGCCGAAATCGCCCCCCAACAGATCGAACTAGAAGATCGCACTATCACTCTCAGTGGCAGCGTCGATGCACAATATCAGCAGTGGAAAGGACTTTTGCGTGAAATTTATCAGCGCGAGCGGGCGCTTCCAAACACACCATGAATGCATTAACCTCAATCCAAAAACGCTGGCTGCTTGTCCTCGGGGGAGCGCTTGTTGTTTTATTGCTGCTCACACCGCAGCTGCGCCAACAGCGTTTGGCGGCGATTGATACTAATCCTGAATTGCCCGCAGTAAAACAGGCCACGACTGCCTCGCAGCGCGCCGTTCTAGCGCGGCAGCGCCAACAAACCCAGACACTCCTTGCAGAAATTGCTGTTGCCCAAGAGCAATTACAACCCAGCCGCCCACAGCAGTGGGCCGCCAGCGAATTCACCACTTTGCAAAACCTCCTCACACAGGGCGACAAAGAGGTTGCCAACAGTCAGTTTCCAGCGGCACTAGCCAGTTATCAACGAGCACTCACTCTTCTGGGCCAATTGATTGATCAGCGTCCTCAGCGCCTTATCGAGTTACTAGACGCCAGTGCGCGCAACTATCGCAATTTTGCCTTAGTTGAATTCGACAGCAATTTAGCTCTTGCCGAGTTACTCGCTGAGCCCACAGATAGCGTCACTGGCCAGCAGATTGCACAATGGCGGCAGAAACAGCTGCAACTCAGTGCCACTCAAAAGATCGCCAATGCTATTAATTTGGCTCTAGAGAGTAATCAGCTCAGTGATGCTAAAACACTGCTCTTCTCAGCAAAAAAAGACACAGCAATAGACCACCAACATCCCGCTATCCAACTGCTCGCGGAACAATTGGCCAGCCGGCAGCGCCAAGCTGACTACACCACTGCGCTAAATAGTGGCTACAGTGCGCTCAGCAGTGACCAGTTAGACGCTGCAGCTTCGGCGTTTAATCGCGCGGCTCAGCTCCAACCCGGCAGTGACAATGCCCAGAATGGGCTACAACAAGTAGCTAATCAGCGCCGTCAAGTTAGTATTGATCGGCAGTTGGTTGCGGCTGAGCAATTTGAACAAAACGAACAATGGTCGCAAGCTGTGTCTGCTTACACAGCACTAGAAAACAGTGCACCGGGGCTACTCGAAGCCAAAGTGCGTTTAATCAGCAGCCGCGTGCGGGCAGAGTTTGATCAGCGTTGGCACGACTTGACTCGCTCACCCTACAATTTAGTCGCAGCTGATCAACAGCGCGCAGCGCAACAATGGCTGGACCAAGCTGAGCAGATCAATCCGCGCGGTGCTCTGTTGTCGGCTCAGATGGAGCAGTTGCAAAAACAGTTGCGACAAAGTGTGCAACTGCAGCAGGTGCTGCTACTCTCAGACAGTCAAACTGAGGTGACACTATTTAAGGTCGCCCAGCTAGGACGCTTTAACCAACAAGTGCTAAAACTACTCCCTGGTCGCTATACGGCCCTGGGCAGCTGTCCAGGCCACCGCGATCGACAAGTGCAGTTCCAAGTAGCTCTAGAGCAAAGCGATAGCGCACCGCTTATTGTCAATGTCACCTGCGGAGACGCGTTGTGACCACTGGCCGCTTGAGTCATTTCAGTAGAGAGAGGATAACGTGAACCAACCGCGGGAAGATTTAACCCTCGATTCCCGTCAGCGCCTTTGGCGACGGGCAGTGCTGACCCTTTTAATGCTGTTTACTGCACTGGCTATTGGCTACAGCTTTGCCAGCCGCGCTATCATTTTTACCGTGCAAGCTGAACCCGGTGCAGATCCACTCCCGGAATCTCTATCGATAGATATCGACATCAGCGGCTGGTCTTTGCGCCTGGGCGGCAACTATTTACTCCTGCCCGGCAGTTACACCGCGACACTGTCAGCCCCCGGTTATCAGTCGCGCGAATACCCGTTTGTCGTCGATGAGCGCGCCACCCAACCACAGCGTGTCACCCTCGCAGAGCAGCCAGGCTCAGTAACACTGCATTTCTTCGATCAGCACAACACAGTTGTCCCCAGTAGTGACGGATATCTGCTGATCAATGGCGTGCGCCAACCTTTGACTACTCAGCTGCAACTGGCTCGCGGGTACTACAGAATGGAGATTTCTCAACCGCGCTATCGCAGTGTTGAACAAGCGATCATGGTAGAGGGCCGCGGTGTCGCGCAGACAGAAGCTTTTGAGCTAATTCCCGCTTGGCAGGTACGCACATTAACTAGCCAACCTAGCGGAGCGGTTGCGGTCGTTGATGGGCTCGAGGTGGGCACAACCCCCGTTCAGGTAGAATTACTCGAGAGTGGCAGTAACGTAGAGCTATCTCTTCCAGGCTATGAACTCTGGCAGCAGACTATTGCTGCAATACCTGGGAGTGAGCGCAACTACCACGCCGAGCTCGAGGTTGAGCGCGCATCCCTCCAACTGACGACTCAGCCTGAGGGTGCCGCCGCAACTCTCAACGGCCAATACATTGGCACCACACCACTCAATGAGCGTATTCTCGTTAACCAACTGCATGAATTGTCGCTACATTTGCCGGGGTTTCTACCGCAGCGGCAAAATATCATTGCTAAAGAGAGCAGCGATTTGACGCTCCTTGTTGGGCTAAAACCTGCGTTGGGTGAAGTGATATTGACGATCAATGTCACTGCTACCGAGCTCGCTATCGACGGTGCCAAGACTGCACTGATAGAGGGTCGCGAGCACCGACTCGCTCTACCGGCAAGGCGACATCAACTGACCTTTAGCAAGCCAGGTTATGTGAGCCAATCACTGACTGTTGATCCGATCACCGAACGCACCCAACAAATTGCCATCAATCTACTAACCCATTATCAAGCCTTTTGGGCAAAGCGCCCGAACAGCATTGTCGCCAGCAATGGTAGTGAGCTTAAACGGATCAAGCCGAGCGGCAGTGTGCAAATGGGCGCGCCACGGCGCGCTCCAGGCCGCCGCGCCAACGAGGGTGATTACACGGCAAAACTGACTCGACCCTACTATATCGCCACAACCGAGCTCACCAACCGGCAGTTCAAACTGTGGCGAGAGCACAATAGCGGAACTGTCGGCGGTGCACCACTGGGCCTCGATGATCAACCGGTGGTTAACATCAGTTGGTATCAAGCCGCTGAATACTGCAATTGGCTGAGTGTTCAGGAGGGCTTACCGCGTTTTTACCAGTTGAGCGGCGGTCAACTTTTTGGAATCAACTGGGACTCCACCGGCTATCGATTGCCAACCGAGGCAGAGTGGGCCTATGTATCACGCAGCCGCCCAGATGGTAGCAGTGCCACTTATAGCTGGGCCAACCAGCTCTATCCTCCGAGTACCGCTGTAGCCAACTTCGCCGATCGCGCTGCCGCTGTGTTGCTGCCATTTACACTGGCTAATTATCGCGACGGTTTCACTGTCAGCGCACCCGTAGCAAGTTTTTCGAGTAACCGCTTTGGCCTGTTCGATCTGGATGGCAATGTCTCCGAGTGGGTCAATGATTACTACACCTCGCGTCCTATGGCTGCCGACAATGAGAGCGATAGTTACGGCCCTGAGAGTGGTGATCTATTCGTCATGCGCGGGGCCAGCTGGACTTTAGCCGGCCGCAGTGAACTGCGTCTCGCCTATCGCAATAGTGGCAGCGCTGGCAAATTGGATGTGGGTTTCCGGCTAGCGCGCTTTATCGACAAACAAGGTGTCGGGCCAGAATCCGGGAGCGGCAATGAGTAAGCAAACCCTTTTGATCAGTGCATTTATGCTATTAGTCTCTGCCTACGGTGCGGGCGTTGAACCGGTGCAAGAACCAGACATCAACCAACCACCAACGGCCATAGAAGACGAGCCTGTCACCGTTATTGAAGGTTATACGCCCGATGAGGCTATCTCGGAGGACAACGCTATCGCCCTCCCATCCGATATATAAACAGCTAGCAGGAGTTATTGTGAGCTATCAACAACGCACCCATCATCAATTTTTCTATCAACTGGTAGCCCTGCTGCTATCGATCATCGTCGTCCATTTAATATATACAGCAGTGATCAGACCCAATGCCGATCTGTTGTTGGCCATTAACGCAGAAGCGATTGCCGCCGGCGCTACTGTAGGACCTGCCAGCGAACGCTCTCTATTTATTATCTTGAAGGACTTTGAGCAAGAAGCCTGCTTTATTTTAATGTGTTGGGCACTGGCGATTATGGGGCTCAAAGCGCAGCAACTTCGCGCAGAAAACTCGCTCTTACAGCGAGCTCAAAAAGGTCTCGATGCATTTGAGAATCTGCCCGCAGAGGAACAGAGCCGGCTGCTGCCGCGACTGTTGCGCAGCGCCCAACGCCACCCACTCGGACAGCGTGAAAGCACCATAGAGACGCTGTGTAACCAGGAGAGCGACTTGCTCGACTCTGAGCTATCCATGGTCCGCTACATTGCTTGGGCGATTCCTTCGATCGGTTTTATCGGCACGGTTCGCGGTATCGGTGCCGCACTTGGACAGGCTCATCTCGCTATCGAAGGCGATATTGCTGGGGTAACCGCCAGTCTCGGAGTAGCTTTTAATTCAACCTTTGTCGCTCTATTGATCAGTATGTTGGTGATGTTCTGCCTCCATCAGCTACAACTCAATCAAGAGCGTCTGGTACACCACTGCCGCGAGGCTTGCGACCAACTGCTGCCCTCTCAACAAAATTTCAGCGACTGACAGGCCTATTTAAAGATGCCGCGCAAACGTCGTCCTACACCCTTCAATCTGTCGTTTCTCGACATCATGGCGTGTGGCTTTGGCGCAGTGACGCTGCTGTTTTTAATCCTTCGCCACAATGCCGAAATCGTCGCGATCGAGCAACCCAGTGGCGATGCACAACTGCTCGCCGAAGCTGTAGAACAACAGCAAATTGAAGGGTCCGAACTAGACAGCCAACTGGCCGCACTACAGCAAAAGCAGCAACAACTCGCCGAGCAGCAAGCACAGCTCGCCCAGCAGTTAGAAGAGCAGCAACGCGGCAATGAGATTGGCGATAGCGAGCTGCAACAACTGCGCGACGCCGTCGCGGCTTTGGAGATAGAGTTAGATACACTGGCCGAGCCCGCATTTGGCAGTAATTTGCGCCAAACTCTGGGGGACGGCGACCGCCAGTATCTCACTGGCATGAAACTCGGTGGCGAACGCATTGCGATATTAATCGACGGCTCAGCCAGTATGCTCGCCGAACAGTTAATCAACGTCTTGCGCCTGCGCAATGCCGAACCAGAGCAACAACGCAGTGCTGCCAAGTGGCAGTGGACATTAAACATCGCCGACTGGCTATTGGCACAGCTGCCCGCCAGCGCCCGCTATCAATTGGTGGTTTTTAATCAACAGAGCCAAGCTGTCCTAGCCGCAAGTGAAGGCCAGTGGTTAGATGCAGCCGACTCGCTCTCAATCGAACGCAGCAGCCGCGCTCTGCGCAATTTCTACCCTGCCGGTGGCAGCTCGCTAATCAGCGGCATTGATGCCATTGCCGCTCTGGAGCCGCAGCCAGATAATTTGTTCATCATCACTGACGGGCTGCCGACACTGGGCGACAAAGCGCCTGCCAACTACATGGTCTCGGCACAGCAGCGCAAAAACCTCTTCAACCAAGCGCTCAGCCTTCTCCCCTACGGCTTACCGGTCAATATTTTGCTACTGCCGATGGAGGGTGATCCCGAGGCTGCGGCACTCTACTGGCAGCTGGCGATTAATAGCCGCGGTTCACTGCTAACCCCGGCGCGAGATTGGCCGTGAGTCGCCGAGATCGCACTGGTCTGGATACCAGCTTATCGTTCTTAGACGTAATCAGCTGTGGCTTTGGCGCTATTGTTCTGCTGCTGATCATCGCTCGTGTTGGCGGCCCCTCTTCGCAACAGCCCGATATCGAACTGCAGCGCCAGTGGGTCATCGCACAACAGCGTGTAGACCAGTTGCAAGAGAGTATCACTCGCACACGTGCCGCTCTCACTCGCCAGCAGCGCGAGCTCGAGGCGAGCCGTCAGCTCTACGCTAGCCGCGACCTCAGCGTCAGCCAGCGCAATCGGCAGCGTCAAGATGAGCAGGCGCGCTTAAAGCTCGCCCTACAGGTGCTCAGCGAGGAACAAAAGAGATTGTTGGGCGATGAATTCACTCGGCGAAATCAAGTGATAGGAGGCATACCGGTCGATAGTGAATACATCATTTTTGTTATCGACAGCTCCGGCAGTATGCAAGCTCTCGGTTGGCAGCGGCTGCAAAAAGAGATGATTAATATCCTCGATATCTACCCAGCGGTAAAAGGGTTGCAGGTGATGAATGACATGGGCCAGTTAATGTTCCCCGCAGCCATTGGCGAGTGGCAGCAAGATAGTCCCGAGCAGCGTCAAAAAATTCTGCGCCGTCTCGCCAGCTGGTCTCCGTTCAGTAACTCAAGTCCCGTTGAAGGTATTCAATTAGCGATAAAAAATTACTACGCAACAGGCAGTAAAATTAGCATTTATGTCATGGGCGATGACTTTCAGGGCCGCTCGGTACGCGCGGTAGCGACTGTTGTCGAGCAACTCAACAGACGCACGGATACCGGTGAACGCAGAGTCCGCATTCACGCTGTCGGTTTTCCCGTACAGTTTGCCGAGGGTCGCAACCCCTCAGCCAGTGCCGTGCGCTACGCCCATCTAATGCGCGAACTGACCGCTGCCAATGGCGGTACATTTATTGCGCTGGGCAGTTTAGATTAACAGCCGCCCAGCAATAGGCTACAGTAACAGACACCTGCGGCGGGGAAACCCAACTAGAAGCAGCCAGGGAGTAGACGACAAAGTGAGCCACTATTGCAGTGACAGAGCAAATCGATCTCGGAGCATCTGGTATGTTGCAGTGCTGCTGACTTTGTTACTTCAAGGTTGTGCAAGTGTCACTCATCTAGCCCCACCCAGTTCAGTACCGGAACCCGTAGTGGCCAGCGAGGCCGGCGCAGCTCTGTTGTGGCTAGATGAGGACTTTCGCAGCGCTGAGCGCAGCCCTAACAAGAATACCACTATCGATCTTGGTGAAGCTCAAACCAAAACCTTCACAACACTCTTCAGTGCACTCGTTGCCGATTTAACTGTTGTCGACAACACGCCCGAACAGCTCGCCAGCGGTCAAATCATGATCCGTCCGCGGTTGCGTGAGGTACAAATTGCCGCCCCCTCCGAAACCTACCTGAATGTCTATGAGGTGTGGCTGAAATATTCTCTGCAGTTCTACAACGATGAACTTGAGCTAGTCGATGAATGGTTTATGCCGGCCTACGGCAAGACTCCTGATAATTTTATGCTCTCGCGCAGCAAAGCTATGGAGCGCGCTACCGATACAGCACTGCGTGATGCCGGCGCCAAACTCATCATCGATTTCCCACGTATCCCTGCACTTGGCAGATGGCGCCTTGCCAATAGCGCCAAGGAGAGGCCGTGAGCAGGTCAAAAACAGGTTGGGCAACAAAAGTTCTACTCTCTAGTACACTTTTGCTAGGTGGCTGCGGCGCCATTACTACCGTCGATGAATTTCGCAGCAGTGATCGCTCTATTGCTATTGAGGGTGATGAGAAGCTAGCAATCCTTGGCCGTCGCGACGCTGGCCATTACGAAACTGATCGTGACTTCGTCAATTGTATCGGCAGTAAAATCTCTTCGAAAAACATTCAGGTTATGCCAGAAGAGCAATTGATCGATGCTATCTATCCGTGGTTTGAACCACGTGTAGCACCGAAAACGCTCGGCCGAATGCGTCGACTTCTCGAGAACCCTCTGATTGAAAATCGCCTCAACGAAGAACGTCTTCGCTATTTGATTTGGGTCGATGGCAGCACTGAATCGGCATCGGCTAGCGGCTCGCTTAGCTGTGCTATAGGTCCGGGCGGCGGTGGCTGTTTCGGTTTTGCTCAGTGGGATAAATCATCGGTCTATGAAGCTATTATTTGGGATTTACACGACCGCACTGAGCGCGGCCGTGTGCGAGTAGACTCACAGGGCACCTCTTACCTAATTGGAGCAGTCGCACCCATACCTCTGCTGACACCTGTCAAAAGCGATGCTTGCAACGGTTTAGGAGATCAACTGCGTGCCTACTTTGAAGAGTAAACGCACCCTCTTGCTTCTTCTGGTTGCTACATTGTGCACCATGGGCAGCCACGCTTTAGCCGAGAGCCAGGCGGATAAGTTTTATCAGCAGTTGGTGGCCAACGGTGGGCGCTACCAAGATGAAACCCTCCAAACGTACGTCACTGAACTGGGAGAACGGCTGGTTGCTGTATCGCCGATGGCCGGTGAAAAATTTACCTTTACCGTGGTCGACTCGGCCGATATCAATGCCTACGCGATGGCTGATAATTACGTCTACATCAATCGCGGTATGCTCACTTTTATGCGCAACGAAGCACAGTTAGTTGCGGTACTGGCTCACGAGGTGGCGCATATTACGCTCGATCATGTGGCCGGCAGCCGCGGAGCCATGTTGGGTGCGCACCTTCTCTCTTTTGTATTGGGCGCAATCGCCAATAGTAATGATGTCTACTACGCCGGTGTGGCTTATGCTGAGTCCATACGCAGCGGCCATGGCAGAGAAAACGAACTCGATGCCGACAGCGAAGGGGCCAAGTATATGGCTGCTATTGGCTATCCGCCCCGCGAGATGATCAACATGCTGTCACTGATGAAAGATTACGAGCAGATGCTCAAAAACCAAGCTCGTCAACGCGGCATCTCACGCCCCGTCTATCACGGTCTATTCGCTAGCCATCCGCGCAACGATGCACGGCTGCGCAATGCGGTTCTCCCCGCTGGCAATTCGGATAGCGCGGTACAATTTTCCAGTGAAAATACCGAACAGCGCTACCGCTTGATGACTGATGGACTAATCTGGGGCGACAACTTTGTCGACAAAGTAGCCCCGCCAAACCGCTACAGCGATCTTGTCGAGAGAGTGCGTATCGACTTCCCACCCGAATGGCAGTACGCCGGCACACTGCAAAACGGCGGTTTGACAGCACAGCCCAAAGGCGCAACAGAGACCGCTCAAAAGAGCACAGTAACCCCCCCCGCAAGCGAGGATGAAAAACCTGCGCCGATAACAGTGGAGAGCGACCAAGCGAGCCTAACTCTCACCGTACAAACGCGCACTCTGCAGACACCGGAGGAGTATTTGTACAATCAATTGGGTTTGGGGCAGCTGCAACAGGGCCGTGCCATAACACCAGCCAAGTTATCCGGTTACAGCGGGATATTGTTCGACGCACAGGGCAATCCATATCAGCGCATTGCGTTGGTCTACCATCGCTACAATGCTTATCTGATCGTCGGTGAAGTGGCTGCAGAGCTGCGCAACAGCGAAGAATTTAACGCCATAGATACACTTTTCATGCAGAGCATTGAGACCTTTCGTCCGATATCACAACGCGAGATCAGCGGACAAAAGCCGCACCGTATTACTTACGTAAAAGCCAACAGCAACTCCACTATCGCCAATATTGGCGCTGAGCTCGGCCTCAGTGCCAGCGAGCAAGACGAGCTGCGTCTGATCAACGGCCTCTACCCGCGCGGTGAACCAGAGGCGGGAGATTGGCTTAGAATATTTCGCCGATGAACATTGAATAACTAAATTCCATGCTAAAAAAAATTACTCTTATCACGCTGTTGGTCACTCTTGCTGGCGGATTGTCGCTTGTATTAATGGAGCCTTCAAAACCTCTGACTCAGCCGCAAGTAGCACTGCCCGACAGCAACCGGCTCGCGGAGCGTATTGCGGCGCAAATTTCGTCTGGTAGCAATGATCCAACTGCTGAAATAGAACAGCCGATCGACAGTGCTGCACTGGCGGCTAGATTGTCGATGCTGACCCGCACAGTGACGACAGCGCGCGAACCGAGCCCCGAGGAGCTACAAGAATTTTTACAACAAAACCAGCAGCGTTACCGCCGGACCGATTACTTTAGCTTTGACTACCTGTTTTTCTCAGCCCTCGAATACGGCGCACAAACTCGTGCGAAAGCGGCAAAAAAAATGTCTGGGCTGGACGATCTAGGGCCAGAAAACACTAGCGTTATTGACAATGCCAGCCAGCACCAAGTGGACACTCAGTTTGGCCGTGGCTTCTCCTTACAACTCGCCAAGCTGTGGGGTGAGCGCCAACAGAGCTGCTGGCAAGGCCCAATAAGCGGCCGCGGCGGAGCATATCTGGTCTGTTTGCGCGAATATCGCCGAGGTCAACTGCCGAGCATGGAGGCACTGCGCGATCAGTTAATCAATGACTGGCGCTTTGAACAGTTTAAGCGCTCAGAAGATCGCTGAAGAACTGGCGCAGCTGAGTAGCTCCACCCTGCTCCCAGGCTCGCAGCGCAGCGGTACCAACAATCGCCATATCAGCATGGCCACGCAGGTAGTCCATATCACTCCGATCACTGATACCAAAACCCACCCCTAGCGGCAGATCGGTGTGCTCGCGGCAGCGAGCCACCAGCTCAGCAACATCGTCACCCATCTGTGTTTTAGACCCTGTCACCCCTTTGCGAGCGACCACATAGATGAAACCTTTGGCGGCGGCAGCCAGCTGGGCTAAGCGCGCGTCACTGTTGGTGGGAGTCATCAAGATCACTGGCTCAAGCCCCATCTGGGCAGAGAGTGCATGCAGATTGTCGGCCTCTTCGATAGGCAGATCGGGGAGGATGTAGCCGACACCGCCCGCCTCTTTAAGACGCTGTAAAAAACGCTCCTCGCCCATTTTAAAGACCGTGTTGTAGTAACCCATCATCAACACTTTGAAGGGAAAACGGGCAGTGACGGCCGCCATAAATTCAAAGCAGTCGTCGACCGTAGTGCCATTTTGCAGCGATATTTCATTGGCGCGAACAAACAGTGGGCCGTCTGCACTTGGCTCGGAGAATGGGAACTGCAGCTCCACTAAATCGACACCCGCCTCCGCCATAATTTCTAGCTCGGCAAGATTGTCCTCAAAAGAGGGGTAGCCACACACTACGTGGGCCATCACCAACAAAGATTTATCTTGTTTGCGCTGATCGATATAGCTCTGCAGACCCATCAGTTGTGCTCCTGATTATATTGAGTCGCTTTGGTGCGGATAAAATCTTTCCACTTGTCGTCATCGAGCGCCTCGGCGACGGTGAAAATATCCTTATCGGCGCGACCCGACTGATTAATCAGAATAATTTCATCTTTGCCCATACTCGGTGCCTCTTCAATCGCTTTGGCGAAGGCGTGGGTAGTTTCCAGTGCGGGGATGAGACCCTCAGTGCGCATGGTCAATTTGAGTGCTTCGCGGACCTCATCATCGGTGGCCGCGAGGAAGCGCACTTTCTCTTGCTCCCAAAGGTAGGCCAGAATCGGGTTGATACCGATGTAATCGAGACCCGCAGCAATACTGTGTGTCTCATTCATGTTGCCTTGTTCGTTCTGTAAAAAGTAAGTTTTGAAGCCCTGAGCAATACCCACTGAGGCATCGTTGTAGGCCAGACGCGCAGCGTGCAGTGATGAGCCGGCACCGTGGCCTCCCGCTTCGCAACCGATCAGCTCTACATCATCATCAAAGAACCCCTGGAAAATACCCATAGCGTTAGAGCCGCCACCTACGCAAGCATAGATGCGGTCGGGCAGACGGCCAGTCTGCTCGAGCATTTGAGCGCGCGCCTCTTGGCCGACAATCGACTGGAACCAGCTGACCATCTCTGGGAAAGGGTGCGGCCCGCACGCCGTACCAAGCACGTAGTGAGTATCGGCCATATTGGTGACCCAATCGCGCATAGCCTCGTTGATTGCATCTTTAAGAGTTTTCTGTCCATCCTGTACCGCTACCACCTCAGCGCCCATGTTTTCCATCCAGAAGACATTGGGACGTTGTCGGGCGACATCCACTGCACCCATGTAAATAGTGCAGTCGAGACCAAATTTGGCCGCCATAGTGGCGGTGGCAAAGCCGTGTTGACCAGCGCCGGTCTCGGCAATCACGCGGCCTTTACCCAAGCGCTTGCAGAGCAAGCCCTGACCGATAACATTGTTGATTTTGTGCGAGCCGGTGTGATTGAGATCTTCGCGTTTGACGTAAATCTGCGCACCACCGAGGGTTTTTGACAAATTTGCCATGTGCGTGATCGGTGTTGGC
The DNA here is from genome assembly GCA_048549915.1 of Porticoccaceae bacterium. Classification (GTDB taxonomy): domain Bacteria; phylum Pseudomonadota; class Gammaproteobacteria; order Pseudomonadales; family Porticoccaceae; genus LSUCC0057. The sequence continues at coordinate 15,337 of JBLYYE010000005.1, forward strand.
CGACCCGAGTAGTCTTGCATTAACTGGACAAATTCTGCCCAGAAACTGGGATCGCTTTTACAAGCGCGAAAGCAATCGAGTAATTCGTTGACTGTGGCTTGGAGTATTTCGGGCAAAAACACACCACCATACTGGCCGTAGTAGCCCTCTTTACCGTTTGAAAAGTCAAATAAATTCATATGGCCAGCCTTTGCCGATAGATCAGAATAGAGAGCCGCCCAGCGGCGGTCTAATTAACCCGCTATGTTAGCGATAGCGGTGCAGTGATACAAGAAACTGTCGCTATCAATGCAAGACAGGCAAACTATCGCAGAGCCAGCATCTAGGGTATGACCGAGCGGACATTTTTAGTCGCCAAAGATAGCGATTTGCGCCAGCATCAATAGCGGCGTGGCCTGGCGGCAGTTCGGCTGCTAACCCAAACCAAAAATCAATGGCTTAGCAGCGCTCAAAACACTACATCTTGTGTTTTTGGGGTTGCACGGCACAAAATGTGGGCTAGAATCACTGCTTCGCTCAGCACTCTTGTCTCCGGCAAGATACTAACAAAAAGCATTAAAAGCGTCTTTTTTTGCTCGCAACCCGAGTGCTGTAGCCACTGTGTAGTAGAAGTCTAAACGCGCCAACTGCGCAAGTTTTCAAACCTTATGAGAAAGCCATCAAAGGACATAAAAGATGACCGCCACCTTAAAATCCGTTAAGCCGCTAGACGCGCAGAAACATATCGAGATTCAAGATGCTTCACTGGACATCTGGGACAAAAAATATCGCCTCAAAGACAAACAAGATAATCCAGTAGACGCCGATATTGAAGCGACTTACGCTCGCGTTGCCAAAGCACTGGCTGATGTCGAAGAGCCCGCGTTGCGCGACAAATGGCAGGAGCGTTTCACTTGGGCGCTGCGCCAAGGCGCGATCCCGGCAGGCCGCATCATCTCCAACGCTGGCGCTCAAGCTTATAAGCCCGCTACCTCAACCATCAACTGCACGGTCTCGGGTATTGTCCCAGATTCGATGCAGGGCATTTTGGAGCGCAACTTAGAAGCCGGCCTGACCCTTAAAGCAGGCTGCGGTATCGGCTACGAGTTCTCCACCCTGCGCCCCCGCGGTGCCTATGTATCGGGTGCCGGGGCATACACCTCGGGCCCGCTGTCGTTTATGGATATCTACGACAAAATGTGTTTTACCGTCTCCTCAGCTGGCGGCCGTCGCGGTGCGCAAATGGCCACTTTTGATGTCAGCCACCCAGATGTCTTCGACTTTGTTCGTGCCAAGCGCGAAGATGGCCGGCTGCGCCAGTTCAATCTCTCGCTGCTGATTACCGAAGAGTTTATTGAGGCGGTGCGCAACGATGACGAGTGGCCACTGACCTTCCCTATCAGCGAGAAAGAGTTGGATGAAAACGTCGATCTCAAGGGTGACGATGTGGTTTGGCGCAGCTTCCCATCTACCGATGGCTATGTCAGCAATGATCAAGGCTTGGTGGCCTGCCGCGTCTACCAACGTATACGCGCCTCTAAACTTTGGAATGCGATCATGTCGTCTACCTACGACTTCGCTGAGCCTGGCTTTATTTTGATCGATAACGTCAACCAGATGAACAACAACTGGTTCTGTGAAGATATCCGCGCCACTAACCCGTGTGGCGAGCAACCGCTGCCACCCTACGGTAGCTGTCTGCTCGGTTCGGTAAACTTAACCAAGTTCGTCCGCAACCCGTTCACCGACAAAGCGTTTTTCGACTGGGATGAGTACCGCGAGGTGGTTTCTGTATTTACCCGCATGCTCGACAATGTGGTTGAGATCAATGGCTTGCCACTTGAACAGCAGCGCAACGAAATTATGCGCAAGCGCCGCCACGGCATGGGTTTCTTAGGCCTTGGTTCAACTATGACCATGCTGCAGATGGCCTATGGCGATGACCAGTCGCTCGAGTTTACGGAGTCAGTCTCACGCGAAATGGCGCTGGCGGGCTGGCGCACCGCAGTAGAGCTGGCCAAAGAGAAAGGCCCTGCACCGATTATGGATGAGGATTTCACCGTCACTCCAGAACTGCTCTTTAAGCGCCCAGAGCTAGCTAAAGACGGCATCAACCTTGGCGATACCGTTAAAGGCCGTGTACTGCACGCCAAGTACAGCCGCTACATGCAGCGTATCGCCGAAGTGGAGCCTGAGTTGGTCGAAGAGATTGCCAAAGTGGGTGCACGCTTTACTCACCACTCGTCAATTGCCCCTACCGGGACAATTTCGCTATCGCTGGCCAACAATGTTTCAAATGGTATCGAGCCCAGCTTTGCGCACCACTACTCGCGCAACGTCATCCGCGAAGGCAAGAAGAGCAAAGAGAAAGTCGATGTCTTCTCTTTTGAGCTGCTCGCCTACCGTGCTCTGGTTAACGAGCGCGCTATGCCGTTCAGCGAAGCCGCTGAAGAGCAACTGCCCGGTTATTTTGTCAGCTCTGACGACATTGCCCCGCGCGCCCATGTCGATGTTCAGGCTGCATCACAAAAGTGGGTTGACTCCTCCATCTCTAAAACGATCAACGTCCCCACCGACTGCGATTACGACGCGTTTAAAGATATCTATCTCTACGCGGCTGAAAAGGGTCTTAAGGGCTGCACCACGTTCCGCTTCAATCCGGAAGCGTTCCAAGGGGTATTGGTTAAAGAGAAAGATCTCGAGAACACCTACTACACCTTTACGCTTGAAGATGGCAGCAGTGTCGAGCTAAAGGGCAATGAACAGGTAGAGTACGATGGTGAAATGCACACCGCCGCCAATCTCTTCGACGCACTGAAAGAAGGCTACTACGGTAAGTTCTAATCGCCACCGGTTGGCTGAGTGAATTTGACGTTACAACGAACACAATAGGCAGAGAACAATGAGTGTAAAAATTGGTAAAAAAATCGTCGGCTATCAAGTCGCCAGTGATGAACAAAAGCAAGAGGCAGCAGCGGTCAAAGCGCAGGCCAGTATTATCCAGATGCACGAGAAAATCTCGCGGCCAGAGATGCTGGTCGGGTCTACTTATAAAATTAAGCCGCCACTGGCTGAGCATGCGCTCTACATCACTATCAACGACTACATTCTTAATGAGGGCACCGATCACGAGCAGCGCCGCCCGTTTGAGGTTTTCATCAACACTAAGAATATGGACCACTTTATGTGGATTGTAGCGCTGACTCGCGTTATGTCTGCTGTTTTTCGCAAGGGTGGAGACGCAACGTTTATGGTTGAAGAGCTCAAGTCGGTATTTGATCCGCAGGGCGGCTATTGGCTGCCCGGCGGCCGCTTCATGCCTTCACTGGTGGCCGAGATTGGCACCTGTATAGAGGATCATATGCGTCGCATCGGCATGCTTAAAGCGCCTGAAATATCGGATCATCAAAAACAGATTATGGAGGAGAAGCGCGCTGAATTTGAAGGCCAAGCAGAGCAGAGTAGTGGCGGTTTTCCCGCCAATGCTGAGCTGTGCAAAAAGTGCAGCACCAAAGCGACCATTTTGATGGACGGCTGTATGACCTGCCTCAACTGCGGCGACTCTAAGTGCGGCTAAGTTAACTGGATGCCTTGCGGCTAGTACTCATTAGCCAGTTAAAACCGTCGCCTCTGGCGGCGGTTTTTTTTATGATGGCTTTTTATTCACTTTGGATTGTCTATGTCACTCTCGCTTTCATCAATTCTCGCCAAGATACAGCCCGGCGATAAGCCCAACCAGTTCATCACCCAGTTTTACCCTGAATGGTCACAGGGACGCACTAGTTTTGGTGGCTTTACCGCGGCCCAAGCACTCCAGGCGCTGCGCTTGGGTTGTGAAGCTGAACTTCCACTGCGTTCGATGATGGTCAATTTCATTAGTGCCGCTGGGCCCGGCACAATAGAAATACAATGTGAACAGTTACACCGAGGTAAAAGCTCTACTTGGGCAGAGGCGCGTGTCAGCCAAGCAGGCAAATTAATCGCGACAGTGACGGTGTTCTTTGGTAAAAGTCGTGACTCAGCTATTACAGTGGATGCACCACAGCGCCCAGAGGCACCATCGCCAGAACAGGCTCCGGAAGTGATGGGGGATAACAACCCACTAGCACCAATTTTCACCCGCAACTACCAGATGCGCTTTGCACTTGGCCAGGCTCCAGTCTCGGCGTCAGCCGACAGTCAGCAGGGTGTCTGGATGCGCTACCGCAACCGCGAGGAGCCCCTCGGTGAAGCGCAACTTGTCGCAATGCTCGATTTGCCGCCCCCGGCCGTTATGCAGATGTTCACCGAGCCCAAGCCGATCAGTTCAATTAGCTGGCATATCGAGTTTCTCGACCACCTAAACGACCCACACAGCGACGCCTATCGAGGTTGGTGGTTTATGCATTCATCAGCCAAAGCCTGTGCAGACGGCTACTCGCAAGAGCACTCAACCCTCTTTACCCCCAGTGGTCGCGCAATTGCCATGAGCCAACAGACCGTAGCAGTTTACGCCTAAACAGGAATTTTTCTATGGGACTCTATGAGAAGTACCTGCTGCCGAGTGTGATTGATCTGGCCTGCGGCTCATCGCCGGTGATGTATCAGCGCCGCTTAGTGGTACCGGAGGCGAGCGGCAGTGTACTTGAAATAGGCGTAGGCTCAGGGCTCAATTTACCGCTTTATGACCCCGCCAAAGTCACCCAACTCTGGGCGCTAGAACCCTCATCGGCCATGCGATCCAAAGCGGCAAAGCTCTTTGCCGCACTCGACATCCCCGCTGAATGGCTCGATTTACCCGGCGAAGAGATCCCTTTAGCAGACTGCAGTGTCGACACCGTTGTGCTCACTTTTACGCTCTGTACGATACCCGACCCCCTCGCTGCGCTCGCTCAAATGCACCGCGTACTCAAGCCCGACGGCACCCTGCTGTTTTGTGAACACGGTTTGGCACCAGATGCCAAAGTGGCGCTCTGGCAACAGCGTATCAACCCAGTTTGGCGTCCGCTAGCTGGTGGCTGCAACTTGCAGCGGCCAATCGACCAATTACTGCGCCAAGCTGGCTTTACTATCGCGCAACTTACAACCGGTTACTTGCCAAGTACTCCGAAAATTGCCGGCTTTAACTACTGGGGCCGCGCTCACAAATAAAAAAACCGCCCACAGCTGACTGTGAGCGGTTTCAAAATAGAGGCTGGTGTTAGTCTGCCGCTATCTCTTCTACACTAAAAAATGCAGTGGTACCGCTGACTTCATTGCCAACAATCAACATAGCCGTATCAATCGGGCTCTGTTCAGCGGAAACAAACTTGAGCCCTTCCGGCCCCAAGTCACCTACGGCGCTTGACTCTACATCGCTGACAGTAAAATCTCGAGTGTTGATATATTGCACAAACTCAGCGGTCTCGGGATTGCTGACGTTGTAGACCATAATACCGCCGACTCGCTCTAAACCGACAAAGGCGTAGGTCTTACCGCCGACTTCGCCTATAGCGATACCCTCTGGCTCGGGGCCTTTGTCATCGGAGCGGTCGTCACCTTCTTGGTCATCGTTGCTGGCATTAAAGTTCATACCCAGTCGGTTCGCGGTAATCACCTCAAATTCGTTGCCAGAATCGTAAACCGGCAGACCCGTTTGCGAGTTCCAAATGGTGATAGAGCGGCCACCAAAAGCGTGCAACGAGGTGTAAGTGCAACTGGTATCGGGCTGGCCGGTAGTGGCCAGCTGATTTTCATCTGAAGGATCAGTGCACTCAACACCCAGATTAGTGATGATTTTCAACCTGCCCAGTTTCTCATCTTGCAATAAATCGTCTGCATCTACCGCATATTGGGTCAAATTGGGGATATCGAGTTGTTCGGCACTGAGGTCTTTAATACGAATCTCATCCAAGTAGTGGAAGCAGTCGCCCTCATCAAAATCGAAGCCGCCCGCCGTGCTGCAAGCTGCCTCATCAACCTCATCGGCCAGATACTCTCGGCCATCACCTTCGTTGGCGGTAATCAAATAGGTAACATCGTTGTAGTCGTAGGCGGCAATGGCATCCGGCATATAGGTGCCAAACACCGGCCAAGAGCGAATATTAACCGTATCATCTTTGTTGCTGGCGTCCATCTCATTGCCCGGGATAGCAAAGTTCTTGTAGCCAAGGCCGATAATTTCAAAGCTGTTGTCACTGAGATCGATCACAGCAACCGCATTGTTTTCTTGAAGCGTCACGTAGGCGGTGGAGCTATCAGTTGAAATAGCGACATACTCCGGCTCTAGATCAGCTGCAATTGAGCTACTTTTCGCCGAAATACGCACATTGTCGTCAAGATCTTCATCCGTTAATGCAGCGAATGATAACGTCGATACATCACTGGCAGTGAGATCAGCCAGAGTGCCGCTAGTGTCGATCACCGAGACAGATCCATTCGGATCATTGGAGTAATCACCGTTGGGCTCGCCCTCATTGGCGACGATGAGTTTGCTGCCATCGGGGGTGAACTGCACCATATCAGGCAGTGCGCCCACCTCAACAGCTGATTGGAATACACCCGCAGTTGTGTAAAAGGCCACGTACCCATTATTTTGTTTTGGACTCGCTTCAATCGCGACGGCGACGTGCCCATTGGCGACCGAAAGGCCGTTAGCCGCACCCAATCCGGCTGTTGTAACACCAGTGAGAGCTTCTGCGACATCGCTAGCGACATCCCAAGACTCCTCCAACATCGGCATATTCGGTGCCGATGCATCGATAACATCGACTCCTCCGGTCATCGCATTAACCACATAGGCGCGCTCAAGTGTCGCATCGTAGTCAACTACCTCGGCGGCAGACTCATCAAACTGATCTGTCTCATAGCGACCTAAAAAGGAGAGTGAAACAGTCGTATCCACGGCGTTGGCCCCGGCTGCTCCAGTGGCTCCAGTGGCTCCTGTGGTTCCAGGAGCACCATCGTCACCGTCACTGGCACAACCGGCTAATGCCACAACCGTCGTCAGTGTCAGGATGGAAATTGCCTTGCTCAAAGGGTGCTGCTTAATTGTTTTGTTCATATCCAACCGCCTATTATCTGATTAAAAAAACAAGATCCCTTTACACAGTGCAAAGGAGTACTTGAAAACTTATTTTTAATCTACGGCATGACAAAGAGAAGTCATTTTCATGCGAAAAAGATTAACTCTCGATGAAGAAAATATGACGACTGTGCTGACAAGAAAAAATCACCACAAAAAAACCGCTCACAGTTAACTGTGAGCGGTTTACGGCTTACACGACGAATTCTAAATAGTCAGCCCGCCATCGACCACGATACATTCGCCAGTCGTATAGCTGCTGGCGTCAGAGACCAGATAGAGCACGGTCCCCGCCATTTCACGCGGCTCGGCGTGGCGAGCCATCGGAATACTGGCCAGTGCGCTCTTGTAGATACCTTCATTGGCAAACAGTGCGCCGGCAAATTTAGTTTTGGTTAGCCCCGGCAACAGTGCATTGCAGCGGATACCATGCGGCGCACACTCTTTGGCAAAAGCTTTGGTCATACTCACTACCGCCGCTTTGGTAATCGAGTAGATCCCTTGCATAGGCCCAGGCTGCAAAGCGTTGACCGATGCAGTATTGACGATAGCGCCGCCGCCGTTGGCACGCATCAGCCTGCCCGCTGCCACCGACATAAAGAAGTAGCCGCGAATATTCACATCCACTGTCTTGTTGTAGGCGGTAAGATCGGTATCGAGAATATGCCCAAAATAGGGATTGGTGGCAGCATTATTTACCAAGATATCGAGTTTGCCGTGCCTCTCACTGATCGCTGCCACTGTAGCCTCAATCTGTTCTAAGTCGCCGACATGGCAAGCCATCGCTTCGGCACTGTGGCCACCTGCAATAATTTTATCGGCGACACTCTGGCAGTCGTCTTGCTTGCGGCTAGAGACAATCACATGCGCACCCTGCTCTGCCAAAAGTTGTGCGATCTCCTCGCCGATACCGCGGCTAGCGCCCGTGACCAGAGCCACTTTACTGGTTAAATCAAACAGTTTTGTAGTCACAACTCTCTCCCTCATGATGACCCATAGCTTTTAAAATTAATTGTTTTCTGCGTATTCAAAACCAGCACGCAAACTGCGCGTCGCTAGACGGATCTCGTTGAGCAAACAGAGTAGCGAGAAAATCAATAACACCAGTGCAAACACAAACAAGCCAACAATCACTGCATCGGCATTGAGCTGCCAAAGCGCAGCGATAAAAATGGCCGCAATCAAAGCACAGACCAACAAGCCTGCACCACTGCACAGAGCAATCGCCAGGTTAATAATATCGACGCGGCGCCAGAGAAAGGTCATCTCGCGCTGGCTGATCACTTTGTGCTCGCCACTAACACGCGCCACGCGCACCTCAACGATGCGCGCGCGGTCAATAATACGACCAAGGCGCGATGACATGACATTGAGAAAACCCGCTATACCCGCTAATAAAAAGACCGGCGCTACCGCCATGCCAATGATCTGGGCAAGATCGCTTACCCCGTGGTAACTGAACACGTCTTACTCCTAAAAAATTGTCCAAGTCAGAGTGCCGCAGTTAGCTGTAACTGTCCAGTTTATAACGCTTTAATCTAACTGTGGTGCTGCTCTTTGGAGGATTTTTAAGCAGTCAGTGTCCGCCGGTAAAGTGCCGTACATATAGCCACCCTCAGCCGCCAAGCGGCTAGCGACAAACGCCTCGGCAACATCACTGTCACCAGCCCTCAGTAGCAGTGCTGCCTGCCATGCCAATGCCATCTGCTCAACAATTAATCGCGAGCGCTGTTCCAGTGTTGCACGATCGGCAAACTGCGCTTTGAGGGCAACTAAAAACTCGCTGTAACGGCTGTCGCTACCTTGAGCTTGCTCCAACTCTGCAAAGAGCTGTTCGAGTACTTCTGGCTCTCGACTTAACACCCGCAGCAAGTCTAGACACTGCACGTTACCCGAGCCCTCCCAAATACCATTGACTGGCGCTTCGCGGTAGAGCCTTGCAGCTACGTTATCTTCCATCAGACCCACTGCCCCAATAGACTCCATCGCCTCATAGCTGTGCTGCGCTGCTCGCTTACAGATCCAATATTTACCTAGTGCAGTGCCTAAGCGCACTATTGCCTGCTCTGCAGGATCATCGGGTTTATCCAAGGCCGCGGCGACACGCATGGTCATTGCCAGTGCCGCCTCGGATTCTATCGCCAAATCGGCGAGCACGTTTTGCATCAACGGCTGTTGATGTAAATTTTTACCAAACACCTCACGTCCGCTACTGTGGTGGATCGCCTCGCGAGTCGCCTGCGCCATCAGTGCAGAAGAGCCCACCATGCAGTCAAATCGGGTCATAGCGACCATATCGATAATTGTCCGCACACCTCGTCCCGGCTCGCCTATCAGCCAGGCAAAGGCGCGCCGATACTCAACCTCTGAGGAGGCATTAGAGATATTGCCAATCTTATTTTTAAGTCGCTGAATAAACATTGAGTTTTTGCTGCCATCGGGACGCCAGCGCGGCAGTAAAAAGCAACTTAGCCCCTCATCCAGCTGCGCTAATATCAAGAATCCGTCGCACATCGGCGCCGAGCAAAACCATTTGTGGCCGGTAATTTCGTAGGTAGGCACCTCACCATCACTGCCGATAGGTTCTGCGCGGGTTGTATTA
>JBLYYE010000006.1:0-47975 GCA_048549915.1 Porticoccaceae bacterium
GCGCGCGGGTCAGCGCTGTAAGGTACGATTTCCTGCTCACTGTGGCTGGCTTCACTCATTTGAATGATCAACTGGGCGGTCGGGCGATCAGCCCATGGCACCAGCGCCAAAGTCGCCGGGTCAGCGAGACAAATACCGTCACAGTCACCCGTCGCCTCAATCAGATCAGGAATATCTCGCCCCCAACTGTCGAGTGATATGACCGACTTTGGCATTTTAAATTCGCCGCCAAAGACTTTTTTTATCTGCTCTCTGGGCACCCATTTGCCGCGGTGATTACCGGCAAAATCGTGCAAGATCACCTCAAAAACCTCTACATCAGGATGTTGCTCTAGAAATTGATTTAGCTGTTCTATCGGGCTCATGGTCTAACTCGTATAGGGTTATTGTTGTTGGCAGAGCTATTGCTCGGCGAGATCACCAAGGGTTTCTCGCAGCGGTTCTAAATAGGATTCAAAGTTGCGCCAGTAAGCCACCGCACTGGAGTATAGCGGCTGACGCACCTGCTCAGAACTTGCCGTATTCACCGCTCTATCGGTCTGGTGAAAATCAATACATTGCTGCTCAAAAGGTAACTCACAGAAATCTAACAGTCGCTCAACATGGCGGTTAATGTCACTGACAACATCCTCATACTGAACATCGAGGATACGGCCAGGGAAGCATTGGTGCCAGTGAGCCATCAGCCGATGATAGTCGCGATAGTAATGGCCCAAGTCCTCGAGCGAGTAACTAAAGTTTTGTCCCTCAGCCCACAACTGTTTAAAACAACCAAAGCAGTTGTCCATCGGCTGACGGCGGGTATTGATAATTTTTGCCGCGGGCAGAGAGGCGAGAATCAAGCCTAAGTAGATAAAGTTATTGGGTAATTTATCAATAAAATGCGGCGTTCCAGCGCTGCGGTGGCGCGCCGCTTGCTCCAAATAGCGTTTGCCAATGGTTGTCAGCTGTTCGGCGCCAAGCTCGGCCATAGCCGCCGGGTAAGGCTGGCTGGCCAGAGGTTTGGGGGGGCGCGCTAAACCACTGGCCAGCCACGGTATATAGGGTAGCTCGCGCGTCCCCTCAACAGCCGAGTGGCTGGCCAGTATCTGTTCTTGCAAGGTAGAGCCAGAGCGCGGTAAGCCTAATATAAAAATGGGCGCCCGGTCAGCGACCCCAGCCGAAGCGAGGCTGGCCAATAGCTGTGGATTAAACGCCTCAATAATGGCATCAATCTGCGCACTGAAACGACTGCTGTCCCAACGCACCAACTCTCGCTTGACGGCATTGGCCGAGGCGTAGCTGGCAAAGGCCTGCGGCCATTGCTGCTGGTGCTCATAAGCTTTGGCCTGGGCGTAGCCAAAGTAAACTCGCTCTTGGGCCGGCAGATCTTGTTTAGCCAACTGGGCCTGAATGGCCTCCTGTTCAGCCGCATTGAAACGGTACGTTTTAAGATTGGCCAGCGACCAAGCGGCCTCACCACAGCTGGGATCGAGTTCAAGGCAGCGCTGGTAGGTGCTTATCGCCTCACTGCTGCGCCCAAGGGTTTTGAGTGCGGTCGCACGGTGTGAGAGTGCTGCGACAAAATCGGGTGATTGATTAATGACACGGTCAAAATAATCCAGAGCAGTCGAAAAATCGTTGTCTTTACTGGCGAGGTGGCCGAGTAACATCAGAGCTTCGCGCCAATCCGGCTCGATTTCTAAAGCGCGCCGGCAAGCTTGGGCTGCCGGTTCGAGTAAGTCTTGCCTTGAGAGTGCCGTGGCCAAATGCAGCCACCAACGCTTGTTTTCTGGCAGCGCTACGGTAAAGCGCCCGGCAATTTGTTCAGCCCAGTGCGCGCGGTTTGTCGCTATAGCGCGATTAAACAACAACTGTGCCAACGCCGGATTGAGTGGATCGCGCTCCATAGCGGCCAGGGCCAACTGTTCCCCGCGGCGCTGCTCACCCGCCGATGCACTAGCGGCCAGCAGCGGGCGAATTTCTCGAAGTTGTTCAGCTCGCCGGCTGCGGGAGGGCAATTGATCAGCCAACTGCTGCGCTTCACCCTCTTCACCGCGAGCCTGCAAGAGGCTTTGCAGAGTTTTTGCGGCGCTGCCCAGCTTGGGATTGATTGACAAGGCGCGGCGCAAACAGCGTTCGGCCTCACTGTCACTGCCCTGCTGCTGATGCGCTCGACCTAGGTCAGCCCACCCTTCAGCGTAATCCGCAGCCAATGAAACCACTTGCTCTAGCCTGGCCCGTGCCTGGCTCACTCGCTTGAATGCCAGATCGCACTGGGCGCGCAAACGCAGAGCATTTACCTCGCGCGGATTAACCGCAAGCAGGGGCTCTAAGAGATCGATAGCGACTTGTATGCGACCTTGTTGCATCGCCTGCAGCGCTTTTAAAAATTGTTCGCGGTGGCTAGCTGACATAGATTAATAAACTGGTTAAAGACAAGTTCATTGTAACCAGCCGCGGGCTGCGAAGCGACTGAGTATTCGCACGCCGAGCTATGCGAATACTCAAGTCACACACTCAATTATTGAACGGTTAGCATGCCCCTGTTGCGCTCTAAAGTTTTACGCCCTATTCCTTCAATATTTAGCAGCTCATCAACTGAGCTAAAGCTGCCGTGTTGATTGCGATAAGCAATAATGTCATCGGCCTTAGCTGGGCCAATCCCCACCAGCGCTGTGGCCAGCTGTTCAGCTGTAGCAACATTGATATCAATCGGCATTTCACTGGACATGGCTAATGTCTCCAGCTGCTCTGGGCGATCAGATTGAGCTGTGACACTGCTGGAGAGAAAAACCATAAAGGTCAGAGCGACCAACAGAATAAAAGGTAAAACGTAGCGCCAGTAACTTTGGGTAGTCGGGGTGTGGAAGTAGAGAGCCATAGTATTTTCCTCAGGTGGTTGTGAGTAGAACTCGCAGCCCAACAAAACATGCTGGACACCTATAGAAAATGGCTGTGAAAAAAGCGATGCGCTATAGCCGTGAGCGGCTACAACTAAGAGCTTAGCCGTCGATAAAACCCGCTTGGTTATTAACCCGCTCGCGCAGCTCTTTACCAGGTTTAAAATGAGGCACGTATTTTCCTGTCAGATCGACTTCATCGCCGGTCTTGGGATTGCGGCCGCGACGCGGCGCGCGGTAGTGAAGGCTAAAGCTACCAAATCCGCGGATTTCAATCCGCTGCTGGTTGACTAGCGTATGGGTCATTTTTTCCAGCAACATTTTGACCGCCAGCTCAACATCACGAGTCGGCAGGTGATCTTGACTGTTGGCGATTTTATCTATTAATTCAGACTTGGTCATAGCGACTTACAAAACTAGCAGAAAATTTAGATTACTGATTCTATTGGATTTTTTCAAAAATTCAAGGATTCATTCGCCAACCAGGAAGATAATTACAGGGCATAAAAAAGGGCGGCTTGCGCCACCCTTTTTTTAACAGAACAAGAGAGCCTTACTTGTCCATTTGCGCCTTGATCAGATCACCGATAGTAGTCGGTGCTGCTGCTTCAGTCTCTTTGCTGCGGTGCGACTGCACTGCGGCTTTCTCGTCAGCGACATCTTTCGCTTTGATAGAGAGGCTGATAACGCGCGTCTTGCGGTCAACGTTAATGATCTTCGCTTCGACAGACTCACCGACAGTGAGGACATTGCGAGCATCTTCAACTTTCTCACGCGAGAGTTCAGAAGCTTTCAATACCGCTTCGATCTCTTCACCCAAGGTAATTACTGCCGCCTTGGCGTCAACTTCTTTGACGGTACCAGTAACGATGGTGCCTTTGTCGTTGTCATTAACGTAGTTATTGAAGGGGTCGTCAGCCAGTTGCTTGATACCCAGCGAGATGCGCTCGCGTTCAGAATCGATAGCTAAGACTACGGTGTCAACCTCATCGCCTTTCTTGTAGTTGCGCACAGCTTCTTCGCCGGCTTCGTTCCAAGAGATGTCCGAAAGGTGAACCAGTCCGTCAATACCACCGTCCAGACCAATAAAGATACCGAAATCGGTGATCGACTTGATGCTGCCAGAGATCTTGTCGCCCTTGCCATGAGTGGCTGCAAAATCATCCCAGGGGTTAGTTTGACACTGTTTGATGCCCAGCGAGATACGGCGACGCTCTTCGTCGATATCAAGGATCATCACCTCTACTTCGTCACCGAGGTTAACGATCTTAGAGGGGTGTACGTTCTTATTGGTCCAATCCATTTCAGAGACGTGTACCAGACCTTCTACACCATCTTCCAGCTCAGCAAAGCAGCCGTAATCAGTGAGGTTGGTGATAACCGCTTTAACACGGCCGCCCTCTGGGTAGCGCCCTTTGATATCGCCCCAAGGATCTTCGCCCATCTGCTTCATACCGAGAGAGACGCGGTTGCGCTCGCGGTCGAACTTGAGGACTTTAACGTCAATTTCGTCGCCAACGTTGATCATCTCAGAGGGGTGACGGATGCGCTTCCAAGACATATCGGTGATGTGCAACAGACCATCGATACCGCCGAGATCAACAAACGCACCGTAATCAGTGAGGTTTTTAACCACACCTTTGAGTGATACGCCCTCTTCGAGGTTAGCCAGCAACTCTTCGCGCTCGGCTGAGTTGGCGCTCTCCATGACCGCGCGACGGCTAACAACAACATTGTTGCGTTTGGCATCGAGCTTGATCACTTTAAATTCAAGTTCTTTGTTTTCCAGGTGGGTGATTTCGCGCAGTGGGCGAACATCAACCAGTGAGCCGGGCAAGAATGCGCGCAGGCCAGCAACATCGACTGTAAAGCCGCCTTTAACCTTACCGCTGATGATACCGGTAACGACTTCGTCTGCTTTGTGAGCAGCTTCAAGCTCAATCCAAGACTCAGCACGGCGGGCTTTTTCGCGCGACAGACGAGTGGCACCGAAGCCATCTTCTACCGCTTCAAGTGCAACCTGCACTTCGTCGCCAACGGCAACTTCAAGTTCGCCGCGCTCGTTGTAAAATTGTTCTGCGGGGATAACGCCTTCAGACTTGAGGCCGGCGTGAACCGTTACCCAGTCTTTGTCTACATCGAGAACTACACCAGTAATAATGGCGCCAGTTTTCATCTCAACGGTTTTTAGGCTTTCTTCAAATAAATCTTGGAAGCTTTCGCTCATAATAAGAGTCCTGATAATGACAGAGCCAATGCAGGGCCAGTTAGGTTGGAGGCCGGGATTGCATGACTCTTTTTACCGCACAGCCAGATGTCGCGGGTCAGTTATACACAAGCTCAACAGCGGCATTGCTGGCAGCCACTGTCTCACCTTCTTTTACGGCCTACACCATCTGCTTTAAAGCGAGAATAGAGAGCACCGATTCCATCACTTCATCGATTGACATCGCTGAGGTATCCAGCTCGATAGCATCGTCTGCTGGACGCAGTGGCGAGGCATCGCGATTGATGTCGCGCTCGTCGCGCTGGCGAACCTGCTCGACGAGGGCGGCGAGACTAACATTTTCGCCCTTTTCAAGCAACTCTTTGTGGCGGCGCGCGGCGCGCTCTTCCGCCGAAGCGGTGAGATAGATTTTCAGTGGCGCATCACTAAACACCACTGTGCCCATATCGCGACCATCGGCGATCAAACCGGGTGGGCGCGCGAAATCCCGCTGACGCTGCAGAAGCGCCTCGCGCACAGAGGGCACTGTAGCAACCTGAGAGGCCAGCGCACCAGTTTGCTCAGTGCGCAGTTCACGGCTGACATCTTCACCTTCTAACAGCACCACTACCTGCTGTTGATCAGTTTTAAATTGAATATCCATATGCTCGGCTAATACTTCGAGCGCAGCGTGGTTGGCAAAGTCGATGCCGCGGCGGCTGGCAGCAAGCCCCAGCAGGCGGTAGAGCGCACCACTGTCGAGATAGTGATATCCCAAGCGGCTCGCTAGTCGGCGGCAAAGTGTACCTTTACCTGCGCCACTCGGGCCATCTATGGCGATCACTGTCACCGAAAGTTGTTCTGCAGCCATTGCTGGGTGCTCCTAAATAGAGAAAGTCGCCAATTATTCGACAATCAGTTTGATACCCACCTGCTGAGCCAGTTCGGCGAAGGTCGGGAAAGAAGTGGCGACATTGTTGCAGTCGTCGATGACAATTTCGTGGCTGGCACGCAGGCTGGCAATAGCAAAAGCCATGGCGATGCGATGATCGTGCTGACTCGTCACTCGGCCACCGCCAAGTTGGCCGCCGGTGATGCGAATACCGTCTTCGGTCGGTGTCGCCGAGATACCCAAAATCTGCAGGCCATCAGCCATTGCTTGTATGCGGTCGCTCTCTTTAACGCGCAGCTCATGGGCACCTGTCAAAACGGTCTCACCCTCGGCGCAGGCAGCGGCAACAAACAACACAGGAAACTCATCGATAGCCAGCGGCACTTGCGATTCGTCGATAGCAATACCGTGCAGTGGAGCATAGCGCACGCGGATATCAGCAACCGGTTCGCCACCCACTTCGGCCTGGTTAGCCAATTCTACGTTGGCGCCCATGGCGCGAAGAATATTGATCACACCGATGCGGGTGGGATTGATGCCGATATGTTGCAGGGTTATATCAGAGCCTGGCGTAATCGCTGCAGCGACCATAAAGAATGCGGCTGAGGAGATATCAGCAGGGACATCGATGCGGCCACCGCGCAACTTTCCACCCCCGCGCAGCGAGACACGACTGGCGCCATCGCCCAAGTTTTCACTGACCACCTGGTAACCGAAACCGCGCAGCATACGCTCGGTGTGGTCGCGAGTTGGGGCCGGTTCAACGACTGATGTTTCACCGTCACAGTAAAGGCCGGCCAACAGCAGACACGATTTAACCTGTGCGCTAGCCATAGGCATTGTGTAGTTCAGCGGTTTGAGTTTCTGTCCACCGGTGATTCGCAGCGGCGGCCTACCCCCTTGGTTGGTCTCTATGGCGGCGCCCATCTCGGCCAAAGGATTGGCGACTCGACCCATCGGCCGACCACTCAGCGACTCATCACCGACCAGAACAGAGTCGAATTGCTGCCCGGCCAGAACGCCGGCCAGCAGGCGCATACCGGTGCCGGCGTTGCCGACATCCAGAGGGGTTGTCGGCGCGCGCAGGCCGTTCAAGCCTACTCCGTGGACGACTACGCGACCCTGTTGCGGTCCCTCAATTTGCACGCCCATGGCGCGAAACGCACGCAGGGTGGCGATACTGTCTTCGCCCTCGAGAAAGCCGGTGACCTCGGTCATTCCTTCGGCGAGAGCACCGAGCATAATTGAGCGATGAGAGATAGATTTATCACCCGGCACACGAATAGACCCTACGGCTGTGCCGCCGGGGGATAAACGAAAAGTAAGAGGTTTGGCGCTCATAGTGTCGCTGTCTAATCCTTGTTCAAGTAATTGGCTAAAGTGCTGGCGAGCGGACTGCGCGCGGGTAAAGAGGTCCAGCAAATAAGCTCCGTCATTGTTATCGATAGCGGAACGCAAACGCGCAAAGTCGGCAGTCAGGCGGTCCAGCACTTGTAAAACAGCCGTGCGGTTAGCGAGCGCGATATCGCGCCACATCACCGGGTCACTTGCCGCTATACGGGTAAAATCGCGAAAGCCGCCAGCAGCGTAGCGGAAGATCTCTCTGTCAGCCCGCAAATCTGCCAGTGTATCGACCAGCGAAAACGCTAAAAAATGCGGCAGATGGCTCGTCGCCGCAAGTATCTCATCGTGGTCGGCAACACTCATTGTCGAGACAATAGCGCCGCCGCCCTGCCAGAGAGACTCGACGCGTTGCAGATGCTCTGCCGCGCTGTTTTCGTGCGGAGTCAAAATGACTCGGTGATCGACAAATAAGTCTGCATTAGCCGCACTGACACCGCTTTTCTCCGAACCCGCGATCGGATGACCGGGGATAAACTGCTCTGGCAATATCCCATAGCAATCGACCAAGGCTGCTGCGACACTGCCTTTGACACTGGCAACATCGGTTAATGTCACCGCGCTATCCAGATGAGTTTTACACTCTTGCAGCACCTCTGGCACTGTCAGCGTTGGCACCCCAATCACCAACAGGTCGCCGCGACCGAGTTCACCGGCCAGTTCGGCAATAGAATTTGCCGCGCGATCAATCACGCCGGCTTGCAGAGCCATATCGAGAGTGGAACTGCGTCGCGATACTCCGATCACCTCAACGGCCAAGCCGCGCTGGCGTGCACAGAGCGCCAGGCTAGAGCCGATTAGACCGAGCCCGACGACGACAAGTTTGTTCACTGCTGTTGAAATAGCGGTCACCTTGAAACTCTGTCGAATGCGACTAGAGCACTGCCTTGGGGTAGGAGCCTAACAGCTTCAAATCGGCCACTTTGGCGCTCAGCTCATCTAATAGGCGCGCGATCTCTGGCTGCTGTGCATGGCCGGAAAAATCAATAAAAAAGTGGTAGTTCCACTTGCCGCTTCGCGATGGCCGAGTTTCTATACGGGTCAGATCGACACCGTTCTCCCGGAAAGGCTCTAGCAGCTCGTGCAGCGCACCTGGCTGATTGCGCACGGCAACCAAAACCGAGCTTTTGTCATCGCCAGAGGGCGGCACAGGTTCACGGCCAATAATCAAAAAACGCGTCGAGTTGTCGGGCAGATCTTCAATGCGCTCCCAAATTTTACTCAGCCCATAGAGCTGACAGGACATCTCACCGGCAATAGCGGCAGAGTTCCACTCTCCCGCCACACGGCGCGCAGCTTCCGCATTACTACTGACCGCCACGCGTTCAATATTGGGGTAGTTGGCATCTAACCACTTGCGACACTGCGCCAGCGACTGAGCGTGGGAGTAGACCCGTGTGATACTCTCTCGATTCGTGTTGGGGCCTACCATAAAGTGATGGTGGATTCGCAGTTCAACCTCGCCACAAATCTGCAAAGAGGAGTCGACAAAACTGTCCAATGTATTAGAGACCACACCCTCCGTGGAGTTTTCGACAGGCACCACGCCGTAATTGCAGCTGCCGGCAATCACGTCGCGGAACACTTCATCGATGGCACTTTTGGGGACGCTCACCGCGGAGTGGCCAAAGTGTTTGAGTGCCGCCTCTTGGGTGAACGTGCCCTCTGGGCCGAGGTAGGCAACGGAAACCGGTTTCTCCAGAGCTAGACACGCAGACATCACTTCTCTGAACAGGCGCGCCATCTCTTCGTTATCGAGCGGCCCCTGGTTGCGATCCATTACCCGACGGAGTACTTGCGCCTCGCGCTCGGGCCGGTAGAACGCGCTCTCACCGGCGGCTGTTTTGACTTCAGCCACCTGCATTGCACAGCGCGCCCGCTGGCTAATTTTTTCGATAATTTCACTGTCTAACGCGTCAATTTGGTCGCGCAACTCGCTCAGCGAGGGAAGATCACTCATCTGGTTACCTATCTATCTGGCTAGTTACTCGTCGCTGACAGCGCTCTCTGCAGACTCTTGCAACTCGACATCGAGGGCCTCGTCCTGCTCTTCAATACGCGCCAAGCTCACTAAGTTCTCACCCTCTTTGAGTCGAATAATCCGCACCCCTTGGGTGTTGCGCCCGACGACAGATATTTCGTCACCACGGGTGCGCACCATGGTGCCCTGATTAGAGATGAGCATAACCTCATCGCCCTCGAACAGCTGCGTAGCCCCGACCAAGGGGCCGTTGCGCTCACTCGCTTGGATGGCAATCATGCCTTTGCCACCACGCCCCTTAGTGGGGAACTCTGTGGTGCGCGTGCGCTTGCCATAGCCGTTGTCGCAGACAGTCAGCAAGTAGCCGTTTTGGTCCGGAATGACCATCGATATTATGCTTTCGCCCTCGGGCAGACGCATACCGCGCACTCCTTTGGAGACACGCCCCATGGAGCGGACATCATCGCCGCCAAAGCGCACAGCTTTGCCCTCGCTGCTGAACAACATAATGTCCTGAGAGCCGTCAGTAATCGCTGTACCTACTAATTGGTCACCCTCAACCAAGTCGACAGCGCGCAACCCAACTGTGCGCGGACGCGAATACTGGTCGAGAGAAGTCTTTTTAACCGTACCATTGGCTGTCGCCATAATGACGAACTGATCTGCACTGTACTCTTCCACCGGCAGGATAGAGGTAATGCGCTCACCCTCACCCAACGGCAGCAGATTAACAACAGGGCGGCCGCGGCTGTTGCGGCCCGCCAGCGGTATCTGATAAACCTTGAGCCAATAGACCTTACCCACACTGGTAAAGCAGAGAATCGTGGCGTGCGTGCTAGCTACCAGAAGGTGCTCAACAAAATCTTCGTCTTTAACCGCTGTCGCTGATTTACCCATACCGCCGCGGCGCTGTGCCTGATAGTCGCTCAGCGCTTGAGTCTTAGCGTAGCCGCCATGAGAAATGGTGACAACGCGGTCCTCTTCCGTAATGAGGTCCTCTACTGTTAGGTCATGTTGCGACTCGATAATTTCGGTGCGGCGCGCATCGCCAAATTCATCGACGACCTCTTCGAGCTCACCGCGGATCACCTCCATCAAGCGAGCGTGGCTGCCCAAAATGTCTTGATACTCGGCAATTTCAGTTAGCTTGACAGCAAATTCTTCCAGAATTTTGTCTTGCTCCATGCCGGTTAAACGGTGCAAACGCAGCTCGAGGATATCTTTAGCTTGCTCGGGCGACAGGTAGTAGAGGCCGTCGCGCATACCATACTCTGGCTCCAACCACTCGGGACGCGTCGCTTCAGAGCCTGCGCGCTCTAGCATTTCAGTGACATGGCCGGGGCTCCAGCCGCGCGACACTAACGCTTCGCGGGCTTCGGTCGGGCTTGGCGATTGTTTGATAAGCGCAATCACTTCATCGATATTGGCCAGCGCAATCGAGAACCCTTCCAGGGTATGTGCGCGCTCACGCGCCTTGCGCAGCAGATAAATAGTGCGGCGCGTAACCACTTCGCGGCGGTGGCGGATAAAAGCTTCAAGCATCTGCTTGAGATTGAGAATCTTAGGCTGGCCATCGACAAGCGCCACCACATTGATACCAAAGACGCTTTGCAGCTGAGTCTGGGCGTAGAGATTGTTGAGGACAACCTCACCCACTTCACCGCGCTTGAGCTCAATAACCACGCGCAAACCGTCTTTGTCGGACTCATCACGAAGCTCGGATATACCTTCAATCTTTTTCTCTTTAACCAATTCGGCAATGCGCTCAATTAGACGCGCCTTGTTGAGCTGATAAGGGAGCTCGGTGATGATGATTGTTTCGCGATTGGTTTTTTCATTGACCTCGACATGAGCTTTGGCGCGTACGTAAATGCGCCCGCGGCCGGTTCGGTAGGCCTGCACGATTCCCGCTTTGCCGTTGATAATGGCTGCCGTTGGGAAATCGGGGCCGGGGATGTACTCCATCAACTCATCGATGGTGATCTCTTCATTGTCGATCAACGCCAAGCAGCCGCGCACTACTTCAGTCATGTTGTGCGGCGGAATATTGGTGGCCATGCCCACAGCGATACCCGAAGATCCATTGATCAGCAGATTGGGCACTCGGGTGGGCATCACTGCTGGAATGGTTTCAGTCTCATCGTAATTAGGGACAAAATCGACGGTCTCTTTATCCAGATCCGCTAACAGCGCATGCGCCAGCTTGGTCATGCGAATTTCGGTGTAACGCATTGCAGCGGCCGAATCGCCATCGATTGAGCCAAAGTTACCTTGGCCATCTACCAGCATGTAACGCAGCGAGAAGTCCTGCGCCATGCGCACGATGGTATCGTAAACCGCCGAGTCACCGTGGGGGTGGTATTTACCGATCACATCACCGACTACACGCGCAGATTTTTTGTAGGCTTTGTTCCAATCGTTACCCAACTCGCTCATCGCATAGAGCACTCGTCGGTGAACCGGCTTGAGGCCGTCGCGCACATCGGGAAGTGCGCGACCTACGATTACGCTCATCGCGTAATCGAGATAGGACTGTTTGAGTTCGTCTTCGATATTAACCGGAACAATTTCTTTAGCTAGGTCACCCATGGCGGCGTTGTGCATCCTTTTTTTTAACTAATGGGAGGGTGCGACTGCTTTTCGAGCAGCTCTGTAAATGCACCTTTTATTGCGCACCGAGCTAAATCGCTAATGCGCATCAATTTAAGCTGCCTAGTCTACCACAACTACCCCCCCTTACACCTCACTTTATGCACGCTGAAACTGCCGCTGCGCGATGAATCACCCGTTTAAGCTGTCGCCGTCCAGCCTTTAAAAAAGCTATACTGCGCGCTGCATTAACTACCCCATTGAGGAGTGCCGCGTGAGCAGCCCGATCGCCGTCGACAAACTGATTAGCGCCAGCTGGATAATCCCGATAGTGCCCGCCAATACGGTACTATCAGAGTGCGCCGTGGCTATCGATAACGGCAAAATTGTCGACCTCTGCACCCAGCGTGAAGCCGCTTTGAAATACGCGCCGCGCGAGCATATCGAGCTGCCCGGGCAACTACTGATGCCCGGCTTAATCAATAGCCACAGCCACAGCGCAATGACACTACTGCGCGGTTACGCCGATGATCTCCCGCTGGAGCGCTGGTTAGCAGATGCTATTTGGCCTGCAGAGAGCCAGCTGGTCTGCGACGAATTTGTCGCCGTCGGCACTCGCTTAGCCCTAGCAGAGATGATTGCTAGCGGCACGACCAGCTTCGCCGATATGTATTTTTTTCCTGAAGCGACCGCGCGCGAATCCGCCAGCGCTGGTCTGCGCGCGCTATTGGCAGCGCCGATTTTTGATGGCGCCGGTAGTTGGGGCCAAGATGCCGACGACTACATCCACAAAACTCTCAAGCTGCGCGACAACTATAAAAGCCACAGCTTGGTCGAGATCGCCTTCGGCCCTCACGCCCCTTACAGCTGCAGCGACACCACTATCCAGAAAGTCGCTACTTTTGCCCAAGAGCTCGATATGGCGGTGATGATCCACCTTCACGAGACTGAGCAGGAGATAGCCCAAGCTGTCGCGGCCAACGGACAGCGCCCTATCGAACGCTTAGCTGAGCTCGGCCTGTTTGGGCCGCGGACACTGTGTGTGCATATGACCACGGCCAATGATGAAGAGCTTGCGACCCTGCAAAAGAGTGGCAGCCATATAGTCCACTGCCCAAGCTCCAACCTAAAACTGGCCAGCGGCATAGCTCCGGTCGCCCACTATCAGAGCGCCGGCGTCAATGTCGCTATCGGCACCGACGGTGCTGCTAGCAACAATAGTCTGGATCTATTCGCCGAGCTGCGTCTTGCCGCCCTGTTAGGCAAGGCGGCCTCTGCAGATGCCGCCGCCATTGACTGCCATCGCGCGCTGCGTATGGCGACACTAGATGGTGCCCGTGCGCTTGGCTGGGAGCACAAAACCGGTTCACTGGAGACCGGCAAAGAGGCCGATCTGATCGCCATAGACCTCTCGTCACCGGCCCAGCAACCTCTGTATAATCCTGCCTCGCAACTGGTCTACACCGCGGTTGGCGGCTGTGTCAGCCACAGCTGGGTGGCCGGCCAATGCCTCCTGCGCGACGGCCAGTTAACCACGATTAACCAGCGCCAACTGCAGCGCGAAGTAACAGAGAAATGGCAGCCGTTAATTGCTGCACTCGAGCAAGACTAACCCTCTAAATCCCAACAGCGAGCACACCCTGATGAGCGAAAAAAAACCGCAATACGACAACGTCGACCGCGCCGAAATTGCCAAGTTTGAAGAGTTAGCCAGTCGCTGGTGGGATACTGACAGTGAGTTCAAACCGCTTCACGCAATCAACCCGTTGCGTGCCAACTGGGTCGATCAACGCGCGGCTGTTGCCGGAAAAAAACTCCTCGATGTCGGATGTGGTGGCGGCATTTTTAGTGAATCTATGGCCCAGCGCGGCGCGGCGGTGACCGGCATCGATATGGGTGAGGCCCCGCTGAGCGTCGCGCGCCTTCACTTGCTTGAATCCGGCCTGGATATTGACTATCGGCAGAGTACCGCCGAGCAGTTGGCCGATTCTCAGCCAGAGCAGTTCGATACCGTCTGCTGTCTAGAAATGCTCGAGCACGTGCCCGATCCCAGCGCCGTTATCGCCGCCTGCGCAGCGTTGACCAAACCCGGTGGCGAGCTATTTTTCTCGACTATCAATCGCAACCCCAAAGCCTACCTGTTTGCCATTATTGGCGCGGAATATATTTTGCGACTGCTTCCCAAGGGCACCCATGAGTACCAGAAATTCATCCGTCCTGCCGAGCTGGCGAGCTGGGTTCGCGCGGCCGGGCTCGAGCTAGTTGAAATGACAGGTATGCTCTACAACCCCATTACCAAAGAGTACAAACTCAGCAGCAAAGATGTCGACGTCAACTACCTCGTTCATGTGCGCAAACCACTGTGATTGAGTTCGACGCACTCATCTTCGACCTCGATGGCACGCTGATCGATACCGCACCCGATTTTATGCGCTCGCTGCAAATTCAGCTCGACCGGCATCAACGCTCTATGCCCTCCGAACACCTACTGCGCTGCGGTATTAGCGATGGCTCTGCCGGTCTGATTAGCCGCGCGTTTGGCATCGACAATCAACACGCCGAATTCGAGGCACTGCGCAATGAGTTCTTAGATATTTATTACCAAAAACTGGCCGAAGAGACCGCCCCCTTTGCCGGCATCGACACGCTGCTCGAGGAGTGTCACAAGCGCTCGATACCGTGGTCGATCGCCACCAATAAGCCGTGGCGATACACCGAGCCGGTGTTAGCAGCCCTCGATTTACTCATTCCTGCCGCCGCGGTGATCTGCCCAGATCATGTCGCCAACACCAAGCCCGACCCCGAACCGGTATTGCTCGCCTGCAATATCATGGGTGTCAAACCCGATCGTGCCATTATGATCGGAGATCATGTTCGTGACATCGAATCCGGGCAGCGCGCCGGAGCCTCCACCATCGCTGCCGCGTGGGGCTACTTGAGTCCTGATGAAGATGCCGAAACATGGCGCGCAGACCACACCTTGAACTGCTCGACCCAACTGCACCACTTACTCTTTTCCGACGACGCGCGCAGCGCCAGCTGAACTAGGACAAAAGACCATGCACAGCATAGACCCAAGCCTACACCGACAATTCGCCCCGGCGCCAACTGCGCTCACAGGGCGCGTTATATTGATAACGGGTGCCGGCAGTGGCATTGGCCGCCAGGCCGCTCTCAGCTGTGCAGAACACGGTGCGCAGGTGATCCTGGCGGGTCGCACGCTAGAGCGGCTGGAGCAGGTCTACGATCAGATTGTTGCCAGCGGCGGCGCTGAGCCAATGCTCTACCCGGTTGATCTAGAGGGCGCCAGCACAGAAGATTACCAACAGCTGGCCGCTCTCATTGAAAGCCACTTTGGCAAGCTTGATGGGCTGCTGTTAAATGCTGGGATACTCGGCACGCGCACGCCTTTTAGCCACCATCGCAGCGATGTTTGGGAGCGTGTATTAAAAGTGAATGTGACGGCACAATGGCTGATGGCGCAGGCGCTGCTGCCGGTGCTGGAGCTGGCCGAAAATGGCTCGATTATTTTTACTAGTTCCACTGTAGGTCACCAAGCCAAGCCATTTTGGGGTGTCTATGGCGTCTCTAAATTTGCTCTCGAAGGGATGGCGGCAAGCTGGGCTCAAGAGTTAGCGGGCGTCAGCAAAGTGCGCATCAACGTCATCAATCCCGGTGCTACACGCACCGATATGCGCGCGCAAGCTTATCCTGCTGAAGACCCGACCGAGCTGGCCACTCCGCTAGAGATCATGCCCAGCTACCTGTTTTTACTCAGCGATGAGAGCAACGCAATTAGCGGAGCCCGGCTCAACGCACAAGGCTAGCGGTCACCGCGAGCGCGCAATTTGCGCTCTTTGCGCTGGCGGATATCGCGCAGCACTGTTTTTTCGCTGGCGCGTGGTGGCTTGAGATCTACCGCCCGGCACAGAGAAGATACCTGCTTGGGATCTAGCTCAATGAACTCGGCGCGACGCACGTAAGAAGGCAGCTCGATTGGCCCGTAGCTAATCCGCTTCAAGCGACTCACTTCGACACCTTGCGACTCCCACAGTCGACGCACCTCGCGAGTTTTTCCCTCGGCTAGAGTGACACGGTACCAACGGTTGGCACCACCCTCTTCGTCATCGCTGCGGTGGTGCTGTGGTTTGACGCTATCGAACTTAGCCATACCGTCATCGAGCTCGACACCCTGAGTCAAACGGCGCAACATCGCATCGTCAACGGGCCCGTGAATACGCGCCAGATATTCGCGGCGGACCTCGCGCGAGGGGTGCATCAGGCGGTTGGCGAGCTCGCCATTATCGGTAAACAGGAGCAAGCCGCCGGTGTTGATATCCAGCCGACCAACTGCAATCCAGCGGCCATGGCTTATTCTCGGCAGCTTATCAAATACTGTCGGGCGCCCGTCCGGGTCGTTCTTCGAGCAGATTTCTCCCTCTGGCTTACTGTAGAGCAATACGCGGATAGCTTCGTTGCTCGGCGCCTTAACCAATTTACCATCCACTAAAATGCGGTCGTGCGGCTCTGCTCGATCCCCCAACTTGGCGGTATTTCCGTTAATGGAGACACGGCCATCGGATATCCAACGCTCTAACTCTCGCCGTGATCCCAGCCCTGCGGTGGCAAGAATTTTTTGTAATTTTTCACTCATTGATGGTTATCCGTTGCGGCACTGCCGTCTGGGCTTGGCTCGGCATCCTCATTAGAGGTCTCCGGCACAGGGGTTACTGCATTGAGCTCGGCGAGCCCACTATTTGGTGTTTCGACTGCGTCGCCCGAGGGAAGATCGCTATCGCTCGCTTCAGAGTCGTTAGCTGCAGCGCTGGGTTGCGTTTCTGCGGCTAGTGCCAGTTCCAACTCCGGATCGAGCTGTGCGAAGTCTTTCAGCTCACTGAGTGGCGGCAATTCATCGAGGCTCTTGAGATTGAAGTAGTCTAAAAATTGTCGGGTAGTGGCGTACAGAGCCGGCTTGCCCGGCACATCGCGATGTCCGACAACGCGCACCCACTCGCGCTCTTGAAGACTTTTAATAATGTCAGAGCTGACTGCAACACCGCGCACCTGTTCGATATCACCGCGAGTCAATGGCTGCCGGTAAGCAACCAACGCCAGAGTCTCTAACATTGCACGGGAGTAGCGCTTGGGCTTCTCTTCCCATAGACGGTTAACCCATTCCGCAAGCTCTTTGCGCACTTGAAAGCGATAACCGCTGGCTACTTGTTGCAGCTCAAAACCACGCTCTTCACAGTGTTGAGCTATGTCCTCCAAAGCCGCGGTTATCTGGTCGCGCGGGGGGCGTTCAAATTCGGTAAAAAGTGCTTCGATTTGGTTGAGCGATAGTGGACGACCGGCAGCGAGTAGCGCCCCCTCGATGATTTTGGGCAGCAATTCAACAGCCACCCAATCACGGCTCGGCTCTTGACCGACGACATCATTGGAGGAAGCGGCAGCTTGATTAGTTACAGCCTCGTCAGTGTCGAGGGTTTCGGCGTGAATATCAGTAGTATCGGTATCACTCATAATTTTCTATCACTTCTCATTATTCGGTATTCAGGCAGCGCGTGCTTTGACATGGATCGGCGCGAAGGGCTCACTCTGAACAATCTCAACCAGCGACTCCTTAACCAACTCCATCACCGCCAAGAAGGTGACAACCACACCCAATTTACCCTCAGCCAATTTAAACAGAGCCACGAAAGGCACGAAGGATCGCCCCTGAAGATTCTCTAAAACTTCTGACATGCGCTGGCGAGTAGAGAGCCGCTCAGCTTCCACTTGGTGGCTTTCAAACATCTCAGCGCGCTTGAGCACGTCGGCCAACGCAGCAAGGATCTCGCGCATATCGACATCTGGGTGGGGGCGCGGTTGATGTCGCTCGGGAGCCATAGCACTGCCAGTGAACAGATCGCGGCCCAACCGAGGCATCTCATCGATATCCTCCGCGGCATTTTTAAACCGCTCATACTCTTGTAGACGACGAATAAGCTCGGCGCGTGGATCGCCCTCTTCCTCTTGCTCCTCTTGCTGGCGAGGCAGCAACATACGCGATTTGATTTCGGCGAGCATCGCCGCCATCACCAGGTAATCTGCCGCCAACTCGAGTTCCACCGCTTGCATCAAGTCGATGTAACCCATGTATTGATGAGTGATCTCTGCGACATTGATCTGCAAAATATCCAGGTTTTGCCTGCGAATAAGATAGAGCAAAAGATCCAGTGGGCCTTCAAAGGCCTCTAAAAATATCTCCAGAGCGTCGGGGGGGATATAGAGATCTTTGGGCAGAACCGTCAGCTCGCGCCCTTGCACTACAGCGAAGGGCATCTCTTGCTGATTAGGCTGCGTTGCAGCGCTGACAGCGAGGCCTGCAGCAGTAGCATTTTGGGCAGTTTCAGTTGAGCTACTCAATGTCGAGTTCCATAATTTTGAGAGTGGTTTTAACCGATGATTATACCGCTTATCACCTCAGCCGCCACGCCTCACAAAGTGATTAGATAAAGGCAGAGAAATCTCCATTGCCTTGACGTACCAACTCAGCACTGCCACTACTGAGATCTACCACCGTAGTCGGCTCGAGGCCGCAATGACCTCCATCGACAATGATATCTACATGGTGCTCGAGAGTTTCGCGGATCTCCCACGGATCACTTAGCGGATACTCATCACCCGGCATGATGAGTGTGACACTCATCATCGGCTCTCCCAGTTCAGCCAATAGCGCTTGCGCAATTGGATCACTCGGAACGCGCAGACCAATTGTTTTGCGCTTGGGGTGCTGAAGCCTGCGCGGTACTTCAGATGTCGCAGTCAAGATAAAAGTAAATGGACCGGGAGTAGCCGCTTTGAGCATCCTAAAGTGGCTGTTATCTATTTTGGCGTAAGTCGAAATTTCGGAGAGATCTCGACACATCAACGTAAAGTTGTGGTTTTTATCCAGCTGACGCAGTTGGCGAATTCTATCCAGTGCCTGTTTCTCGCCAATATGGCACCCTATGGCATAGACCGAATCTGTTGGATAAACCACCACCGCTCCACGACGCATACGTTCGGCAACCTGCGCAATTGAACGGCGCTGAGGGTTTTCGGGGTGTATTGAAAAGTAGTCGGCCATCTGTGCTCTCAAAAATTTTTAAAGGCTTGTACAAGCAATGCATTTAACACTGGTTAGATCGATCTATATTGTCGCACAGAAGAGCAAACGGCGCAGACCGCTTCGCCACCGCCAGCAGTTGGCGTACAATGTTAAAAACTTAAATCGGAACACATTTTATGGGTAACAAAGCAGCCGCGACAGATCTGCCGCGCGAGAACATGTTAATTAATTTACTGTTTAATATCGCCTTGCCGACTCTGGTGCTCACCAAACTTAGCGATCCCGAATTTTTAGGCATAAAGTTGGCCATTGCTGTCGCTATTGCCTTTCCCCTCGGTTACGGTATTCGCGATTTTAGACTGCGCGGAAGAATTAACTTTATCTCTGCGCTGGGTTTAATCAGCGTGCTGCTGACCGGCGGCTTCAGTCTATTTGAACTTGAAGCGAAGTATATCGCCATAAAGGAGGCTGCAGTGCCGCTACTGATCGGTGTCGCTGTGATTGTATCGCTGCGCACATCACAGCCACTTGTGCACACTTTTTTACTCAACGACGCAATCATCAATCGCCCCGCTATCGATGAGGCACTGACGGCTAAAGATGCCCATTCGGCGTTTGATAAACTCCTGGTCAACGCCTCGTGGTTGTTAGCCGCCTCCTTCCTGCTGTCATCGCTGCTCAACTATGCCTTGGCCACTTATCTGCTGGTAGCTCCACCAGGTACAGTAGAGTTTAACGAACAGCTGGGGCAGATGACCGCTTTGAGTTTTCCGGTGATAGCTCTCCCAGCAACGGTGATTATGTGTGCAGCGCTGTTTTACCTGTTCAGAGGAATCGGTAAGATAACCGGGTTGGATTTTGAACAGATACTCCACCCCCAAGCAGTCAAATAACCTCAAATAAACAACGGTAACGAATTATGTGGTATTCCATTGTTGGAGAAGATCACCCCGACTCACTCGCTGCTAGAAAAAGTGCGCGCGCCGACCATCTCGCTCGACTCAATCTGCTCAAAGAGCAGGGTCGTCTTTTACTGGCAGGCCCCAACCCAGCTATCGACAACAGCGATCCAGGCGCTGCCGGTTTTACTGGCAGCATCATTGTCGCGGAGTTCAACTCGTTAGATGAGGCTCAAGCATGGGCAGATGCCGATCCTTATCTGGCTGCTGGAGTTTACCGCCAAGTCGCGGTCAAACCGTTTAATCGCGTGCTTCCTTAAGCGGCGCGCAACGACATACAGGCAATCATGAATACAATGAAGAATATCTATTTCACATTACTAGGCGTCGCGCTGTGTAGCATGTCAGCTGCGCAAACTAGTGCGCTTGTGGATCCTCTGCCCGCAGAGCAAAACAGCGCCAGCTCAGCGACCCTGATCGAGCCCTACAGCGAGGCCATTCAAAGAAGCGCCAGTATTCTTGACAACCGCTCTGCCCTGCAACTGCAAAACAAACAGCTGGTTAGCCAAAATCAACTGCTGCAACAGGAGCTTGATGTGTTGACCGCCAACTACTCTGCGCTGCAAGAGAGTCGCAACAACCAGTTCTTTTTATTTGGCGGCTTGCTGCTGGCGCTCGGCGCCTGCTTGAGTGCGCTACTGCCGCGACTGCGTGGCCGCAAACGCTTTAGTGAATGGGGATGAACACTCTCTTTGCAACCGCCACTTTAATGCTGGCACTCTCTCTCTTCGGTGGCCAGGCAGCTGCCAAAGGCCTGCCGCGCGTAGAAATGGTCACCTCTCACGGGACGATGATCATTGAGCTGGAGAGCGATAAAGCCCCGCTGACAACCGCCAACTTCCTCCGCTACAGTGACGAGTTCCACTATGACGGAGTGATTTTTCACCGCGTCATCGCTAACTTTATGATCCAAAGCGGCGGTTTTAATTACGACCTTTCAGAGCGCCCGGCGGCTCACCCTGCCGTCATCAATGAATCTAATAATGGTTTGCGAAATTTGCGCGGTACTATCGCCATGGCGCGCACCAATGACCCAGACAGCGCCACTGCACAATTTTTCATCAATCACCGCGATAATCGTGCACTTGATGCGCGCGGCCAACGCCCCGGCTACACTGTTTTTGGACGTGTAATTGAAGGCCTTGAGGTGGTCGATCGCATCGCACAGATGCAAACGCGCCGTTATGGCCCGTTCCAAGACCTACCCAGATCCACCGTGCAGATAAATCGTGTCCGCCGTTTAGACAACTAATCTTTGGGAGAAGTGCCATGTACGAGTTACCTCAACGCCCCGCTGCGCTCTCTATAAACCTCAACAAAATTGCCCTATTGCGCAATTCTCGCAGCGGCAGTTATCCCTGCGTTTTAGCTCATGCCCATCGGGTCATTGCCGCCGGCGCAGAGGGGATCACTGTTCACCCTCGGCCCGACCAACGCCATATACGCACATCTGATGCTCACAACTTAGCCGAATTAGTCAGCGAGTATCCAGGCATCGAATACAACATTGAAGGCAATCCTTTTGCGGGGATTCGAGATGGCTATCCCGGATTTATCAAACTGGTTGCCCAGTGCCGTCCAGACCAGTGCACTTTAGTGCCCGATGCCGATGATCAACTGACTTCAGATCACGGTTTTGACCTGCACCGCGATGGTGAGCGTCTAAAACCGGTCATCGCAGAACTGAAACAGCTCGGTATCCGTGTCAGCCTGTTTATGGACCCCGATATCGCGCAGATAGAGCGAGCCGCCGCGATCGGTGCCGACCGTATCGAACTCTACACAGGGCCCTATGCCGAAGCATGGGCGACACCCGCCGCGGAACAACAATTAGCGTTGCACTTCGAAGCCGCTCAGGCAGCCCATCGACTGGGCCTGGGTGTCAACGCGGGCCACGACCTCAATCTAGATAATCTCAGCCGCTTTGCAGAGATTCCAGCGTTAGCCGAAGTTTCAATTGGCCATGCGTTTACCGTGGATGCCATCGATCGGGGCCTGGATAACGCTGTCGCAGCCTACCTCAAAGAATTAGCTAGCGGTCACTCTGTGCGCACTGCCGGACATCGAGAGTGAGCTCGACAACCGACAGCGCTGCCTACATCGCTAAAAAACAGCAGTTCCGCCGTATGATTACCCTCTACGGCCGCAAACCGGTACTGGAGGCTCTGATGGATAATAGCCTCACCATACACCGGGTACATTTGGCTGAAAGCAATCGCAGCGGTGGCATCATTGCCGAGATCGCATCTCTCACAACAGAGCGCGGCATTGAGCTGCGTTACCACTCTCGTGAGCAGCTGGCGCGAATATCGCGCAATGCCAAGCAGGATCAAGGGGTGGCGTGCGATATTGTCTGCCCCAATTACCTCTCTTTGGATCAGCTCAACGAGATGCCTACTGACGGCCGCAGCCATTTGATGGCCCTAGACGGGGTCACTAATCCGCAAAATTTAGGCATGATCATTCGCTCTGTAGCGGCCAGCCCTCTGCGCGGTTTAATTGTTCCCGAGCGAGGTTGCGCAGAGCTCTCTGGTTTGGCCATAAAGGCCAGTGCTGGAGCACTCTTCAAAGCGCCCTTGTGTCGTGTAGAGCGCCTGTTACCGACACTCAAAAAGCTCAAAGCAGAGGGCTACAGCGTAGTAATGCTCTCCTCGCACAAGGCCATCCCACTGTCGGAGTGGTCGCCAACCGATAAGGTTGTTTATGTGATGGGCAACGAGAGCCGTGGCGTCAGCCCTGAAGTAGCTGAATTGTGCGATCAACGCTTAATGATACCCATGGCCAATGGGGTCGAATCACTCAATGTCGCGGTGACTGCGGCATTAGTGGCTTTTAGTGGTGTGATTTAATCTCTGTCGGCGGGTTGTGCGCCGCGCGCCAAGCGCCACAGGGGCGATGCGAAAATAAATGGCAAAGCCACCAAAAGACTGATGAACCCGTAAAAAACCAGTGCGGTATGCAGGCTTAACTGCTCAATCATCTGACCACTAAACCAAGCGCCGATCGGCGCGCCGCCAAACAGGCAGAGCTGATAAATTGAGACCACCCGCGAACGCACTGCGGAGGGTGCAAATTGATGGATTAACGTTCGCCCCTGAGTCATCGAAAAACCAGAAGAGCTCCCCCAGAAAAAGATTAGCGGGAAAACTATCCACAGCGGTGGCTGCAATGCTAAACCGAGCAATAAAAAGCCGCGCATATAGAGTCCGCTGACCAACATCCGCCCAGCGCGCAAGGCAGTGGAGTGAAGCCGGGCCAAAAGTACGTTGGCGGCAAACATGCCACCTGTGAAAGTGAGTTGGAAATACCCAAACAGCTCTGCGCTGCCCGGAGCATAGTGGTCGGCCAACAGCGGCAGCCCTACGAGATAGATACCAAACACCAGCACCCCAGTGGCCAACACCACCAAAATAGTATCCAACAGCACTCGATCTTGCTGGGTGCGCTGCCAGCCCTCAAGAATCTCTATTCTGGCGCGGTTAAGTGTGCGCCATAGATTGAATGGCGCAGAGATATCTTGTTGAGACGGCTGTTCGCCGGTCAGACTGCGTCCAAACAAAAGGGCGCTGGCAGTGATCAACACCGCCTGAAAAAGCAGCAGTGTAGTGAGACCGATAAATTCAAAGTACCCAGCAAGGACAAAGCCACACCCCTGCAGCGCCGACTGAACTACCCCGGTGCGGGCAACAGCGCGATGAACACCGACACTGGGCACATAACCTAATAGTGCTTCGCGAGCCGGCTGCACAAAGGCGGTGATAGTACCGTAGAGCAAACCGTAACAGAGCAGTAGCGGGTAGTTGAGATGGTCGACAAATAGAACACCGACCAGCAGTGCCAACGGCAGCAGATAGAGTGCATAGAGCTGGGCCAGCCAGCGGCCACCATGGCGCGACTCCGCCATCGCACCACCAACTAAAGTAAATAGCAGATTAGGCAGGAATACAGCCATTAGCGCAGAGCCTAAACGACTGGGCGACTCTTGGAGAACACCTACCACTAGCCAGGGATAGATTACCGCATGGATACCCATCGCCAGCTGCGCACAGGCAACACCACCGAGATAGCGGTTAAACCAAAATTTTAATGTGCTCACTGCTCTCTTCGCTTGCGCCAACTGCGCCACAGCGAAATAATCACCACCATAAACAGTGCCGCGGTGAGTACCAAGCCACCCACCACAAGTAGCACCCTTAATTGCGCTAAAAGGGTTTCCGCGCTGACTCGATAGGCCTTCACTGCCATCAATAAAAATGCCCCACAAGCAAGCATAGAAAACAGCCAAGCTGAGCGACGTTTGAGCGAATTTTTAGCCACAATTAAGACTCCCACCCAGCGAGCTTTTGCAGGAATTCGCTCTCATCAATCACTTTAACGCCTGCAGCTTCGGCTTTGGAGAGTTTGCTGCCAGCGCCGGGGCCGGCAACTAGACAGCTGGTTTTAGCTGATACAGAACCGGCCACTTTAGCGCCCAAGGCCTGCAAGCGCTCCTTGGCCTCAGATCTGCCCATTTGGGTCAAGGTGCCTGTTACCACCCAGGTCTCTCCATTGAGCGGCAGCTGGTCGGTATCGACAGAGGCCACTGGCGGCCAATTGACACCGGCTTGTTGCAGAGCGCGCACGATGGCTATGTTATCTGGATTAATGAAAAATTCACGCACTCGCGATGCCACTATGGGGCCGACATCATCTACCTCTAAAAGCTGCTCAGTGGTCGCTGCCAGCAGTGCCTCTAAATCTCCAAAAGCCGCTGCGAGTGCCCCTGCTGTCGCTTCGCCCACTTCGCGAATACCCAGCGAGTAAATAAATTTGGCCAGCGTGGTAGTGCGACTGGCATCAATTGCAGCTATGAGGTTTTGTGCCGATTTTTCGCCCAACCGCTCAAGCGCTGTCAGTTGGCTAGCGGTCAGATCAAATAGATCGGCTACTGAGAATATCACCTCGCTGTCGACGAGCTGGTCGACTAATTTGTCCCCCAGTCCGTCAATATCCATCGCTTTGCGCGAGGCGAAATGTTTAATCGCCTGCTTGACTTGAGCAGCGCAAAACAGACCACCGGTGCAGCGCGAGACCGCTTGGTCGCTATCGCGCTCAACACTGGAGTGGCAGACTGGGCAGCGCTCAGGAAAAACGTAGGGCGCAGCACCGCAGACTCGCTTTGCAGCCACCACACCTACGACTTGCGGAATAACATCACCCGCGCGCCGGACTATGACCGTATCGCCGTGACAGAGATCAAGCCGCGCCATCTCATCGCGGTTGTGCAAGGTGGCATTGCTCACGGTGACACCGCCGACAAATACAGGTTGCAAACGCGCCACCGGGGTTACCGCACCGGTGCGGCCAACTTGGTACTCGACATCAAGCAGTGTTGTAAGCTGCTCTTGTGCCGGGAATTTGCGAGCGATGGCCCAGCGCGGTGCACGCGCGACACTGCCCAAACGACGCTGCAAATCGAGCGCATCAACTTTGTAAACTATGCCATCAATATCGTAGGGAAGACTATCGCGTTTGACTGCTAAGCGTTGATAGTAGTCATTACAAGCCTCTACACACTCCACACGCTCAGAGAGCGGATTGATCGGCAGCCCCCAATCAGCCAAAGCCGCTAGCATCTGGGTGTGGCTGGCAGGTGTGCCTCCGCTGACTACGAGATCACCGACACTGTAGCAGCACAGCAACAGCGGGCGCGCTGCGGTAATACGGCTATCTAGTTGGCGCAGGCTACCCGCCGCGGCATTGCGCGGGTTAACAAACGGTTTTTCTCCCGCTTGCCGAGCGCGTCGGTTAAAGGCCTCAAAACCCATCCGCGACATATAAATTTCACCGCGAACTTCGACTCTCTCGGGAACCTCGTTACCTGTAAGGCGCAGCGGAACATTTTTAATAGTTTTTACATTCTGAGTGATGTCCTCACCGCGACTCCCGTCACCTCGGGTGGCTGCGCGCACGAGCTCTCCAGATTGATAGAGAATGCTCACAGCTACACCATCTAGTTTGGGCTCGCAGGCGAATGCAATTGGCTCACTTTGCTTGAGACGCTCTTCTAGGCGCGCGGCAAAATCATCAAAGTCTTGATCGCTAAAAGCATTGTCTAACGACAACATGGGCGTGGTGTGCTCAACCTGGACAAAATTTTCCAGCGGCGCACCACCCACCCTTTGGGACGGCGAATTAGCCGAAACTTGGCCGGGGTTGTCTGCTTCAAAATTCTTCAACTGCTGATAGAGCCGATCGTACTCGGCGTCTGGCACAGTGGGTGCATCAAGCACATAGTAGCGATAGGCGTAGTCGCTGAGCAGCTCAACCAGCTGTAAATAACTCTCGGTGTCGAGACGGTGTGGCGGAGTTTCTGAGCTAGATATCACGCTTTATCCTGCGACCGCTGGCGCTGAACGGCGACCGCACGAGCGCGCTGGCGGAGGTGATCGAGAGTTTGCCGAGTCATTGAACTGCGAGTCTCATCGAGCACCTGCAGCGATAGAGCCCCTGCAAGTTGATCAACCACTGTGATGAGTTTCTCAAGCGCTGCACTGGCATCGCTGACTTGGTTAAAATTCAGAAAAAGAGTCACTCCGGGTGTGGTTAGCTGTTCAATTTCACGCAACTCAAAATTACCCGGTTTGACTGCATTGGCAAGACTAAATAGCAACTCTTCATCATCCCGATCATTAGCGTCTGCATAATAATGAAATATCTTCATTTCACCATAGCGCAGACCTGCAGCTAACACTGCATCGCGCAGCGAGCCGCCCTGTATGGCACTACCCCGGGCAGCTAACAAATGTACAATAGCCATCTCTTCACTGACAGCAGAACCCTTCACTGGTGACTGAGCAACTGAGCTGGAGGTTTCCGGTTCATCTTTAAACTCTAAGCTCTCCTGGGCAGGTTCGCGAAAAGCGGAAAGCGTAGCGCGTTCAATGGTCTGTTGGCGCAACTGCTCACCAAGGCGATTGACATCACTATCATCGCGCACGCCGACCACTCTTGAACCGCCAAAAGCTGAATCGGAGCCATCCAGCAAAGGATCCGCATCAAGTTGCTCTCCAAACAGACCCAATCCATCTGACGAACTGGTGTACGCCGATTTTTTAGCCTGCTTCGAGACCGCTATATTCTCATAACGACGCCGACGGGCACGGCGCACCTGATCGAGCACCAGGGCAACCGCAAATAGAGCGCCGATAGCAATAACCAAATCCACCGCTTCGATATTGTCCATCATGGCTCCTTGCGTATCTGACAGTCACTCATAAAGCTCACCAACTAAGCCTCAGCCAGAGCCGCAGCTTGATTGACATCGACCGTAACTAGGCGCGAAACCCCCGCTTCATGCATTGTTACACCGATCAACTGATTGGCTACTTCCATCGGGATCTTGTTGTGAGTAATAAAGATGAACTGTACTTTTTCTGACATCTCCTCAACCATCTTGGCATAGCGACCCACATTGGCATCATCGAGTGGCGCGTCGACCTCATCGAGCATACAGAACGGCGCTGGGTTGAGCTGGAAAATAGCGAACACCATGGCGATCGCGGTCAGCGCTTTCTCGCCACCTGAGAGCAGATGAATAGAAGCATTCTTTTTGCCGGGCGGGCGCGCCATCAGTGAAACACCGGTATCGAGCAGATCCTCTCCGGTCATCTCCAAGTAGGCGTGACCACCGCCAAAGAGTTTGGGGAAAAGCGCTTGAATATGTTTGTTGACCTCATCAAAGGTCTCTTTGAATCGCGTGCGCGTCTCTTTGTCAATTTTCTGTATGGCGCCCTCGAGTGTGCGCAATGCCTCTTCGAGCTCACCATTTTGTTGGTCTAGGTAATCTTTGCGCTCAGACTCAATCTTATATTCGTCAATCGCCGCCAAGTTGATCGGCCCCAAGCGCTGAATACGCGCCTCAATCTGCTCTATGCTCTGCTGCCACTCGCGCATATCTGCGCTTTCAGGGAGTGCTTCGAGCAGCGCCTCAAGAGAGTGATCTTTCTCTTCAATCTGCTGCGCTATGGTCTGGCTGAGGGTGGTAATCTCCTGTGCTGCTATGCGCTGCTGCTCTAACTTACCGCGCAGATCAAACAGCTCACGCTCTAGCTCCGCGCGTCTCTGCTCGTAGCCGCGCATCTGCTGCTCCAGCTCTTCATTGATCGCGCGCGCCTCTGCCAACTCGGTTTCGACGGCAATGCGCAGCTCTAGCTGTTCCTCTAACTCCGCGCGGTGGTTGTCGGAGGGATCTTCTTTAATTTCAAAAGCCGCTCGCAGCTGCTCGCGGCGCTCGGCCAACCGCTCAACCTGCACTTCAAGGCGACTGATACTCTCTTTGACAGAACTGAGTTGCGTCGTTAAGGAGCGCTCACGCATAGCCAACTCTTGCTGCTGATCGCGGTCTTGTCGTGCGCGCTGACGTATCTCGTCCAACGCTTGACGGACTGTGTCACGCTCAGCCATAAGCTCTTCACGCAGGGCGCTATCGCGCTCCATGAGATCCAGCGACTCTTGCAGTAGTGCGCGCGCCTCCGCGAGGCTCTCCTGCTCTTGACCGTACTGATCGCGAACCTCAGCCAGCTCGCCTTCGGCGCGCTGTTTGCGAGCCTTGTACTGCTCTATTTGCACCTCAAAACCACTCAGTTTAGAGCGCAATTCGGTGTACTGGCTCTGTTGCTCAGCATGCAGCGTTGCCGCATCCCGACGCTGCTCTTCGAGAGAGGCTATTTTCTCCTCCAACTGTGTCCGCGCAGCGGCGGCTCGCTCAATTTTTTCACTCTGCTTTTCTAGCTGCTGCTCAATTTTCTCCAACTCTTGCTTGCGCTGTAGCAAACCAGCACTGGCGTCTTTGTCGCGCGCCACGCGCAACCAGTTGGCACCCAACCAAACGCCGTCTTTTGTAACTACTGATTCGCCGGCTGCCAACTCGGGCTGAAGAGCGAGTGCAGCGACCAGATCATCGACGGCATAGACAGAGTCGAGCAGAGAGTTAGCGTGCTCACCGCGCACCAAACTGCTCAGGCGAACACCGTTGAGTTTAGATGTCTGCCCTGATGTTGGAGACGATACCAACAGTATTTCACCCTTGGCAAACGAGCTCAGTTTATCGATTTGATCGGCGATAGAGTCAACCGCCACCGCTTGCAGATAGCTGCCAAGCACCGTCTCTACCGCCACTGTCCACTCGGCTTGCGGCTCAACTAAAGCCGCCAATCGTGGTTGCTCACTGAGACCTGACTGTTCGAGCCACTGGCGTTCGGAGTCATCGCCCATAGCCGCTTGCTGTAGTGCCTCCAAGGAAGATTGGCGCCCCTGCAGTTGGCGCTGTTCACTGCGCATCTGATCTAGCTCTGCAGCTAACTCACGGTCGTCGCGACGGCACTGCTCGACTTCTTCTTGCAGATCACTCTGGCGCGTACTAAGCTGCTCTCTGCGCATCTGAGCTTCGGCCAAACTCTCTTGCAATAGAGCGATTTCATCTTCTGCAGGAGATGCCTGGAACTCTTCGGCTTCGCTGCTCAGATTCGCTTGGCGCTCACTTAAACGGCGCAACATCTGCTCTAAATGCTGGATGCGCGACTGTTGCACTTCGGCCTGCTGGCGGGGCGACGCCGAGCTCTGATTAAACTCGTCCCAGCGTGACTGCCAGTTCGACATCTGTTGTTCAGCTTCTTCAAGTGCCTGAGCGGAGTCAGTGTGCGCCGCAGTAGCGAGCTCTAAATCGGGGAGCAATTGATCAAGTTCCGCTTGCCAACCCGCTGCGCGAGCACGGTCGGCGTGTAGATGCTGATCCGATTCAGCAAAACTGCTCTCAGTCTGAGCGAGATCCTGCTGCAACTCACTGGCGCGCTGCTGTGCATGCTCAATCGCTTGCTCAATACGCGCCACATCGGCACCCACTTTATAAAAACGCGCTTGGACTTCATTGAAACGATCGCTCGCTTGCGTGTATTCATCGCGACCCTTTTCAATGTGCGTGTCACAGGCGGCGCGCTCTGTCACGATGCGCTCTTGCTCCACTTCCAGCTGGCCGATCACCTGGCGCTGTTGGCTGGCTGACTGTTCGTGCTGACGCCACTTCAGCGCCAGAAGTTCGGCACTCACTTGACGCTGTTCTTGTTTGTATTCTGCGTATTTTTCTGCAGCTTTAGCTTGCCGTTCTAGGCGCGCCAGCTGCCTGCCCAGCTCGTCGCGAATGTCCGTGAGTCGTTCGAGATTCTCCATAGTGCGACGGATACGGCTCTCGGTATCTTTGCGCCGCTCTTTGTATTTGGATATCCCCGCTGCTTCTTCGATGTAGACGCGCAACTCATCGGGCTTGGACTCAATCAACCGCGAGATCATACCCTGTTCGATAATGGCATAACTGCGGGGGCCAAGGCCGGTACCCAAAAAAATGTCGGTGATATCGCGGCGGCGGCACTTATTGCCATTCAGGTAGTAGCTCGACTGACCGTCGCGTGTGACTTTACGGCGAATGGCAATTTCGTTGTAAGCCCCATACTCGCCACCTAACGTGCCCGAGGAGTTGTCAAATACCAATTCTATCGAGGCTTGACCAACCGGCTTGCGGCCACCGCTGCCATTGAAAATAACATCGGTCATCGATTCGCCGCGAAGATTTTTGGCTGAAGATTCACCCATCACCCAGCGCACAGCATCGATGATATTAGATTTACCACAACCGTTAGGGCCTACAACCGCAGAGAGATTGCTCGGAAAGTGGACCGAAGTGGGGTCGACGAAAGATTTAAATCCAGCCAGTTTTATCGTTTTGAGGCGCATAATTGCTCAGCATCTTATTTTTATGGCCGGTTATTTTGTCCTTTCCAGTGGACGACCGGCACCGTTACTAAGCAGTCAATTTTACACGCTTTTGCGCTGCTGTTAAGTCTCTTGGCGGACCCCAAAAAAGAGCTTAAAAATCAACCTTGGCACGAGCCGATTTAATTGTGCTGCGACGTGTTTTACTCTCAAGCCTGCGCCGTTGTGATGCGCGTGTTGGGCGTGTGGGGCGGCGCACCTGAGGCACGTTGGCGGCACTGCGCAAAAGCTCGACCAAGCGCTCTACCCCCTCGCGACGATTCAGCTCTTGGGTGCGGTGGCGCTGACTTTTAATAACCACCACGCCCTCGCGCGTGATGCGCTTGTCTGTGCTAGCAAGCAAGCGCTGCTGCAGATAGTCGGGCAGCGATGAAGCGCCAATATCAAACCGCAAGTGCAGCGCTGAAGCCACTTTATTGACATTCTGCCCACCCGCGCCCTGTGCCCGGATTGCACTCCACTCGATTTCATCGGGGTTTAAATAAACTCCAGGGCGCAACTCAAACACTTTAAGGAACCAGCTTCAATGACAACTGCGCAGTGCCATCAACTAGCGTGAATGGTTGCGAACGAACCACCTTGTCACCTTCTGAGGGCGTTGCAGAACCCGTCGCCGAAAGCCTGACGGAAATCATCAACTCATCAACATCACTCAGCGAACGTGCCGGAGTGAGCTGATCGGAAGCCGTAATAGTGATTAATGGTGGTAGAGCTTGCGCACTAAATACCCGCGCCGCAATCGGCATGGGACGACCACCCGCCTCTACGATTGCAACAAAAATTCGCTGCCCGGGAAATAGTTCGAGCCCTGCATCCAGTGTCAGTGCCAACTCGATAGATACTGTGGCGGAATCTGCAGACAGGTCTACGGAAGGATCCTCTTGTTGCGCGAGCTGACGACTGCGTTCGATACCTGACTGAAGTGCTTGCCAACCAGGCCCTGAGCTATCTAGCCCCGCCTGAGCGCGCTGCCAATAGCTAATCGCGGTTGCATACTCCGCCATCTCAAACGCTTGCACACCCTTTAAACCGAGCACTGTTTGATCATTGGGCGCTAAGCCATACGCACGATCCAGGGCCAGATTAACGGCATCAGTGAACTGTCGTTGGGCAGCAAAAAAGAGGGCTTGTGCGTGCTGAGCATGCAACCAACCATCTTCTGTAGCCCATTCGAGGGAGCTGCCGAAATATTCTGCAGCGGTAGCAAATTCAGCACGCCCGAGCGCACGCTGAGCCAACAGATTCCAAAAATAAGCACTCTCAGGATTGCGTTTTAAACGCTCTTTAATCAGCCCTTCTAGCTGCTCCATTTCGGCGCCATTGCGACCCTCTAGGGAATCCAACTTGGCGGTAATTTCAAGATCGAGTTCAGCGCCGTAGTGGCGATAACTAACCCACACTGAAACAAACAAGCCGAGCGCCAGTATCGGCAGCAGCCACAGGCCTCGCGATGAGTTGGCAGAGGCAGCCCCACTGACTGTTTGGGTGTTATCGATCAGCAACTGACCTAGGTCATTAAGACGCTGCTGGTATTCCTGCTGCTCAATTTCACCACTGGCATACTGCTCTTCGAGAAGCTCTTGCTGCTCGCGGTACAGAGCGATATTGGCCTCGCGACGGATCTGCTCCACTTGTTCTAAAGCGGCATCGGCAGAGGCATCCTGGCGGCGGCCGATGAACGGCCAAGCGATGAAGCCCAAGGCTACTAAAGGAACAGTAATTTGAGCTGCTAACATCACTTTTTCTCCTCAATTGATGAATTTTTTTGACTCTCCAAGAGGGCGTCAACTTGACGTTGGAGCTCTTCAGGAGATGCCTTGGATGGCTCTGAGCTTGAGGCAGTGACTACTTTGGAGCGCCGGCGTATGACGAACAGCATGGCGATTCCGATAAATAACAATAATGGGGGCAAACCCCATAGAACTGCAGTTGAAGAGTTCACTTCAGGGCGATAGAGGATGAATTCTGAATAACGAGAAACCAGTTCAGCTTTAATCTCTTTGTCACTCAAGCCTTTTTCTAGCAGTGCCCGCACTTCATTGCGAAGATCAATGGATATAGGTGAATTTGAATCGGCTAAATTTTGGTTTTGACACTTAGGGCAGCGCAACTCGACAATTAAACTTTGGTAGCGATCGCGCAGCTCGGGCTGACTAAACTCGACCACTTCGATACCTGCCTGAGCGGCAGAGCCAAACGCACATAGCAGGCAGAACAGCAGAGCTGCCATCAAATTTGAACGACTATTCATAATCCACCTGAGCGCTGTACTCTCTGTATAACTCACCCAATTCGCCCGCCCAAATTCGCTCATCGACGACACCAACTCGGCGGTAGCGAACAATGCCCTGAGCATCGACAAGATAGGTTTCAGGCGCGCCGTAAACTCCCAAGTCAAAGCCTAGATCGCCCTGCGGATCAAAGAGGTTGAGCCTGTATGGGTCGCCGCGTTCATCCAGCCATTTTTGTGCGGCAAGACGGGTATCTTTGTAGTTGAGGCCGACAATCTTAACCCCTTGTTCTGCCAGCTGATTGAGCATGGCATGTTCTAATCGGCAGGCGAAGCACCAGGTTGCCCAGACATTGACCAAGGTGACCTCTCCGCGAAAATCTTGCAGAGTAACAAACGTTTCAGCTGATTCGACACTTTGCAACTCAAAGCTCGGGAACGGCTTGCCGATCAACGCTGAAGGCAGTTCTGTGGGATCATTGTTCAAACCGCGATACAAAAGGCCAGCCAGGATGGCAAAAATTGCCAGCGGCAGATAAAGTTTTAATCGACTCATAACTGCACCTCACTGTTGGCTGGCGCTGCGACAATTGGCTTTTGGCGACGGTAGCGCTTATCGATAGCCGCTAGAACTCCGCCCAATGCCATCAACAGTGCGCCCAGCCAGATGCACCGTATCAACGGCTTAACATGCAACCTAACCGCCCACGCTTGACCACTGAGTGGCTCACCGAGAGAGACATACAGATCGCGACCCAGGCCAGCATCAATATCCGCCTCAGTCATTGTCTGCCCACCGGCAAGATAGGTGCGCTTTTCGGGCATTAGTGTCGATACCGGGCGGCCATCGCGAGTGATATCAATAGTGCCACGCCAGGCATTGTAGTTTGGCCCAGGCACCCGCTCGATCTTGCGCAGGGAGAATTGGTACCCCATCAGCTCCGAACTATCGCCCGGCGCTAAACGCACATCGCGCTGTTGGTCATAACTGGTGGTAAAGCCAATCCCCAACACCATGACGCCAATACCAATATGAGCAATGATCATCCCCCAGTAACTTCCCGAGAGCTTGCCGAGCGCTTGACCGAGGGTTTGGCCGCGCGCGATTTGCGTGCGCAACTTGCCCAGCACATCATCTGCGCTCATAGCGACCACCCAAACGGCTAGCAACACAGCGATTGCCGCTCCCCAGTGATAATCGCTGCTGTAGAACCATGGCAGAGCCGCGGCACTTAACAGTGCGACAACCAGCGGCCAGCGACTGCGTTGCACCGTTGCAGCACCATCACTGCGTTTCCAGCGCGACTGTGGAGCAAAAGCAACAAACACAGCAAGCAGTGACATCAGCGGCACAAAGAACAAATTAAAGTACGGAGGCCCCACCGATATCTTGCCAAGTTCTAACACATCTGCCACTAGCGGATAGAGTGTTCCAACTAAAATCATTAATGTCGCAGCAACCAGCAGTAGATTGTTGATCAGCAACAGAGATTCTCGCGACCAGCCCGAGTACTCGCCTGCACTCTTCACCAGTGGCCCGCGCACCGCAAACAACAGCAGTGAGCCACCGACCACTACCCCCAAGAACATCAGGATAAATAGCCCACGTTCTGGATCGCTGGCAAAGGCGTGTACTGAAGTCAGCACCCCAGAGCGGACCAGGAAGGTTCCGAGCAGGCTTAGTGAGAAAGCGAAAATAGCCAGCAGCAGCGTCCAGCTGCGAAACAGCCCGCGTTTCTCTGACACAGAC
The DNA here is from genome assembly GCA_048549915.1 of Porticoccaceae bacterium. GTDB lineage: Bacteria > Pseudomonadota > Gammaproteobacteria > Pseudomonadales > Porticoccaceae > LSUCC0057. Next base: position 34,790 of record JBLYYE010000006.1, read on the forward strand.
AAGGAGTGAACCAGCGCTGTACCTACCAACCAAGGCATGAATGAGGCGTTTTCTACTGGATCCCAAAACCACCAGCCACCCCAGCCCAGCTCATAGTAGGCCCACCAACTGCCCAGTGCGATACCGATAGTCAGAAACATCCATGCAATATTGGTCCAAGGCCGCACCCAACGCGCCCAGGCGCTGTCAAACTGGGCCCCCAAGAGCCCGGCAATAGCGAAAGCAAAGGGCACAGCAAAACCGACATAACCCATGTAAAGCAGAGGCGGATGGATAATCAAGCCAAAGTCTTGCAGCAGCGGGTTGAGGTCTTTACCTTCGACTGGCGGGAACGGCAGTACTCGCTCAAAAGGGTTGGAGGTCATCAGCAAGAACAGACCAAAACCAACCGCCACCATACCTAACACAGCCAGTGTGCGAGCCTTTAAAACCAGAGGCAGCGTCTTCGACATTACCGCCACCAACATGGTCCACAGCGATAAGCAGAGTGCCCAGAGCAGAAGAGAGCCCTCGTGAGCGCCCCAGACCGCACTCACTTTAAAGTGAACGGGCAGCTTGGTATTGGAGTTGTTTGCTGCGTAGAGCACGGAAAAGTCATCTTGCAGAAAAATCGTCACCAGCGCTATGAATGACAACAGCATCAGCAGAAACTGCCCTACCGCTAAACTCGAACCCATGCGCATCCAGGCCGACTGCCCTGTATAGCTACCCACCATGGGCACCAATGCTTGGAATACCGCTAATACTATGGCCGCGATTAACGCCAAATGCCCCCACTCAGCGATCATAACTATTCTCCTGATAAGAGTTCTCTTCACTGCCTGCAGGGGGCTGGTACTCGCCATTTTCATCGCGCTGCTTATTTGATTCGCGGCGCTCATGCCCTTGTTCCATAGCGTCGGCCACTTCCGGTGGCATGTAGGTCTCGTCGTGTTTGGCTAATACTTCGCTAGCCACAAGCACACCCTGTTCGTTGAGAGTCCCTGTCGCCACTATAGCTTCACCCTCAGCAAATAAGTCAGGCAAAATCCCGGTGTATTCAATGCGCACCTCTTCGGCCCCGTCGGTAACATCAAAAGCGACAAACAGAGAATCATCTGCGCGCTCGACACTGCCGCGCACTACCATACCGCCGGCGCGCAAGCGCACTCCGGTGGGGGCTTCACCATCAGCTATTTGAATAGGCGTATAAAAGAGATTGATGTTCTCTCGCAACGCGAATGACATCAGCCCAACCACCACTGATGAGACCACCACGATCAATAAAACCCACTTTAAACGCTGCTTGCGCACTGGATGCATGAGTCCTCTCCTAAAGTTAAATTCTGTTTAAGGCTAGCTGCTAGCGGCACGACGCTTCTGGCGCTGCTGCTCTGCACGAACACCCTCTAACAAACGCTTGCGTCGCTGCAGCGGCGCCACTATGAGCACCATCATCACCACCAAGGTCACTGCTACCGAAGCCCAGACAAAGGGGCCGTGCCCATCCATCTGCCAAAATTCTGACCAGCTGTTAAATTGCCAAAACGCAGTTTGTTTCATTTGGACACCTCATCGGAACTAGCTAGATCTACGACCCAGCTACTATTGGCTTCACGTGCGATCACTTCGGCGCGCATCGACAGCAATAGCGCCACCGCATAAAAGAGATAAAAACCCACCACCATGACTAATAATGGCTGTAGCATCGAGCTGTGCAGGGTGCTCTCACCGGTTAATTTAAGCGATGCAGGCTGATGCAAGGTATACCACCAATCTACCGACTTATAGATGATCGGCACATTGACTGTTCCAACTAGGCCCAACAGCGCTGCAGCTTTAGCACCTAGCTCCTGGCGCTCAAAAGCCTGGTAGAGCGCAATCACCCCAACATAAAGAAAGAGCAAAACCAACATAGAAGTGATGCGCGCATCCCAAATCCAATAGGTACCCCAGGTGGGTTTACCCCATACGGCACCGGTAAATAGCGCCACAAACGTTAGCGCAGCACCGATAGTTGCCGCACAGCGCATCGCCGTATAGGCCAACTTCATTTTCCAGATCAGACCAATAGCGCCAGCAATAGCCATCAGGTAATAGCCCGCCAAGGCTAAAAACGATGCCGGCACATGCAGGTAAATTATTCGGTAGCTATTGCCCTGTTTGAAGTCTGCCGGTGCCACGGCCAGCCCCCACACCAATCCGACACCGAGAAATAGCACGGCCGCGCAAGCTAACCACGGCAACCAGCTGCCAGAGCGCTGATAAAACCATCGCGGCGAACCCCATTGATGAAACCACTGCCATGCCATCGTCTACTCCTCGTCAATCGTTTAGCCGTTATTCGCCAGCGGTGAGTCGCAGCGCGCCAACCACCACCAGAGGGCAGAGCGCCACTGCGACTAATGTGAGCGCAGCAAGAAGCGCCAACGGCGCCAACCAACTAAATCCCTCAATTGCACGCTGCACAGTCGCCGAGCCAAAAATTATCACCGGCACATAAAGAGGCATAACAATCAGCGTCAACAAGACACCGCTGCGCTGCAGCGAAACTGTCAGTGCCGCTCCCATTGCACCAATAAAACTGAGTGCTAGAGTTCCCACCGCCAGACTTACCATCAACGGCAGCCAACCAGCAGCGGGGAGCGCTAAAAGAGTGGCTAGCAGTGGAGCCACTAGCGTCAGTGGCAAGCCAGTGACCAACCAGTGAGCCAGCACTTTGCCGAGCACGCTGAACAGCATCCCGCCGGGTGCCAACAGCAACTGATCGAGAGAACCATCGCGATAATCCTCGGCAAACAATTGCTCTAGAGAGAGCAGCGTGGCCAGGAGCGCCATTACCCAAATCATACCTGGCGCCAAGCCGGCGAGCACTTTAGCCTCTGGAGAGACACCCAACGGCACCAAGGCCGCCATCATGATAAAAAACAACAGTGGGTTAGTCAGTTCACTGCGGCGCCGTGAGGCGAGTAGCAGCTCGCGGCGCAGGGTGGCGAACGTATCACTGCGCATTGTCGCATTCCTCGTGCAGATCGAGAGTTGTCAGACCCGGCAGTTCAACATCTTGGTGACTGGTAAGAATGATCGCGCCACCCTTGGCAAGGTGCGCTAGCATCCACTTCTCAAGAAGTTTGACGCCCTTTTTGTCTATCGCAGTAAAGGGCTCATCAAGCAACCAAACTCTGGCGCGACTGAGCAATAACATTGCCAGCGCCACACGGCGCTTTTGACCGGCAGAAAAAGTGCTGCATGGGAGATCTTCATAACCAGCAAGACCGACCTCTGCCAATGCCGACATAATATTTTGCTGTGAAAAGTGATGGCGACTATCGACACAATACTGGAGATTTTCCAACGGTGTCAGCTGACTTTTGACTGCGCTGAGATGACCGAGAAACAACAGTTCACTGCGATAAGCGTGAGCGTTGGTGAGCACCGGCTTACCGAGATAACTAACAACACCAAACTCGGGAGCCAACAAGCCAGCTGCTAGTCGCAACAGAGAAGTTTTACCTGCGCCGTTTGCCCCTTTGATTTGCAGTGCTTGACCTGCACTGAGCTGCAGCGAAAGATTAGAAAAAATGGACCGTGAACCACGCTGACAACTGACATCATCAAGGGCCAACAGCGGTTGCGCAACAGCGGGATAATCCTGCACAAAACTAGGGGACAAATCCGGCATCCATGGTCTATTTCAGGGGCCAACATTATGCCAAAAAAAAATCAAAAAAGCTTAAATAACCCTGAGAATTTGAGCGCTGCAAATAGATCACTCAAGCCTAGTCCATATCGTAGTCATACTCGCCAATCTGACGCCTTAATCGCGATTCTTCAAGCTTGGCCTCAAGCCTGCGGCGCGCCTCTAAACTGAGCTGCGCACGAGCGCGCTCTGCCGCTGCATTGGATACGTTGCGCTCAACATCGCTCTCTGGAGTATCGCTACCGGTATCAAAATCTTCTTCGCTCATGACTTTTTAACCCCTAATTGCTAAGGCAAAATAGACGAACAGCTAGGCAGTCGTTATTGTGCGAAAAATAATCCTAACAATGCGAAGGGTCAAGAAAAATAATTGTTTAAAAATCAGTCTATTATAATATTCTTAAGCTGGCTTTTACTAAGAGCTGTCAAATTGTCGATTAATGAACAAAAATCTTCTAGACGTTATACTAGTCCCATCATTTAACGCCATTTATTTCGCAAAGGATTATTATGTCTTCGGCCACATGTCCCAACGGTACAGCGAGCTGTAGAGATTGCCGAATGAATCCGCTGTGCCTCCCTCTCGCTCTGCGAGACGGCGATCTCGCCACGCTGGACGAAAAGATTGAACGGGGCAAACCCCTACAGCGCAAAGAGAACGTGTTTTTTGTCGGCGACAATTATCGAGGGGTCTATGTGGTGCGCAGCGGTGCAGTGAAGTCCGCTATCACTAACAGCGACGGCAGTGAGCAAATTACTGGCTTTTACTTGGCTGGTGAGATCTTTGGTTGGGATGGCCTTGCAGAAGGACGCCACACCAATACGGCAACAGCACTTGAAACCACCGCGATTTGCGCCATTCCCTTAGAAAGAATGGAAGAGCTCAGTGTCACCCTGCCCGATCTTCGCCGCCATTTCATGCAACTGATGAGCCGTGAAATTGCCGTTGATCAGCAGATGCTAGCGCTGCTGAGTAAAAGTTCTGCAGATCGCCGCTTAGCGGCTTTTTTAGTCTCGCTCTCCAATCGCCTTGAACGCCAAAAGCTCTCGGCCACCCGCTTCAGGCTACCTATGGCGAGAGCCGAAATAGCCAACTATCTAGGCCTTACTGTAGAGACAGTCAGCCGTGTCTTTGGGCGATTTCAGGCCCAACAACTTATCGCTGTCGACAAGCGCGATATATCCCTGCTCGCACTCGGCGAACTGCGCGCATTGAGCGAAGAGACGGAGTAACGGTCAGTGCCTGAACTCAGCTCACTGCAGCGATTCAGAGTTGGAGGCGCCGTGCGCGACCGGTTACTCGGTTACCCAAGCAATGAAATTGATTGGGTAGTGGTCGGGGCAACTCCTGAACAAATGATCTCTGCTGGGCTGACTCCAGTGGGGCGCGACTTTCCGGTATTTATCGACCCAGACAGTGGTGATGAGTATGCTCTGGCGCGCACAGAACGCAAACACGGGCACGGTTATCACGGCTTTCAATTTTATACCTCACCTGATGTCACTCTTGAACAAGATCTGCAACGCCGCGATCTCACTGTTAATGCCATAGCAGAAGATCACCAAGGAAACCTCATAGACCCCTGCAACGGTTTAGAGGACCTTGAGCAGCGAGTATTGCGACATATATCATCAGCGTTTTGTGAAGATCCGTTGCGGGTTTTACGGGTGGCAAGGTTTGCCGCACGCTACCATCACCTCAATTTTAGAGTCGCTGCAGAAACGCGCGCCCTGATGGCGGATATAAGTAGCAGTGGCGAGCTTGAGCACATCTCTGCAGAACGGGTCTGGCGCGAGACAGAGCGAGCGCTGGGCGAGCGCGATGGCGCTATCTACTTTGCACTGTTAGTCGAGTGTGGCGCTGCGCAAAAGCTCTTTGCAGAAATCTGCACTGCTGCTTTTCAGCAACAGAATCTACTGACAGCGTTAGAAGGTGCCGACAACTTGCGCTTGAATGCGCAAGAAAAATTTGCAGTGCTAGCCTGTGGTGCTTGCGGCGACCAGCCCAGGCAACTGGCCAACCAGATTGAAACACTCTGCAGACGCTTGCGCACACCCAACAAAACCCGCCAACTGGCGCTGCAGCTGTGCCGCTATGGCGAGGCGCTACGCGCTCCGCGAAAATTTTCGCCAGATCATCTGCTGGCAGCACTGCAGGGCAGCGGAGCCGCTAAATCTGCACTGCACCTGGCTCAACTACTCGACTGTTTGGCTGCATTGCCCAAACCACCAAGTGCCACTGAAAGCGCTTGGCTGGTGCGCTGCCAGCTAGAACTCAGCACGGTTTCAATTGCCGATGTTGTTGCCGCTGGGGCTAGCGGGCAAGAGATTGGAGAGACACTTCAGCGCCGTCAGATTGAACTGATTGAAAGACTAATCAGCAGTTAACCCTCTCACTCAGGCACTGGCAGAGTGCGTGTGTGCCAGCGAAATTTAACCGCGCGCAAGGGTTGGCTGGCATGGTCGTACCCCTGCCAAAGCTGCTGATAACTTTGACCGACTGCAGGGTGAATCTCATCACCCGCGATATCAGCTAAAGGCTTTAAGACATAGGCATTGAAAAGGATCTCTTCACGCGGCAGAGTAATTCCCGAAAACACTCCACAACAGTTGTCACAGGTGAGGATATCAATATCCAGTGTGCGCCCAGAAAACTTTTCCCCGCTGCGCACGCGGCCATTATCTGCCTCTATCTGCTTTAGTTGCGCAGCTAGCTCTGCCAGCGCCGTCTGGGTTTCAATGCCGACAACATTGTTCAAAAAAGGGGCTCCGGCAAACCCGACAGAGGCACTTTCGTACATCGGCGACAGCATTAACTCACCGTAATTTTCTTGCAGTGCATCAAGTGCAGCCGTTAAATTTAAATAGCGGTTTATATTGCTACCCAGCGAGAGATAATAACGGCTCATCAGCTGCGCTCGCCGCGCTCGATGATCAAACCGACGTCATCGGCGGCGCGCAGTGCACCTGGCTTGCTCAAGCGCAGCCGCAACCACTGCACAGAAAACTCTTCGCGGATAATGGCGGCGACTTTTTCAGCCATGGTCTCGACGAGTAAAAATTCACTGTCGCCGACAAATTGCTGCACGCGTTTAGAGATCGATTTATAGTTCAGAGCAAAAGCGATATCGTCTGTTTTTGCTGCAGGGCGAATATCTGTGGACATTTCTAAATCAATACTGACACGCTGTTTTACCTCGCGCTCCCAATCGAAGATTCCGATGATGCAGTCAATTTGTAGATTTTTAATATAAACAATATCCATCAGGCACTCTCTTGTATTGAAGGCAGTTCGTCCAGTGGCCAGCGCGGGCGCACCTCTACGGCCAAGTCCAAATGATTGTTGGCTGCAACATCCAATGAGGCTGCCGCCAATCTCCTCCAGCCAGCATAAGCAATCATCGCGCCATTATCAGTACAAAATTCTTGACGAGCATAAAATAACTCGCTATCGACCTTAGCCAAAGCTGTCGACAATACCTCGCGCAACGTCTTATTGGCAGACACTCCACCGGCGATAACCAATCTGCGCATACCGGCTTGCACAAGAGCGCGACGGCATTTTATCGCCAGCGTTTCGGCGACCGCAAGCTCAAAACCAGCCGCTATATCTGCCATCACAGGGCGGCTCGGCAGTGGTGCTGTGCCGCGCTCAGCCGCGATCAGATTGCGCGCAAAAGTCTTCAAACCGGAGAAGCTAAAATCTAGCCCTGGGCGATCGGTCATCGGCCGCGGAAAACGAAACTTAAGAGCATCGCCAGTCTCTGCAAGCGCGGCTAAGTTCGGCCCTCCGGGGTAGTCCAAATCGAGCAGCTTGGCAGTTTTATCGAATGCTTCACCGGCCGCATCGTCAACTGACTCACCGAGTGTTTGGTAGCGCCCTACCCCCTCGACCGCCACTAACTGAGTGTGACCGCCAGATACTAGCAGGGCCACAAATGGAAATGCTGGCGGATTGCTCTCCAACATAGGTGCGAGCAGATGGCCCTCCATATGGTGAACACCAATGGCCGGAATATCCAACGACCAAGCTAGCGATTTTGCAAAAGAGGCCCCAACCAATAGCGCGCCCATTAAACCCGGCCCCGCGGTATAAGCGATGCCCTCGAGATCACCGCAAGCCACTTCTGCTTTTGCAAAAAGCTGTTCAAGCAGCGGCAACAGTTTGCGCGCATGGTCGCGCGAGGCGAGCTCTGGAACCACTCCGCCAAAATCCTTGTGCAGTTTGACCTGAGAGTAAATATTGTGTGCCAGCAAACCACGCTGGCTGCAATACAGCGCCAGTCCAGTCTCATCGCAGGAACTCTCTATGCCCAATACCAACATCTACCATCTCTTAATCGTAAAAAAGGGGCGCTAATATAGCCGTTTTCAGGCCCCACGCCAAAGCGGCGATAGAGGTTTGCATCGCACCCCGGTTACCCCTATAATTCGCGCCCTGATTGGCGAGCCAACGGCACGCCTGCGGTAACAGCTAACTAGCTGTATGACACTTTACAACAATAGGATTGCTATTAATGCCCAGCGTTCGCGTAAAAGAAAACGAGCCCTTCGACGTAGCACTGCGTCGCTTCAAACGCTCATGTGAAAAAGCCGGTATTCTCGCCAAAGTTCGCAGCGAAGAGTTTTACGAGAAACCCACTTGGGAGCGCAAGCGCAAAGCTGCCGCTGCTGTTAAGCGCAATCAGAAGAAAGTTTCGCGCGAATCACGCAAGTTTACTCGCCTCTACTGAGAGTTTTGGGCTTAGCATAGCTGCTACCACCCTCTTAGAAGTGATGACCAAAGAGCGCCATGTGGCGCTTTTTGTGTTTCTATAGCGTTTTAATTGAGCAGCACCAATTAGTGCATTGAAAGGAAAACTTATGACTAGCCCACTAAAAGCCGAACTGACCCAAGCCATGAAAGATGCCATGCGCGCCAAAGACAAGCAGCGCTTGGGTACTATCCGTCTGGTTTTGGCTGATATTAACCGTATCGAGGTAGACGAGCGCACCGAACTCGAAGACTCTCGAGTTCTCGCTGTATTGGACAAAATGGTCAAGCAGAGACGCGACTCTATTGCACAATACCAAGATGCCGGCCGCACCGAGCTGGCTGAAATCGAACAGGCTGAAATTGAAGTGATTCAGAGCTTCCTTCCGCAGCCGTTGAGCGACGTCGAAATAGACCAACTCATTGCCGATGCCATCTCATCGACAGGCGCCAGCTCAATGCAGCAAATGGGTGCGGTAATGGCCATAGTTAAACCGCAAATCCAAGGCCGAGCTGACGCCGGCGCAGTGAGCGGCCGTGTAAAAAAAGCGCTGAGCTAAGCCGGCTTTACGAGAGCTAGCAGATGGCAGGCAGAATTCCGCAAACCTTTATCGACGACTTGCTCGACCGCAGTGATATTGTTGATATTGTTAGCTCGCGTATCGATCTAAAAAAAGCGGGCAAGAGTTATAAGGCCTGCTGTCCGTTTCACGACGAAAAAACACCCTCTTTCACAGTTGCACAAGACAAACAGTTTTACTACTGCTTCGGCTGTGGTGCCGGAGGGAATGCTCTCGGCTTTGTTATGGCGTTTGATCGCGTCGATTTCGTCACCGCCATCGAGATGATGGCAGGCAATGCCGGGCTGGAGATCCCCCGCGAAGCGGTGCGCGACAGCGTAAAAGTTGAGCGTAAAGCCAATCTCTACGACACCCTAGAGCAGTCACAAACCTACTTTCGTCAACAACTCAAACAGCACAAGGCCGCCAGTGCTGCCGTGGATTACCTTAAAGGTCGCGGGCTAACAGGCAAAATAGCCCAGCAATTTGGCATCGGTTATGCACCACCGGGCTGGGACAATCTGCTCAAAGCCGTAGGCGCGGCTAACAGCGAGAAAGTTAAGCTGCTCGATGAGGGCGGCATGCTGGTGACCAAGCCAGAAGAAAATAAACAATACGATCGTTTCCGCCACCGCATCACCTTCCCTATCCGCGACCAGCGCGGCCGCACTATCGGCTTTGGTGGCCGGGTGCTCGACGACAGCACACCCAAGTATCTCAACTCACCAGAGACGCCCGTTTTCCACAAAGGCCGCGAGCTCTACGGGCTCTATGAAGCGCGCCAACAGCTCAACAACATCCATCAGTTAATCATGGTTGAGGGGTATATGGATGTCATCGCGCTGGCTCAGTTCGGCATCCATAACGCTGTCGCCACACTGGGCACCGCGCTGACCGCAGACCACCTGCACAAGTTATTTCGCTATACCTCGGAGTTGGTCTTCTGTTTTGATGGTGACAAAGCGGGGCGCCGCGCCGCCGAACGCTCCCTAGAGGTAGCACTGCCACAGATGCGCGACGGAGTAAGCTGTCGCTTTCTTTTTTTAGACGAAGGTGAGGATCCCGATACCCTGGTACGCAAAATTGGCCCGGAAGGATTTAATCGCCAAGTTAGCAGCGCACAACCACTGTCGGAGTTCCTCTTTGACCAACTCAGTGATGGTATTGATAGCCGCTCTGCTGATGGCAAAGCGCGCCTGGCCAAAACCGCAGCGCCGGCCATTAACAGTATTCCACAAGGGGTTTTCCGTCAGCTGCTGTTAGCTGAATTGGCCGAGCGCACCGGCATTAGCGCAGACCAACTCAAAGAGTATGTAGCCAGCCATCAGCCCGCCGGCCAGCGTCGCAATTCCGCACCGACTCCCGCCTCAGAAAATATCGCCCAAACCGGGCAACCGATGGAGCTACCGCCCGAATACAGCGCTCATTTAGAGAGCGACCCCTACGCCAATTTTGCGCCGCAAGAGGACTACCCTGATGACGATCAAGGTGCCATCTCCGGCGACCAGCGGCGCCGCAAACTGCGCTTATCCAACGCACAGTTTTTAACTGCATTGCTAATCAACCACCCTCAGCTAGCAGAGCAGGTGGTAGAGCGCGAACTCATGCAACAGAGTGCCGACCCTGAGCTAAAACTTTTTTTGCGGGTACTCAAAGTGGTGGAGAGCAACCCGCAATATAAGCCGTCCAACATTATTGCTTACTGGATGGGCAGACACGGCGCTGGCGACGAGACAGAACAGCTAAAAAAGCTCGCAGCGATGGAGTTACTGCAGCCCACCAAACTGAGCGGCCGCGACGACGACCAAGAGTTTGCCGACGCACTCCGCCATCTCCAGCAACAACTGATGCGCAGCCAGCCTACCGCCCAGCAAATTGAGCATTTACTGGGCATCGAAAAAGCCAGCGAAGCGAATATTAAACAGCTCCACAAGCTGTGGCTGCATTTGTCCCACTCAGATATCGACCAGCAGTTAAAAAGCAAAATAAAACAGTATCTTGCACAGCAGCGAGAGCAAAAATAACCGGCCATAACAGAGCGCCGCAGTGGGCAATAGCGGTTTTATTGAGTATAATCCACCCCCTAAATACGACAGCTAACTGAACGATTCCCTATGAGCGACACTACAAGCCAACAGCAATCTGGAATTAAAGACCTGATTGCTAAAGGACGCGAACAAGGCTACCTCACCTACGCCGAAGTCAATGACCATCTACCCGAAGATATTGCCGACCCCGAACAGGTTGAAGATATCATTCAGATGATCAATGACATGGGCATCACGGTGTTTGAGACAGCACCCGATGCTGAGACGCTGCTAATGCTCTCTGGCGATAACACGCCCGATGAAGTAGCCGCCGCTGAAGCCGCCGCTGCTCTGGCCTCAGTTGAATCTGAACAACATCGCACCACCGACCCTGTGCGCATGTACATGCGTGAAATGGGTTCAGTAGAACTGCTCACCCGCGAGGGCGAGATAGAGATTGCCAAACGCATTGAAGAAGGCATCCGCGAGTTGATGGCTGCCGTGGCAGACTGGCCAACCGCGGTTGGTGCTGTGCTCGCCGAATACGACCTTGTCGAACAGGGAGAGCGCAAGCTAACCGACCTGATTGCCGGCTACCTAGACCCTGTCGAACATGTCCCCTCCGCCCTTGCCCAACAACAAGCTGCTGAAGCTGCTCGCGCTGAAAATGGCGATGACGCAGAAGAAGAAGAGGAAGAAGGCGAAGAGCACGAGGGTGGCCTTGATCCCGAAGAGGCCAAGGAACGCTTTGAAGCCATTCGCAAACAACATGAAAAAACCATGCGCTCCATCAGCCGAAACGGACGCGACTCTGCCGCAGCTGAGAAAAACATGGTCGAGCTGGCCGAGCTGTTCAAATACCTCAAGCTCACGCCGCGCCAATTTGATCCGCTAATTGCCGCCGTGCGCAAGGCCATTGAATTAGTGCGCAGCGAAGAAAAAAATATTATGTCGCTGTGTATTCGCTACGCGAAAATGCCGCGCGCGGACTTCATTAAGCTTTACCCTGGTAATGAGACTGATCCCAAGTGGCTCGACGCTATGATGCGCAAGAAAACGGCCTGGGCACCCAAGCTTGAACGCCACGCAGAAGAGATCCAGCGATCACAGCGCAAGTTGGCACAACTCTGCGATCAGAGCGGGCTATCTATCACACAAATCAAAGATATCAACCGCCGTATGTCTATCGGTGAAGCGATGGCCCGGCGCGCCAAAAAAGAGATGGTCGAAGCTAACCTGCGCTTGGTTATCTCGATAGCTAAAAAGTATACTAACCGCGGTTTGCAGTTTCTTGACCTTATTCAAGAGGGCAACATTGGTCTGATGAAAGCGGTCGACAAATTCGAATACCGTCGCGGTTACAAGTTCTCGACCTATGCCACCTGGTGGATTCGCCAAGCGATCACGCGCTCAATTGCGGATCAGGCGCGAACTATTCGTATCCCCGTGCACATGATCGAAACCATTAACAAGTTGAACCGTATCTCTCGCCAAATGCTTCAAGAGATGGGACGTGAACCCACTCCGGAAGAACTTGCCGAGCGTATGGAGATGCCTGAAGACAAGATTCGCAAAGTACTCAAAATTGCCAAAGAGCCCATCTCTATGGAGACGCCGATTGGTGAAGACGAAGATGCCAGCATCGGTGATTTGATCGAAGATACTACTATCGCACTGCCAATCGATGAAGCGACTAAGCAGAATCTTACCGACAGTACCCGCGAAGTTCTCGGCAGCCTCACGGCCCGAGAAGCTAAAGTGCTGCGCATGCGTTTTGGTATTGATATGAACACCGATCACACGCTTGAAGAGGTCGGCAAGCAGTTTGATGTCACCCGAGAGCGAATCCGGCAGATCGAAGCAAAAGCGTTGCGCAAATTGCGTCACCCTACCCGCTCAGATCATCTGCGAAGCTTCATAGACGAGTAATATTCGAGTATCATGCCGCCTGTTCACATTGAAGTGAGCTGGCGGTATGTATGCCGGTCAAAAATAACAGAAACTGCGTTATCTGTGTCGAATAAAAAGTTAGCGATTAAACGACACCAGTTTTAACGCAGATTTTTTTGCCAGCTAACTAGGCGCACAAACAAGGAGCAAAGAAGCGTACATTGAGTACGTGACTGCGCGACGAGTGTAGTGCAACAACGTTAGATGGCAAACAAGC
>JBLYYE010000007.1:0-55703 GCA_048549915.1 Porticoccaceae bacterium
ACTCCGGCGACTGAATCGGGCGCGAAGTGCGGCCATCGGGGAGATCTACGTCGACATCGTTGTAGGCGGCACCCAACAAAATATCCCAACCTTCAGCGGGTGAAGCTTGTAACTCTAATTCAAAGCCTTGCGCCTCGGCGTCGGAGTTAAAGGTGATGGTATCGATACCGACAATGTAAAAAGTCTGGTAGTCGTTGTAGTCGTAGAAGTACGCAGCACCATTCAAACGGGCTTTGCCATCCATAAACTCATGCTTAAAGCCCACTTCAAACGCGTCCAGCTGCTCGGGGTCGTAAGTCATGAACTCATCGGTGTAGTCGAGCGGCTCAGAGAGCGGGAAGATCGGCGCATTGTAGCCGCCACCCTTCACGCCGCGGTTCCAACCACCGTATAGCAGCGTCTCGTCACTCAAGCGGTAATCCAACTGAAGGCGCGCCGACATTTCGGTGTCTTTGCGGTCGCCAGAGTATGCACCGTAGCCAGGCACTTCGATGAGATCACCGAAAAGTGTGAGGTTGGCGTGGTTAGCTGAAGAGTCAAAGGCATCGGAATCTGGGTCTAAAAACTCTACGTAGTTAACAGAGAAATCAAACTCTTTCTCATCCTGAATAACGCGCGCACCGGCAATCAGGGTTAAGTCATCAGAGAGCGCAAATTCTAGCTGTCCAAACAGTGAGGTCGATTGCAGCGTAGACGTGTAAGGGTTGTAAAGACCAGCCTCTGCGCCGTCAGTTTCTGCAGGACCCACAAAGGGATCAGTAATCGCACCGTTTGAATCTTTTATATCGAGATCCAAGTAGTAGAAACCGGCAACCCATTTCATACTGTCAGTTTCGCCGTCTAAGCGCAGCTCTTGCGAGAACTGCTCCGCATCTGTGGTCAGGAAGAAGTTAAAGAAAGACAACGGAGAGGCATCAGAATCCTCGATGTAACGGCGCTCTACCGTTGAGAAATCTGTAATAGAAGTAAGATTTGCCCCACCCATTGCGGTAGTGACCGTTAAAGTATAGCCACTGGTTTCAAGATCATTGAAGCCGGGATCATCGTAGTCGCCGGCAAACACATCGCCATCGTTATCGATGTATTCTAAAACCGGGTTCATTTCATCTGGCGTTAGCTCTCCCGGACGTATTGAAGAGACATTCTCAAAGAAACCGGTGTCGATGTCCTGAGTGGAATAGCGGGCATTGAGCAGAATCTCGGTCTCGTCATTGGGGGTGTACAAAAACTGCACACGGCCCGCGCGGTCGTTGGCGTTGTTCAAGTCGCCGCCCAAGCGGTTGGTGACGTAGCCGTCATTGTCATGGGTAGACACCGAGACCCGCGCCGACAGGTTGTCGGTGATGGCGCCGCCGGCGGCCCCTTCGAATTTAATTTGGTTGTAGTCGCCCAAAGTGACCTTGGCGTAGCCATCGGCCTCTTGGCTGGGCTTGCGGGTAATAAAGTGTGCCAAACCACCGGTGGCGTTGCGGCCAAACAGAGTGCCCTGTGGGCCGCGCAGAATCTCGACGCGCTCCATATCAAACAGCGCAAAGCCGGCACCAGACATCTGGCTGATGTACACCTCGTCGACATACATAGCCACGGGGCTTTCGACGTTGGTAGTAAAGTCGGAGTTGGCCACACCGCGAATAGCAATTGAGTAGTTGGCCTCGCCGTTGGGCTGTACCGTGCTGACGCCAGGCGCCATGGCGGTAACTTGCTGGGCGTTATCAAAACCGAGCGCTTCCATCTGGTCGCCGGTCATCGCCGACACCGAGATACCGACATCTTGCAGACCCTGCTCGCGTTTTTGCGCGGTAATCACCACTTCTTCTAGCACAGCAGCGCTGGCGGACATCGCCATAGACGACGCCAACAATGCCGCAGACAACTTATTTAAACGAAATGTATACATACGGTATTTCCCCTTTGACTAGGTATTATTTATCACTCATCATTTGCTTTTATAAGCAAATGTAGGTCGAGTGTATTGGAAGCAAAAAATGCGGTCAACACAGATTTAGCATATAACCCTAACTTTTTTACGGCAATACCTTACCCTGCGTAAAGAGAGAGAAAAATTGAGGAATAGCAGGCGTTTTTGGTCACATATTTTAGATTAAAAGTAAATTCACTAAATAAAACCCTACAGATACAGCAAATTAGTCACACTTTTTGAATCATTTAAAGGATACCGCCAGAATGCATGCAGGCGTTTACAACAAGGGCAAAAATACTGCCACAGAAATTTTAAAGGCGGCTATCTCGGTCTTTATTGAAGAGGGCTACGCACAATTTTCGCTGCGCAAAGTCGCTGCTGCGGCGCAAGTTAAACTGGGCAATTTGCAGCACTACTACCCCAGCAAAGACGCCCTGCTCGAGGCGATGATGGCGGTAGAGATCGAAGAGTACCTGACCACTTTTGAGGAGATCCGCAGCCACGGCACCCCCGAACAGCAGCTAGCCGAGCTGGTCGAAACCGTAGTCGATGATCTGAAAACCAAAAAAACCACAATCTTTTTCCCCGAACTCTGGTCGCTCTCCAACCACCACCAAGCCATGACTAAACACATGGACGCCATGTATAAAAAGTACCGCTTGGTGGTTAAGGAGATTATCCGCGACATCAACCCAGTGCTGAGCGAAAAACAAGTCAAACACCTAGCGCTGTTTATCACCGCCTCCTTAGAGGGGCACACTATTTTTGTCGGCTACCACAAACCGTGGATGCGAGAAACCAAAGCGATAAGTAGCATAGCGACGCAGAGCTTCCTCTGGCTTATAAAGTCTGGTGAGATCCCTACCTAAAATATTGGCTGCTGAAAATAGTTTGTCAATTGACCTAATTTGTAGTTGACAAGAAAAAACCCCTTGCGTTATCGTAATTGGTAAATAGGTCTATTGACCTTTTTCTGAGCGGCGAATCTTCCACCATAAACGCTGCCGGTAAAACGATTAAAACGAGAGGGAAAATTATGTTTGTTCGCAAAGCAGCCATGTCGGCGCTATTTATTATTGGTTTTGCACCATTGGCTCAGGCTGATGAGACCTTGCTCAACCGGTACTGCTTGGGTTGTCATATGCCTTCAGAGCAGGGCTTGAGTCGAATCAGCGAACAGCGCAAAACGCCCGAGGGCTGGGAGATGACCATCAGCCGCATGCAGCTGATGCACGGCTTGGTAATCGCCGATGAAGACGACCGCACTGCCGCCGAAATCAAGGCTGCACTGGTCAAGCACCTCGCCGACACGCAAGGGTTGGCGCCCAGCGAGAGCGCCGTCGCCCGCTACCTGCCCGAACGCCTGCCGGCAGTACAAGAGGCCGGCAGCTACCCCGCGCATATTCAAGAGACCTGTGGCCGCTGCCACTCCAGCGCCCGCCACGTATTGCAGCGCCGCACCGAAGCGGAATGGCAGAAGTCTATTGACTTCCACCTCGGCCAGTACCCTTCTATCGAGTACTCGCTGTACGGCCGCGATCGCGACTGGCTAAATATTGCCGTCAACCAGATCATTCCCGAGATTGCTGCCGACTATCCGTTGCAGACTACCGCCTGGGCCGATTGGCAGAGCACCGAAAAGCAAAGCCTCAGTGGCAGCTGGCAACTTTCAGGCGAAATGCCCGGCAAAGGCCGGTTCGTCGGCACCATGGCGGTCACTCAGGATGGAGACGATCGCTATTTTGCCAACTTCAGCGGCCAGTTTGACAACGGCGAGACCTTCAGTAGCCGCGGCGAGAGTATTGTCTACACAGGTTACGAGTGGCGCGGCAGCTTTAACATTGACGGTGTCGAATATCTGCAAATATTGGCCGCTGACGAAAGCTTTAACTCTATGAGCGGACGTCTTTTCCAAGCCGAACACAACGAGTTAGGCGTGAGCCTGCGCGCTCAGCGCGACACCGGCCAACCGCTGTTGAGTGCCGTCTGGCCCGAGCATATTAAAGCGGGCAGCACCGCCACGCTAACCCTGCACGGCGCCAATATGGGTGGCAATGTGGTACTGCCGAAGGGTATCGAGGTGCTCGCGGTTGAGCGCAGCGGCCCCAGTGAGTGGCGTGCACAGGTTGCCGCCGGCGCGGATGCTCCCAGCGGGCGCTTCGCAGTGAAACATGGTGGGGCCACTTTGAATGAAGGTTTGGCTATCTATCGCAACCTCGATGCAGTTGCCGTGTTGCCCGACTACTCTGTCTCCCGAGTGGGCGGCAATGGTGGGGCGCGGCAAAAAATGTATGGCGCTTTTACCGCCTACGGCAGCGATTTTGGCCCCGACCGCACGGCTGGCACCGCGGACGATATCACCCTTGGCGCAATGCCCGCCAGTTGGCATGTTGAACCTTGGGATGAGCCTGCGCGCCACGATAACGACGTCAAGTTCGCCGGCGATATGGACCCAAAAACCGGTATATTTACCCCGGCGGCGGCTGGGCCTAACCCAGAGCGCAAGCAGTCCACCAACAACGTTGGCAATCTTAAAGTAGTCGGCACCGTGACTAACGGTGAGCAAGAGATGCAAGGCAGCGCGCACATGATTGTGACGGTGCAACGCTGGAATAACCCACCACTGCGTTAATCTGCAGCTAACTGCTAGGCGAGACTACTATGGGTAGCCAATTAGAACTCAACCGCAACAACTACCACTGTATAGAGGTAGAGCAGCGCGAACTGATTTTCCATATCCCCAGCAGCGCGCTGTTTGAGCTGGACGGTACCGGACGCAAGGTGATCGACTTTTTCGAGGCCAACGGCAGTGGCGCGGACTATTCCGCGCTGGCCGCCGACTGCCCCGAGGGCGAGCTCGACAACACCATTGCAGAGCTGCGTTCATTAGATATTTTGCGCAGCCCCGGTATGGTCGAACAGGCCAAGCCGGCCATTGCCCTTAAATCGGTGCCGCTCACCACAGTGGTATTAAATATCAACACCGGCTGTAATCTGAGTTGTAGCTACTGCTACAAGGAAGATCTGGCAACCCCGAGCAACGGCATCAAAATGGATTACGACACCGCCATTGGCTCTATTGAGATGCTGCTTAAAGAGTCGCCCAACCAGCCGCGCTACAATGTGGTGTTCTTTGGCGGCGAGCCGCTCAGCCATCTACCACTGATCAAAAAAGTTATCGCCTACTGCGAAGAGCGCTTTGGCAAACTCGGCAAATTGGTTGATTTCTCTATGACGACCAACGCTACGCTGCTCAACGAGAAAACTATCGCGTACCTTGATCAACACAACGTGGGTATTGCGGTAAGTATCGATGGCCCGAAAGCGCTGCACGATAAAAACCGCATCACGGTCGGTGGCAAAGGCACCTACGAGACTGTCGCTAAAAAGGTGGGCTTGCTGCTCAACAACTACCGCAGCCGTCCCGTGGGGGCACGTGTCACACTGACCACAGGTGTTACCGACATTCACACCATTTGGGACCATCTGTTTAACGAGCTGGGGTTTGCCGAGGTCGGCTTTGCGCCGGTCACCTCTGGAGATATGCCCGAGTACAATCTCAGTAATGAAGAGTTAGCTGCTGTGTTTGCCAACATGAAAGCGCTCGGCCAAATTTACTTAGAGGCGGCTCTGCGCAATGAGAATATTGGATTTTCCAACCTCCACCAGCTGCTGACCGATCTACACATCGGACGTAAAAAGACCCTACCCTGCGGCGCCGGTGTCGGTATGGTAGCGGTCGACCACGCAGGCGGTGTCAACCTCTGCCACCGCTTTACTGGCTCAGACTTACCCTTGTTCGGGGATATTAAACAAGGGGTTGACCGCGGCGCTCTCAACCAGTTTTTGAACGAGCGCGTGGAGAAAGCTGAGCAGGGTTGCAATACCTGTCGGATCCGCAATTTGTGTGCCGGCGGTTGCTACCACGAGAGCTATGCAAAGTATAACGAGCCCACCAAGCCGACCTTCCACTATTGCGATTTGATGCGCGATTGGGTCGATTTTGGCGTCTCTGTTTATGCGCAAATTATGGCAAAAAACCCTAGTTTTTATGATACTCACATCACACCACGAGGAGCACAACAATGAAGAAGCTCAAGCCCATAAACCAAAAAGCGGTAGAACTGGCTGGCACCACTAGCCAACAACAGGTTGATGACGTTGTCGCCATGCAATCTGTAGTCGGTTGCGCTTCAACCACAGACCCAGGCTGGGAAGTGGATATGTTTGGCGGTACCGCGGGTCTCTGCCAGCCGATGGAAGCTGATCTGTACGGCTGTTCTGATCCATGCTGGTGGCCGGCTCAGGTCCCCGACATGATGAATACCTACCCAGATTGGTCTGCTGATGCCCCCTCTGCGGCGAAAAACTGGCGCAATCTAGACGGTGTCTACCCAGGTAAGGAGTAAGGTATGCAGAGTTTAAAACAACGCTGCAGCACGCTTGCCGCTGCAGCATTGGGTGTAGCACTAACCGCTAGCCTAGTGGGTTGTGGCAGTTCTGTGCCAGAGGCCACTAACAAAGACTACATGGTTGCTGTCAGCCGCCCCAACCATCTCAATGTTATCGATGCTGAGACGTTAGAGCCGGTTAACCGCTGTGAACTACCCGCCCACCCCGCTCCGGGCACTATTGTTATGAGCCCGGACTCGCAGATCGCTTACACTCTGATTGGTAGCTTCGGTGAGATCTATGGTATCGATATAGAAAGCTGCGAAGTCGTCTTCTCTGCCAATCAGAGCCAGGGCAATGAGCGGGTTCGCTCGATGGGCGCTATCGCCATCAGTCCTGACGGCAGCGAAATCTATACCCATCAGAACCCCACGGTGATGATGAGTGACCACTACAAGGTACAAGATACCCGAGTTGCTGTGTTCAATACGGCTGACGGCTTAGATGCCAAAGCGGTGCGCACCTTCCCTGCCCCGCGCCAAGTCACCATTATCAAAACCGGCGACGATGGTACGCTCTACCTCGGTGGCCCCGACGTTTACGCTATGGACGTCAACAGTGGCGAATACACCACCTCGATTGTCAGTCGCAATCTCGACGACCCACAATACAGCCCGCGCGATGTGCTGACTGTTTGGCCAATAGGCGATACTTCCAATGAGTTCATCCGGATGTTTAGCGTGGTGAAATTCAACGGCGAGTCTGGCGATATGGACAATGCCAGTTTCCACTGGGGCTACGAGCGCATCGACCTGACTACAGGTGAGCCTACCGATACCATCTTTGGCCCGCTTGAAGTCGTGTTGTTCTCGGGACAAACTCGTCCCAACCACCCCGATCAAATGTGGGCAGTACTGAGCCACCTGAAACAGTTTGATGTGCCTTCACAGACAGAGGTGCGTTCAATCACTCTGGATCACACCTACTACTGCATCAATTTTTCAACCGACGGTGACACCATCTACTTGAGTGGCGCACTTGACGATATTGTTGCTTATGATGCCAATACCCTAGAAAAACTTGGCAACATTACACTCGGCGGTGATATGTCAATGGCTACGCCGCGAGTCATCAACCGCTCAGTTATCACCAGCAAGCTTTAACCGTCTGTGGCCATAGCAACGGCGCAACAGACCCAGAGCCAGCGCAGATCCTCTCTGCGCTGGCTTTATAGTTATTTGGCCCGAGAAAAATCTGCCCTAGCGGGGTTGGCACTGCTTTCACTCTCAGTAACCGGTGTCGTACTTTTGCAACCGATGCTGGTCAAGTTATTGATCGATGACGGCCTGTTAGCCGGAAATAAGAGCAAACTGGTTAGCGTTGCACTTGTCATGTTACTGGCCGCTCTTTTCAGCACGTTACTCAGCGGTGTCAACCGTATCTACCACACAGCAGTTTCTGGGCGGATTCTGTTTTCTTTACGGCAAGATCTCTTTGCCCATATGCATAGATTGTCACCTAAGTTTTACCAAGCAGAGCGCGCGGGCGACCTTATTTCTCGGCTCGATCGCGATATCGCTGAAATACAACGCTTTGCAGTCGATACCCTTTTCAGTTCGCTTTCAGCAGTGATTGGGCTATTCGGCACTGTGGGTCTATTGATTTACCTCAATGCGCCACTCGCTTCTGTACTATTGGTACTCATACCGGTGCAACTGCTGTTCTTAATTAAGGTGCGCCCTCTCATCGAACAGAGTAACCGCGACAGCCGGGAGCGATCGGCAGACCTCTCGGCGTTTCTCACCGAAGCGGTGCCAATGGTAAAATTTACTCAGTCCAGTGGTGCTCAGCCACTGCAACAAAAGCGGCTCACCCACCTCAACGATTTCTTTTTAACCAGCCTGATAAGGTTACAGAAAATTGAATTTTTTGGCCAAGCGGTACCCAGTTTGCTGGTCTCGGTAACGCGCGCAGGTGTTTTTCTAATCGGTGGTCTGAGCGTAATCAATGGCACTATGCAGCTGGGTGCATTGATCGCCTTTACCACCTATTTGGGTATGGCCTTTGGCCCGGTGCAGTCACTGCTGGGGCTGTATTTGAGCTGGCAGCGGATGGTGATTAGTCTCGACCGTGTCGCCTACTTGCGCCAACAATCTGCAGAGCCCAGTGGAAGCCTACGCTTGCCGGATAACGGCCCCGGCAACATTGTTTTAGAGAGTGTCAGCTTCAGCCATGGCGATGCAGCAATACTTTTGGCGCAAGCATCCGCACACCTCCCTGGCGGAAAAAAAATAGCGTTGCAGGGCGCCTCAGGCAGTGGCAAAAGTACATTGGTAGATCTGCTCTTGGGCCACTCCCAGTTGGATAGCGGTAAGATTATGATCGACTCTATCAACTTAGCTGACTTAGATATTGTCGAGTGGCGCAAACAGGTCGTACTTGTCTCACAACAACCGGTGATACTGCGCGACACCCTTGCTAATAATCTGCTCTTTTCAGCCCCTAATGCCAGTCGCAAACAGCTTCTTGAGGCCGCCACACAGGCCGGCTTAGAACCGCTGCTCAATCGGCTTAGTGATGGCTTAGATACCACCGTCGGCGAACGTGGCGAGACGCTATCCGGCGGCGAAAAACAGCGTATTGCTATCGCTCGCGCCCTGTTGCGCAAGCCGTTGTTAGTCATTCTCGACGAGCCCACATCGGCACTCGATAGTCAGTCTGAACAACAGCTCATCGCACTCATCGACCAGCTGTTTGCCTCGGTAACCCGCGTAATCATCAGCCATACTGACGCACCGTTGATCAATGCTGATATCCATCTTCAACTGGTCGACCAGCAGCTGCAAGTCAACCACCCCGATGGAAGTTACCAGCGTGGCTAGAACGATTAAAGTGGGGCTCATCGACAGCGCTTTGTCGACTGAGTGTTCGAGCCAGTTTAGCCGCTACCAGAGCGCCATATTCAACCCTGCAGTGGGTGGCGAAGCCCCTCTTCACGGCAGCGCTGTCTGCTCCCCATGGTGCCAAATGGGAGAGCACATCGAGCTTTATAATGCAGTTCTTTTTGATGACAGCCTGCGCTGTCAGCAAGCGCATTTAATCGCTGCTTTAAACTGGTTATTGACCTCTGATGTAGAGACTGTACATATGAGCTTGGGCTTACGTCAGCCCAGTGACGAGTTGGCGGACATCTGCCAACAGTTGGTGGCCAAAGGAACGCTGTTAGTCGCCAGTGCACCGGCACAGGGTGATGCGGTCTATCCAGCGAGCTTTTCTGGTGTTATCAGCGCCAGTGGCGATGCACGCTGTCAGCCTGGGCAGCTCTCGCAACTCAATCCCGATGGTGCTAGCGGACCTCAATTTGGTGGCTGCGTTTTTTCTTCACTACATCCACTGCGCGGTGCCAGTATCGGTGCAGGGGCGGTAACCGCTGAGCTCTTACAGCAGCAAATCAGACAAGCCAAGCCATTCAGTTGCGCTGATGCGATAAAACTACTCGCTGCGCAGGCCGATTATCGGGGGCGAGAACAACGCGGCCCTGCATCCACTGGAGGCGTATCGTGAGCACCGCGCACACATTTGATATTATCGTTCAAGGCGCAGGGCCTGCAGGCACTATAGCCGCCATCAAATTACAGCAATTAGGCTATTCTGTGGCAGTGTTGAGCCAACCGTCACGCTACCCGTCAGTTATAGAGGGAATCTCGCAAAGAACTTTCTCTGCTCTTGAAAATATTGGCCTAGAGTCACTCTGCTCGGTTATCTCGCCGGCCGTGCCACGCTTCATAGATTGGGGGGAACGCAGCGGTCAGGCCAACGGTGAAAGGCTGATCTACCGCGAGGTGTTCAATGCCGCTTTAGAGCGCGAACTCCATCAGCGTGCTCTCCCTCTCGTCATCGCAGAGCGAGTGACTCGTCAATGGGCTAGCAGTGATAATCAATGGCAGCTCGTTGCCGATGATGCCGTTTACACCGCCCCCCTGTTAATTGATGCCTGCGGTCGCCAAGCGCGTATTGATGCCGCCAACGATCGCCCCGCGCCAACCGTCTCACTGCACCAACATTGGCTGCGGCCAGCAGCTCAAAACAGCCCGCCCTACACCGCTGTAGCCGCCATTGAGCAAGGGTGGCTGTGGTATGTAAGCACTGGAGATGGCGAAATTTACACGCAGCTGTGCTGTGGCGGCGACAGCGCTCAATCACTTCAGCGCAGCAGCTCAACGATTCAAGCCATCTGCGCCAAACTTGACCAGCAGCAGTTTCCGCTTGACGACGCAACCGCTAAGCATGAGCTACTTGTGCGTGGCGCCACACCACGTCTGAATACTGCTGCAGCTACGACCAACAAGCTAGCTGTTGGTGATGCCGCTTTGGCTGCAGACCCACTTTCGGGGAATGGTATTTATCAGTCTATATCGTCTGCTCTGATCGCGCCTGCTGTTGCCAATACACTGCTCAAGCAGCCGCAAGATAGCCAGCTGGCCATCGACTTCTACCAGCAGCGTATAGAGCATCTTTACCAGCGCTTTGGTCGGCTGGGCCGCGAGTTTTACAGCGGCGAGCAGCGCTGGCAAGAGCACCCATTTTGGCAACAGCGCGAGCACTGGCCCGATCGGCAACCCGCGCATACAGAGCCCGACCAGTTGCTCGGCACAGCAACCCGAGCAGTAGTTGAGAACGATCTGATACGCCAAGGCGAGGTGGTTATTACTGTCAACCACCCACTGGGGATCTGGCGTGTCAATGGCGAACTCGCCGCACAGCGATTGCGCCGCAGCGGTGCGACACTGCCCGTTATCGACTAGTTTACGGTTAGTTCGCGGGCTTCCATTGAGGCGCTAACAACCGCCGCTTGCCGTCATGTGAAAGCGCGACGTCGGGTGAATCTAACTGTTCGCGATCCCACAACTCGCAGGTAACTTGTTTGTGTTTTTGATCGAGCCCTTCGCAGTAATTGTGGTATCTGCAAATTCTTACCTCTGCACCACTACCCGATGCCACTTTGCGCGGCCAGTCGGGGTCAGCCAGAGCTTGGCGTGCTAATCCAACAACGTCTCCGCTGCCCTGCTCGAGAATCTGCTCGGCTTGGAAGAAGTGATAGAGTCCACCGGCAACAATAATAGGCGTCTCATAACCCGCCGTGCGCACAGCTTCGCGAACTGCGGCGGCCGGGGTCACATTGCGCCCAAACGGCCCTTGCTGGTCTGAGATATACCCGGGCATACATTCGTAACCGCTGCGCCCGGTGTATGGATAGATAGCTGATCCAGGCCGCGGTTGTTTGGCATCGTCAAACTTCCCACCGCGCGATAATGAGATGAAGTCCATGCCTTCACTTGCGAATTTTTTTGCAAAGTGCACGGCATCATTGAGGCGACTACCGCCATCAATGATTTCATCGGCCAGCATTCTGCAGCCGACAATATAATCGCTGCCCACCCGTTCGCGCACCGCTCGATAGACCTCAATAGGCAGGCGCAAGCGCCCTGCTAAGTCACCTCCATAACCGTCGCTGCGTTGGTTAGTCGCAGAGAGAAACGAGGCCATTGTGTAAGCGTGCGCGTAGTGCAACTCTATGCCATCAAAACCGGCTAACTGGGCCCTTTGTGCCGCAGCGGCGAACAGTTCTGGTAACTGTTCAGGCAAGCTTGCGACCGCAGGCAGATGTGTGTCGGTCACTCTCTCGCGATAACCGAGTTGTAAATTCTCCCACTCTTTGGCAGTTAAAATAGTCTCCAACTCAGCGTCATCACAAGCCACTAGAGCTGTGCGCACGGCGTTATCATCGCGAAGTTGCAAACGCTTGCGGTGGTTGTCGGTAATGTCCAGGAAATGGCTGAGATACTTCTTGCGCTGCGGTCGTCTGCGAATAGGCAAAAAATCGATTAATTGTATGTAGAGCTTAGTCTCGCCATCGCTCGCCTCGCGGACTGCCTCTACAACCCGACGCAGGCCAGCGATATAGCTGTCGCTGCCAATGCGCAGTAACGGGCCCGAGGGTATATCGCGAATACCCGTTGCCTCAACAACAATTGCCCCCGGTTTGCCCTGCGCAAAACGACGGTACCAAGCGATCACATCGTCATTCACTTCGCCCTGCTCGGTAGCTCGCCAAGGCACCATGGCTGGGACCCAAGTACGGTTTTTAAGGTGTAAGTTTTGATAACTTAAAGGGGAGAAAAGTCTCGAATTCGCCGCCTCTTGGGCACTCGGCCATTGGTCACATAGTGCCTGGTATTTTATTCGCTCTGTTGGTTTCCACATACAAACCTCAAAATTGTTATCCAGTGTTGCATCCCGTACGGGGACAAAAAAAACAGCGTCAAAAAAGCCATACAGGCACTTTACTTTAAATATAAAATATATGCTATAGTGCCTTTAAATTGCATGCCAAGCTTTGCAAGCAGTAACAACCCGACGATCACAATGCGCTCAATTTTAGGAGATGATTATGAAAATTGTCTGTTTAGGTGGCGGCCCCGCAGGGCTTTACTTGGCCATATGTATGAAGCTGCATGACAGCAATCACGATATCACAGTCGTAGAGCGCAACCGCCCAAATGACACCTTCGGCTGGGGTGTCGTGTTCTCCGATGAAACCATGCAAAACCTCAAAAAGAGTGATCCGGTCAGCGCTGAGACAATGATCAGTGAGCTAATTCATTGGGATATGATCGACTGCTATATCCACGGTGAAATGGAGCGCTCGGATGGACATGGCTTTATCGGTATTGGCCGCAAGCGCATGTTGCAAATTCTCTTTCAGCGCGCCCAGCAGTTGGGTGTAAACCTGCAGTTTGAAACAGAGTTCGAACTCGATGATATCGACGGAAAATACGCTGATGCTGACTTAGTGGTCGCTGCAGATGGTCTCAACTCAAAAGTGCGCAATAGTAATTTAGAGGCCTTTGATTGTGATATTGATGTGCGTCCAAACAAGTTTGTTTGGTTGGGAACGCAGCAAAGTTTCCGCGATGCATTTACCTTTATCTTTGAGAAAACCGAACACGGCTGGATCTGGGTGCACGCCTATCAGTTTGATGAGAACACCTCTACATTTATTGTCGAATGTCAGCCCGATGTCTACGATGCCTTTGGCTTTGAACATATGAGCCATGAGGAGAGCGCCGAAACCTGCCGTCAAATTTTTGAGAAGTATCTCGGTGGACATAAGCTTTTAACTAACTCGGGCCATATTCGCGGTTCTGCGTGGATTAGTTTTCCGCGTGTATTATGTCGCAACTGGATTAAAGACGAGCGGGTTGTGCTGATTGGTGACGCTGCGCACACAGCCCACTTCGGTATCGGCTCCGGCACCAAGATGGGGTTGGAAGATGCTATATCGCTGGCCAAACATCTCACCCAAAAAGAACAGATTATCGATGCACTGCACGCTTACCAAGCCGAGCGCGAAATCGAGGCGCTAAAACTTCAGTCCGCCGCGCGCAACGCTATGGTCTGGTTCGAAAATGCCCCTCGCTACTGTGAGCGTTTTAACACTAAACAACTCAATTACTCAATGCTGACACGCAGCCAAAGGGTGAGTCACGAAAACCTGCGTCTGCGCGATAAACAGTGGTTAGAAAGCTATGAGCAACACCTCGCTTCGTTGGTTTGCGAGAAGCCCGTTAGCCAGCCGATTCCTCCCATGTTTTTACCCTACCAACTGCGCGACATGAAGCTCCACAACCGTGTTGTTGTCTCGCCTATGTCTATGTACAGCGCTGTCGATGGGATGCCGAGTGACTGGCACGTCAGCCATTATGGTTCTCTGGCTCAAGGGGGGGCTGGCCTGGTCTATACCGAGATGACCGATGTCAGTTCTCAAGGCCGCATTACCACAGGCTGTGCCGGCATTTGGAATGATCAACAAGCCTCAGCTTGGGAGCGCATTGTCAGCCTGGTACACCAGCACAGCCCAGCGAAAATTTGTCTACAGCTTGGCCACTCTGGCCCCAAGGGGTCTACCGAGCTGCCCTGGCAACAGAGTGTCAGCGATCAGCCTCTAAAGGATGGGTGGGAGATACTCAGCCCGTCGGCTGTTCCATTCGCACCCCATTGCCAAACACCCCGCGCGATGACTGCGGAGGACATGCAGCAAGTACTGGAGCAGCACGTAGACGCTGCAAGGCGCGCCGATCGAACCGGCTTTGACATGCTCGAGTTACACGCCGCTCACGGCTATTTGCTATCAGCATTTATCACGCCCATTTTGAATCAGCGCGATGACGAGTACGGCGGCAGCCTCGAAAATCGGTTGCGCTACCCGCTAGCTGTATTTGCCGCCATGCGGGCGGTATGGCCCACTGGCAAACCTATGGCAGTGCGTATATCGGCCAATGACTGGGTTGGTGACTTAGGTGTCACACCACAAGAGGCGGTAAGCATTGCACGAGCGTTCAAGCAAGCTGGCGCCGATATTATTGACGTCTCAGCGGGCCAAACGTCACTGGATGCGAAACCCGTTTATGGTCGCATGTTCCAAACACCGTTCTCGGACGATATACGCAACGAGGTCGATATCCCTACCATGGCGGTTGGCAATATCTTTGAAATCGACCACGTCAACAGCATTATCGCCGCCGGCCGCGCCGACCTCTGTTGCTTGGCAAGACCCCATTTGGCTGATC
The DNA here is from genome assembly GCA_048549915.1 of Porticoccaceae bacterium. Taxonomy (GTDB): domain Bacteria; phylum Pseudomonadota; class Gammaproteobacteria; order Pseudomonadales; family Porticoccaceae; genus LSUCC0057. The sequence goes on from JBLYYE010000007.1 coordinate 14,944, forward strand.
CCAACTGGACGCTGCGCGCTGCGGCGCAAATGGGCTACACAGGCCCAGGTGCCCCGTGTCCAGTTCAGTACCAAGCAGGTTTCCAGCAATTAGCTCGCAATATGCAAAAAGCTGCCGATATGGTGATTAATGCGTAAAATCACCCTTCAACTTATCAGACAGTGTCTGCGCTGACAGAGAGCAAACAGATGCAAGATATATCAGATTCGCCTCACGCCGTTATTACCGGTGGTGGCAGCGGGATCGGTGCTGCTATTGCAGCCAGTTTGGCCGCTGAAGGCTACCAACTCACGCTGCTAGGTAGGCGAATGGAGCCCTTACAGACGGTGGCCGCTCAGCTGCCCGACTGCCATGCAGTGAGCTGTGATGTCACTGATACTGATTCGGTGGATAGCGCTTTTGCTCTTGCCCGCGATCAATTTGGCGCCATCGATGTTTTAGTCAACTGTGCTGGCGCGGCCCCTACCAGTCCGTTCCACAAACTTAATTATGCCGACTGGCGCGCTGTATTTGATCTCAATGTTGATGGTGTATTCCACTGCACCCAAGCGGTCATCAGCGATATGCGCAGCCGCAACTGCGGGCGCATTATCAATATTGCCAGCACGGCTGCTCAGCGCGGCTACGCCTATGTATCTGCATACAGCGCAGCCAAGCACGCCGTGCTCGGCCTGACCCGCTCACTGGCCCTGGAGCTGGCCAGCACTGCGATCACGGTCAATGCAGTCTGCCCGGGATATACCGACACCGATATTATTCGTGACGCTGTGGCTAATATTGTCGCTAAAACTGACCGCAATGAAGCGCAAGCTTTAGAGACATTCACCGCCGCCAACCCACAACGGCGTCTTATCCAGCCCGATGAAGTCGCCGCCACCGTCAGCTGGCTGTGTAGCGATAGCAGCCGCTCGATCACAGGGCAGGCAATCTCGGTCTCAGGCGGCGAGGTCATGTAGGCCTTTTACCTAATCTTACTTTCGGAGTATTTTATGCAGCCACGCACTTGCGCCGACTACCGCGCCGAACACTTCCTCTGGGAGGTTCATGCGGGTGTCGCAACAGTCACCCTCAACCGTCCAGAGCGTAAAAATCCACTCACTTTTGACTCCTACGCCGAACTGCGCGATCTGTTTCGCGATCTCGCTTACGCTGAAGATGTCCAGGTAGTAATCTTTCGGGGCGCGGGTGGCAACTTCTGCTCTGGCGGCGATGTGCATGAAATTATCGGCCCGCTGACCCAAATGGATATGAAGCAGTTACTCGCCTTTACCCGCATGACCGGTGATCTGGTTAAGGCGATGCGCGCCTGTCCACAGCCAATTATCAGTGCTATCGAAGGGGTTTGCGCCGGAGCCGGCGCGATCATCGCTATGGCCAGTGATCTGCGCTATGCATCGGACAATAGCAAGGTTGCGTTCCTATTTACCCGGGTCGGCTTGGCCGGCTGCGATATGGGCGCCTGCGCCATACTGCCGCGCATTATTGGCCATGGGCGCGCCAGCGAGTTGCTCTACACAGGCCGCGCTATGAGCGCAGCAGAGGGTGAGCGCTGGGGTTTTCACAACGCATTGAGCGATGATCCTTACGCCGCCGCCCAACACGCCGCACAAGCTATCGCCTGCGGCCCCAATTTTGCTCACGGCATCACTAAAACCATGCTCGAGCAAGAGTGGAACATGAGTATTGGCCAAGCTATTGAGGCCGAGGCTCAAGCGCAAGCTATCTGCATGCAGACGCAAGACTTTGAGCGCGCCTACCTGGCTTTCGCCAATAAACAGCAGCCTGATTTTAAAGGCGATTAATCTGCACAGGGGTTAACCATGAGCGACAAAAGCTTTCTGCAATGGCCGTTTTTTGATGACAATAACCGCCATTTGGCCGCCCAACTAGAACAGTGGTGCGAGCAAAATCTCGCTGATCATCACGATCACAGTGATATCGATGCCAGCTGCCGAAAACTGGTTAAACAGCTCGGCGCTGGCGGCTGGTTGCGCAACAGTGTACCAGCCCCTTGGGGCGGCAATAGCGAACGCCTAGAGGTACGCAATTTGTGCCTAAGTCGCGAGATACTGGGGCGCTACTCAGGCTTGGCCGACTTCGCTTTTGCCATGCAGGGTTTGGGCAGCGGCCCGATTTCGTTGTTTGCTGATGATGCACTGCGCCAGCACTATCTGCCCAGCGTTGCTCGCGGCGAGAAAATTGCAGCCTTCGCTCTCTCTGAGCCCAACGCCGGGTCTGATGTCGCCGCGATGGCAACCTCGGCACGGCGAGAGGGTGATGAGTTTGTCATAAATGGCAGCAAAACTTGGATCTCCAACGGTGGTATTGCGGATTTTTATACGGTCTTTGCACGCACCAGTAACGAGGGCGGCAGCAAAGGTATCAGTTGTTTTGTCGTCGAGGCCAATACGCCAGGACTGAAAATAGCGGAACGCATAGAAGTGATCGCGCCGCATCCACTGGCCACTTTAGAATTTAATGAGTGCCGCATCCCTGCCACGCAACTGGTGGGTGAGCTCGGCAGCGGCTTTAAATATGCGATGGGGACGCTGGATGTCTTCCGCTCTACTGTGGGCGCCGCCGCGCTCGGTTTTGCCCGGCGCGCATTAGACGAGGCCACCAGCTATTCAAAAAATAGGCAAATGTTTGGTGGTACGCTTGCCGACCTACAGCTAACACAAGCAGATTTGGGCAGCATGGCTCTGGAAATCGATGCCAGCGCACTGCTCATTTACCGCGCTGCTTGGACCAAAGACAGCGGCGCCGCGCGTATCACTCGCGAGGCGGCTATGGGTAAACTTTATGCTACCGAAGCGGCTCAACGGGTTATCGATAAAGCGGTGCAACTGCATGGCGGAAGTGGTGTGGTCAGCGGCAATATGGTCGAGAGCCTCTATCGCGAGGTGCGTGCCCTGCGTATTTATGAGGGCGCCTCAGAAGTACAAAAAGTCATCATTGGCTCTTTGCAACTGCAACAAGCTTAATCAATGTGCTCAGCCAAATGAATTTAGACTTCCTCTACGACCCCTGTGTCTATGAGGGCGGAGCACCTCTAGATAAAATCGACTCTCTGCGCAGTGAGCGAGTCATTTGGGTCGATGAAACTCCACTGCCGAACTGGCCCGGCGGCAACGGATTTTGGCTGGTACTCGAACACCGCCTGTGTAGTGAAGTACTCAAAGCTAGCCAACAGTTCTCATCCTCTCTGCAAGGGACTCAGCTTCGCGACCCAGCCAGCCGTGAAGATCTCCACTATGTGCAGCAGATGATGCTCAATATGGATCCGCCCGATCACACTCGCCTGCGCCGGCTGATGATCAGTGCTTTTAGCAGCCGAGCGATCAAAGCACTTCATCAACAGATTGAGTGCCACGCCAGCCAGTTGGTCGACACTATGATTAATGGCCGCAGCAGTGGCGAGTGCGACTTTGTAAAAGAGGTTGCCGCCGATATGCCTCTGCTCTGCCTGGCGGATATCTTTGGGTTGCCCAGCAGCGACCGCTATTTGATGTTTGATTGGGCCAACCGAGTGATCGGCTATCAAGATCCCGACTATGCGCTATCGGATCGCCACGATCGCAGTGCAGGCACAGAGATCGCCCGCCAAGCCCTAGCCTTGCGCCCACTACCGGACGCCAACGGCGCTATGCCCGATCCGCGCAGCCGCGCCGGTATGCCCGACCTCTACCGCTATGCGCACCTGCTGGCAGAGCAGAAACGCCACCAGCCCGGCAACGATGTCATGTCACTGCTATTGGCTGCGATTGACGATGACGGTTCACGGCTGACAAATGCAGAATTTGAAAATATGTTTTGGCTGTTCTCCGTGGCCGGTAACGAAACGCTCCGCAACGGTATTCCCGGTGGCATGATCGCTCTGCTCGAGCACCCCGAAAGTTGGCGGCAATTGCGCCAGCAACCACAAATAATCGGGCAGGCAGTTAACGAAATGTTGCGCTGGTGGACACCGGTGATGAATTTTCGTCGCACCGCGCGCGACAATTACACACTTGGCGACAAAGCGATTAAAGCAGGCGATAAAGTAGTGGTGTCGTTTTTGGCTGCCAACCGCGATCCGTCTGTGTTTAGCCAACCAGAGCAATTTAACCTTGGCCGCAGCGAGAATCCCCACCTCAGCTTTGGATACGGCCCACACTACTGCATTGGGGCGCAACTGGCGGTAGCGCAAATGCAGGCGCTGTTTGGCGAGCTGACCCGCCGCATCAGCAAGATCGAGCTGGCTGGTGAGATAAACTATCTGCGCTCTAACTTCCAGCGTGGCGTAAAGTCACTGCCGATCCGTTGGCAGGTGTAGCGCAATAACTCACTTTAGGAGCATATTATGAGCGAACTCGATCCCACACTAGCGGTCAATGTCGACACCGCCAACCAGATCAGCCGCAGCATTTTCGCCCCTTGGCTGCAGCAGTTGGGCATGGTCGTTGAGTCTATCGACAGCAGTGGCGCTGTGATGCGGCTACCCTATTCAGAGCAATTGTGTCGCGCCGGCGGAATGGTCTGTGGCCAAGCCATGCTAGCGCTAATAGATACCTGCATGGTCTATGTCGCGTTTGCTGCGCAAAATCAGTACGGCAACTGCACCACTGTTTCACAAACCACCAACTTTGTCCGCGCGGCCATGGGACAAGACATTATCGCCCGCGGAACCATCGTTAAAAGAGGCCGGCAACTGCTGTTTGGCGAAGTAGTACTGACCACCGCAGAAGACGCTAAAACCGTCGCCACAGGCAGTGCCACCTACATGCTGTTGCCCTAACGCTCCATTTTGCCAAATGAGTCGTTGCGTGTAGCATAGTGTGAGATTGAGTATCGGCTTAACAATGAGGCAGACCATGACACCCATACGCTATTGGCAGCAACTGCAAGTTGGTGAGCGCTTTAGCGCTGGCCCAGTTACGGTAAGTAAAAGTGAAGTTATTGAATTCGCACGTGATTTCGACCCTCAGCCCTATCACTTAGATGCCGAAGCTGCAGAGCAGTCTATTTTTGGCGGTCTGTGCGCCAGCGGTTGGCAGATCTGCGCACTGGCTATGCGCTTGCTCAGCCGAGCACTCGAAGTGGACAATATCCCCATTTTGGGCTCACCCGGTGTACCTTCTTTGCGCTGGAAGCGCCCTCTTTTTGCCGGCGAGTCGGTAGAGGCGGCTATCGAACTGGTCGAGCTGCGCGAAGGCCCTATTGATAGCCCCTACTCTCTGGCCAATCTCGCTGTAAATTTAACCAATCAAGACGGCGAGCCGGTGCTTTCAATGCACTGCGATCTAATGATTGATGATCGCCAAACACCCGCGGAGAATGCTCATGGATAAAACACCGCTTCTGCGCAGCCGCTGGTTTGAGGACTTGCCTATTGGAGAGTTCCATGTCTTTGGCAGCCATACTTTTAGTGAGCGAGAGATCACCGAATTTGGTCAACGCTACGCACCACAGCCCTTTCATACCGACTTTGATAGCGCATGCGATACGATTTACAGAGGCCTCATAGCCTCGGGCTGGCAGATCTGTGCAGTGTGGATGACCAAGATGGTCAGCTATATGGAAAACTATGCCCACGGTGTACAAGACGGACGGCGCAACGGTGGTGGCGTAGGCATCGATGAGCTGCAGTGGCTTATCCCTGTTCGGCCTGGCCACACACTCACTTTCACCTACGAAATTATCGAGAAAAGCGAAAAAGTAGTGCGCAACCGCTGGGGGATTATTCGCAGCCGCAACGAAGCCTTCAACCAAAATGGCGAGAGAGTATGCAGTTTTATTGCCAACATACTCGCCGAGCGCGATCCGGCTGGGCGCTGACTTAGCTGGCCAGCTCTTTGCGCAGTGTGCCGCCATCTTCGTCGGCAACCGCCAGTTGGCGTAGCTCGACGATCTGTTTAGCACTGGGTTGGCGCCTTTCGCAGATATCCAAGATTAAATTGACACGGCGCAGCCCGCGCTCACGGGTGTCGCTGTAACCTTTGATAAAACGGCCGCAGCGAGCCAACTCGCGCGCCGCGGCAATATCCTTAACGGCCAGAGCTTCAACTGCACTGAACCAGCGCTGACGGTGCTGCTGCTCCTCGTAAAAAGCCAGTGATGAACGCCGAAAACGCCGCAGTGCCGCCACCAGATAAAAACTAAAAAAGCCACTCAAATGGTTGGTGCGTAAGTGACGCGGCTTGGCAAAGAGTGCCAAAAAGCGCCGAGCCAGCGCTGAGCGACTGGCCCAGCGGCCTACACGCCGTGGCATTAAACCAGTAAACTCCTCGATCCGCGGATGCAAATATTCGACCATATGCAGAGGCTGCTCTTCACCGGCTTTGACCTCTTGCCGATAGCGTGTGAAACGGCTGGCGCGTATTTTCAACTGCGCTACTCGCGGCAGATCTTCAAATGCCATCCACAGAGCGAGATAGCGGGCCATCTCTTCGAGAAGTTCACCATCCCTTGGCAGCCTCTCGAGTTGCTCAAGATAGCTGGTCGCATAGCGCTGATCTTGATAATCCGCCAAACGCTGCACCCCCAGCCAGGCATTAGCCTGAGCAGTTTCAGGTAGCTGCTGGGTGCGCGCTAACAGCGCTTTGCCTTCGGACGTAGTCGCACTGGGCAGAGCGTCGGACGGTTTTGCAGGAGGTTCGAAAATTGCTACAGTCTGATCGGCTGCTTGGTTGTTGAACGCTAGCGCACGATCAAAGCTTGCCGCAAAAGTCGCCAAGTTAGCCTCGATTGCAATTTTACCATCGCGAATAGTCTGTTCAAATTCTTCGCGTGCAAACGGCAGCAACTGTGCTGCAGCAATGGCACCAAACAGTGCTGCGTTAATTACACTGTCGTGTGCGCGGGCAGTCGCCTGCATATCAAATCCGATAAAACGTTGGGCGCTATCGCGACAGACTTGAGCAATAGCTAACTTATCTGCACTGCCATCGGCCCAGTGCTGTTTTTCTGCAATACCGTAGCTGCGGTGAGTCGAGCTAATCAAAGTGGTGCGCTGGGGCGTCACAAAACCGCGCTGAACCATGCGCCCGGCTTCAATAATTTCTGAACAGATCACTAAATCAACATCACCCGGCGCAGGAAACATTGAGAGCACAGGCTGTTTGCCGCCGCTCTCACTCAAGGGGAAAAGCTCTAAATAGTAGATAGTCGCACCGGTGCGCTGAGCAACCCCGGGCACTGAAGTAGTTTGTGTCTGATAGCCGTTGCGACCGGCCATATCGGCGATCCATTTGCCGAGTACACCACCCCCTTCACCCCCCAGCGCTGCAATGACAATCCTTATACTGGCAGCACTCACAAGGCGCTCCTCATCTGTTGCTTTTCTATACGCCGCTGCACAAAACCAATCACACCCTCGCGCAACACCCTTAGGGTGCGGTCGCGCCAATTTGGGTTATAAACTAGTTCTGCTCTTGAAAACGACGGACAGAGCACAGCACTGTGAGCGTTACCCCCGCAGACGCCGCAGCCGACACAGCTATTGTCAACATAGGCCACTGGATCAACCCGCAACGGATCGGGATTCTCTTTAATTGTTAAAGAGGGACAACCAGAGAGACGGATACAAGCGTGATCTCCGGTACAGGTATCTGGGTCAACAACAAAGCGCTGTTTAACGGTACGCACGCCCTCGTTAATACGTTTTTTCAGTTGCGGCTTGATTCTGCGCTGCTTATTAAGCATGCACTCGCCTTCCGCAATAATGACTTTTAAACCGGCGTATTCTGTATCTAATGCCTCTTGCAATGTTTCTTTCATTTCAGCAATTTCGTAGGTAGTCACCGTGCGCACCCAGCTCACCCCAACCCCGCGAACTGCCGATTCAATGGGCTGTTTATCAAGCCGCTCTTCACGGCTAGTGGCTATGAGGTTTTCAGGTTTCACAAAGCTGGGGATATCCTGCCCACCTGTTGCTGCGGAATAACCATTGTCGACAATAATTAATATGCCATCGTGACCATTAAAGACGGCACTGGCGACACCGGTAGTCAGGCCGTTATGCCAAAAACCGCCATCACCCATAATACTGATGGCGCGATGGGGTAATTTAGCTCGGATACCCGAAGAGGAGGCCAGAGAGAAGCCGTAACCCATGATGGTATTGCCAAGATTAAATGGCGGGAGTGTAGCGAATGCGTGGCAGCCAATATCTGCTGAAATATGAAACTCTTCGCCACGCTCTTGTTGAACCTGCTTAACTGCACTAAAAAGAGGCCGCTCTGGGCACCCGGTGCACAAACCTGCCGGTCGGGCAACAATATTGTCGCCGAGCAACTGCAGATGCTCATCGCTGACGTTACTGCGCTGCTGCTGGTAGTGCGCCTCGACCTGCTCAACATCTATTGATGCGGGTTCGGTTAGCGCTACAAAAGCAGCCATACCATCTAACGCCATAGTGCCGGTATATTCACCAAATCCCGGCATCAGGCCTGCGCCGTGTAAGGTAATCGCACTCCCTTGTTTGCGCAACATCAAGCCAATTTCTTGCTCGATATAATTGGGTTGGCCCTCTTCTATCACGAACAGATGACGCTTACCTGCCACAAATTGACTGAGCTCATCCGGCAATAAAGGATAGGTAACATTGAGTACGTAAAGGGGGATTTTGCTATTGCCAAAAGCATCCGCCAAACCGAGCCTTTCCAGCGCTCGAATCGCGGTGTTGTAGAGCCCCCCTTGGATGACTATACCGACATCATCCGCAGCACCTGCAAAAAATTCATTGAGCTGCTGCTCTGCAATGAAAGCTCTCGCCGCTGGGAGCCGCTTGGAGATCTTGTCCCGTTCTTGTTCAAAAATAATCGGAGGCAGTATGATTTTTTCTAATTGGCGCTGTGGGTCTATTGTCTGGGAACCATTAAACATCGGCGGCTTATTATCTTTGGCGATAAACTCACCAGTGACATGACAGGTGCGAATACGCACCATTAAAAATAGCGGGGTATTACTCACTTCAGAGAGTTCGAAGCCTTTTTCTATCAGCTCGACTATTGAGGGCAAATTGGGCCGCGGATCGAGCAGCCACATCTGCGATTTCATGGCGAAAGCATGGGTGCGCTCTTGCATGATACTCGAGCCCTCCCCGTAGTCCTCGCCAACGACTACCATCGCGCCGCCGGTTACCCCACTAGACGCGAGATTGGCCAGCGCATCACTTGCGACATTGGTGCCGACAGTCGATTTCCAAGCGACTGCACCACGGATCGGATAGTTGATCGAGGCCGCCAGCATACTGGCGGCTGTCGCCTCGCTGCCGCTCTGTTCAAAATGCACACCCAGTTCTGCTAAGATCTCTTGAGAGTCAGCCAGTACGTCCATCAGATGTGAAATCGGCGAGCCTTGGTAGCCGCCGACGTAGCCGACACCCGACTGTAGTAGCGCCTTGGTGATGGCGAGGATACCCTCGCCGCGGAACACCTCTCCGTCGCCGAGACGAAGATGTTCTACTTCTTTTTTAAATGAACGCTCTGCCATGGTTGCGTGGGCTTCCTCTCAATAGATAACAGTGGCCGTCTGCGCGACCGAGATTTACGCAGGGACTAGTGCCATAACTCGCAGCGGGCTTCCCGAGCCATCGATGATTTTCAACGGTGGGGAGATGATCACCGCGCCGCTCGCTGGCAGCAGATCCAAATTGGTCATGCACTGCAGACCAAGCTTGCCGTTGCCGTGCATATAGTAGTGACAGGGCAACGGTGGATCCATAAAGAAACCCTGACCTGCATCGGTGCCGACACACTCTGTACCAAAACCGATCACATCACGTTCGTTGATCATAAATAGCACACAGTCTCCGTCTGGTCCGGGCGAATGAGCACCGTCTTCTTGCATATTGGTGTAATTGTCTGGGTCTGCTACCTTGCGCCAATCAGAGCGCAGAAAGACCCAGCTGCCCGCTGGTATCTCGCCGTGTTCAGCCTCCCAATCGAGCAGATGCTGCTTAGTGAGAATAAAACCTTTGTCAGCCGCCACCTCTGCAGAGCAGTCGATAACGCAGACAGGCGCTATCATCTGCTCCATTGGCATGGTGTCGACTGTGCCATTGACAACATCTTTGCCAGACACCCAGTGGGTCGGCGCATCTAGATGGGTTCCGGTGTGCTCACTCATTGAGAAGTTGCTCCAACTCCAGGCTGGACCATCTTCATCGTAGTGAGATATCTGCTCTTTCTTAAATCCCCACGCCTGCTTGAACTCGGGCGGAAGTTGAATAGTTGGGTACTCCTCGCGAAGTGTCTCGGTCAGATCAACGACTTTTATCGATCCGCCGGTGATACCGGCAACCAAATCTATCAGTGTCTTGTCGCTCATACTATTGCCTCTTTTAGTTAATTATTAACTCCACAGCGACCGCTGTCGCCAACCCTCATACGCTGAGTCTACACAGCCAACAACCACTTTTGCACTGTTTGCACCGACTAATTGCCGACGTTAATTGGCTATTGGGCCGACAAATACTTTATATATAAAACTTTAACCTTCGATCAGTCACATTACAAGAGCACAAACGAAAACAGTAGCGACTTGCTGATGTAGCTATTTTAGGTATAAAATAAAACCATAAAAAAAGTAATCGTTTCAAACTTCAAGGATCGCTCATGAACACTCAACTTCAGCCCGATGACTGGCTCAAACCGCGCGGCTATTCCAATGGCGTTATGGCCAGTGGCCAACAGATGATCTTCAGTGGCGGTTTAATCGGCTGGAATAAGCAGTGTGAGTTTGAAACCGATAGTTTTGTGGGTCAGCTCCAGCAGACCCTAGAAAATATCATTGATATTCTGCGCGAGGCCAATGCAGGACCCGAACACATTGTTCGCCTGACTTGGTATGTTACCGACAGGCAAGAGTACAAGGCTAATCTCAAAGAGATCGGCATGGTCTATCGCGAGGTTATAGGACGCCACTATCCACCGATGGCAGTCGTCGAAGTGAGCGGTTTAATCGAAGATCGCGCCAAAGTCGAAATAGAGATGACAGCGATTAAATAGCGTTAAAACCACTCATCGCGCATCCGCAGTGTCGTGTCATCAGCGCTCTGCAACAGTGCGCACCACTGCTCTAATTTGGGCAGCTCCCAAGTGTAGAAAAATTTGCAGGCGTGCTGCTTGCCCGCCGCAAAATCGGGCTCATTGTCAGCCAATTTCTGAGCGGCTAAAGACTGCCGCAACCACAACCAGGCGATCATCAGATGGCCGGTCGCCTCTAAAAACACCGTGGCGTTGGCGAGACCTAAGCGCGGTTGCTGCTGCACTAAGGGCGCCAAACTGTTCAATGTCTGCTGCCAAAGCTGGGCACTGCTGGCAAGCTGCTCGCCCCACTGGGCGGTATTTTCATTGAGCGCTGCCTGGCTCACCGTCTGCTCTATTTCAGCCAACAGGTGGCGCACGCCGGCGCCGTTGGCCTGCCACACTTTGCGGCCGAGCAGATCTATCCCTTGGATGCCTTCGGTTCCTTCATGGATGGGATTGAGACGGTTGTCGCGGTAGAGTTGCTCGACTGGGTACTCGCGAATATAGCCAGAGCCACCGAGTACCTGTATCGCCAGCGAGTTTGCTTCTGGGCCGTACTTGGAAGGCCACGATTTAGCGATTGGGGTGATGAGATCGAGCAGTTCATTGAGCTTCTGGCGCTGCTCTGCATCGCTGCAAGTAGCGATCGTATCGATGAGGCTGTTCGCCCATAAGATCAACGCCATTGAACCCTCGGCGTAACACTTTTGCGCCAGCAGCATGCGTTTGACGTCGGCGTGCTCAATAATAGCAACAGGCTTAGAGCCCGCTTGCTTGTCATCGGGGTGACGCCCCTGTGGGCGGTTGCGAGCATACTCAAGCGACTCTTGGTAGCCGCGGCAAGCCATCGCTGCCGCACCGGCACCCACACCGATACGCGCTTCGTTCATCATCATAAACATGTAGGTTAATCCGCGGCCGCGCTCACCTATTAAGTAACCGCGGCAGTCGCCCTGCTCACCGAAGTTAAGTACTGTCGAGGTAGTTCCACGGTAGCCCATCTTATGCAGAAGCCCGGCTAATTTGACATCGTTGCGGCGCCGCTCGCCGTCCTCTAAAAGCTCCCACTTAGGAACCAAAAACAGCGAAATACCTTTTACACCGGGATCATCACCCACCACCCGAGCCAACACTAAGTGCACAATATTGTCGGTGATATCTTGATCGCCGCCAGAGATGTACATTTTGCCGCCACTCACTCGGTAGCAGCCGTCTTCGCCAAGCTCGGCCTTGGTGGTGATGTCGGCCAGTGAGGAGCCAACATTGGGCTCAGTCAACGCCATGGTGCCGGCTGAGCGGCCGTCGCGCAGCAGCGGCAGATAGCGCTGCTTGAGCGCATCATCGGCAAAATGCTCGATTAGGTTAGCCGCTGCAATAGTTAAAAATGGGTAGGCAGCCGTGGCGGTGTTGGCCGCTGTAGTGAACGCGTGGCAACTTGCAGCCACTGTCGCCGGTAGCTGCATGCCGCCCTGATCAAAGGAGACCGAGGCATTGAGTAAGCCAGCCTCAACAAAATGGTGAAACGCCTCTTTTACAGCGGGGATAGTGGTAACTTTTTCACCGTCAAAGGTCGGCTCGTTGGCATCGGCCTCGGCGTTGTGCGGTAAAAAATAGCGCAGGCCGATTTGTTCGGCAGTCTCTAGTGCTTGGCTGAAGGTTTCGCGCGAGTGATCACTGTAGTGCTCAGCTGCCGTAAATGATTCCACATCGAGCATATCAAAAAGCAAAAAGTGCATATCACGCATAGAGAGCAGTGGCATAGTGAAACCCTTATCAGTAAAAGTTGTCGGCTGGTTTTTTTATCCAAACTGCGACACCATAGATCGCATTTATACAAGTTCGATAACTTAGCTTAAAAGCTTACCCATAGAAATCTATTGGAACCATTCAATATGACCCATCAGCCACGCATAGAGACACCGCTCGATATCAATCGCCATGTCACCAGCAAGAACCGCCTGTTTAAATCGGCCATGAGCGAACAGCTCGCCGATGCACAAGCTAACCCCTCTGCCGAGTTGATACATCTTTACAAAGAGTGGGCCAAAGGCGGCACCGGCATTGTGCTGACCGGCAATGTAATGATTGACCGCAATGCACTCGGCGAGCCGCGCAATGTAGTGCTTGACGAGCAGTCTGACCTGCAGCGCTTTCGCGACTGGGCTGCAGCAGGCAGTGCCAATAATACTCAGCTGTGGATGCAGCTTAACCATCCTGGCAAACAGATCCCCAGCGTGCTCTGCAAAGAGCCTGTATCACCCTCGGCTATACCGTTGGGCGGCGATATGGCGGCCATGTTCAATCCGCCCCGCGCACTCACTGAAGCAGAGATCGAGGATATTATTGGTCGCTTCGCCTGGGTCGCCGAGCAGGCCAAACTGTGTGGTTTTAGCGGTGTACAGATTCATGCCGCGCACGGTTATTTGTGCAGCCAGTTTCTATCGCCGCTGCAAAACCAGCGCAGCGATCAGTGGGGCGGCAGCTTCGAGAATCGCTGCCGCTTTGTGCTCGAGGTCTACCGCGCCATCCGCCGATCTGTGGGCAGCGACTTTGCGGTAGCTATTAAGCTCAACTCAGCTGATTTCCAGCGCGGAGGCTTTAGTGAGAATGAATCGGCAGAACTGGTCAAACTACTTGAGGCCGAAGGGATCGACTTAGTCGAGATATCCGGCGGCAACTACGAACAGCCGAGTATGGTTGGAGTGGATCAGAAACCCAGCACTGTAGCTCGCGAAGCTTATTTTATTGAGTTCGCTCAGCAGCTCGCGGCGCAGACTAATCTCCCCCTTGTGGTCACTGGCGGTTTTAGAACGCTGTCGGTGATGAACCGCGCCCTGGCTGAAGGCAGCTGCGCGATGATCGGCATCGCCCGACCACTGGCGGTACTGCCCGATTACAGCGCGCGCTTGCTGGACGGTGAGGAGTGTCCATTGCCGATGCGTAAAATTACTACCGGTATCGCCAAACTCGATACCGCAGTTATGCTGGATATTACCTGGTATGAGCATCAGTTAGAGCGCATCGGGCTGGGCAAAGGCGCCAAACCCGGCATGAGCGCTTGGCGCTCTGTGTTAAAAACTTTTTGGGCGCTGGGCGGTGTGGTAGTTGGCCGCCGTCGCGCCTGACAAGCGTGGCCAACCGGTCACGCTAAAAGCGCTTAGGTGACAGTGTCGATGCGGTTATCTGGTAATCTTTCTGTGTTTAAATTTGTCACACAATAACTAAAGGGGTAGACAATGAGATCCGTTATTCAGCGCTGCGGCGCACTCTCTCTTCTGATCACCAGCTTGTTGAGCACTGCGGCTTTTGCCGCCGAGCGACCCAACATTCTGGTGATCTGGGGCGATGATATTGGCATTACCAATATCAGCAAATACAGCCACGGCATGATGGGTTACCAGACACCCAACATCGACCGCATTGGCAACGAAGGTGTGTTCTTTACCGACTATTATGGCGAGCAGAGCTGCACCGCCGGCCGCTCGGCGTTCATCACCGGCCAGCATCCAATGCGCACCGGCTTAACTAAAGTTGGCATGCCGGGTAACCCGCTGGGATTGCAACCTGAGGACCCCACTTTAGCTGAGTTACTCAAGCCACTGGGCTATGCCACCGGCCAATTTGGTAAAAATCACCTTGGCGATCTGGATCAATTCCTGCCAACCAACCACGGTTTTGACGAGTTCTTGGGCAACCTTTACCACATGAACGCCGAAGAGGCGCCAGAAGATCCCGACTACCCCAAAGACCCGCGTTACGCTAAGGTTTGGGGGCCACGCGGTGTCATTCACAGCTTTGCTGACGGTCGCGTTGAGGACAGCGGCCCACTCTCCAAAAAACGTATGGAGCGTGTCGACAAAGAGTTTTTAGACGCCAGCGTCGATTTTATGGAGCGTGCGGTGGATGACGAGAAACCTTTCTTTGTTTGGTTTAACTCTACCCGCATGCACTACTTTACCCACCTCGCTGAAGAGGAGCGCGGTCTTTCTGGGCAAGGTTTTTACAACGATGCGATGGTCGCCCACGACCGCCAAGTGGGAACCCTGCTCAACACATTGGAAAAACTCGGTGTAGATGACAACACCATTGTTATCTACTCAACCGATAACGGTGTCCATTACAACACTTGGCCAGATGCGGGTATCACCCCGTTTCGCAGTGAGAAAAACACCAACTGGGAGGGCGGCTTCCGCGTACCCGCGCTGGTCCGCTGGCCCGGCAAAATACCTGCCGGTGGTGCGGTTAACAACGTTATGAGCCACCTAGATTGGGTGCCTACACTGATGGCTGCAGTGGGTATTGACGATATTAAACAGAAACTGCTCGACGGCTACCAAGCTGGCGACAAAGAGTTTAATGTCCACCTAGATGGCTACAATTTCTTGCCCTTCCTCACCGGTGAGACCGATCAATCACCACGCAACGACTTTTTCTACTTCTCCGATGACGGCCAGCTGCTGGCACTGCGCAATGGCGATTGGAAATTTGTCTTTGCCGAGCAGCGCAGCGCACGCCATGCGGTATGGCGCGAGCCGTTCGTCACCTTCCGTATCCCCAAGTTGTTCCACCTGCGCCGCGATCCGTTTGAGCGCGCCGATGACAACTCCAACACTTACGAGGACTGGTGGGTGCGCAAGATATCAGCGCGCTTTGGCATGATGATGCAGTCAGTTGGCGGCTTCTTGCAGACCTTTAAAGAGTATCCGCAACGCCAGCGTCCCAGCTCATTTACTGTCGATCAGATACTGGAAGAGATCCTCGATAACGCCAAGCAGAACGCCCCGCAACAGCGATAATTTCTGCCGAGCAAAAAAAAGGCGCCTCCCTGGCAATAGGGGGCGCCTTTTTTATTTGTTGCGGTTTAGTCGTATTGACGGGCTATAGCGCGGAACGCGCGCAACTTGTTCTGGGTGTCTGGGCTAGTCGCTGCTGAGGCGTCGACATGGTGGTTGTACATAGCCGCGACAATACCCGAGGCGCGATCAATGTAGATCATTTGGCCGTAGATGCCACCGGCGACGTACTCGCCGCGCTTGCTGTCGAGTATCCACCACATGTTGTGATAGCCCTCGTAGGGGATCGCAGCAGATCGGTTGCTGCGCGCCATATTGCGGCGATGATAGTCGGTTAACTGCAAAGAGGCATCTACCCAAGCCGCGGGAACCAGCTGGTTATCACCGACTCGACCGCGATTGGCTATCAATCTACCAAACTGGGCGGCGTCGCGTAGGGTCGTGTTCATGCCACCGGTAGCCACCCCCTGCAACGCGCGATCGGCGAGCAGATAGGCATCGTGTTCCGTGCCGAGTGGCTGCCAAATATGCTGTTCAATAAATTCCGCCAGCGGTTGGCCAGAGAGTCTTGCCACCAGCCAGCCGATAACATCGGCATTGGCTGAGTTGTATTCAAAGGCCTCGCCGGGTTGCAGCTCTGGGTTCTCTTCTACGTAGTGGGCAAGAAAATCGTGGACGCCGTAGATCTCGGTCTCACCGGGCTTTACATCGGCTGCTCCGGGGGCATACATCATTCCCAGCGCCGGTGCATAAAAGCGCGCAAAAGGAGCCTCGGGATCGGTGTAGTTTTCTACAAAGGCCAGCGCCGTTGTGTGGTCGAGCACCTGTTGTATCGTAGTGCGTTCAAAACCGGAGCCGTTGAGCTCGGGGATATAGTCTGCCGGCGACTTTTCTAAATCTACCTTGCCCTGCTCTACCAGCAGGCCAAAAGCGGTGGTCACCAAGGATTTAGTCATTGAAAACCAGATATGCGGTTGGTGGCGATTGCCACTGCTAGCGTAGCGCTCAAACAGGATACTATCGCCGCGCGTGACGATGACTGCGGTGCTGTGTTGATCGCTAAACAGCTGCTCAACGGTGCGCAGTTGCCCCCCCTCCAACTCGACATTGAGGCTGGCCATCGCTTCATCTGCCCGTGCCACCCAATTGGGCAGCGACCCTGCTCGGGCGATGTGCAGTGAGTTGACCACTGCAGAGCTGTTAGAAAAACCCCACTGACTAAACGGGTTCTGCAGATAGTTGGCGAGTGTTACCTGCTGCCGTACTGTCGGTGGCACGTTGGCCATCGGTTCAATAGGTGTAGCTTGCTCTGCTGTGGCATTCACAGAGACCAGTGCAGTGATCGCCACTGCCATAGACGAGCGGCGCAGACAGCGCCAAGAAAAAGTACCCATGTTTTGCGAACCCTCTGTATTTATCTTGTTTTTTTTGCTGAGCCGGCTGTGGCTGTGGCTGTGGCTGTGGCTGTGCAGCCAGTTTAGCGCGGTTTTTTTCGCGGCGACAGCTATAGACTTTTACGCCACGGCTGATTATGGTCGAACGCAGGTTTTTGCTCTGCGGAGCAAGTCATATCAATAATATTGCGAGAGCACTCCATGAGCACCAATGAACTCGGGCTAACTGTCATCCAAGCACTTCAACAACGTAGCTCGATTCGCGGCTTTGAACCGCGCGAAGTGCCGGCAGAATTAATAGAAGAGATTTTCACTAAAGCCAGCATGGCGCCTTCCAACTGCAATACCCAGCCATGGCATGTCAATGTGGTCTCTGGCGAGGCGCGCAAAAAACTCGAAGAGCAGTTGATGGCCGGCATTATGCAGGGCGCCAAACCACAGTTTCATTTTAAACCGGGTGATATGGACCTCTCGGGTGTCTATAAAGAGCGCCAATTTGACTGCGCCGCCCGCTACTACGGCACGATGGGGATAGAGCGCAGCGATCGCGACAAGCGCAACTGGCTGATGGCTAAAAACTGGCAGTTTTTCGGTGCACCGCACGCAGCTTTTATCTCTATGCCCAAAACCATGGGTGAGGTTAATGCCATCGATATTGGCATCTATCTACAAACACTGATGCTCCTGCTGGTAGAGCATGGCCTGGCCAGCTGCCCTCAGGGTGCATTGGCCGCATTCCCCGAGCCGGTTAAGGCGATCACCCCCATCCCGGAGGGCAACGAGCTGATTGTTGGTCTCTCGTTTGGGTACGAGGCAGTGGGCGAACAGATCAACAAAGTCACCATGGAGCGTGCTCCCCTGGGCGATACCGTGACATTTACCCGCTGATTCGCAAAGACAAAAAAATACCGCTAGCCACAGCGGTATTTTTTTTATCTGGCCATTCACAGCAATCAGAATCACTTTGGCGAGAACGCCAGAGGCTTGAGGAGTTTGGCAGTTAACTAACCCTCCAGTTTTCGGTACAAAGTTCTCAAACTGATACCCAACTCTTTTGCCGCTGCTTTTTTATCTCCGCCGTGTTGGTTGACTAGCTCTGCAATAAAGCCGGCCTCATTGTTCTTTAGCGCGGTTGCGCCCTGGAACTTCTCGGCCGAGGAAGACTCCAGGGAGGTTATACCTGAGTCCATGGCCATTGATTCCTTGATCTGCTGCTCGTCGACTACATTGGTATCACTGAGAATTGACGCGCGTGTCAGGAGATTTTTTAACTGGCGTATGTTGCCAGGAAATGTATGTGACAAAATAAGCTGCAATGCAGGCTGGGTGATGTAGAGTTTTTTGTTGATGTTTTGCAACAGGTGCATCACTAACTGTGGAATATCCTCCTGGCGCTCAGAGAGAGAGGGAATGTGAATCGGGAACACATTTATCCTGTAGTAGAGATCTAATCGAAATGCCCCTTCTTGTACCATCCTGTTGAGGTCTCTGTGGGTTGCACAGATTAGTCTGAAATCTGACGTTCGCACTTCCGTGCCGCCGACTCGACGAAATGTCTTGGTTTCTAACAAGCGAAGTAACTTGACCTGTGTTGGTAGCGATACATCACCGATCTCGTCTAAGAATAAGGTCCCTCCATCCGCCATCTCGACCAAACCTTTGCGGTCATTATAGGCACCGGTAAATGCACCTTTGCGGTGGCCAAACAGCTCACTCTCTATTAGCGTTTCGCTCAGCCCGGAACACTCCAGTGTCACCATCGGTTGTTCACTGCGCCTACTGGCATAATGAACTAAACGACTGATCAGCTCTTTCCCCGTCCCTGACTCCCCGAGCAGTAAAACTGAGGCATCTGATTCGGCGACCTTGGTGACCTTCGACAGCATGTCGTTAAATACAGTGCTATTGCCGACGATTTGTTTATCGCTTGGCTTGCCGCTTGCCAATGGCACAGGCTTTAGCAGCTCAACAAAGAACTGTAGTTCACTGTTATCGTCAAAAATGGGCAGCATTTCGACATCGACATGCTCACGTCCATTGGGCGTTTGGTGAATATGCAGTACTTTTTCTTTGTGCTTAGATTCACGCGCAGCTTTGAGAGGGCAGTCCTCTCCGGCCTGGTCGCAGGGACGGTCATAGCC
Organism: Porticoccaceae bacterium; assembly: GCA_048549915.1. GTDB lineage: Bacteria > Pseudomonadota > Gammaproteobacteria > Pseudomonadales > Porticoccaceae > LSUCC0057. The sequence goes on from JBLYYE010000007.1 coordinate 34,284, forward strand.
ATGTGAGACCGCATAACACTTTGGCGCCTGCTCAAGATCAATTTTGCCGAATTTATCTTGGTAGGCGTTGTTGGTGGCCAAGATCTCGTAATCGGCACTCACCAATATCGCGGGGTCATCGTAACCCTCAAGCATGTCGCCCAGTTGTTTTTGTCGCATATCAGCCACCCAGTGTCAAAAAGTTGGCAAAATAATGCCATATATGACATAAATAATCTCCTACTAGCGGTAAGCTTTCATTTAGTGAGTAATATCAAGGAGATAGAAAATCATGAATAGTTGGCACGATAATTGATTGTATAAGTGTATACAAAGGAGATATTGATTATGCAAACCACAATTCAACCAGAGGTTTTTCCCTTTTTCGAAGAAAATTCCAATACCTTTTCTTACATCGTAAAAGATCCAAACTCTAATGACTGTGCGATTGTTGACTCGGTCTTAGACTTTGACTACGCATCCGGAGCTATCGGCTACGAGAGTGCCGATGAGATCATCCAGTGTGTTCAAAAAAGAAACCTGAACGTGCTTTATCTCATAGAGACGCATGTTCACGCTGACCACCTTTCTGCTGCGCCCTATATTCAAAGTATCGTGGGTGGAAAAATTGCCATCAGCAAACACATTGATACGGTGCAAAAAACCTTTGGCAAGGTTTTTAACGAAGGCACTGAGTTTAAGCGCGACGGGACCCAATTCGACGTTTTGTTCGACGATGGTGAAACCTACCAAATTGGCTCAGTAGAAGGAGTCGCCATTCATACTCCTGGCCACACACCTGCCTGCATGGTTCATCTAATCGGTGATGCTTGTTTTGTTGGTGACACCATTTTTATGCCAGACGGCGGTACCGCGCGAGCAGACTTCCCTGGCGGAGATGCGCGCACGTTATACCAATCTATCAAGAAAATTTTGTCGATGCCTGAAGAGACCCGTCTCTTTATGTGCCATGACTATCAACCAAACGGGCGCGAGCTGGAATACCAAACCACCGTGGCACAACAGAAAGCCAGCAATATTCATGTGCACGACGGTATATCTGAGAATGATTTCGTCGCCATGCGAGAAGCCCGCGATGCAACACTGGGCATGCCAAAGCTGATCTACCCATCACTGCAAACCAACATGCGTGCAGGGCATTTCCCCGAAGCAGACACCAATGAGACAGTCTATCTTAAGGTGCCAATTTCAGGGTTAAAACAGCCATTGACGACTCATTAGAAAAAACTATAACAACTGTTGTGATTACTACCGAGGGAAAACTATGAAAATTACCAAGCTAAACAACCAGGTGACGGTGTCAGATCAAATAACCTGCGCGGATATTGCAGAGCTCAAGGCTGCCGGTGTTGAAGTGATTGTCTGCAACCGCCCGGATGGCGAGGCTGACGATCAGCCAACCATGCAAGAGATAAGCGCAGCGGCCTCGAGTGAGGGAATTGAGTTCCATGAAATACCATTCAAGCCGAGCAAATTCAGTGCTGAGGACCAGCAACGCCTCTTAGCGGTATTAAAAACCAACAAAAAGACGCATGCCTATTGTCGAACAGGGAATAGATCTCAGCAGCTTTTCCAAGCAGTAACTGAAACCACTCAAGCGAACAAAGATACCTCTATAGACGGCACCAAATACGACGTGGTTATCATTGGCGCCGGATCTGGCGGTGTTGCGACGGCGGCGAGCCTGCGACAAAGAAACAAGCAGTTGCGGATCGCGCTTATAGACCCATCCGATGTTCACTACTACCAACCGGGTTGGACTTTGGTTGGCGGCGGCGTATTTGATGCGCAATCAACCAGAAGAAAAACCCAAGATATTATTCCGGCGGGTTGTGACTGGATTGCTAAGGCCGTAAATCAATTTTTTCCAGATGACAATAAAGTAGAGCTCAGCTGCGGTGCCAATGTTTTTTATAAGCACCTGGTTGTTGCCCCCGGTCTAAAACTAGACTGGTCGGCCATCGAAGGCTTGGAGGAAGCACTGGGTAAAAACGGTGTGACATCCAACTACCGCTACGATCTAGCCCCATACACATGGGAACTGGCGCAAAATATGAGCTCAGGTAAGGCTGTGTTTACTCAACCGCCGATGCCGATCAAATGTGCGGGAGCACCGCAAAAAGCGATGTACCTCTCTGCCTCTGAATGGTTCAAAAAAGGCAAAATTAACGATATTGATATCGATTTTTACAACGCAGGTGGGGTTTTATTTGGTGTGCAGGAGTATGTGCCCGCCTTGATGGAGTACGTTGAAAAGTACGCTATCAATCTGCGCTTCTCTAAAACTCTGGTTAAGGTAGACGGAGAAAACCAGAAAGCCTGGTTCAAGGACAGCGACGGCAATCTTGAAGAAACCAGCTTCGACTTCTTGCATGTTTGCCCCCCACAAACGGCGCCTGATTTTATCCGCAACTCGCAGCTAGCCGATGAAGCAGGCTGGTTAGATGTAGACCCTGGCACCTTGCAAAGTAAGCATTTTATCAACATCTGGGGGGTCGGCGATGTCATGAACACAACCAACGCTAAAACTATGGCGGCGGCACGCAAACAAGCGCCGGTGGTTGCCCACAATATCGCCACTGTATTGGCTGAAAAAGCCAACTTGGCAGCTTACGACGGCTATGGATCCTGCCCACTCACGGTTGCGCACGGCAAAATCGTCTTGGCTGAGTTTACCTACGGGGGCAAAGTGGCGCCCTCATTCCCGACATGGTTTAACGACGGCACCAAGGCAACCTACTTCGGTTGGTTTTTGAAAGCGAAGATGCTGCCGCCAATTTATTGGCACGGCATGCTCAAAGGCCGTGAATGGCTTGCTTCACCGGTTTATTAAGTTGCCCGCAAAAATGAAAAACATATCGCAATGGTTTCCGGTACTGGGTCAAATCGCAAATTACTCGAAAGACAAATGGGTTAGCGATGTTATCGCGGCTGTGGTTGTCACAGTGATGTTGATACCGCAGTCATTGGCATATGCAATCCTCGCTGGGTTGCCGCCACACTATGGTCTCTATGCCAGCATCATCCCCATAGTGATTTATTCGATATTGGGCTCAAGTACCTCACTGGCCGTAGGGCCAGTGGCCATTGCATCCATAATGACAGCCTCCGCACTCTCCTCTGTAGTGAGTGCGGACTTAATCTCCTATGTTGACGGCGCTATTACACTGGCCTTCCTTTCAGGGGCGATGCTGTTTTTATTGGGCGTTTTTAGGTTTGGTTTTGTCGCCAATTTTCTCTCCCACTCGGTGATCTCCGGCTTTATCACTGCTTCTGGGCTAATCATTGCTCTCGGTCAGTTGAAGCATCTGATGGGCGTCTCTGTATCCGGCCACACTTTCTTCGAGCTGGCCTCGCATCTAATCCAGTCGATTCCGAGCATTAACCCAACAACCATGGCCATTGGCGCTGCTTGCTTGCTGTTTTTGGTCGTTGCTCGTCAATATGCGGCCAGATGCTTAGCTCTACTTGGTTTGAATAAAAGCACGGCATCAACAGTGGCGAGAATGTCACCAATCTTGGCGGTCTGTGTATCGACCGCCGTTGTCGCGATTGGGGCATTGGATCAACTCGGAGTCGCCATCGTCGGTGACATTCCAACCGGTATAGCCGATCCAAAGGTGCCCACCATTACCCGCGAAGCAGTTGAGGCCTTACTGCTGCCAGCGTTTTTTATTGCCATTATCGGGTACGTAGAATCCATCTCTGTGGGTCGAACTTTAGGGGCAAAGAAAGGTGAGAAAATCGACTCAAATCAAGAATTAATTGCCTTGGGCGGCGCTAACCTAGCCTCCGCCGCAGCGGGTGCATTCCCGGTTACCGGTGGGTTTTCGCGCTCTGTGGTAAATTTTGATGCTGGAGCAAAAACACAGCTAGCCGGCATCTATACCGCGGTTGGTATCGCCATAGCATCCATGTTTCTCACCCCGTACTTGTACTACTTGCCGATCGCAATGTTGAGCGCAACGATTGTTGTAGCCGTACTCGCGCTGGTCGACCTATCCATACTCAAACAGGCTTGGCGCTTTTCTAAAAGTGACTTCACTGCGGTCTTTTTAACTATCGCCATCACGCTCAGTGCCGGTGTAGAAGCTGGGGTTGCAAGTGGCATCATCGCCTCCGTTCTATTGCATCTCTACCATACTTCAAGGCCCCATATTGCTGAGATAGGTTTAGTCCCTGGGACTGAACACTTCCGCAATGTGAAGCATTACAACGTTGAAGTCGCCACCCAATCCGTCTCGCTGCGCATTGATGAGAGCTTACTTTTTTCCAACGCCAATTACCTTGAAGAGTTCATAGGTGAGGTGGTGAGAGAACGCCCTGGCTTGAAGAGTGTAATACTGCATTGCGGTGCAGTTAATACGATTGATTTAACGGCTATGGAAATGCTTGAGAAGCTCAATAGAGATTTACTCCAGCAGGGCATCAAGCTTCACTTAAGTGAAGTGAAGATCCCGGTCAAATCGCTATTAGAGAAAGCCCATTTTTTACCTGAGCTGGGCGGACAACTCTACATGAGCCATCTACAAGCTTTTCAGGACAACTGTTAATAATGTAACCCATTGAGTAGATTTTATGGACTTTGATCCCTTATTACTTTCAAGAATTCAATTCGCACTCAATATTAGTTTTCATATTTTATTTCCAACGATCACGATTGGACTCTGCTGGCTTCTTCTTTTCTTCAGAATCAGGTTTACCCAGACCCGCGATATAGAGTGGGAGTACGCCTATTACTTCTGGGTGAAAATATTTGCTCTTACCTTTGCGCTAGGCGTTGTCTCTGGGATCACCATGAGCTTTCAGTTCGGCACCAACTGGCCTGGATTTATGGAGAAAGCTGGAAATATAGCCGGCCCTATGCTCGGTTATGAGGTGCTCACTGCATTTTTTCTGGAAGCGTCGTTCTTATCCATCATGTTATTCGGAAAAAATAGAGTCTCCAATAAAGTTCACTTGCTCTCTACTTTGGTTGTTACCGTTGGTACCAGCATGTCAGCGTTTTGGATATTGAGCCTTAACTCTTGGATGCAGACACCTGATGGCTATACGGTGATTGATGGGGTCATCCATATCGAGAATTGGATGGAAATTATCTTTAACCCATCTTTTCCATACCGGTTCGCACATATGTTAACGGCTAGCTTGCTTACTGCGTCTTTTTTAGTTGCAGGGGTCAGCGCATGGCGAGCAAGAAAAAAAGTCGATGGACCAGCCACTTGGAAAGTTATACGAACGGGGGTCTTTTTAGCTGCCATTCTTGCCCCAGTACAAATACTTATTGGTGACTTCCATGGCTTAAACTCGCTAGAACACCAGCCAGCTAAAGTTGCTGCGATAGAGGGTGTGTGGCACACCCAGCGTGGTGCACCATTAACTCTTTTTGGTATTCCTGATGAGCAACAGCAAACTACACAGTACGCGATAAAGATTCCTAAATTGGCCAGTTTGATTCTTACCCATGAGCTGGAAGGTGAGATTCAAGGGCTAAGCGATTTCGAGGGAAAGCATCCGCCAGTAACCCCTGTTTTCTGGGCCTTCAGAGTTATGGTCGTGGTTGGCCTCCTCATGTTGCTAGTTGCGTGGTTCTGCTCCTATAAACTTTTTAAATATAAAACTTTGAAAGGCTTTCCTCTCCGTATACTTTCGTGGATGACCTTCTCAGGCTGGGTGGCAGTTTTAGCGGGTTGGTATGTGACTGAGATCGGTCGACAGCCATGGGTTGTCACAGGTATTTTGAGGACATCTGATGTTGTTGCCGATCATTCTGGCGGGACGGTACTAACGACATTGGTAGCCTACAGTATTCTTTATACAGGTCTGCTTGTGTCATATGTTCTAACGCTCAGGTATATGTCCACTAAAAAAGCTCGGTCACTAATGGCAATGCAAGAAAGACAAAAAATTGATCAATTTAACGGAGCCGGATAATGGATTGGCTACCTATATTTTTTGTCTCAGTAATGGGCTTTGCATTATTGATGTATACGATCTTAGACGGATACGATCTCGGCATAGGAATGCTCCTAGCTCTAGCCACAGATAGTGAAAAGGACGTCATGATTGCCACTATCGGTCCTTTTTGGGATGCTAATGAGACTTGGATAGTTCTTGGCATTGGAGTTCTATTAATGGCTTTTCCAATGGCTCACGGCTTAGTACTCACTTCTTTATACATGCCGGTTGCTGTCATGCTAATCGCTTTAACTCTCAGAGGCGTTGCTTTTGAATTCCGAGTAAAGACAAAAACAGAATTTAAAGCGACGTGGAATTGGTTGTTTTTTATTGGTTCCATTACTGCCTCAATGGCGCAAGGATGGATGTTGGGAAGCTATGTGATGGGGCTTAGGGATACACCCCTGAGCTTAGTATTTTCAATCGCGATTTCTCTAATGCTTCCCTGTCTGTACATCATGCATGGAGTGGCATGGCTATTGGTCAAAACTGATGGTGACCTTTACTCTAAAGCAGCCAAATGGGGCAGATTATTCATTGTGCCTCTTGGCCTAGGACTATTTTTGATCTCAATTGCCACGCCCATCGCCAGTACAGAGATTGCTGATAAATGGTTTAGTCTACCTGAAGCAATCGGGTTGCTCCCCATACCCATAACCGTAGCCATTGCGTATTTAGTTGCCCTGTGGGCCCTGCACAGCCCCAAGATTCTGGCTGCAGACTATGGGTGGATTGTCTTTGTAGCGCTGATTGTAATCTGCGTTATGTGCACACTTGGTTTGGGCTATAGCATTTTTCCAGATGTCGTGATCGGAAAGCTGACCATTTGGGACGCGGCAGCATCAAGGGACTCGCTAAAGTTCGCTTTTGTCGGGACTGTTATCGCCGTACCATGCATCTTTATCTATACGGTATTTATCTACCGCGTGTTCGCGGGAAAGATCAAAACACTTTCCTACGAATCGTAAAAACACTCCAAACTTGAGGGATTAAAATGACTAGTTTACGTATCAATGATGTTATGCCAAATCTAGAACTTATCACTGATAAAGGCAATTTCAAATTTCATGATTTTATCGGTGATAGCTGGGCTATTCTCTTCAGCCACCCCAAAGACTTCACGCCCGTTTGCACCACAGAATTCGGCGCAGTAGCTCAGTTAACGGCTGAGTGGGAAAAGCGTAAAACCAAGGTTATTGGATTGTCGGTTGACGGTGTCGAAGAACACAAAGAGTGGAAATCCGATATTGAGGCCTTCTCAGGCGCCACAGCCACTTTTCCCATCATTGCTGATGAGAATTTAGCTGTCTCAAAAGCACTCGACATGCTGCCAGCAGAAGCTTATCTACCCGATGGTCGCACGGCGGCAGACTCAGCCAGTGTTAGAGTCGTTTTTATTATTAGTCCAGACAAAAAGCTACAGCTAGCAATGACCTACCCTATGTCAGTCGGTCGTAATTTTGCAGAAGTTCTTCGCGCCCTAGATGCTCTACAAGCGACCTACCAAACGCCAATTGCAACTCCAGCAAACTGGCAGCACGGGCAAGACGTGATTGTCGCATTGTCTTTGAACGATGATGAAGCTAAAGCGAAATTCGGTGACATCGATGTAAAACTCCCATACTTGCGGACTACAAAGCAACCTTCATAAAAAATGTACTTAGCCGCATCAATTTGATGAACACTGTCGGTTACGTAATTGGTGGATGGATTCTCTTTTTTAGAAATTTAAAATCACTCGCGTGCGGGTTCACTCTACGGAGCTAAAATGGAAAACACCTTGTGGCCACTAATGGGTGGCGTTCTGATTGGGTTATCGGCGATTTTATTAATGCTCTCTATTGGCAAGATTGCCGGTATTAGTGGTATCGCTTGGGGAGCCTTTGCGCGCGAAACGGATCGAGATGACCGCTCTTGGCGTTGGCTATTTTTGCTGGGCATTGTGGCGGGTGCATTTTTACTTCACTTCATTACCGGCAAGCCTGTGCCGGAAGTGGCCAACACCCCTGTCAGGGCGATTATAGCGGGTTTGATAGTGGGTATCGGCGTCAACCTTGGCAATGGCTGCACCAGTGGTCACGGTGTTTGTGGCATCAGTCGTCTCTCATCCCGTTCAATTGTTGCGACCCTCATTTTTATGGCAACAGCCATTGTCACAGTGGCAGTGAGTCAAAACCTATGAAACGTACTAGCGCTTTACTCTCAGGACTGTTGTTCGGACTGGGGCTCGCCGCCTCTGGTATGACCGACACGCGAAAAGTGATTGGCTTTCTGGATATATTCGGAAACTGGGACCCCGATCTAATTTTTGTGATGGGCTCTGCGGTTATTACAACGTTTATCGGTTTCAAGTTCGTCTTGAGCCATAGAGCAGAGCCGATGTTTGGATCAATGTTTTCAATTCCGACCCGCTCGGACATAGACTCCAGACTGGTTATCGGCGCTGCATTGTTCGGTATCGGTTGGGGGCTATATGGTTACTGTCCGGGCCCTGCACTGGCCTCTATTATCTATCTATCACCCGTCACCATTGGATTTATTATTTTTATGATGATTGGCATGAAATTAGGCAACCTATTTTCAAAATAGTTAAGCTCACCACTCTATTGGTTTAGGGCTGTAGCAAAATTATCTCTACACCTGTAAAAACAAGAAAACCCCAGCTAGTGGGGTTTTCAATGAGATCGTTTAGATCAGACTGTGCAGAACTGTTTAGAATGGAAAACAACAATTTACAGTTTTAAAAGCTGCTAGGTGGGTGGGTTGAAACCTACGTATCACAACAAAACCTTTCCTAGATAACCGTTCAAATAAATCATTTTAACGTTTTAAGTAACGTTAAACTACTGACCACATAAAAATTATGCTTTAAACGATACAACATCAACCCAGGAAAAGCTATGAAAGCAGGGTAATCAGGGCGCGCTGAGAGATCGAACAGTTGCAGACTGTAAGGACGCGAATGGTCTTATGTGCGGGGTTTTAGTTATGTGGTACTTAACAGGCGCATTAAACAAGAAAAAGAGCGAGGAGTGAATGCCCTAGTAATAAACCTTGAGAGGCTGTGGGTGAACAATAAAGTTGTTAACAAGACAATAAAGATGTTAACTAACGCCATTCGAGCTATCAATCGTGTTCATGGAAACATTATTGCGTGGCGCGCGTCTCAAATTGGGGCCATAGCAGTCATTACAAGAGGTTTTCGAAACCCTCGAAAGCAGACATAACCTTCCAAGGTCTAGAATTCCCCCCTTTACTTGCCTTGATGCGAATTTGGTGCATAATTACACCAGTGGATTCTGTTTATGGAGGTATGTTATGGCGACTCGTCAAAGTATAAGCTTGGCTGATCCAAACGATTCTTGGTTAAAAAGTCAGGTCGAAAGCGGTGAATTCTCAAATAAAAGCGAGGTTGTGAATGACCTAATACGTCAAGCTAGGCGTAATGAGCAAGTTGCGATTGAGGGCATACGTGCAGGCTTAATAAAGGCAGAAAGTTCCATTGAGCAGGATGGCTACAGTAAGAAAGGTCCAGAAGAGCGTCTCGCAGACTTTAAAAAGAAAGCCTTGAAAAATGACCACCTATAAATTATCCCTTGAAGCTGAAGATGATTTAAATGTGATATGGGTTTTTGGGCTTGAGCGTTTTGGTGAAACTCAAGCCGATAAGTTTTATTATGAACTTTTAAGCCATTGTCAAAATGTTGCAGATAACCCTAAGCAATACCCTGCTGTCGATGAAATACGCACAGGTTATCGGCGATCTGTATTTAGCAATCATGCTATTTTTTACCGCGAGAAAGAGGGTTTTGTAGAGGTGACTCGTATCTACGGCAGGCAAAATCCAAATAAAATATAAGATACTTCTAATGGGGCCAAAGCGGTCATTAGGGCTAACTTTTCTGATTCCTGAAATCGGACACATCCAATCTAGATTTTTGCATCGTTACAGCTAGCACTGTCTAGAAAAGCGGGCTCGATTCAAGCTTGGTGGCGGTAACATGGGCTGTTTTGTTACTGATGAGAATTACTAGAGTGCATTCGATAAACGGGTAAAGTGCGTTTTATCTTTCTTATACACACGTCATCTTATTTTTAAGCAATCTTCTGAAATGGTAAATTCGCGTCATTATGCAAAATATTCACTCGATGAATTTGATCGATAACATCTTGTTTGATTTTCGATGATGAGGTTTGCGGATCATACTTAATTTGCACGATCTGCTTACCGTTAGCTTTTAAGTAATCCTCCACTGCAATATTATGGGGTTTATCACCCCAATCCTCACCAACAACAAACACATCGGGCTGTAACTCTTTGCAAGCCGAGACATATTCAAGTTCGTAATAGGGGCGAACAATATCAACACAGCTTAATGCTTGCAGCATTTTCATTCGCTGTTCAAGAGGAATAACCGGAACATTGGGCTTGTATGAATTAACAACCGCATCAGAGCCAACGCCTACTACCAGCACGCTGCCTAAAGTTTTACAGTACTCCAATAATGCCAAGTGGCCCACATGCAACAAATCAAACGTGCCTACCGTATATATAAGCATTTTTTAACTCCTATTTTTAATAATATTGGGTTTACTCATAGGGTAGCCTTCTACAAAAGCTTCCAGCTATAAACGCCTGTAATAGCGAGTGTATAAAGAGCAAGTAGGTAAACATTGATGGGGTTGCCAGAAAGTTTTGGCGTTTTAATTTGTGAAACATTTAAAGCAGCAAGCGTTACACCACTCACATAAAGAATCACCGTAAACACAGCCCCACTCACCAGGCTTTCAAACATAAATATGAAAACAAATATGATGCTATTGTTATCCAGAGCGAGGCCCGTGTACTTAGCGCCATCAGCAAGACCGAAGGTACTAAAATAGCTCAACCGAATAGCGCTGGCAGCAAGCATAATAAATGCGCCGACTAGGAATATTGGCTCAAAGCCTCCATAGCTCAGCAACAACACCGCTGGTGTTACGCCATAACTCACAATATCTATTAGCACATCAAGCTGGCCACCAAAGGTACTGTCATCACCCGTGCGGCCCTTCATTCTTCGCGCAACCAGACCATCAGCCCAATCAAAAGCAACGGCCCAAATCATCCCGATCATAGCCGCGTAGTAAACGCCTATAATGCTGAAGTAAATGGCCAATACCGTACAAGCCAAGCCTGCAAGTGAGCATAGGTTAGGTAAGTCTTTTACATAAGAAAGAATAGTTGGGGGTGATTTTTGCATAGCAGTCGTCATATAAATCCTAAAAGTGACAAGGGTATTTTTTTGATATATCAGCAATACGCTGGCAGACTTTATTCACGACTCATCGAGAACAAAAATACGTCATACGCTTGCGACAAAATAAATTTAGACGAGACAATAACTATGATTTCTCAGTACAAAAAACACTTAGATATATCGTGACCCTGATGAACAGAGCATCAAGATTTTTTTGAACTATCGAGACTCACTACAAAGAGAAAACACGACAGGGCTAAAAATAGAAGTAATCAACGATGTCGATGGGTAGGAAGACTGTTTACCAATGATCGAGGAGTATTTGGAAAGAACGGCGAGCATAACACACCTGCCTGTAAATTTTAAGTATTACCTACCCACCATGAAAATAGATGGCCATTCACTTGTCTATATGCAGCCACCTTAATCAAAGTTCAAAACCACGAACCTCGTCATCATGTCTAAATAGTTTGCCACTAAGAGACGCTAACTCAGATAACAGCCTGCCATGATAATAATACCTATCTATTAATCAGCTACAGGCACATACTGCTGCTGTTACTCAGTGACTTAGCAACCTGAATAGCAACACCCCTTAGGTCGGCTCAAACTGGCTCTAGGCTTATGCAGCGATAATAAGTGGACAGTATCATGAGCAAAGGACAGGACAGTAAGAAAAACGCGAAAAAGAAACCGCTTTTAACAGCCAAAGAAAAGAAAGCCGCAAAAGCAGCCAAAAAGACCGTAACCAATGTTTTAGGTCATTAAGCACAAAATGGCCATCGATATTTTGCGATGGCCACTAATGAGTAGACGCATCTTGCTCTAGAACCCATCTAACTAACTGCGCCCTGAATCGAGTCCCTTTATCTAGACATTAATGCCTTACATAATGTCCGCTTCTATTAGATTTGATTGAAAATCATGCAGAAGTGCTAATGACCGCTAAGGGCACTCTTTAGACACAAATTTAAAAAATTAACAACTTTATTGTTACGTTTTTAAAGCCCTAAACAAAACACCACCTAAACGTTACAACTTTTTAGAACCATAAAAACAAAATTCCCCGCAATGGCGGGGAATTAAGGGCTTTATAGTAAACTAAACGTTACAAACTATATTAATTGTTGTCTAGAACGGGATGTCATCGTCAAGCATGGCATTATCCATCGGCGGTGCCGACTGTTGTGGCTGGCCGCCACCTTGCTGCCCACCATACTGATTACCGCCTTGTGGCGGACGATTTTGGTTTTGGTTCTGCTGCTGGTAACCGCCACCTTGCTGCTGGTAACCACCGCCGCCGCCCATCTCGCCGCGGCTGTCGAGCATTTGCATCTCGGTAGCGATCACTTCGGTAGTGTAGCGATCTTGGCCGTCTTGGCCCTGCCACTTGCGGGTGCGCAATGAGCCTTCGACATAGACTTTGCTGCCCTTTTTAAGGTACTCACCGGCAATCTCCGCCAAGCGGTTGAAAAAGGCTACGCGATGCCACTCGGTGCGCTCTTGCTGCTCGCCAGTCTGTTTGTCTTTCCAACTCTCGGAGGTGGCAATACTGATATTGGTAACCGCATTACCTGAAGGCATGTAGCGGGTCTCTGGGTCTTGGCCCAAGTTGCCAACCAGTATCACTTTGTTGATGCCCCTTGCCATGATGTTCTCCTGTAATTATCAAACACGATTTTTGTGAAAATTAGTCTGCTCAACCGTTGAGCTGTTGCTATCCAGTATACGCGGCGATCACTCTGTTGGCGACCGCAAGGCGCTGTTATGCCAACAGCGGCTCCAGCTGGCTGCGGTCGAGCAGTTTGCCATCTACCTTGATATAAACCAGCGGATCGCCGTCAAATTGAAGTATCTCATCGACCCCTGGCAACCCTTGCAACCACGCCGCAAACTCTTCGGGTGTACGCTGGTCGCGACGCAACACCACCGTTTTACGCAGTTTCGGTTGAGACAAACCGCGCGCCAGAAGCCACCAAATGAGCGCCAAAAGCGCGAGCATCAGGAACAACTGACTGCTGCCAAACTGCTGCAAGCTCCAACCGCCGAGCAGACCACCGAAAAAAGCCCCGAGGAACTGGCCGCTGGAGTAGACGCCCATCGCTGTGCCGCGAGAGCCCGCTGGGCACGCTTTACTCAGCCAGGACGGCAACATCGCCTCAAGCAGATTAAAACCGGCAAAAAACAGCAGCAGTAAAACCAACACCGGCCAAAAATCTGTACTCAAGTAGAGACCAAATAGCGCTACGGTCAAAGCACCAATAGCCGCCAGTAACACCGTGCGATGGCGACCGCGTGTCTCGCCGATAATTAACAGCGGAATCATCAATACAAAGCCGCCACCGAGCAGGGCAATATAGACCCACCAGAGATGTTGTTTGGCGATACCGAGCTGCTCCACCAGCAGGGATGGCACTACGACAAAAGCCGCCATCAACAGCAGATGGAGGGTAAAAATACTGAAATTAAGGCGCAATAAGTTGGGCTCTGCGACCACGCTGCGCAGCTGGCTGAGATCGGCGCGCACTTCGCGGTTGGCGCTGCTCTGCAAGGGTTTGGGGACGGCTAAAAGAAACAGCGCCAGACCGCATACAGCGAGTGCGGCGGTGGCCCAAAACACCCACGCCATACCGCCGCCGGCGGCCAGCAGCGGCCCTGCAACCATGGCCAACATAAACGACAGGCCAATACTGCCACCGATAGCCGCCATCGCTTTGGAGCGATTCTCGTCGCTAGTCAGGTCGCTCACAAGCGCCATCGTAGTACTGGCGATTGCGCCACTACCCTGCAGCAACCGGCCAATAAATAAACCCCAGACAGAGTCTGACAGCGCCGCGACGGCACTGCCCAATATGAAAACGAGTAGCCCGCCAACGATCACTGGGCGGCGCCCAATGCGATCGGAGAGCAGCCCGAGAGGAATCTGCAGCAAAGCTTGGGTTAATCCGTAAGCGCCGATAACTAGACCCAGCCAAAACGGAGAAGCACCTTGGTAGTCGTCAATATAGAGCGCCAATACCGGCAACACCATGAAAAGGCCGAGCATGCGCGAAGCGTAAAGGCCTGCGAGCGAGGCGACCACGCGCGCATCTAATTTGGCAAAACCTGCTTGGCTCATACAGAGGGCCTTGGTAAAGGGGTCGTATTATCGACAGCAATTGGGCTGTTCCAGTAGTAGTCAGCCAACTCTGCCAAAGGCGCCTAGTTTACCAGTGGCCGAGGATCTGACAAGCTCCCATCAAGCGACAGTTAACTTTGCGATTGGCGCTGCTAACCCCCTATAATGAGCTGTTGCTTTTTCTGCCCAAGCAGCGCAAATACTCCGCGGAAAAAACAGCGGTTTACAGCCTATTCACCAGCGATAAAGAGCACTCTATGGACACCATTCAGGTACGCGGTGCGCGCACCCACAATCTCAAAAATATTGATTTGGATCTGCCGCGCGACAAGCTGATTGTCATAACTGGCCTGTCTGGCTCGGGCAAATCGTCGCTCGCTTTCGATACGCTGTACGCAGAGGGACAGCGCCGCTATGTTGAGTCGCTCTCGACCTATGCGCGCCAATTTTTGTCGATGATGGAAAAACCCGATGTCGACCATATCGAGGGGTTGTCGCCGGCTATCTCGATAGAGCAGAAATCCACCTCGCACAACCCGCGCTCTACAGTGGGCACTATCACAGAAATTTACGACTACTTGCGTTTGCTGTTTGCCCGCGCCGGCGAGCCGCGCTGCCCCGACCACGGCCAGCCGCTCAATGCGCAGACGGTCAGCCAGATGGTTGATCAAGTGTTAGCACTGCCCGAAGGCAGCAAGGTGATGCTGTTGGCACCGGTAATTAAAGACCGCAAAGGCGAGCACTTGCACCTGTTTGACAATTTGCGCCGCCAAGGATTTATTCGTGCCCGCATTGACGGCGTAGTCTGCGATCTCGATGAAGCGCCGGCACTGAACAAAAAGACCAAACATACTATCGAAGTGGTAGTCGACCGCTTCAAGGTCAAAGAGGAACTTAAACTGCGCCTAGCCGAGTCGTTCGAGACTGCCCTCAACCTGGCCGAAGGGATAGCGCTAATCAGCTTTATGGATGGCGACCAGCCCGACCAAATATTTTCGGCCAAGTTTGCCTGCCCGCAGTGTAACTACAGCCTCACCGAGCTGGAGCCACGGCTGTTCTCGTTTAACAACCCAGCCGGCGCTTGCCCCACTTGCGATGGCTTGGGTCAACACCAGTATTTTGATGTCGACCGGGTTATCCAGCATCCCGAATCGTCAATTTCTGAGGGTGCGATTCGCGGCTGGGATCGTCGCTCACTGTTCTACTTTAATATGGTCAGCTCGCTGGCAGAACACTACGGGTTTGATATCGATACACCGTGGCAGCAGCTCAACGGCGCCCACCAACAGCTGATTCTATTTGGCAGCGAGCAGGAGGAGATCACTTTTAACTATGTCAACGAGCGCGGCACAGTATTCCGCCGCAAACACTCGTTTGAAGGCGTGTTAAACAATATGCAGCGCCGCTATCGCGATACCGACTCGCAATCGGTGCGCGATGACCTCGCCAAATATCTGACCACTTCGAGCTGCCCCGATTGTGAAGGCACACGCCTCAAACCGGCAGCGCGAGCGGTCTATGTCGACAACAAACGCATTGAGGACCTAGTACTGCTGCCAGTTGGCCAGTGCTGCGACTACTTTGAGTCGCTCGACCTAACCGGCCGACAGGGCAAAATTGCCGAGAAAATTGTCAAAGAGATCAGTGCTCGGCTGCGTTTTTTGGTTGATGTCGGCCTCAACTATTTAAGCCTCGAGCGCAGTGCCGATACGCTCTCCGGTGGTGAGGCACAACGTATTCGCCTGGCCAGCCAAATTGGCGCCGGCTTGGTCGGTGTTATGTATATTCTCGACGAACCCTCGATCGGTCTCCACCAGCGCGATAACGAGCGCCTGTTGGCTACGCTCACCCGCCTGCGCGATATGGGCAATACCGTGATTGTTGTCGAACACGATGAAGATGCGATCCGCGCCGCTGACCACATCGTCGATATCGGCCCAGGTGCCGGCGTGCATGGCGGTGAGGTCGTCGCCCAAGGTGACAGCGCAGCTATCCAAGCGACTCCGGGGTCGGTGACTGGCCAATTCCTCTCGGGTGAACGCGGTATTCGGCTGCCAGAGCAGCGCCACAAACCCGGCAAAGAGTGGATTAAAGTTAACGGCGCAACTGGCAACAACCTGCAAAAAGTGAACTTAAAACTGCCGATTGGGCTGTTTACCTGTGTCACTGGGGTGTCGGGTTCGGGCAAGTCTACCTTGATCAATGAGACACTCTACCCCGCTGCCGCCACGGCACTCAACAAAGCCACTACACTAAAATCGGCACCCCATAAAACGATTACCGGCCTCGAGCTACTGGACAAGTGTATCGATATTGATCAGAGCCCGATCGGTCGCACTCCGCGCTCTAATCCAGCCACCTATACCGGCATCTTTACCCCTATCCGCGAACTGTTTGCCGGCACTCAAGAGGCGCGCTCGCGCGGCTACACGCCGGGGCGTTTCAGTTTTAATGTCAAAGGTGGCCGCTGTGAGGCTTGCCAAGGCGATGGCGTCACCAAAGTTGAGATGCACTTTTTGCCGGATATCTATGTCGCCTGCGACGTCTGCCAGGGCAAACGCTACAATCGCGAAACCTTAGATGTCACCTACAAAGCCAAAAACATCCATCAGATACTGGATATGACCATTGAGGACGCCCGCGAATTCTTCGATGCCGTGCCCTCGATTGCCCGCAAGCTGCAAACTCTTATCGATGTCGGCCTCTCCTATATTAAGCTCGGCCAATCGGCCACCACACTCTCGGGTGGTGAAGCGCAACGGATTAAACTCTCCCGTGAGCTCTCTAAACGCGATACCGGAAAAACCCTCTATATCCTCGATGAGCCGACCACCGGGCTGCACTTTCACGATATTGAGCAGCTGTTGGCGGTACTCCACAGGCTGCGCGACCACGGCAACACCGTGGTGGTGATTGAGCACAATTTGGATGTCATAAAAACTGCCGACCATATTGTCGATCTCGGCCCCGAGGGCGGATCCGGCGGTGGCCAAATACTCGCAGCCGGCACCCCCGAAGAGATCGCTGCGGTAACCGAATCGCACACCGGCAGATTCCTTAAACCCCTCCTAAAATAGGGCATTTGGGTGCTGAGGTGCGACAATTTGTCGCATTCCCGGCACTGCCCTGCTCTCTTAAAATAGCGGCTGATTTCGACAACTACGCTATTTAAAGGAGCACCATGAAGCCGTTTATTCAGCTTACTCTAGCCGCTGCCATCTCTCAGCTAGCGACAACTGCCGCCGCCGATCACAGCCACAGCGAACGACAAAACCGCGAAATAAACGACATCGTTGTCTCCAGCCCGCTAATGCCAATGCCGCACAGCGACCACACGCTCAACCAAGAGAGTCTCAAGCAGCGTCAAGTTGCCGCCACTGACAGCGCCGCACTACTGAACAAATTACCCGGCATTTCGAGCAGCAGCGCCGGCAGTGTTTCGAGCCTGCCACAGCTACGCGGACTCGGCGATGATCGGGTAAAAATCGAACTGGACGGCGTCAGCCTGATCTCGGCGTGCGGCAACCACATGAACCCGCCGCTCTCCTACACCGATCCCAGCCAGATTGAGGAACTCGCAGTCTTTGTCGGCGTGACACCAGTAGCTGTGGGTGGCGACAGCATTGCCGGTACCATTGTGGTGCGCAGCGCAGCGCCCGAATTTGCTAAAACTGAACAATGGATCAATAGCGGCAGTGTGAGCAGCTACTACCGCAGCAACGGCGACGGACACGGTCTCAACGTCGGTGTCACTGCCGCCAACCAAATACTTGCTGTGCGCTACGAGGGCAGCGTCGCTACAGCCAATAACTACCGCTCGGCAGAGGATTTTAAAGCCGCAGGCAGTGCCGCTAGCGACCGCGGTTTTCTGGCTGCAGATGAGGTCGGTTCAACTGCCTTTGAAAGCCACAACCACGCGCTGCGCATAGACACTAACGGCGACCAACATCGCTTTGGTTTGGATATCGGCTATCAGCACATACCCTTTCAGGGTTTTGCCAACCAGCGCATGGATATGCTCGACAACACCAGTTATCGCGCTGCGCTGCGTCACAGTGGCGACTACAGTTGGGGCAGTGTCAACAGCCGCCTCTACTGGGAGAACACCGAACATCTGATGAACTTTGGGCCCGACAAACAATACCTCTACGGCACTGCCAGCGGTATGCCAATGGAAACTGAGGGCACCAGCCTCGGCCTAGCTGTCGATATAGACTATCAACTCAGCGCTGAGCAGATATTGCGCTACGGTGTTGAGCTGCAACGCTACCAGCTAGACGACTGGTGGGAAGCCTCTGGCAGCATGATGATGGCACCTGATACCTTTTGGAATATTCGCAATGGCCAGCGCGATCGCGATGCGGTTTTTGCCGAGCTGCAGAGCCGCCACAGCCAACAGCTAAGCAGTTTGATCGGCCTGCGCTACGAGCAGGTGACCAGCTCCGCGGATGAGGTGCAGGGTTACAACGCTATGTACGCCAGCGATGTCTCAGCTTTTAATAGTCTCGATCGCACGCAAAGCGACGACAATATCGACTTTAGTGCCCAGCTGACTTACATCATCGCCCCGGGCAGTGAAATCGATTTGGGTGCCGCGCGCAAAGTGCGCTCACCCAACCTCTATGAGCGCTACAGCTGGAGCCGCAACGGCATGGCAATGCGCATGATCAATACCGTCGGCGATGGCAACGGCTACACCGGCAATGTCAATTTAACACCTGAAACAGCGCACTCACTGACTGCCGATTGGCGCTGGTTTGACAGCGAAAAACAGCAGTGGGCACTCACGGTATCGCCGTTTTATACCGTAGTCGACGACTATATCGACGCCACCTTGTGCACTGCACCTAGCTGCGACAACAACGGCGACTTCCGCTATCTGCAATACGCCAATGAGGATGCCCGCCTTTGGGGTTTGGATATCTCTGCACAGCGCGATCTGGGCGGTGAGAAACTTGGCCATTGGGAGGTCAGCGCTGCGCTGAGTTATATCAATGCTGAGCGCCGCGACGATGGCGACACGCTCTACAACACTTTGCCACTGACGGCTCAGCTGACCCTCACCCAACACTGGGGCGATTGGACCAACAGTGTCGAGTGGCAACTGGTGGCGGCCAAAGATGACGGCTCACTGCTGCGCAACGAAATAGAGACCGCCGGTTACGGCCTAGTTACTCTGCGCAGCTCGTGGAGCCAAAGCAAGCTGCGCTTGGATGTGGGCGTTGAGAACCTCTTCGACCAAAGCTATGCGCTCGCTCAAGGGGGTGCCTATACCGGCCAGGGTGCCACCATGAGCGCCAGCGGTGTAGTGTGGGGCGTTGCGCTACCCGGCCCAGGCCGCTCGCTCTATTTGGCTGCCAACTACAGCTGGTAAGCGCGGCGACGCTCTAAATAGTCGGCGACGATGGCATCCATCGGCGCCGACTCATAGGGGCGCAGCCCACCCAGAGCAATATACTTCTTGCCGCGCCCGACGATATCGCCCTGCTCGACGATAGCAAAATTAAAGATCACTTGGCCGCGGCGACCTTCAACACTGATAGTTGCCTCTTGCATCTCTAATTGCGGCGCACTGAAGTCAAAGTGCTCCAGTTCAAAATCCATCCCCTCATACATCACTAACGGCCGCTCGGGGTTGATCATCACCTGCTGTTGCTGCAGCAGAGGCATTAAAATAGCGGGGAAATTCTGGCCAGAAAAGCTCACATAAGCGGCTACTAGCTGATTAATCATGGTCGATTCACGACTGCACTCGCCGCTAGTAGTGGCACTCATAGCAAGTTTTTCGCGGCTGTCGATGAGCTCAATGTGTTGTTCGCCATCCGCGGTTGTTTGCGCCACCGAAAGTGGGCTGTCTGCTGCGATCGCTGCAGAAAAGTTAAATGCCATACTGCGATAGAGGCCAAACTGATTGAGAATAAGTCCAAACAGCAGATCCCCAGGAACCACAAAACGGCGGTTATCAGCATCGTGTAGAGGGTTAAAGTCGTTTGCGTAGTGCTTGGCAAAGTGGCTGCCTTGTGCAGCGCTAATCAACCAGCGATGTTCGCTATCGGTGGTGTAAAAATCGTCAAAATTAATCACGGCAAGTCAGCCTCCAACTCTTCACTCAAATCTAAAGGCTCGTACTCTTCACCGACCAGCTCTTCGTCCCAGTTAATCCCAACCAGCACCACATCGCCGTGCAGACCGGGCAACCAGTCATCGAGAAATTCTTCGAGATCTATTGCCACAGGTGCGTAAACCGCCCACTCACCATTGCACAGAGCCTCTGCCAGACGCCGATCAGACCAAAGCGGCATTACCTCTACTTCGGTACTGCGCTCGGAGTCGACTAGCGCCCAGTCGCCCTCAGATGTGGCCAGCCCCCAGACAACCCCGGACTCTATCGCCTCGACGACAAAACGATCTAGGTTCTCTTCGTAATCGTCTGCTAAAGGCTGCAATGGTTCATTCATAAAATTTGGCTCGGCAGTAAATAAAGCGGCATTTTACCCTGTATTGCTCAGAGATATTAGCCGCTATCTCACGGTTGAGTTCTGCTACTCTAGAGCGGTGAGCCACTCTGGGCACAACTAACAACAATAACTCAGACACGAGGTAAGCCAATGCAACTCGAAAAATCTCTTCTAGAAGATCTTGCGCTGTTAATGCAGTTCCCAGACAGCACCGGCTTGGCCGGCCTAAAAGTACACAGCGATGCCAGCGGTGAGAGTATTGCTGCGGCACAACGACTCCACAGCAAAGGTTTAACCACCCAGAGTGATGGCGGCTACTTAACGCCGTTTGGTCATGAAGCGCGCGAGCTCGGCGATAAACTGCTGGCAATTCTCAGCTAGCGGCCAAGCGCCGATAGTAACTGCGCAGCCATCCGTAAGCGCAGACACCCACCAAAACGTTGGCACTGGCGCTGGCGACAAACAGACCGCTGATGCCCAGCTCGGTTTGCAGAAGCCACGCCAGTGGCAGATAGACGCCAATAACCCGCGCGACTGAAATCACGGTTGCCGGCAGCGGGCGACCGAGCCCGTTGAACGAGGCGTTGGCAGCCATCACTAAGCCGTAGCAGCCGTAACTGATCGGAACAATCCGCAAATAGCTGAC
>JBLYYE010000008.1:0-53136 GCA_048549915.1 Porticoccaceae bacterium
ACCAGCGAAGAAGGCGGTATGCCTGTCGAGACGTCTCTGCTGTTTGCTACCAACCAAGATCACTGGGGTTTCTCAGTTTCCGCAGCGTATCAAGAGCGCACCAATCGCGAGACAGGTACGAGAGAATCCAACTGGATTATTCCGGCGGGCGACTCTGCTCATGAAGGTAACCGTATTCCATCGACCGCAGTTATTACCAACAATAGCCTCCGCGATGATGATGTAACCTTTTATCAAGAGCCCTCTGCCTACTTGATCAAAGATAACGATCGCACTCGGACTAATGTTCAAACTACCTTCCAACTGATGATGACTGATAACATTACCGCAACAGTAGACTACACCTACTCAGGTGTCGAGTTTGAGTCTGAGGGCACCATGTTTGGTCCTTGGCTTGGAGGATGGACAACAGAACAGGCGACTATTAACGCAAATGGCGTTTATACAGATGCAGTTGTTGGTGATCGTGGTTATGATCATACCGTTACTTGGGGTGACTCCAAAAGTAGCAATAACTCTTACGGTCTTAATTTAGTATGGGATGTTTCAGATAGCTGGCAAATTGAGTTTGACGCCCACAACTCAACAGCCAAGTTGGCCGGCAATATCTTTGACAACGAGATGGGCGTAACGTCGCCGACAGACACCATCACCCACACCAACGGCGGAATTAGTGGTATTCACAGCTTCGCTTTTGATCGCGACTTCACCGCAGCAGATATGCAAATTTCTAACTTGGTGATGAACGATGAAACGCAGGTTAATGAGATTGAGCAGTATCAATTGAAGGTGAACTGGACTAACCCAAACAACGGTTTTGTTAAAGCGGTCAATGCCGGTCTCTCTACTTCCGACAATCAATTTAGTCGCATTAAGCGCCAAGGGGCTTTCGCGCCAGGTGATCGCTACGGTGCAGACGCTTTTGACGATGCACTGTTTCAGCGCACCTTGCTGGATGGCGACTTCATGGACTCTTTCAGTTTTACGCCAGGTACTAATTACTACTTTGAGGTCGATGCAGCTGCTGCATATGCTGCTTTTGGTGCTTTGGGTTCGGGTCTAGTCGATAGTACCGATGATGCTGTCTGCTGTACCCCAGGTGAGATTGACTCTTTCGAACGAGTTCGCGAAGAGCTCGACTCAGCATTCATTCAGATTCAGATGTCTACCGACCTTGGTAATATGCCTCTAAATATCGTAGCTGGGCTGCGCTACGAGGGTGTGGATACCACCTCTACAAGCCTTTACCCGCTAGTCAGCCAAATTGGTTGGGGTATTGATGGCCTTTATGGAGTCCGCGGCGATGTCACCGATGGCTCGCGATACGGCAGCCACAGCACGGTACTGCCAGCCATCAATATGTCATTGGGTTTGGACGATAATCAAGTGGTTCGCATGTCCTGGGGTAAGACTATGGCGCGCCCCAATTTAGGCGACTTGGAGTCTCAACTGAACATTGGTGCACAAGATTTCTTTAGCCTGACGGCTACCGGTGGCAACCCCGATCTCAATCCGTTGATGTCGACCAATTTCGATATCAGCTATGAGAACTACTACGATGAGGGATCTTATTTTGCGGTGAACTACTTCCGAAAGGAGATTAAAGACTTTATCGGTTCACAAACCACTCGCGATCAGCCCTTTAATGGTCTAACCAACCCCTATGCTGGCGAGATTGGACAGCAGGCACAAGAGATCGTTGATGCCTGGGTAGCCGCAGATCGACCTTGGGATGTTCTTGGTAACCCTGATTTCGGTATTTTGCAGGGCTTTATTTGGGGTCAGCGTGGCGGCGGTTGGCCGATTGATCAACACTATGTCACTGCGGCGGCGATGATGCTGGCTAGTGGGTATGATAATTCTGTAGATCCTGGTGCAGCTTCATGTGGTGTTACCGCCTTTTATCTGTGTCAGCTTGAAATTACTGGCCAATCAACTGATCCCGCAGCGCTGTTTGATATCACTCAGCCCTACAATATGGAGAAAGGTCGCGTCACTGGTTGGGAATTCGCCTGGCAGCACCTCTTCCAAGGCACACCTTATGGTTTCACCTTTAACTACACCTTGGTGAGTGGCGGCAATGTTGAGCCCGACACTGCCGACGTCGGCCGTCAGTTCATACTGCCCGGTCTGGGTGATTCGGGTAACGCCTCGGTGTTCTATGAAGACGATACCCACACCTTGCGTTTAGCGCTTAACCACCGCGCCGAGACGGCAGCTGGCTTTGCCAACTACGACCAGCCGGTGTTTGTTGAAGAGCGCAACCAGGTCGATTTCTCTTACCAGTTCCGTTACAGCGAAAACACAACTGTGTTCTTCGATGCGATGAACATTCTGGATGAAGAGACTCGCCTCTACGTGCGTCACCCCGAGATGCTGTTTTTGGCACAAGACCACGGCCCAGTTTACAAGTTAGGTCTGCGCACCAGCTTCTAAACGGTTTGGCTAACCACCTGTTTGGTTAGCCATTAGTTTGGCTTATCAATATGGCACCCACCCTCGGGTGGGTGCCTTTTTTATACAAAATTCTTACTCTCTGTTAAGGAATCTCTTAGCTATGCTTAAACGCACCTCACGTTTTTTCGCCTTATCTCTGTTTATGCTCCCGTTCACTGCGGGTGCACTCGAGCAGACCGACTCAGAGCTAGTCGCACTGATGGAGAGTATGAGCGTTGAGCAAAAAGTCGCGCAGATGATCCAAGCAGAGATAAAACACGTTACCCCAGAACAGGTGCGTGAATTTGGTTTAGGCAGCATCCTCAACGGCGGTGGCTCTTTCCCGCAGGCTAACAAACACGCCACTGTCGATGATTGGGTGGCGCTGGCAGACGCCTACCATGCGGCCTCTGTGGATCGCTCCAAAGGTTCTGCCGGTATCCCCATTATTTGGGGTACCGATGCGGTACACGGCCACAACAACGTGATTGGTGCGACTATATTTCCGCACAATATTGGTTTGGGCGCCGCTAATAATCCCGAGCTGGTTGCCAAAATTGCCGCCGCTACGGCCCGTGAAGTAGCGGCCACTGGCATTGACTGGATTTTTGCTCCCACCGTGGCGATTGCCAAAGATGACCGCTGGGGACGCACTTATGAGAGCTACAGCGACCGCAGCGACATTATTGGCCGCTACGCCGGCAGTGTCGTGCAAGCGATGCAAAATGAGAATATCGCAGCGACCGCTAAACACTTTATCGGCGATGGTGGCACTTTCCGTGGTATAGATCAGGGCGATGCAATCATGTCGCTAGAGAAGCTGCTGCTGGAGCACGGTATCGGTTACTCCGAGGCGATCGCTGCCGATGTAATGACGGTGATGGCTTCGTTTAACAGCTGGAACGGTGAGAAACTGCACGGCAGTTACGACTTGATTACTACCATCCTAAAGCAAGGTTTGCAGTTTGATGGCTTTGTAGTGAGCGATTGGAACGGTATCGGCCAGGTGGCTGGCTGCACCAACGACAACTGCGCGCAAGCCATTAATGCCGGTATTGATATGATTATGGTGCCGGAGGACTGGCGCGCCTTTTTGGACAATACGTTAGCGCAAATTGAGCGTGGCGAAATTGCGATGTCACGCATCGATGATGCGGTCTACCGCATTTTGCGCATTAAAAAGCAGCTCGGTCTGCTTGAAGGTGTCGCACCCTCCAAGCGCTCGCCACTGGTTGGTAGCGATATTATCGGCAGTGCAGAGCACCGCGCTATCGCCCGTCAGGCGGTGCGTGAGTCTTTAGTATTGTTGAAAAACAACCGCGGCTTGGTGCCGTTGTCGCCCAAGCAAAACATCCTGGTAGCCGGTTTGGCTGACGATATCGGTGTTGCCTCTGGCGGTTGGACAATTAGCTGGCAGGGCACCGGCAACAGCAACGCAGACTTCCCCGGCGGCACCTCAATTTATGCGGGCCTTGCTAAGCAAGTGGCAGCAGCCGGTGGAACGATTAATTACAGCGCCAACGGCGATTACCAGAACAAGCCAGACGCGGCGATTGTTGTGTTCGGTGAGCAGCCTTACGCTGAAGGCCAGGGCGATATCGATAATCTCCAGTTTGATGCCGCCGCCAAGCAGGGTTTGCAGACACTGCGCAAACTCAAAGCTGAGGGTATACCAGTGGTTGCGGTGTTCTTAACCGGCCGCCCGCTTTGGGTTAACACAGAGATTAACAACGCCGATGCATTTGTTGCCGCCTGGCTGCCTGGCACAGAAGGTGAGGGCGTGGCCGATCTGTTGTTGCGAGATGCCAAGGGCCAGGTGCAGTATGACTTCCGCGGTCGGCTTTCGTTTGATTGGCCCAACAGCGACATCAATAGCGAAAACCGCGATCTGCCTGTTGATGATATTTTATTCCCTTACGGTTATGGCTTAAGCGCGGGCGAGGCCAGCGACAGCCGGCTAGATAACCTCAACGAAGAGCCCTCGGTCGCCGCAGTAGCCAGTGAAGTGGTGGTTTTCCAGCGCGGTACAAAAGCGCCATGGCGCCCTTATGTCGGCGATGCCAGCAACTGGCGCAAGCTCTACAGCGGCGGAGTTGTGGCTACCCAGTTCGGTGAACTGACCGTCTCCTCTGTTGATATTGTGGTCCAAGAAGATGGCCGCAAACTCAGCTGGCAGGGTAACGGTCAGCGCGAGAGCCAGTTCTACTGGCAAGCAGACCAAGGTATGGATTTAACCGCGTTAGCCGAGGACAATGCCGCGCTGGTGGTCAGCTACCAACTCCTGCGCGAGCCTACATCTGCTGTGGCGTTGCGTATGGATTGTAGCTACCCCTGTTCGGGAGCACTAAACATCACTGCTGAGCTTAAATCGAGCCAAGAGTGGCAAAACTTAGCACTCCCGTTGAACTGTTTTGCCCAACGTGGTGTCGACTTAAGTAAGGTGAATACGCCATTGCTGTTGAGCACTGCAGGTGAGTTAGAACTGTTGGTGCGCAATGTCGCTATCACTGCTGAACTTGAAGGGACTGCTGTGCAGAGCTGCCAATAAATAGGGCTCTGCCAAATAGATTAATCATTACAACAACTATAACGAGGTAACACGCCATGATGTCAGAACTGGATCTTTGGATCGTAGGGATATATGCGCTAGCGCTATTTGGGCTGGCTCAGTGGGTGTCGCGAGAAAAAGTCGGCCACCAAAAAGACTCCAACGATTACTTCTTGGCGGGTAACTCTTTGCCCTGGTGGGCGATCGGTGCCTCTTTAATTGCTGCCAATATCAGTGCTGAGCAAATTATTGGTATGTCTGGCTCTGGTTACGCGATCGGTCTGGCGATTGCCTCTTACGAGTGGATGGCGGCCATCACGCTGATTTTGGTCGGTAAATATCTCTTGCCGGTGTTCTTGCACGCCAAAATTTATACTATGCCGCAGTTCCTCGAGCAGCGCTTTGACCACCGTGTGCGCATGGTCATGGGTACTTTCTGGCTGGGTGTTTATGTCTTTGTTAACCTCACGGCTATCCTCTGGTTGGGCGCACTGGCGCTGAATACGATGACTGGCTTGGATATTGTGAACAGCATGCTACTGCTGGCGGCATTCGCGGTCGCTTACTCGCTCTACGGTGGGCTCAAGGCGGTCGCTTTTACCGATATCATCCAAGTGGTCTTACTGGTGGCGGGTGGTTTATTGATTGTTTATATCACCCTCAACATTGTCTCTGATAATGCCGGTGTGCTGGAGGGCTTCCGCCTGATTAGTGAGCGCGCCCCAGAGAAGTTCGACATGATTCTCTCTAAAGACAGCCCGCACTACATGAGCTTGCCTGGGCTGTCGGTGCTAGTCGGTGGTATGTGGGTGATGAACCTCTCTTACTGGGGCTTTAACCAATACATCATTCAGCGTGCACTGGCGGCAAAAGATGTTGGTGAGGCGCAAAAGGGCATTGTCTTCGCAGCATTCCTTAAGCTGTTAATGCCGGTTATCGTGGTGTTGCCGGGTATCGCTATGTTTGTCATCAACAGCGAGCTCAGCTCACCCGACCAAGCCTACCCCAGTGCGATGGCGCTGCTGCCAGACGGTATTAAGGGTATTGTGTTCGCTGCCTTAATCGCCGCTATTGTCTCTTCACTGGCCTCGATGATTAACTCGATATCGACCATCTTTACTATGGATATCTACCCCTCACTGGTTAAGGAAAATCGCCGCGAGCCGATCTTGGTGGGCCGTGTGGCTGCCTTTGTGGCAATGAGCTTGGCTCTGATTACTGCCAAACCGCTGCTCGGGAGCTTTGACCAGGCTTTCCAGTACATTCAAGAGTTCACCGGTTTCTTTACCCCGGGTATTGTGGTGATCTTCCTGCTGGGCATTTTCTATAAGAAAACCAGCGCCGATGGGGCACTGGCTGCCGCTATTGGCTCTGCAGTTTTCTCACTGGCGGGCAAGCTGCTGTTCCCGGCACTTCCGTTTATTGACCGAGTCGGTATTGTCTTCTTGCTGTGTGCCGGTCTGGCGCTGTTAATTTCGCACTACAAGCCGCAATCAGCCGACACTGGCCATGCTGTAGAACTGGGCGAAATTGATATGAGCACCTCACGCAGCTTTAATGTAGCCACCGTAGCGGTAGTTTTGATCCTCTGCGCGCTTTACATTACTTGGTGGTAAAAAGAGACCAATGACTATGCGACCACTCTTGCTTACCGCAGCCATGACGTTGCTCTCACTGCCTGCAATGGCCGCTGAGGGAGTGCCCAGCTGTGGTGCACTAACCTTTGCCGATGAATTTGATGGCAGTTCACTCAACAGTGAGCAGTGGAATGTCGTCACCGGTGATGGCTGTGATAAAAATCTCTGTGGTTGGGGTAATAACGAGCAGCAGGTATACAACCCTAAAGCCGCAGTGGTGAAGGGGGGTATGTTGCAGTTGATGGCTTACCAGGCCACGCAAAACGAGATTGCCTCTGCGCGACTTAATACAGCCGGTAAGTTTAGTCAGCTTCACGGTCGCTTCGAGGCGCGTATGCGCCTGCCCGCCAATCTAGGCTTGTGGCCAGCCTTCTGGTTGCTTCCAGAGAACAAGCAACAAGTTTGGCCGCTTGAGGGAGAGATCGATATCCTCGAGCAGAAAGGCTTCAATCGCGAGAGCAAACGCCAAATTTTGGGCGCAATACATTTCGGCGAGAAATGGCCCAACAACACCCATTACAGCGAGTCACTCACCCGCCCGCAGCCCTTTGCCGACAGCTGGCACGTCTACGCCATTGAGTGGAGTGAGGGCGAGATTCGCTGGTTTGTCGATGACAAGGAGTATGGGCGCGCCACTCGCGCCGACGCGGCGCCACACCGCTGGCCATTTGATGACAAGCCTTTTTATATAATTCTCAATCTAGCTGTTGGCGGTACCTTGGGCGGTGACGTAGTTGACGAAACCTTGCCCGCACACATGCTGATCGACTACGTGCGCGTTTACGATAAGCCTTGTAGCTAGTTAAGTGGCGCTGCGTCCGTAACGCCACTTGTACACGGCGGGTACCATCAGCAGTGCCAGTATCATCGAGCCGCCGACACCGCCGACCAACACAATTGAGATAGACGGCCAGAAATCTCCCTCAACGAATATTAGCAGCGGTAAAAAGCCCCCGATAGTGGTCAGCGTGGTGGAGAGTATATGCCGCGTGCAACCCATGGTAGCCTCAACCAAAGCATCACTGTCGGCCTCTCGTGCACGCTGATCGGCGCGAATACTGGCCAGGACAACGATGCTGTTGTTAAACGCCAAACCAATCAAGCCGAGTATGCCCAAGAAAGTATTGAAGCCGATCGGGTAGCCCATGGTCCATGTGGCAAACAGACCTAATCCGACCGACAAAAACGCGACTGTGCTGAGCAGACCAGCTAAGAACAGATTGCGAAACAACAAAATCAGTGTCGCCAGCGTTAATGTTAGCAGCAGCGGGATGTAAATCATCAGGTCACCGCTGGTATCGGCGTCTTGTTCTAGCGCACCACCCAGCTCCAGCCGATAACCACTGGGTAGCACAAAGCCACTGTCGTCTAAATTTTCCAAAACCCGATTTGTGACATCGATGGGCAGGGCCCCGTTGCGTGTGTAGGCTTGCACGCGGTTGGTGCGCTGCGCGTTGTAACGGGTCATGCCGCCGAGCTCTGGGCGCAGAACAAATTCGCCCAGCGCGCTGGCGGCAATATTTTCACCACTAGGGGTAATGAACTGCTGGCTGGCTATGGCATCCAGGTCGCTGCGCGTGGCGTTGGCATAGCGCACTCTGATGGGCAGTTGCTCGAGGCTCTCGAGCACCATGCCGCCATTGCTGCCGTACAAATTAGCCGATAGTTGGTCGGCAATATCTCCCAGAGATAGGCCAACTAATCGGGCAGTATCCTCATCGGCATCAAACCACAGTTTGGGCTCACCGCGCGGCATAGTGACATTGGTGGCGACGACATCGGCATCGGCCTGCAGTGCCAAGCGCAGCTCTTCGCCTAGGCTCTGCAGTTTGTCGATGCTCGGCCCATAGAGACGATACTCAATATCGGTCACCACCGGCGGGCCTTGGCCAAACTGACGGATAACAATTTGCGCCTCTGGGAATCTTTCGTTGAGTTCGTTTTGCAGCGGCTCAATCATCGCTTTAGCCGAGCTGCTGTCGCTGGTTTTAATTACCGCCTCTGCGTAATTGGCGGCACCGTCGCGGTTCATCACGAGATTGTAATAGACGGTGGGAAAGCTTGCGCCAACCATCCACCAAACCGACTCGACTTGATCGAACTGACGAACGCTCTGTTCGACGCGCTCGGCTAAGGCCTGGCTACTGCGCACATTGGCATCAGCAGGGAGGGTGATCTGCACCTGGAACATATCGCGGTCGACCGGTGGAAAAAACTCTTTACCCAGTGAGCCGGCGGCAACAAACCCCAATAGCGGCCAGCCGACTGCAAATATTATGGCAGCGCCAGGGTTGCGCATCGCAGCGCTCAATGCGGCGCGGTAGTGCTGGGTGATTTGTTTCGGGTGGATACCGTTGTGCCACCAGCGGTGATCGTTGGCTCTGTCGGGATGGGTATAAATGCCTGCCAGTGCAGCAATAATAGTGATCGCGACAAAAAATGAAGCGGTAATAGCGATAATAACTGTACTGCCAATTGAGCCGACAAAGTCACCCGCATTACCCGGCAGCAGTAGGATAGGGGCAAAGGCCAATGCGGTAGTCACAGTGGAGGCGAGCAGTGGCACAAAAAGATGGCTGACGGTCTCCTGCACCGCTTGCAGGGGAGGTACGCCGCGGCGGCGCCTTTGCATAATCTCATCGGCGACAACAATGGCGTTATCTATCATCAGGCCGATGGAGATAATCATGCCGAAGATAGACATCTGGTGAATGGCCTTGCCATCGAGTTGCAGCACCAGTAGCACTACGCAGGTAACCAGCGGCAGTACCGAGCCAACAGTCAGCGCTAGCCGCCAACCCATCATAATAAAAACCACCGCTACTACGACTGCAGCACCGGCAATTAAGTTAGCGGTGAGATCATTGAGCAGACCAGTGGTATAGCGCTCTTGTTCAAATACTTTGTTGAGCGTGATCCCGGTGCCGATCTCTTGTTGAAGCGCAGTAACAATCGCGTTGCTAGCTTCAGCCCAGCGGTCAATACGTTGTTGGGCGCCCATCCTGGCGGCGACATAGATAACTTGCTGGCCATCGACAATGGCCACGGTAGCCGCAGGCTCACGCCAGTGCCGTTCCACTTTTGCGATATCTCCCAAGCGCACCATGGCATCGTTGCTATCGGTAATTAGCGGTACAGCGCTAATCCGCTCGCTGCTGTCGAGCTGGCCAGATACCTCAATATTGATGTTGCTCGACTCCCCGCGAAAAACCCCAGCGGGGCGCTTTACGTCTGCAGCGCGCAGCTTCGCGGCGATAGTCTGTAAGTTGATGCCCAGCGAATTGCTGTGTTGTGCATCTATCTCGACGGAGATCTCTTCCTCGGGTGCACCGTAAATGCGCACCAGCTCTGTACCGCTAACGGTGCGCAAGCGGTTGGCGAGCTCCTCTGCGGTGCGGTTGAGAATGGTCAGGTTGGCTTCGCCTGGGCCACTCCAAGCGATAGCCGTAAGCAGAGTAAAAGCGACAGTGCCGCGTTTATCATCGACAAAGGGGGCTGAGGTGTTGGCGGGGAACTGGGTCGCGACTTGGCTTATCTTGTCCCGGACCTTTGAGAAAATCTGCTGGTTTTCGCCAGGTCCGACACTGTCTAGCAGGACCACTTTAATAAGTGACGTCCCTGAACTGGATGTCGATTCAAGCTTTTTAATACTGCTGACTTCTTGTAAGCCGCGCTCTAGTGGCTCGGTAATCAGTGTCTCTATACGTTCCGCAGAAGCGCCGGGTAGGGTGGTAATCACGGTGAGCAGGCGGTTGGTAATGCGCGGATCCTCGATCCGCGGTAAAGAATTTATAGCGGACCAGCCACCAATGAGAATGATGGCTACAGCCAGTACCAACAGTGTGCGGTTGCGATAAAAAAGAGTACTCAGTGTTGTCGCAGCAGAGCTGTTCGACTCTGCTGGCTCACTCATGGGTGCCCCCCGCTTTGGCAAGGTGGACGCGCTGACCCGGTACTAAGCGCTGTAAGCCCGCTACCACGACCTGGTCGCCAGTGGTAATGCCGCCGCGCACATAGACATCGTTGCCGCTCTGGTGAACCACTTCGACTTGGCGTCGATCGAGAATCAGCGATTGCTCGGAACTGCCTGTTTGCGGTGCGGCCACATAGACCGCCCAGATTCCGCGAACACTCTCGGTGAGCGCGTGCAGAGGAAGTTTTACCACAGCTGTCGCTACTTGCTCTTCGACCGATAATTCTGCTGTAGCGCCGTGGAGAAGATCGCCGATCGCTTCATCCAGTTGCAAAATAACGGTGACGGCACGGGTGCTCTGGTTGCGCTGTGGGGCGATGGCGTGGACTCGCGCAGAGTACTCTAGCCCATTAATAGTCGCTTGCTGGAGACTTCCGAGCGGCAGTGCTGCGATAGCACTGTGTGGCACATCGACCTTTATTTCAGCGGCGCCACTGGCGACAAAAGTAACCACTTTACTGCCCGGGTTAACAATACTGCCGCTGTCTATGTGGCGCTCAATAACGGCACCGTCAAAGGGTGCGCCCAGCACACTTTTTTTCAATTGGGTTTTAATATAACCGAGCTGAGCTGTGAGGGCACGGGTATTGGCAACGGCGGCGTTGGCGGTGGCCTGTACGCGATCTAAAGCTTGCTGTGAGGTCAGTTGGCGCTCAAAGGTTTCGCGCTCGCGCTCCAGTGTCAGCGAAGCGATCTGCTGTTCGGCGTGCGCGGCTTCAAGTGCGGCCGCGGCGCGCTCTAGCTGTTGCTCTAAAAGAGCGGTATCCAACTGCGCCACTGGTTCTCCGGCCGCTAGTACCGAGCCTTCTTCTGCAAACAACTCGGCCACTCGCCCGCCCAGCTCAAAACCGAGATGGCTAATTTGACTCGCCTCAAGTCGCCCCAGGTAACTGCGCCTGCGAGGGTAGCTCTCAATCATCGCAGCGGAAGTTGTAACCACCGCTAAATCGGGCGCCTGTTCAACCATGTCGGTGTTTTTTTCTGCGCGGCTGAACCAGCCGAAAGCGATCAGGATAAACAGCATTGAGGCAGCGGCGATAGTCGTGCTGCGCCGAGGAAGTTTTAAGTTAAACATAGATGTCCACACCTTGGTTTTACTCCATTCTAACCAAACAATGCGGAGGTGGGGTAACCAATTAGAGTGTGCGGTGACCGAGTGGTACTGACAACGTGCTACTCAGGGTGTTCGAGTATAAAGCGGTAGTGCGCAGAGCGCTCACCGTTGACACGTCGAATGACATTGTGAGTTTCGAGCTGCTTTAACGATTTGAAATATTGCGCTCTCGATATGTGCAGTTCGCGCTGTTCGGCGAGCTGACTGAACTCGTCAAAGCTCATATGGCAATGGTTGTTTTGTCGGTCGCGATGGCTCCAGATAACCACAGCCACGGCTCGGTCAGACTCGCTGAGGCCGGTAAGCCCTAATTGCCGAGCCGATTCGTCGATACGGTTAAGCAGATTGAGGTATTGTTCTAAACTTTGCTTCATCTGTAATCCCTCACTGTGAATACAATCTAGTTACTCCTGAGAATAGACCTGATTACAAATCCTGCAATGGTTTAAATCATCTTAAAGGCATAAAAATAGAGATAAAGACAAAAAAACCCCGTTTAGTCCATGATTTTAGCTTTAAAGGTCTTTTTAGGGGATTACGGCGCCGTGGCGGTGATCACTGCACGCAGTGGCGCAGGGTGGCCCTCAACGGTTTTGCTGGAGTCATTAGGATCGAGAAAATCACTCAGTGATTCGAACTGCATCCACTGGGTTGAGCGCTGCTCTTGGTGAGAGGTTGTGCTCTGATCAATACAGTACACCTCTTTAAAGCCACATTTTTGTAGCCAACTAATTAATGTGGCAACACTGGGTATAAACCAGACATTGGGCATTTTGGCATAGCGTCCCTCTGGCACCAGTGTGGCGCCCAGCTCGCCATCAATAACCAGTGTTTCTAGAACCAGCTGCCCGCCACTGCGCAGCTGGGCGCGCAACTCGCGCAGATGGTCCATCGGCGAGCGCCGATGGTAGAGAATGCCCATGGAGAAGACCGTGTCAAAACTACGGCTTTCGGTGGGTAGCTGCTCTATACCTAGCGGCAAAACATCGACAGGCAGTTGTGGTGTTAGAAAATGCTTTAACGCATAAAACTGGCAGACAAATTTCACTGCGGGATCGATACCAATTACTTGCGCAGCTCCGGCGCCATACATGCGCAAGCAGTGGTAACCACTGCCGCAGCCTATGTCTAACACTCGGCGGCCCTGCAACGGTTGAATCTGATCGATGAGGCGCTGCCATTTCCAGTCTGAGCGCCATTCGGTCTCTATATCGATACCAAACAGAGTAAAGGGGCCTTTGCGCCAGGGGTGAAGCGTCATCAAGGTTTTTGCCAGTGTTTCGCGCCTCGCCTTGTCGAATAAGCCCGGGTCGCCAATCGTGACAGAGTGTTCGAGTTCAACTGATATAGGGTCGATATCGGGGAGCTGGCGCAGTGCCTCGAGCCAGTCGGGTAGATCGCCCCAGCGGCGTGCAGAGATCTGCTTGTTGATTATTGCGGGCAGCTCCTGCGCCCACTCGGCTAGGCGAGCAGAACCGGATTGGTCCAATGCTGCGAGCAGGTGGGTGTAGTCAATAGCCGTGCCGCTGAACTCGCTCTGCTCGAAAGGTGTCTGCCAGGCTGCGGCCGTTGGTGCAGGTTTTTTTGTCACAGTGAGGTGCTCGCTAAAGATCTGTCATAGGGCAATAGGGTAAACTTGCGACGCGCAGTATACGCAAATTACCGATTAGCTTCAGCAGCTTGGGGAGAGTGTGATGAGTGAGCAGCAAGAGATAGCACAGCTGCAAGAAAAAATGGCTTTTTTGGAGTTGGCCAACAACGATTTAAGCGATGAGATCTATCGCCAGCAACGTGAGTTAACGGCTCTGCAGCTGGCGCATCGCAAGCTGGTAGAGCGCTTTGAGCAGTTTGAATTTGACAGTGGCAGTGGTAATTCTGGCAGTGATAATGCACCGCCGCCGCATTATTGAAAAAAGAGCCAAAAAAAAGGCCAGTAGCGGTTGCTGCTGGCCTCTTTTTTCTGGCGCTATTGATTAGTCGCTATAGCGCTCCATTACTAGCGTGGCATTGGTGCCGCCAAAGCCAAAGCTGTTCGACATAACCCGCTGTAGAGGCTTGTCCTTGCTTTGCAGCAGAATGGGCAGATCGCCAGCCTCAGGGTCCAGAGTATCGATGTTGGCAGAGCCCGCAACAAAATTGTTCTCGAGCATGAGCAAGCTAAAGATAGCCTCTTGCACACCGGCAGCCCCGAGGCCGTGGCCAGAGAGTGATTTAGTCGAGCTAATGTCCGGGCAGTTGTCGCCAAAGGTAGCGTGGATAGCGCGCAGTTCGGCCAAGTCGCCAACCGGGGTGCTAGTGCCGTGGGTGTTGATGTAGTCGATAGGGCCGCTGGCCGTTGCCATGGCCATTTTCATGCAGCGCTCGGCACCTTCGCCAGATGGAGCTACCATGTCGTAGCCATCAGAGGTGGCGCCGTAGCCGGTGATCTCGGCGATGATATTGGCGCCGCGCGCCAGTGCGTGCTCTAGCTCTTCTACCACCAAGCACCCAGCGCCAAGCCCCGGCGCAAAACCATCGCGCTCGGCATCGTAGGCGCGCGAGGCTTTCTCGGGCGTATCGTTGTATTTTGAGGTGAGTGCGCCCATGGCATCGAACATGCCGGCCATAGACCAATGCATATCTTCAGCGCCACCGGCCAGTACGATATCCTGTTTATTCATCTGGATGAGTTCAGCTGCGTGGCCAATACAGTGTGCACTGGTCGCACAAGCTGAGGAGATGCTGTAGTTCACCCCTTTGATTTTCAGTGGTGTTGCAACGCAGGCAGAGACATTGCTGGCCATAATTTGAGTGACGCGGTAGGGGCCTGCGCGCTTGATGCCGCGCTCGCGCATAACATCGATGGTCTCTGTGAACATCTCACCAGAGACGCCGCCAGAACCCATGACCAAGCCGGTGCGCAGGTTGGAGACTAGCTCTTCACTGAGGCCAGCGTCCGCT
This sequence comes from Porticoccaceae bacterium, assembly GCA_048549915.1. Classification (GTDB taxonomy): domain Bacteria; phylum Pseudomonadota; class Gammaproteobacteria; order Pseudomonadales; family Porticoccaceae; genus LSUCC0057. The sequence goes on from JBLYYE010000008.1 coordinate 14,649, forward strand.
ATTGCTCGCTCGGCAGAGATAAAACCGTAAGCGGCCGCGGGGCCCATAAAACGCAGAATTTTGCGGTCAATGTGCTCTTTGAGATCGAGGTCCAAAACACCGCCGACGTTGCAGCGCAAACCTGCATCGGCAAAATCTTGGCGAAAGCGTATGCCCGAGAGGCTATTGCGCAGTGCGTGAGTAACAGTTTCGCGGTCGTTGCCCAGGCATGAGACAACGCCCAGACCGGTGATCACAGCTCTTCTCATGGAGAATCCTCTTTATAATTTTTGTAAGCCGGTTGTGCCCAGCTTATGAATAAAATAAAACGATTTAGAAATTATCGGTATTTTCGAACAGGCCTACTTTAAGGTCTTGAGCTGAGTATATCTCGCGCCCATCAACCTCAACGCTGCCATTGGCAATGCCCATGACTAACTTGCGTTGAATGAGGCGAGTGATATCGAGTTTAAAAGTCACTTTCTTGGCTGTCGGTAGAATTTGGCCAAAAAACTTTACATTACCGGCGCCCAGTGCACGGCCAAGTCCTTTATTGCCATTCCAGACTAAAAAGAAGCCGACCAGTTGCCAGAGGGCATCAAGGCCGAGGCAGCCCGGCATAACAGGGTCGTCTTTAAAGTGGCAACCGAAGAACCAGAGGTCTTCGCGGATATCGAGCTCAGCGACAATCTCCCCTAAGCCGGCACTGCCGCCGTTATTGTTGATAGTGACAATGCGATCGATCATTAGCATGTCAGGCGCTGGCAGTTTAGCGTTGCCGGGGCCGAACATTTCGCCGTTGCTGCAGGTGAGGATTTCTTCTTTGTTGTAGGAGCTCTGGGGGATAAATGTCATGGAATGGTTCGCATAGGTTAGCTGTAAAGGGCGAATCGTACCGACAAAGGGGGTTGGCAGCAACTTTCAGTGTGACTTTCTATGGCCTTGCCCGTGTGATTGCAGGGAGTTTTCAGTTGACAGAATGCTCTGCTCTGCCTAGCATTCGCGGCTCTTTTCTAAGGTTTTGACGCTAAAATGTCCTCTTTTCACGCTGCAGTAGAGCAAGAGTTTACCGCCGTTAATCAAATGATTGTGGCTCGACTGCACTCCGATGTCGATCTAGTCGAGAATATCGGGCACTACATTGTCGATGGCGGCGGCAAGCGGCTGCGCCCAGTGGTGGCTCTGCTCACTGCAATGGCCTGCGGTTACCGGGGCGACAAGCATATAGCTGCGGCGGTGATCGTTGAGTTTATTCATACTGCGACACTGTTGCATGATGATGTTGTCGATCTCTCTACCATGCGCCGCGGCCGCAAAACAGCTAATGCCGAGTGGGGCAATGCACCGAGTGTCTTGGTCGGTGACTTTATCTACTCTCGCGCTTTTCAAATGATGGTTGAGCTTGGCGATCTGGAGATCATGCAGGTAATGGCCGATGCCACCAATATTATTGCCGAAGGCGAGGTCGAGCAGTTGGTCAATGCCGGCAATGGAAAGTTGGCGGAGCCCGCTTACTACTCGGTTATTTATAAAAAAACGGCGAAGTTGTTCGAAGCGGCCGCCGAGCTGGGTGGATGCATCTCTTCAGCAACAGATCAGCAACGTCAAGCCTTACGCGACTATGGCCGCCATCTCGGCAACGCCTTTCAAATTGTTGACGACCTGCTCGACTATTGCGGCAGTGAAGAGGCTATTGGTAAATCTTTAGGTGATGATCTAGCCGAGGGCAAGATGACCCTGCCACTTATTTATGCCCGCGACAATGGCAGTGATGATCAGGCGGCATTAATCAGCGAGGCAATTGCGGATAAATCGGCTGAGCGTTTTGCTGACATTGTCGCTGCAGTAAACAGTAGTGGGGCAGTGGATTACTGCCGCGCTGCGGCGAATGACCAAGTAGTCAAAGCAAAACTGGCGCTCGCGGCACTGCCCGATAGCCAACAAAAAACCGTTTTGGCGCAGCTGGCTGACTTCTCGATTGCCCGCAGCCACTGATTTCTCTTCTTTATTTAAGCCACATAACACAGGCTGATTGTTGATAGCAACACTATAAGGGTTGCGAATAATAGCTATTTTGTGACTTTTTTTGTGGCTGCCGTTACGTTAACCTTTAGTCGTATATGGCTATAGCATAGTAAATGTTAGAGCCATTCAGTTTGAAAGAATTATTTAAGGGGCTGCTGCGGCAGTGTCTCTCTGCCCATTTTGGGCCTTCTGTTCAGGGGAGTTAAGTGTGAATATCGGAATTCCAAAAGAAATCGCGCCCGGTGAAAACCGCGTGGCGATGGTGCCAGCTAACGTAGCCGCTCTAACGGCACGCGGCCACCAAGTGGTTGTTGAGGCGGGGGCAGGCGATGCTGCTGGTTATCCAGATACGGCCTATCTAGAATCTGGAGCACAGCTCAGCGACGACCGCGATGCACTGTTCGCCAACGCTGAGATTGTTTTACAGGTGCAAGGTTTTGGTGCCAACAGCGTCAACAGCGAAGCTGATTTGGCACGAGTTCGCCCAGGCCAGTTATTGATGGCCTCGATGGACCCGCTCGCCGCACCGCAAGCCGCTGCACAGGTCGCAGAGCGCGGTGCAACTGCGGTTGCACTGGAGCTAGTGCCGCGTATTAGTCGCGCCCAGAGCATGGATGTGCTCTCCTCGATGGCGACACTGGCCGGCTATAAAGCAGTACTGACAGCCGCTATGGCATCGCCGCGTATTTTCCCCATGCTTATGACCGCGGCGGGTACTTTACAACCGGCTCGTGTCTTTGTGATGGGGGCGGGGGTTGCAGGGCTGCAAGCCTGTGCGACTGCAAAACGTCTCGGCGCTGTGGTCGAAGCTTACGATGTGCGCCCGGCTGCACAAGAGCAAATTATTTCAGTCGGTGCCAAGCCGATTGAACTCGATCTAGATACCGGTACCTCAGAGGGTTCTGGCGGTTACGCCAAAGAGCAGGGCGAAGAATTTTTGGCTCGTCAGCGCGAGCTGATGACCGAAGTCATTGCCCAGCAGGATGTCGTCATTACCACCGCCGCAGTACCTGGCGCCAAGTCACCTATTCTGGTGACCGCGGACATGGTTAAAGCGATGAAGCCCGGTTCCGTGATTGTCGATCTGGCAGCAGAGCGAGGCGGCAACTGTGAGCTGACCGAGCAGGGCAAAACGGTAGTTGTCCACGGTGTCACTATTATTGGCCCAGAAAATGTGCCGGCCACAGTAGAGCACCACGCCTCACAAATGTATGGCAAAAATCTCGAGAACTTACTCAATCTTATGATCAATGAAGAAGAGCAGCTCGACTTGAATTTTGCCGACGAAGTGATCGCCGGTACAGTTGTCGCCCACGGCGGCGAAGTCGTCCACCCGCATATGCGGAAACTGCTCGGCTTGCCAGAAGTCGCAGCCGAGCCTGCCAACTAATCTAAGGAGATCGTGATGGAAACGTTAATTCTGTTGTTGGCGCTGTTTGTGCTGGCGCTTTTTCTAGGAGTGGAGCTGATCACTAAAGTGCCACCCACGTTGCACACGCCGTTGATGTCCGGCACCAACGCCATCTCTGGTATCACTCTGGTGGGTGCACTGTTGGCCGCCGGCCAAGAGGGCTCATCAATGTTGGTGGGAGGCCTTGGTTTTGCAGCGGTCACCCTGGCCACTATTAACGTTGTGGGTGGTTATTTGGTAACCAACCGCATGCTCGCCATGTTTAAGAGGAAGTAAGCGATGATTGATCAAGCGAATATGCAAAACTGGGTCAGCTTGGCCTATCTCGTTGCCGGAGTGTTGTTCATCCTCGGTATCAAAGGGCTTGGCAAGCCAAAAACTGCGGTGCGCGGCAATATGCTCTCTGCCTTAGGTATGTTGTTGGCAGTGGTGGTAACGCTTCTCGATGTGGTCAGCTTTGAGTTGATCATTGCCGGTGTCGCAGTCGGTGCAGTTGTCGGTGCGGTGATGGCATTGCGCATCCAGATGACCTCCATTCCACAAATGGTAGCGCTGCTGAACGGTTTTGGTGGCGCCGCGTCGCTGACCATTGCCGCCGCAGAGTACTACGGCAAGGTCGAAGGCGCGGTAGGTCATATCGATTCGGCAGTCGGCCAGTTAGCGCTGCCTGCAGGTCTGTTTGGTGCAGGTTTTGAGGGATCAGTAGCGCTGCTCTCGATTGGCCTTACTGTGTTGATTGGCGCAGTTACACTCACCGGTAGTTTGGTTGCTTTTGCCAAGTTGCAAGAGCTCCTCAAGGGTAGCTTTGGTCTGCCGGGTGGCCCTATTGGCAACGGTCTGTTGCTGCTTATTGGTCTCGCCGCAGTTGCCAGCTTAGTGGTAGCGCCTGGAAACCTCACCGCAATGTTAGTGATTATTGTCGCTGCGCTGATCCTCGGGCTGTTTTTGGTGGGCCCGATTGGCGGCGCGGATATGCCGGTAGTGATTGCGTTACTCAACTCCTATTCGGGTATTGCTGCCGCTTTGGCGGGTTTCATACTCGGCAATACCGTGCTGATTGTCGCCGGTTCTTTAGTCGGCACCAGTGGTCTAATTTTGACCAAAATTATGTGTGTGGCGATGAACCGTTCACTGGTCAATGTACTGTTTGGCAAGATGGCTGAGGGCGGAGAAACGGTCGATGCCGATGAGGTCTATGCTGGCAAGGTGAAGAGTGCCCAGCCAGAAGAGATCGCGATGATGCTGGAAATGGCCAAACGCGTGGTCATAGTACCCGGCTACGGTATGGCGATGGCGCAAGCTCAGCACGCGGTGCGCGAGCTGATGGACTCGATGGAGAAGCGCGGTATCGAGGTGGAATTCGGTATTCATCCAGTGGCGGGGCGCATGCCAGGCCACATGAACGTGCTGTTGGCTGAGGCCGAAGTGCCTTATGACAAGTTAGTTGAAATGGAGCGCATCAATCCAACCTTTGAAGAGACCGATGTGGTTATCGTCATTGGCGCCAACGATGTCACCAACCCGATGGCACGCGAATCAGAGGGCAGCCCGATTTACGGCATGCCCATTCTCAATGTCGACAAAGCTAAAAACGTGGTGGTAGTTAAGCGCTCATTAAGCCCAGGTTTTGCGGGCTTACCAAACCCACTATTCGCTATGGACCACACTTTCATGGTTTATGGAGATGGTAAAAAAGCCATTATTGAAATGACTAGCGCGCTCAACGAGGCGTAAGCTTAACCGTTAAAAAGCCGCCTTCGGGCGGTTTTTTTGTGCTATCTCTTGATTTAATTGCCTTGCAGTGAGTTGCGAACAAATTCACTGAGCCGGTCCACCGCCGGGTTTCCGGCGCTGTCAGGCTCAAGCAGGCTGATACCGATATGTCCCAGTTCGGGTAGATCGTTGCCAACTGCCAGCGCGTGCAGTGAGCTGGGTATAGTGCTCTTAGCCAGGACAGTAATGCCCAAACCTTGTTCGATGGCGGTCTGGATGCCGCTGAGGTCAGGGTTGGTGTAACCAATCTGCCATTTGCGGTCTATCTGCCGCAGTCGCTCCAAGCCGCGTTTTCGATAAATACAGCCCTCAGGGGCCAACACCAGTGGCAGGGTGGTGTGGCTGGTAACGATCGCTGTTTTACCGCCCACCCAGACTAGCTCATCGACCAATATGAGTTCATTAAGTGTATCGTGTGGGTCATCGTGCAGGGCCAAAATCAGGTCGTAGCGACGCCGTTGGTTGTCAGACAGCAACTGACGACTCAGTGCACAGGTGATCTCTAAGCTAATGTTTGGGTAGGCTTTGCTGAAGCTTCCGAGAATCTTCGGCATTAAGCTAGAGGCAAACTCACTGGGTATACCAAAGCGGATTTTTCCCGACACTGGGCTGTCGGAAAGTTGCGCCAGCGCCGAGTCGTTCAATGCAAGTATCTGCCGTGCATAAGCCAACAGTATGTCCCCTGCGGCGGTGAGTTCAACGGGGCTGGTAGCGCGGCGCAGTAGCGGCTTTGCCACGAGGCTTTCCAGCCGCTTTATCTGTAAACTGATGGCCGGTTGTGAGCGCCCCAGTAGTTCGCCAGCAGGGGTAAAGCCACCTAAATCAGCGATCGATACAAAGGTTCTAAGAAGATCTGTTGGTATATTTTTCAATAGGTTATCTCAGTTATCTAGAAACTATTAAAGTATTTATATAGTTAATGAGATTATTATAAATATAAATTTAATTAATGCATCGGGTTTCTTTAAAATAAGCCAATAAACCGATGTTGATCAATCTTACCTCTCCCAGGAGCCGCCGTGTCCCCGCAACCTACTACGCCAACTACCGAGCAACAATTCGCCCAACTCTCGTTATTTGATGACCTTGTTCAGCAGCAGCTAGATGAGTTTATCCCGCGCCATATCGGTCCCAGCGAAGAGACACAGGCCGCGATGTTGGAGGCACTCAACTATCCCGACATGGACAGCTTTATCGACGCGGTGGTGCCTGCGAATATTCTTACCCGCCCCGCTATGCAGCTGCCCAGTGTGGTCGGTGAAACTGCAGCCTTGGCTGAGCTAAAAGCTGTAGCCTCACAAAATGTGGTCAACCGCTCATTTATTGGTCAGGGCTATTACGGCTGCCACACTCCGCATGTGATATTGCGCAATATTCTCGAAAATCCAGCTTGGTATACCGCTTATACACCTTATCAGCCGGAGATTTCTCAGGGCCGCCTGGAGGCACTGCTCAATTTTCAGACCTTGATTACCGATCTTACCGGTATGGATATGGCCAGCTCCTCACTGCTCGACGAAGGCACTGCAGCCGCAGAGGCGATGGCATTGTGTAAGCGCATGGGTAAGTCTAAGGGCAATATATTTTGGGTAGACCAGCACTGTCTGCCACAAACTATTGAAGTGGTGCGCACTCGTGCTGAGGCGATTGGGTTTGAGCTGGTAGTTGGCGACCCCAACCAACCTCTCCCATCGGGAGTGTTTGGTGCGTTGCTACAATATCCGGGCGTCGATGGAGAGATCCGCGATTTCTCGGAGATTATTGATGCAGTTCATGAGCAGGCCGGTTTGGCTGTTATGGCCTGTGACATACTCAGTTTACTGCTGCTGAAAAGCCCGGCTGAGCTCGGTGCCGATGTTGCCATTGGCTCTACCCAGCGGTTCGGTGTGCCGTTTGGTTTTGGTGGCCCACACGCAGCCTATATGGCTACACGGGAAGCCTTTAAACGTTCGCTGCCGGGCCGCTTAGTTGGCGTCTCGATCGACAGTACTGGCAAACCCGCTTACCGTCTGGCTCTACAGACTCGCGAGCAACATATTCGCCGCGAGAAAGCGACCAGCAATATCTGTACGGCGCAGGTGCTGCTGGCAGTTATGGCCAGTATGTATGCGCTCTACCACGGCCCAGCAGGGCTGCGTAAAATTGCCCAGCGCACCCATTTGCTAACTACCGCGCTGCAGCGTGGCTTGGCCGTTGAGGGCTTTGCCACAACCAACCAGCAGTGGTTTGATACGCTGACGGTAGAGACCGGTATCGAGACTGATGTGATCCATGCACGTGCGCGCAGCGCCGGGATCAACTTGCGCGAAATCGACAGCAATACGTTGGGTATCTCACTGGACGAAACCTCTTCGGAAGCGGACGTGCGAGAGCTGCTGGGCTTGTTCGGTTGTGCGCACGCGGCCGAGCTACAGCTTACAGCAGCACTCACCGGCGCCGCACTGCGCAGCGATGCTGTGCTTACCCACCCGGTCTTCAATCGCTACCACTCAGAGACTGAGATGTTGCGCTATCTGCGCAAATTGGCTGATCGCGATATCGCTTTGGATCGCGCCATGATCCCGCTTGGCTCTTGTACCATGAAGCTCAATGCCACCGCCGAGATGATCCCGGTTACCTGGCCTGAGTTTGGCCAAATCCACCCATTTGCACCGGCTGACCAGGTGGCGGGTTATCACGCCATGATCAATCAGCTGGAGGAGATGCTCTGCGATATCACCGGTTATGACGCTATGTCACTGCAGCCCAATGCCGGCTCGCAGGGCGAGTACGCTGGTCTGTTAGCAATACGCGGCTATCACCATGCCCACGGTGATCAGCATCGCAACATCTGTCTTATTCCTAGCTCTGCACACGGCACCAACCCCGCATCGGCACAGATGTGCGGTATGAAGGTGGTGGTCGTTAAGTGCGACAGTGACGGCAATGTCGATCTTGACGATTTGCGCGCCAAAGCCGAGCAGCACAGCGACAATCTTTCGGCGATTATGATCACGTACCCGTCTACCCACGGAGTCTTTGAAGCTGCGGTCTCCGAGGTCTGTGCAATCGTCCACGACCACGGCGGTCAGGTCTACATTGACGGCGCCAATTTCAATGCGATGGTTGGCCTTTGCCAGCCAGGCAAGTTTGGCGGCGACGTATCTCATCTCAATCTGCACAAAACATTCTGTATCCCGCACGGCGGCGGTGGTCCAGGTGTTGGCCCGATCGGGGTTAAGTCGCATCTCGCGCCGTTTTTACCCGGCCACGATGTCTCTGGTCTGGAGGGCGGCGTCGGGGCGGTGTCGGCGGCGGCATGGGGCAGTGCTTCAATACTGCCGATTACCTGGATGTATATTCGCATGATGGGCGAGCGCGGATTGCGCCACGCCACAGAGGTGGCGATCCTCTCCGCCAACTATATAGCCGCCAAGTTAGAGGGGAGTTATCCGGTGCTCTACACCGGCGGCAATGGCCGGGTTGCCCATGAATGTATTATCGATATTCGCCCCATTACTGAGCGCACCGGTGTCACCGTGGATGATATTGCCAAACGCTTGATCGACTTTGGTTTTCACGCGCCGACCATGTCCTTCCCCGTTGCCGGCACCTTGATGATTGAGCCGACTGAGAGTGAGTCGCTGGTAGAGCTCGACCGATTTATCGACGCGCTACTTAAAATCCGCGCAGAAATTGCCGCAGTAGAGGCCGGGGAATTAACTGCCGATCAAAGCCCGTTGCACTTTGCTCCGCATACCGCAGAGGTCTTGCTGGATGAAAACTGGCAGCGCAGCTACAGTCGTACGCAAGGGGCATATCCCGCAGAGTATTTGCGCGATCACAAGTATTGGCCGCCGGTCGGTCGTATCGACAACGTTCACGGTGATCGCCAGCTGGTCTGCAGCTGCCCACCACTCTCAGACTATGAGTAATTTGGAGCCTACAATGAGCGACCCGCAATGTGCAGTAGCGACAACCCCTCTCAATGCGATGCATATTGCTGCCGGGGCGAAAATGGTCCCTTTTGCCGGTTACTCGATGCCGGTGCAGTACCCGGCCGGAATTAAAACTGAACACTTGCACTGTCGCGCGGCGGCGGGGCTGTTCGATGTCTCGCACATGGGTCAGGTACTTGTCTCCGGCCCGCAAGCGGCTGCAGAGCTAGAGGCACTACTGCCGAGCAACTTGATCGATATGACGAATGGAGATCAAAGTTATTCGGTGCTGCTCACCGATACGGGAACGCTGCGCGATGACCTGATGATCAGCCGGCTCAGCGATGAGAGTTTTTACTTAGTCGTCAACGCCGGTTGCAAACACGATGATATTGCTTATCTGCGTGCTAACTTGCCGACTTCAACGCTCGAATATCGCGATCAGCACGCGCTTTTGGCCCTGCAGGGACCGCGTGCCGCCGAGGTGTTCGGCAAGTTGTTGCCCGTTGCCGCAGAGCTTATTTTTATGCAGGGCTGCCCGGCAGTGTTGGATGGCGTTGAACTTTACGTTACGCGTTCGGGCTACACCGGTGAAGACGGTTTTGAAATCTCTGTGCCGGCAGCTAAGGCGCAGTGGCTAGCGGAACTGCTGTTGGCCTCAGAGCTGGTTGAGTGGATTGGCCTGGGAGCCAGGGATTCGCTGCGTTTGGAAGCGGGTTTGTGTTTGTATGGCCACGACATGGATACCACCAAAACGCCGATTGAGGCAGCGATTAACTTTGCTATCAATAAAGTCCGCCGCGAGGGCGGTGAACGTGCCGGCGGTTTTCCCGGCAGCGAGATAATACTGGCACAGCTGCGCGATGGTGCAGGGCACAAACGGGTGGGTTTAGCCGTAGAGGGCCGCGCACCGGTCCGCGAAGGGGCTGAGTTGGTCGATGAGCAAGGCAATCTACTCGGCTTGGTTAGCAGTGGCGGTTTCTCTCCCTGCTTAGAAAAACCGATTGCAATGGGCTACCTGCCGGCGGCGCTTGCAGTGCAGGGCGCATCACTTTATGCACGTGTGCGTGGCAAGCTACTGCCAGTCACTGTGTGTAAAACTCCCTTTGTGCCGCAGCGCTACTACCGCGGTTGAGCTAGATCAAGAAAACTGTTGGTTTACTAAGCGCGCTTTAATGGCGCCATTGAATTTAATCTATTCATCCCTATCTCTAAGTTAAGCGGCAGTTAATCTGGCGCACTAACTTATGAGGTAGACCATGCAATTTGAAAAACTTACCCGCCAGCTGCAGAGTGCTCTGGCCGAGGCTCAGTCGCTGGCGATCGGCCGCGATCACACCAGTATAGAACCCGCACATCTTTTATTGGCAATGCTCAATCAGCAGGGCGGCACCGTGCGCCCGCTGCTCAATCAAGCCGGTTTTGATGTCGCCGGCCTTAGTCAGGCGCTCAACAGTGAGCTCGACAAACAAGCCAAGGTGGGTACACCAACAGGCGAGGCAGCACTGGGCAGTGAGCTCAATAAGCTATTTAACCTAACCGACCGCAAAGCTCAGCAGCAGGGCGATCAATTCATCGCCAGCGAGACGCTGCTGGCGGTCGCCTTAGAGAGCAATACGGCGCTGGGGAAAATGCTCGCCGGTTTTGGTGACAGTCAACGTCTGATCACTGCGATTGCTAACTTGCGCGGCGGTGAATCGGTCGACAGTGCCGATGCCGAAGAGCAGCGTGAGGCGCTCAAGAAATACACCATCGATCTTACCGAACGCGCCGAGGCAGGCAAACTCGACCCGGTGATCGGTCGCGACGACGAGATACGCCGCACTATTCAGGTGTTGCAGCGGCGCACAAAAAACAACCCGGTTCTTATCGGCGAGCCCGGTGTCGGTAAAACAGCGATTGTTGAGGGGTTGGCGCAACGGATTATTAATGGAGAAGTGCCCGAGGGTTTGAAAAGCAAGCGAGTGCTCAGTTTGGATATGGGCGCGCTGTTGGCGGGGGCAAAGTTCCGCGGTGAATTTGAAGAGCGGCTAAAATCGGTGCTCAATGATCTGGCCAAGCAAGAGGGCCAAGTCATTCTGTTTATCGACGAGCTGCACACCATGGTAGGTGCCGGCAGAGGTGAGGGGGCAATGGATGCCGGTAATATGCTCAAGCCAGCGCTGGCGCGCGGTGAGCTGCACTGCGTGGGGGCCACGACGCTTGACGAGTACCGCCAATACATTGAGAAAGATGCTGCACTCGAACGGCGTTTTCAAAAAGTACTGGTCGATGAGCCCAGCGAAGAGGACACTATCGCGATTTTACGCGGGCTCAAAGAGCGCTACGAAGTGCACCATGGAGTCGCTATCAGCGATGGCGCCATTGTCAGTGCTGCTAAATTGTCGCAGCGCTACATTACCGACCGCCAGCTGCCCGACAAAGCGATAGATCTCATCGACGAAGCGGCCAGCCGCATCCGTATGGAGATCGACTCTAAACCCGAGCAGATGGACCGGCTGGAGCGGCGCATCATTCAACTGAAAATAGAGCGCCAAGCTCTCTCAAAAGAGAAGGATGCCGATGCCCGCGCGCGACTCGCCAAACTCGATGAAGAGACCGCCGAGCTCGAACGACAGTACTCAGATCTCGAGCAAGTCTGGAAGGCGGAGAAAGCGACACTACAGGGTGCTGCTCAGTTTAAAAGTGAACTCGAGCAGGCTCGGCTCGATCTCGAGACGGCGCGACGCAGTGGTGATTTGGAAAAGATGGCCGAGATCCAATACAGCGCAATCCCGTTGCTCGAGCAAAAAATTGCCGAGGTGGAAGCCGCCAGCAGTGCCGAGCAAGCGGACAGCGAGCCGCGGCTAATGCGCAACAAAGTCACCGAGGAGGAGATCGCCGAGGTAGTCTCTAAGTGGACCGGGATCCCGGTCAGTAAAATGCTCGAGGGCGAACGCGAAAAATTGTTGGCAATGGAATCTGCTCTGCACGACCGTGTGGTCGGTCAGAGCGAGGCCGTGGTGGCAGTTGCTAACGCGGTGCGGCGCTCGCGTGCGGGGCTTTCTGACCCCAACCGTCCGAGCGGTTCGTTTTTGTTCCTCGGTCCTACGGGGGTTGGTAAAACTGAGCTGTGCAAGTCGCTGGCTAACTTCCTCTTCGACAGTGAAGAGGCGATGGTACGCATAGATATGTCAGAGTTTATGGAGAAGCACTCGGTAGCGCGTTTAGTGGGTGCCCCTCCGGGCTATGTCGGTTACGAAGAGGGCGGCTACCTCACCGAGGCCGTGCGTCGTCGCCCCTATTCGGTGCTGTTATTGGATGAGGTTGAAAAAGCACACCCAGATGTTTTCAATATTTTGTTGCAGGTGCTCGATGATGGCCGGCTTACCGATGGCCAAGGACGCACTGTTAACTTTAAAAACTGCGTGATCGTGATGACCAGCAATCTGGGCTCAGACATTATCCAAACCTTGGCCGGCGAAGCGAACTACGAGTCGATGAAGCAGGCGGTTATGGGAGCGGTGGGCAACCACTTTAGGCCAGAGTTCATCAATCGTGTCGATGAAGTGGTGGTGTTCCACCCGCTGGCCAAAGAGCAGTTGCGCGGCATTGCCAAAATACAGTTGCAGATACTCGAGGGACGCCTAGCAGAGCGCGGCTTATCGCTGAGCTTGAGCGATGCATTGCTAGATAAACTGCTGGAAGAGGGTTACGACCCAGTCTATGGTGCACGACCGCTCAAGCGGGTGCTGCAGCAGCGGGTCGAAAATCCACTCGCCGAAGGCATTCTGGCCGGACGCTATCTACCCGGCACGACGGTTCACGGGCAACTGCAGGAAGATAAAGTGGTATTTAGCGCCGCTGAGTAAACAAAAAACGGCGCCATTGGCGCCGTTTTGCAAGAGCGGTTTGTCTAGAACTGCTGGTCGGGAGAATCTATCACCGCGTAGGCCATTGAGCTCCCATCGCGATAAAGTGCCCAGATAGTGTATGGGGTAAAACGCTCGCCCCTCTCCATGCCGGGTGTGCCAATAGGCATGCCTGGCACACTCAAACCAATGGCATCGGCTGGCGGGTTGGCAATAAAGTCGCGGATAAATTTGGCCGGCACATGTCCTTCAAAAACATATCCGTGCTCGCTGATACCGGTGTGACAGGACTGATAACGAGGTGCAATGGCCAGTTCAGCTTTGCGTTGGCTGAGGTTCTCAGGGTGCTCATGGCGAGTGGTGAAGCCCTCGGCATCCAAGTGCTCTATCCATCCTTCGCAGCAACCGCAAGTTGGGCTCTTGAGCACCAAAAGTGGTTGCGCCCAAACGCTGCCTGTAATCAGTAACAGGCCGATTACAGTGTTTAAACGTCGCATAAGTCTCTCCTAGTAGGTCTCTCTATTGTACGGATTACTCGTGGTCATCAGCAAATTGTGCTGCGCGTTTTTCTCTGGCGGCAGACAACCCCTCGCGTAAGTCATCGCCTTGGTTACAGTGGTCGGCGAGCATCTGCGCTTGGTGCAGCTGTTGCTCGGTGGGGCGTTCAAATTCATTGCAAATTTGTTTCATTGTGCGCAGCGCTTGGGGTGAAAATTCGGCCAACTGTTGTGCAAGCTCAATCGCGCGCTCGTTGAGCTGATCCGGCACGACGATCTGAGTTAGAAAACCAAGCCTCAACAGAGAATCAGCATCAAACGGTAGGGCGCTTAAAAATAGCTGGCGCGTCGCACTGTTGCCCAGCCGCCCAATGTAGCGAGCGAGACCGCGCGGCGGGTAGCAGAGCCCGAGTTTAGCCGGCGGTATGCGGATATGAAAAGACTCGCTGGAGAGGCGAAAGTCACAGCATAGTGCCAGTTCCGCGCCGCCACCGTAGGCGTTGCCATTGAGAAGGGCGATAGTCGGTTGGCCAATGGCGGCGATAACGTCCATCGCATCTGCATATTGTTCACTGGTGAGTTCGCCGCTAGCAAGCTGGTCGAGCGCGGCACCGGCACAGAATGTTTGGTCGCCACTGCCGGTGAGAATCACTACTCGGCAGCGCGGCGCTGCGGCCAGTTCAACGGCAGTGCTCTGGAGCATTTGCAGCGCCTCATGAGTGAGACTGTTGCGTTGGGCGGGGCGATCAATGGTGATAGTGGCGATTCGCTGATCGCTGCTGTAACTGAGTTGGATAGACATGCTTGAATCTCTAGCTAACCTTTGATGGGCTATGGTACGTCTAGCGGCGGCTGAGAACCACTCCCGATTAAAAAAGACGGTTGGTCGCGAGCGGCTTTTCGGTGACAATAGAGCTTTATTTTTCACTCTTTTTATCAGCCCAAAGTGAGAGCTTATGAAGCTTCAAGACCCCACCTTATTAATTGGCCAAAATTTATGTAATGGCGAGTGGATTGTCTCTGATAGCGGCGAAACTCTAGCCGTTACCAACCCCGCCAGCGGCGAGATTTTGACCGAAGTAGCACGCTGCTCAGGCGTTGAAACCGCACGTATGATTACTGCTGCAGAGACGGCTCAGCGCAGCTGGGCGACCTCTACCGGCAAAGAGCGCAGTGCGTTATTGCGCCGTTGGTATGAGCTTATCTTAGCCAATGCCGACGATCTGGCAGCACTGCTGACAGCGGAGCAGGGCAAGCCTTTGGCTGAGGCGCGCGGAGAGATCATCTACGGTGCCAATTATATCGAGTGGTTTGCCGAAGAGGCCAAACGTCGCTACGGCGATGTCATACCGGAACCCTCGGCAGACAAACGTATCTTGGCGATCAAACAGCCGGTTGGTGTGGTGGCGGCTATCACGCCGTGGAACTTCCCCAATGCCATGCTGACGCGCAAAATCGCGCCAGCTATAGCCGCTGGATGTGCTGTAGTCTGCAAACCTGCAAATGCCACGCCACTGTCGGCCCTGGCGCTGGGTCTATTGGCCGAGCGCGCGGGCTTTCCGCCCGGCTTGCTGAATATTGTCACCGGCGACACCTCCGCTATTGGCGCCGAGCTAACCAGCAACCCAATCGTGCGCAAGCTGACCTTCACCGGCTCAACTCCGGTGGGTAAAACGTTGATGGCACAGTGTGCTGGCACGGTTAAGCGCACCTCTATGGAACTCGGCGGCAACGCACCGTTCATTGTTTTTAACGACGCCGACATCGAGGCCGCAGTCGCCGGCGCCATGGTCTCCAAATACCGCAACGCCGGCCAGACCTGTGTCTGCGCCAATCGATTTTTAGTGCAGGCCGAGGTGTTTGACCAGTTTGCTGCGCGCTTTGCTGAAGAGGTCGTCAAACTCAAACTTGGCAACGGCGCTGATGCCGGAGTCGAAATCGGCCCGCTAATTAATGAGGGCGCGGCGAATGATGTTTGCGCTCTGATTGATGATGCCGTTGCGCAAGGTGGCAAGGTGGTGATTGGCGGCGGGCGCGTCGATCGCGACGGCCCTTTTGTCGAACCAACGATTGTTGCCGGCATGGCGACATCGGCGCGGCTTTTCAAAGAGGAGATATTTGGCCCGGTGGCACCGCTGTTCAAATTTGAGACCGAAGCCGAGGCTATCGCGATGGCTAACGACACCGAGTTTGGTTTGGCTGCCTATTTTTACTCGCGCGACATAGGCCGTGTTTGGCGCGTTGCCGAGCAGCTCGAATACGGTATTGTTGGCATCAACGAAGGGCTTATCTCCAACGAGATGGCCCCCTTTGGCGGCGTCAAAGAGTCCGGCCAGGGCCGAGAAGGATCCAAATATGGTTTGGACGATTATCAAGAGATTAAATATCTCTGTATGGGCGGGCTGGCACAGTAATGGCCGAGTTGCTTAACTATACTGATATCCAGAGCGATAATAGCGGTCAGCTAGCTGGCCGCAGTGCTATTTTAATGCACGGTATGTTTGGCTCGCTGAGCAACCTAGCCAGTTTGGGCCGCGCGCTCGCAGCCCAGGGCTGTCGAGTTGTCGCCGTAGATATGCCTAACCATGGCGAATCGCCTCACAGCAGTGCAATGACCTACGACTCTATGGCGGCAGATATTGTTGCGCTGGCTGACCATCTCGAGTTAACCAAACCATTTTTAGTCGGCCACTCGATGGGTGGCAAGACCGCGATGCAGGCTGCGCTGAATTACCCGCAACGGTTTGCCGGTATTGCTGTGTTGGATATAAGCCCGGTGGCTTATGAGCCACGTCACGATCCGGTGATTGCTGGGCTAACCGAATTGGCGGGTGCGCTCCAAAACGGTTCGGTCAACAACAGAACAGAGGCGAGCAGCCTGTTAGAGGCGTTTGTGCCCGATACCATGACGCGCGCCTTCCTGCTTAAAAATCTCTATCGCAACAGCGCTGGCGAGTGGCGTTTAAAGCTCAACCTTGAGGCGCTTTCGGCTAACTACTACAGTGAGCTGGCGGCCGCGGTGAGCGGTGAACCCTATCTGGGGCCGGCCTTACTGCTCAAGGGTGAGAGCTCTGCTTACATTCAGAGCAAACATCAGCCGCTGATTGATCAACTATTACCCAATGCGCAGCTCGAGGTGGTCGATGCTGCCGGCCACTGGTTGCACGCTGAACAGCCTGCAGTCGTTGAAACTGCGGTTGTCGAATTTATCTGCCGCCAGAGCGGTATATAGGACTTTTTATGTTTGATCATCTCCAAGCGACGCCACCCGATCCTATACTCAGCCTGATGGCACAGTATAGAACCGACCCGCGCGAGCAGAAGATTGATCTGGGTGTTGGTGTCTATCAAGACGATCGCGGCGCCACCCCAGTGATGAGTGCGGTGCGCAAAGCTGAAGCTGCACTTTACGCCAGCGAGCAGAGCAAAACTTACCAGGGTATAGCCGGCAATCCCGCTTTTGGCGAACAGATGCTAAAACTGCTGTTTGGTTCTGACAATGCGCTGCTAACAACCGGTCGAGCGCGCTTCATCTCTACCCCGGGTGGCTCGGGCGCTTTGCGCTTGGGTGGCGAGTTGTTGCGGCGCGCCAATCCCAAGGCGCGTTTGTGGGTGGGTACGCCCACCTGGCCCAACCATATCCCTTTGTTGGGCAGCACTGGGTTGCCGATGGTTGAGTACAATTACCTCAACCAGAGCGGTGGTGGGGTTGATATGGCGGCACTGGAAGAGGCATTAAGTAGTGCACAGGCGGGCGATATCGTGCTGCTGCACGGCTGCTGTCACAATCCTAGCGGCGTCGATCTGTCGCTCGACGAATGGCTTCGGGTGGTGGAGCTCTGCGAGCGCGGCGGATTGATTCCGTTTGTCGATGTAGCCTACCAAGGACTGGGTGAAGGCTTGCACAGTGATGCGGCGCCGCTGCGTCTCTTGGCAGAGCGGCTGCCCGAATTTATTGTCGCCAGCTCTTGCTCGAAAAATTTTGGTCTCTATCGCGAGCGCGCCGGTGGATTGGCTATTGTCGCCAGCTCTGACAGCACCTGTGAGATGGCGGCTAACCAAGCAATGGTTGCCGCGCGACAAATTTGGTCGATGCCCCCGGCACACGGGGCTGACATTGTCGCCACCTTACTGGCCGACAGCCAACTCAAAGCTGAGTGGATGGCGGAGCTTGAAGAGGTGCGCCAGCGCATTCTGGTAATGCGCCAGTTGCTCGTTGAGCGCACCACCGGCAATCGCGCTGGCTACGACTTTTCAGCCATCTTAAACCAGCGTGGTATGTTTTCCTTTTTGGGGATTAGTGCCGCACAGGTAGCCGCTCTGCGCGAGCAGTTTGGTGTCTACATGGTCGATTCAACACGGATCAACTTGGCGGGTATCAACAGCGGCAATATCGATCACCTCAGCGAGGCGTTGTATCAGGTCTTGGCGTGACCAACAGACGCTATCGCCGCACAGATCTGTTCCACTGAGAGTCCCTCGCAATCAACAGTGAAGCCGTTGTCGAGCTGGTCGGTCCAACGTGCATACAGCGGTTCGCGCTCCTCATAGAGTTGAACCAGGGTTGTGCCGGGCTCGCTGGCGATGCCGCGTTCAGCGAAATTACCCAAGCGCGTTTCTAGAACGGCTATCGGCAACTTCAACCAGACAATATCGGCAACCTCAGCTAAACGCTGCATGCCGCTGTCGGAGTAGACTACGCTGCCACCGGTAGCCACTACGGCACGGCTAAAGTCCTCTTCCAAAAGCACCTGTTGTTCCGCCTCTCGCAGCGCTGCCACACCGCGGTGGTCGAGCAAATTTTGCAGGGTGGCCCCGGCGCGCTCTTGTATGCACAGGTCGGTATCGATGAAACGCAGCCCCAGCTGCTTGGCCAAAACCACGCCGATAGTGCTTTTGCCGGCGCCAGGCATACCAATTAGCGCGATTGGGCGATTGAAGCTACCCGTTTGAGATGTTTTTTTTGGGTTGTGGGTCATGCCTGGGCTTCCTGCTTTAATCACTATAATAGTATCTGTTAAGAGGCTGGAAAGTCTCTGCCTTTCTGTATAATTAGGATTCATTTTACGCTTGGGTCATGCAATGTCACAGGGTCAATCACTGCATTTTACTACGGTTGCGCTGCTCGCCAGTGTCAAAGTTGAGGCAGTCAGTAGTACGCTAGAGAAACTCCAGCAGTACTTGCTCAGCGAGGGCTGCGAGGTGGTGTTTGAAGAGAGTACCGCGCAGCTGATGCCACACACTCCGGCGGCGCTCAAACTGAGTGAATTTGCTGGCCAAGTGGATTTGTGCATCGTAGTCGGTGGCGATGGCAGTATGCTCAGCGCTTCGCGCAAAATTGCCGCCACCGGGATCCCGATGCTGGGTATAAACCGCGGACGGTTGGGGTTTCTCACCGATATATCTCCAGACGAGCTCGCTGAGCGCGTCGCTCCTGTTCTGCGCGGCGAGTACAACATCAGCCAACGCTTTATGCTCAACGCTGAGGTCAGTCGCAATGGCGAGCTACTCAGCCGTGGCCGCGCGGTTAACGATGTCGTTCTCCACCCGGGTCGCTCGGTGCGGATGATGGAGTTTGATCTCTATGTCGACAAGCAGTTTGTCTACAGCCAAAGCTCGGACGGGGTGATTGTTGCGACGCCGACCGGCTCTACCGCCTATGCGCTCTCGGCCGGCGGCCCGATTCTATTTCCCGAGCTAGACGCCATTATTGTGGTGCCGCTCAATCCGCATACGCTCAGCAGCCGGCCCATTACCCTCTCTGGCAACGCTTGTATCGAACTGCAGGTGAGCGCGCGCAATGAGCTCATGCCACTGGTCACCTGTGACGGCCACAACGATTTTGACACTCAGCCGGGCGATATTATTACCATTACCAAGCACCCCGATGTGCTCAAGCTGATACACCCATCAGATCACAACTTTTACGAGATCTGTCGCTCCAAGTTAGGCTGGGGAGGGCGCTTGGGCAAGCCCCTGAAGGGGCAGTAGGTTGATGCAAGTTGACCCGCGTCCACTCAGCCAACAGCTGCGCTCCAACCCACTGGTGGCGCTGCTGATAGCCGGTTCACTGATCGGTTACTTTGTCGCCACCCATATGCGCCCACCAGCCGAGTTGTTTTTTTTACCGCCCGACAAAGGGCAGTGGTGGCAGTCGCTGAGCCCGATTTTCCTCCATTTTGGTATTGCTCACTTTGCTTTTAATGCGCTCTGGTTGCTTATTTTAGGCACCCGCATAGAGAGCTATAGCGGTGCATTGCATCTTTTATTGCTGGTCGCTGTGACAGGTTTGCTGTCGAATATGGCGCAATATGCGTGGAGTGGTAGCCGCGCGTTTGGGGGGATGTCGGGCGTGATTTACGGCCTGCTCGGCTATCTCTATGTGCGCGGCCATTTAAATAAAATTGCTTGTTACCAGCTACCCAACCAGTTGGTTGGCTTTATGGTCGGTTGGATGCTGTTGTGTATGACCGGCCTGCCTACACTGCTGCTGGGCAGTGGTATCGCCAACGCCGCTCACGCTGGCGGTTTGCTTGCCGGTGTAGCCGTCGGTCTGCTGTTCGCCGCGGCACCGCAGCGCAGCGGCCAAGATTAATTGAAACGCTATTGAGAGGTAGAGATGGACGTTAAGCAGTTATTGCAATCGATAACCCCTGATATTTATCAGCGCCTGGTGCGCGCGGTAGAGATAGGTCGGTGGCCCGACGGCCGCACACTGAGCGCCGAACAGCGCGAAACCTGTATGCAGGCAATTATTGCTTACGATCAACAAAAGCCCACTGAGCAGCGCACCGGCTATGTGCCGCCAAAGCCGACGCCGTGTGCCGACAGCGCACCATCGGAAGAGCCGATTAGTTGGAAGCATTAAAATGGCTGCAACGAATAGTGCACAGCTAGAACAGTTGCAGCCCGGTGCTCCGCTCTCCGGCACACTGGGTAAAATGCAGGTTGTCGATACGGCGCCGGTGAGCTATCGCCTACCGCTCGGTGAACATCTGGTGGATATGAATGCGCTGATCGGCTCACAACTCCAGCTCAGTTACACCGGCGTGATCCACTGCGTGCACTGCAACCGGGTTTCTAAAAAAAGCTTCAATCAAGGCTTTTGTTATCCTTGTTTTCGCAAGTTGGCAGCCTGCGACAGCTGTATTGTCAGCCCAGAAAAGTGCCACTTTGATGCAGGCACCTGCCGCGAGCCAGAGTGGGCTGAGCGCAACTGTTTCACCGACCACTTTGTCTATTTAGCCAATTCCTCGGGCATTAAAGTAGGAATAACCCGCGGCACTCAACTGCCGACCCGTTGGATAGATCAGGGTGCTGTTGCGGCACTGCCGATTTTCCGCGTGGCCAACCGACGTCTCGCCGGGCTGTTAGAGGAGCAGTTGCGCGCTCATGTCAGCGATCGCACTCAGTGGCAGGCCATGCTCAAAGGCTCGCCGGAGCCTGTCGATCTGGTCGCCGCGCGCGAGCAGCTATTTGGTTATGCTGAACAAGCTATTGATGCACTGATGAGTGATGCGGGGCCAACCGATATTGTTGTGCTCGACGACATACAACCACAGCATTTTGAATTCCCAGTCGCTCAGTTTCCAGAAAAAGTGAAGAGCTTCAACTTGGACAAAACCGCAGAAGTGAGTGGGGAGTTACAAGGTATCAAAGGGCAGTATCTAATTTTTGACAGTGGCGTGATCAATATCCGCAAATTTGGCGGTTATAACGTGGTGCTTGAGCAACTGGCCAAGTAGCTAGACCTTAACAGGGGAGAAAAAATGATCTGGTGGTTAATAGCTATACTTTATTCCGTGTTGGGTTTTAATCTAATTCGATCGCGCACAAGAATACTCAAACGGGTGCCGTGGGTTACTTTTGGCTTTGCCATGCTCACCAGCGAGACAGCACCGCAGTTATTAGCACTGCTTATAGTGGCACTGCTTGCTGGGCTATTCGGCTCTGCTTCAGGCCTGCCATTATTAATAATGGTGCTCTCGGCAGGGCCACTGGCGTGGGCAATTTATCACTCGCGCCAAGTAGAGCGGCAAGTCGAAAAAGCACTCCAAGATGGCTTGGGCAATGACTACACAAAAGAATTGTCTAGCTCTGTAAATGCCCCCTCAACGCCTGATTGGCAGCGGGTGATAAATCCTGTCGGCTTCCGTGAACCGGGTGTCGAAGTCTTGCGCAATGTCGCCTATGCGCCGCACGGTACACGCACCCAGTTAGATATTTATCGGCCCACCCAGCGTCCACCTGGCGGCTGTCCGGTGCTGTTGCAGATACACGGCGGTGCCTGGATGTTTGGCTCTAAAAATGAGCAGGGCCTGCCGCTGATGAACTATTTGGCCAGCCAGGGTTGGATCTGTTTTGCCATTAATTACCGCTTAGCCCCCTCACAGCCGTTTCCCACCCAAATAGAAGATTGTAAAAAGGCGCTGCAGTGGATTCGTCGCGAAGGTAAAGAGTACGGAGCCAATCCGGAGTTCGTCGCGGTAAGTGGCGGCTCGGCAGGTGGTCATTTGGCAGCTATGGTTGGCATGACAGGGGAGAGCGCTCTGTTTAGCGATGGCAGCGGCGACACATCAATTCAGGCGATGGTGCCATTTTACGGACTCTACGACCTGGTGCCGCGCGGTGAACAGCCCAATGACGAGCTGGTGATTGGCTTGCTTGATCAGCGCCTTTTCCACCAGAATCCTGAGCAAAACCCAGAGCTGTGGGAGTCCGCCTGCCCGATTAACTATCTGGATCAACCCCTGCCGCCGGCGATGATAATTCACGGTCAAATAGATAGCTTAGTACCGCTCTTGACAGCCCAAAATTTTGTCGCGCAGCTCTCTGCCCAATCGACCAATCCGGTGGTTTATTTAGAGCTTCCAGGTGCCGAGCATAGTTTTGATGTGCCCAACAGCTGGCGCAGCCAGGTGGTCGCACGCGGAGTACACCGCTTCTTGGAATGGTCGCGCAGCCACCACTACAGCCAACTGGCCGAACAGCCAGAGCAACCGAGTATACAGACCGATGATAGTGAGCAAGCCATCGATGAGTGAAGCACAACCCAGCCCAGAAGCCAACCGCGCAGTACAACTACGCGACTACCAACCACCGGCCTTCTTAATAGATCGTGTGGATTTAAATGTTGAGCTATTCGAAGAATATACCGAGGTGCAAGCTAGCCTGTCGCTGCGCCGCAATCCACGCGGCGCCGCCAATGCCGCGCTAGTGTTGGATGGCGGCACCGGTTTGCAACTGCAGTCGATAGCGCTCGATGGCGCAGAGCTTGATCCGGCGCGCTACTCGCGCGAGGGTGAAACCCTCACTATTAACGGCCTTGGCGATACGGCAATTTTGACCACGGTAGTCACTATTGATCCCGCCGCCAATACCACGCTCGAGGGGCTCTACCGCTCGCGTCAGCTCTACTGCACGCAGTGTGAGGCCGAGGGCTTTAGGCATATCACCTTTTATCTCGATCGCCCCGATGTGTTGGCTGAGTTCCACTGTCGAATCAGCGCTGACAAGCAAACGTTTCCAGTTTTGCTGAGCAATGGCAACCGTATCGATAGTGGCGAGCTCGACGGCGGCCGTCACTTTGTGCAATGGCACGACCCGTTTAAAAAGCCCTGTTATCTGTTTGCTCTGGTAGCGGGTGATTTGGCCTCGGTGTCAGACTCATTTACTACTGCCTCGGGTCGCGAAGTTGAGTTAGTAATCTATGTTGAGGAGAAAGATCTCGATAAGTGCGACCACGCCATGCGCTCACTCAAAGCCTCGATGGCATGGGACGAACAGCGCTACGGCCGCGAGTATGACCTCGACCTATTTATGATCGTCGCCGTCGACGACTTCAATATGGGCGCGATGGAGAACAAAGGGCTCAACATATTTAATACCTCGGCGGTTTTAGCCAACCCCAGTGTAGCCACAGACGCCACTTTCCAGCGTATCGAGAGTATTGTTGCCCACGAGTATTTTCACAACTGGTCGGGCAACCGTGTGACCTGTCGGGATTGGTTTCAGCTCAGCCTCAAAGAGGGCTTTACGGTCTTTCGCGACGCACAGTTCTCGGCCGATATGAATGCCGCGGTGGTAAAGCGCATTGAAGATGTCGGTGTGTTGCGCACCCTGCAGTTTGCTGAGGACGCGGGGCCATTGGCCCACCCGGTTCAGCCGCAGTCCTATGTTGAGATCAACAATTTCTACACAGTCACCGTCTATGAAAAAGGGGCTGAAGTAGTGGGTATGTTGCACACCTTGCTGGGTGAGGCGCAATTCCGCGCCGGCAGTGATCTCTATTTTGATCGCTATGATGGCCAAGCCGTCACTATTGAAGAGTTTGTCAGCGCCATGGAAGAGGTCTCTGGGCGCGATTTGCAGCAGTTCCGCCAATGGTATTGGCGGGCAGGGACACCCGAACTGGAGTGCAGTTGGCAGTGGGACGAACAGACGAAACTGCTGTCACTGACCGTAGAGCAACACTGTCCAGCCACGCCTGGGCAACCCCAAAAAGTGCCGTTTCATATCCCGGTTCGAGTCGGTATGGTCGGCGAGCAGGGCGACCTGGTGCTCAGCGCCGATGGTACAACCGAACAGCTATTAGAGCTCACCGGCAATCGCCAGCAGTGGCAGTTTGGCCCTTTTGCAGAGCAACCCGTGCCCTCGTTGTTGCGCGGCTTTAGTGCACCCGTCAAGCTCAAGGCTAGTTACAGCGAAGCGCAATTGTTACATCTTGCCGGCGCTGACAGCGACGGCTTTAACCGCTGGGAGGCGATGCAACAGCTCTACCAGCGCGCGGTAATCCATGCGCTAGAGCAAGGTGAGCAGTGGCAGGTTAGCGCACTGCTGGCTAAACGCTTTACAGAGTTATTGGCAGACGCCCAGCTCGATTGTGCTACTGCTGCACAGATGCTGACACTCCCCGGTGAGTCAGAGTTGTTTGATCTTTTCGCGCCAATTGACCCTGCCAGGGTGATTGTGGCTCGCAACCGCGTGCGCAAACAGTTGGCAGCAGGCTCTATCGATCTGCTCGCAGAGCGCTACCAGGCACTGATCATCGACCAGCCTTACGAACCTGACAACCATCAGATTGGTCAACGTGCATTGAAAAATCTACTGTTGCGCTATCTGTGTGAATTTGCCGACGGCCAGCCACTGGCGGCCGCACAGTTTGAGTGCGCCGACAATATGACTGACCAGCTCGCAGCACTGACTGCACTGTTGGTGGATGCCTCCACTCCCGCAGCACAATCTGCTCTGGAAGATTTTTACCAGCAGTGGAAGGGCGAGCCCTTGGCACTCAATCTCTGGTTTCGCGCGCAGGCCACTGCGCCTAGTGCTACACCGGCAGTGGTTCGCCAACTACTGGCGCACAGCGACTTTACGCTCACCAACCCGAACAAGGTGCGCAGTGTAATTGCCGCATTTTGCATGGTTAACCACAGTCAGTTCCACAGCCAAGATGGCGCGGGTTACCAGTTGTTGTCCGAGGTGGTTGGCCAACTCAATACCATTAATCCGCAGATTGCCGCGCGGCTGGTCACACCACTGACCGGCTGGAAGAAATTTTCCCAACCGTACTCGGAGCAAATGCGCGAAAGCTTGCAGCGGATAGCTAGCTTGCCGGAGTTGGCCAAAGATATCGCCGAGCAAGTAGGGCGCTCACTGAGTTGTGATGAGAGTTAAGCTAAACGGCTGTTAAAGTTCGAGTGCGTTGATCAGGGTGGCGCGGGTGTTGGCCGGGTCTATCACCGCGTCTATCTCGAGCAGGCTGGCTACTTCAATGGCCTGGCCGCGCTGGTACTGGCTGGCCAACAACTGCTGATAGAGTTTTTGACGCGCTTCGCCCTCCGCGGTTGCCTCCAGCTCGCGCTTAAAGCCGAGCTTCACTGCGCCTTCGAGCCCCATCGGGCCAAACTCGCCGGTCGGCCAGGCCACCGTGTAGTTGGGGCTGTGAGTGCTGCCGCCGAGCAGCGCTTGTGCGCCCAGGCCGTAGCATTTGCGCAGTACGACAGCGACTAATGGCACGTTTAAGTGCGCGCCAGCGCTGAACATCTTGACCAGGCGCCTAGCGGCACCGCGCTGTTCATGCTCGGGCCCGACCATAAAGCCGGGGGTATCGCACAGCGATACCAGCGCAATACCAAACTGGTTGCAGAGGTTGATAAAGTCAGCTGCTTTCTCTGCTGCATCGACATCAATAGCGCCACCCAGCACGCGGCAGTCGCTGGCTAGCAAGCCAATCGGTTGCCCTTGCAGGCGGATGAACCCGGTCACAATGGCACCGCCAAAACCCGCTTTAAGCTCGATAAACGACCCTTCATCGGCCAGCGTATTGATAATGGCGCGAATATCGTAAACATAGCGTCGGTCACTGGGCAGTAGTTCGAGCAATGCTTGCTGCTCGGGGTAGGGGTGGCGATCACCTTGCAGTGGTCCCTGGAAGTAACTCAAACACTGTTTGGCCAACTCGGTGGCATGTGCCTCGTCTTCCGCGACAATATCGACCACACCATTGGCTGCTTGCACTTCGATTGGGCCTATATCAGTTGGGGCGAACTGCCCAAGCCCTCCGCCCTCAATCATGGCCGGGCCAGCCATGCCAATCCACGATTGGCGGGTGGCAATGGTGATGTCGGCACTGCCAAACAGCGCGGCATTGCCAGCAAAACAGTAACCGTTGGCAACACTAATGCGCGGTACTACACCGCTCAGTTTGGCCCATGCCGCGAACGAGCCACACTGTAATCCGGAGTTGACTGAAGTGATGTCGGTATCCCCAGGCCGGCCGCCGCCGCCCTCGGTAAACATTACCACAGGCAGTTTTTGCTTCTGTGCAACAGCGAGAATGCGGTCGAGTTTATGGTGGTGATAGTAACCTTGAGTGCCGGCCAGTACGCTGTAATCGTTTATCACTACAGCAGTGCGGGCAGTTTTCTTTTCGATCAGGCCACTGTTGATATTGGCTGTACCTGTGATGATGCCATCCGCGGCAGTTTTGCTTTTGAGTTGCTCATAGTCTCCCCGCAAGCGCTGAGCAGCTACCGCGAACTGGCCATACTCGATGAACGAATTGTTGTCGCAGAGATCCTTAAGATTCTCTCGAGCGGTACGACAACCTGAATCGTGCCGCTTGCTGCGCTGCTCTTGGCGGGCGTCATCCAACGTGAGTGCGCGGCGCTGTTCAAACTCAATACGCAGTTGCTCGACCGCTGAGGTGTTGTTGGCAGAGATACTAGTCGTCTCGAGAGAACTCTGGGCTGTCGGGGATGAAGCGCCGGCAGTGAGCTCTACAAGCGGCTGGTCAGCGACCACATCATCACCAATACAGACCAACACGTTTTTGACTACACCCGCCTCTGGCGCTTGTAACGTCGTTTGCATCTTCATCGCCTCAATGACCAGCAGAGGCTGCTCCGCAACTACCGCTTGATTAGCGGCAACGAGTATCGCAACGACAACACCATGGGTTGGTGAGTTAACTGGAGTAGTGGAGGGCATAGGGGTATCTTTTAGTCTTCGAAACAGGATTGAACCATTACACAAGCCGCTGCCGGAGACAATAGAGCGAATGTGCAGGCAGTTGATCGAGGTCAAACCACTCTCGGCCCGACGGCGTAAAATGGGCACTGTTGCATCATCTGACCGTGAGGCAACGGCTGCTGCTACCCCGTAGCAGACAAGTAGCCACAGAGTGACATCTGACCCTTATTTAGGAGACGCTTGCGTCTCCTTTTTTTATTCGTACAAGCCCTGCAGTTCCTGCTCAGTGATTTTATTCTGTTGAGCTTGGATTAAGTGACGGCGTCGTTTTTTCAGTGCTGTCAGCAGCGCTCCCACGCTCAATGCTTCACCTTCTTGCCGACCGCTATACGCCTTATTTTCCAGCGTTTTTAATTCTTCAGCTAAGCCGACATCGGCAACTACCAGATGCTCTTGGAGCTGCTTGAGTGTTTTAATTTGCCCGCCGCTAAGCCGCTCTGCCCAGGCGACGATTGCTTCGCACAGTGGTGCGGGAGCAGAATTTTTAGCGTGCTGGTCAATCTGACGCCACAACTGTTGCTCGTCTGCCTCTGCGCTCGCGCTCAATCTGCTGGCAATAGGGCGACGGGCTGGCTGCTTAGATGTGTGCCGCTGCCAGTAGAACAGCGTTGCTAACAGTGCCAGCAGCACCGCATTGGCAGCCAATGAGATTTGTAGCCAGCGCTGTGCTTGAGGTACAGAAGGTTCCGCCGGCGCCGGCGACGAAGCTGGTGCAGGTTGGTTTTTTAATGAGGGCGTAGCATCAGTAAGGATTTCTGGGCTGGCCGGTGGTGCAGCAGCCGCCACTGTAATCGTTGTGACCGGGAGGGTGGCGGTGCGCAGTTGGTTGGCTTGGGTGTCCCACCAATCAACTGAGATCGCCGGTAGAACAAGCTCGCCGGGTTGCTGCGGAACGATGGCAGTCGATTCTATGCGCTGGCCGACGACGCTACCGCGATCGATAGTCTCGCCAATTTTGGGCTGGTCTGGGTAACTTTTATAGAGGTCGCCGGGCTCGCTGGGCAGGGGCGGCAGTTGTGCGCCAGTCAGGCGGCGCGCAGTGACGGTTACCGTGCGGGTAATTGGCTCGCCCACTGTGAGTTGCTGCGGCGATTGGCTCCACTGCTGGTCAATAGTCAGCGCTTGTGCGGGTATCCAAGTGGCTGGCGCTTGGCCGCTGGGGAGGGGTTTTACGGTGACAGTCTGAGTGTCGGTGGTGCGGATTACCCGATTGCCGCGATTAAAAAACGAGGTGCGGCCGCTGACTTCATAACCGCTAAAGCGCAGTGGGGGGATGGTTAGCTGGCCGGTAGTAGTAGGAAACAATGCGTACTGCACTTCCACGACGATGTAAGTGCGCCCGCCAATACTCTTTTGGTACTGGCTTTCCCCGATACGTTGCATCAATGCGTTGTCCACATCGAGCTCGGTAAGGGCGAGATCGCTGAGACGCGAAGCGCTGAAGAGCCGCGCGGTGTAGATAATTTGTTGTTGTGGAAAAACCTCTGCGCTATCAACACTGCTCTCAGCAAAGATAGTCTGTGCCACACTGCTGGCTACGCGGCTGGGTGTTACTTCAATCTCGAGTGCGTTGCTGATGTCGTTTTTAAAGGTGATAGAGGGGATTATCAGAGTGCCGGTAGAGCGCGGCAACAGGGTTAGCTGCCATTCGGTGTAGGAGATCGATTCGCCATTGGCCCATGAATACTGCTGATTGCGATTATTGGAGAGGATCTCCCAGTCGCGGAGCAATACCCCGAGCTCCGGTTCGCCGCTAAGTACCTGGCCATCATAGCGAATCACCATTTGTAGTGACTCGTCGGCGCCGATGCTCTGGCGGTCGGTTTTGATGGTGAGCTCGGCCAGCGCGAAGCTGCTCAAAAATAGAGCCGTTAGAAAACTTAGACCCCAGCGCAGGCTAAAGCGAGCGCTGCGGCTCAGTCCGGGGTGGGTAATATGTTTGCTCATGCAGTTATTCTCTCTGCTAATCTTTGTCTTGTAGGAGTTTGCACTACCAGCGTTCGCTCTGGTCACTACTGGGTGGTGGGCGCAGTTTCTGTTCGCGGGCGCGCTGTTGCGACTGATAGCGGAATTTGGCGCGCAGCAGGCCGGCGGGGTCGTCGTCTATTTTGCGCAGCCATTGCTCTAGTTCGCGGTCGGACTCTTGTTGCTGGTCGCTATTGGCCGCGTTGAGCTGCGCACTCTCTTCGCTCTGCTCATTGCTCTCACCTTGCTCGCCCTGTGCGGCTTGGTCGGACTGCTGTTCGGAGGGTTGTTCAGCGCTCTCTTGCTCAGCGGGCTTTTGTTGGTCGGGCTGGTCGCCAGAGGGTTGATCTTGCTCACCGTTTTGCGGCTGATTTTGCTGTTGGGCACGGCTGTCAGCGTCAGGCTGTTGTTGATTCTGCTGGTTATCGCCAGCTTGATCTTCGCTCTGGCTTTGCTGATTTTGGTCGTGCTGCTCACTTTGTTGTTGGTTCTCCTGTTGGTTTTCTTGCTGTTGTTGTTCCTTTTCCTGCTGTTGCTGTTGTTGCAGAGCGCGCTCTACGATGTCGCGGTTATAGCGGCCATCGGTATGCTCGGGCTGTTGAGCTAACAGTTGGTTGTAGGTGGCAAGCGCCGTTTCTAACTCACCGCTGCGCGCTAGAGCAGTGGCTGCGTTGTAGAGGGCAGTGGGGTTGTATTGGCTCTCTGGATCTGCGAGAAAATACTCAACCGCCCGATTGTAGTCGCCGTTGCGATAGGCCGCCGTACCAGCCCAGTCACTGCGCTCAAAGAGCTGGGCAGCTGTGCTGGCATCGCCCTCTGCCAATTTAGCTGCGGCTTGTTGATCGCGGCGCCACCAGAGATCTTGCCACTGTTGCTGCGCGCGCTCTCCCAGCGAAGGTGCTGTTGAATCGGTTTCAGCCGCCTGTGCAAAAGCCGAGGGAGTATGAGTGGCTGGCAGTAATAGAAAGAAAGTTACAGCTAGCAGCCCGCGCCTAAAGCAGAGTGCCATCGGCAGTAACAGCAGCAGTGCCACCCAGTGGGCGGTGTCACGCCATTGATCAAAGTCGCGTTCAACCGGTTTGCTGGCGGTAGTGGCGCGGCTATCGATATGTTCCAGGAGTGCGTTTGTGTCACTGTCGTCAGCGCTCAATGTGCGATAGATGCCGCGATGGCGGCTAGCGAGATCCGCCAGCACTGCACTGTTGAGCTTGGGTAACACAATAGCCCCATCAGCGGCCTTTAAAAAGCCGCCGTCGGCGAGTGGTATCGGTGCTCCCGAAGCGGTGCCAACTCCCAAGATAGAGAGCCGCACTGCTGAGTGGTCGTTCAAAATTTCACTGCTGGTGCGGGCGGCGTTGGCAGTGGCGCCATCGGTGATTAAAATAATATCACCGCGCCCCTCGGCGCCGTTTTGCAACAGTATTAAGGCTTGATCGATAGCGTCTTCCAAGTTGCTACCTATCTCTAACAGCAGGCTCGGGCTGAGTATCGGCACCAGGTGTGCGATGGTGTTGTTGTCTTCGGTCAGCGGTGACAGGACATGGGCTTGCCCGGCGTAAACCACCAGGGCTGTTAGCCCATCGCGGCGCTGATTGAGTAGATCAAGTAGCTTGAAGCGGGCGCGCACCAGTCGGCTAGGGGCAATATCTTTGGCGTATAGCGACGGCGAAAGATCCAGTATCACCACCAAAGCGGATTGATTGATTTCGACCGGTTGCGGCAGACGCTGCCAAGTGGGCCCGGCGGCGCCCACTGTGAGACCGATTAAAAGTGTAGCCAGCAGCGGCATAAAACGGCTTTTCCCGCCGCTGGATTGGGTTAACAGTGGCAGTATGGCTGGGGCAATAATCTGCTGCCAACCACTCTGACTGCGAGTTTTATGACGCTGCCAGAACAGCAGCGCAGGTATCGCTATAACTGCCCAGAGCCAGTGCGGGCGCAGAAAATGGAAGTTTTCAATAAACTCAATCACTGTGTTCTCCCCGCTCTCAACAGGGTTAACAGTGCCAGCAGTAGGGCGGCCACAGCTAATAGCCAGTATGCCAGTGCCACTTGTGGGCGAATACTTTCTCCCTCTTGCTCTATCGCTTCTATGCGGTTGAGCTCGCGGTAGACCTCAACTAGCTCGCTGATATCGCGGGCTCTAAAATAGCGACCGCCGGTATTCTCTGCAATTTGGGTGAGGCTCTCTTCATCGAGATCTGAGCCGCTGCGCGTGCGCACAAAGCCGAGGATGCTCTGCCGCTCGGCAGCATCTGAGCCAATACCAATAGTGTGAATTTTTACCCCGGCGCGGGCAGCCAGTTCAGCTGCGCGCAGCGGGTCGAGCTCGCCAGAGGTGTTTGCGCCGTCGGTGAGCAGAATCATTACCCGCTGGCTGGCTGGGCGCTCGCGCAACCGCTTGATACCCAAGCCGATGGCCTCGCCAATAGCGGTACCGTTGCCGGCAAAGCCTATTTGCGCCTCGTCGAGGAGTACTTTTAACGTGGCGCGATCGAAAGTCAGCGGTGATTGCAGATAGGCGCGCTCACCAAATAATACTAGCCCGAGCCGATCGCCGCGGCGCTGCTCAACGAAGTCGCCGACAACCGCTTTAACGGCAAGCAGCCTATTCACCTGTTGGCCATTAAAGCGCATATCTTCCTGCTCCATACTGCCGGAGATGTCGACGGCCAACAGCAGGTCGCGCCCCTCGGTGGGCAGCAGTGTTGGCTCGCCCAGCCAGCGCGGCTGTGCCGCAGCTACCACCAGAGCGATCCACGCCAGCCACAGCAGAACCGTCGCTGTGCGCGAACTGTCGCGCCGCGCTGAACCACTTTGCTCGCCCAGCTGGCGGATTAACGTGGGGGCAATAAGCGCGGCAGTCTGACTACTTTTGCTCGGCTTTAGCCAGCGCTGCATCAGCAGCGGGAGTGGTAGCGCTAGAAGTAGTAGTGGCCAGTGCAATTCAAACATCACTGGGCTCCAACAGCGAGTGGCAGTCGCGGGGCAGGGCGGCAACCCAGCGTGGAGCTTGTGCGAGAAACTGCTCGCAGTAATTTTTCAGCGCACTGTCTGATTCGGTTTGGCCGGCATACAGTACTTGCTGCAGTAGCGCCCTGTTCTCAGGTAACTGTTTACTTTTCGGTAGTACTGCCAAGCGGTTGAGAGCGGTGATAAATTCGCCACCCGACAGTGGCAGCGATGGGTGAAGATCGCGGCGATGGCGGGCGACACGGCGTAAAATTTCTAGACACTCGGCGAGTGTTACCTGTGCGTTGCCATGTCGCTCAAAATCATCGCTAAGCTGCTTGAGCAGCTCCTGCGCAGTGCGCCTGTAACGGTTGCTGCGGTAGTGGCGCCAAAGTCGCTGTGACAGTAGAACGACAGCGGCGAGCGCGAGCAGTATTAGTAACCACCAGCCCGGCGCCAGTGGCCACCAAGAGATGGCCTCTGGCGGAGTAATATCGCGCAGTGCAGCGAGTGGGTCTTCGGCGTTCATCGCGCTACCTGGCGAGCAGCACGCCCGTAGGCCCGGCCCAATGGGATGAGGGCAGGCTGCTCTGTGCTGAGCTCAATATGAGCAGCTCGGTAACGATCAACCAGCTCATCGAGCTGTTGCTGTTGTTGGTTGCGAGCGGCAGTGTAGCGTTCGCGAAGTGAGTTATCTGCAGCGTTGAAGTGAAGGGTCTGCTGTTGATTGGTCACGGCAAATTGGCCGCGTTCTGGCAGCGCTTGCTCTAAGGGGTCTGAGACCGATAGTAGCGTCACATTGGCGTGTCGAGAGAGTTCGCTAAAGTGGCGATGGCAAGCGGCATCGATGTCAATGAAATCGCTAATGATGAACAGGCTAGTTCCGGGCTTGACGATTTTTTTGGTCTCTTCGAGAAGTTCGGCCAAGCTTTGTGTGGGCGTTGAGCGGCCCAGATCGCTGAGCAGTGCGGTGCTGGCATCGCTGAGGCGGTGCAGATAATCGAGCACACTGTGTGAAGAGCGTTTGGGGCGTATATCCCACTGCTGTTGTGCCCCGGCGACAATGCCGCCGACTTGGTCGTTGGCGGCTAAGCCCGCCCAGCAGAGAAGGGCGGCTGCCTCGCAGGCGAGCACTGATTTGAGCGCGCAACTACCGAACAGCATGGTGGGACGCAGATCGGTGACAATCACCACTGGGCGTTCGCGCTCCTCGCGATAGAGCTTGGTGTGCGGCACTTGGGTGCGAGCGGTCACCCGCCAGTCGATAGCGCGAATGTCGTCACCGGGTTGATAGAGGCGGACTTCATCAAAATCCATGCCTCGGCCGCGAAACCGCGATCGTTGGCTGCCGTTAAGCTGCGCCTTGGCATTGATTTTAGGGAAGTGACGCAGCTGGTTGGCAGCGTGGCGCAGGCGAATTAATTCGCCTACCTCGGCAGAGGTAGCAACGGCAGTCGCTTCTGTCGGTCTGCTGGCTGGCATACAGTGCTAAGCGGAGGGTACTTGCTGGAGTAGCTGGTCGATGACCTGGTTGACGGTGATACCGTTGGCTTCGGCCTCAAAGCTGCGGATAAGCCTGTGGCGCAGTACGTCGTGGGCTACCGCGCGAATATCGTCTGGTGTGACATAGTCTTTACCACTCAGCCATGCCAGTGCGCGCGCGCAGCGGTCGAGGGCGATGGTCGCGCGCGGGCTGGCACCAAAGTCTAGCCATTCGCCCAGTTGGCCGCTGCTGCGATTGCGGGTAGCCATTACTAATTGTATTAAATATTCTTCAACTCGCGGTTCCATGTGTACCACCAACGCCGCTTGGCGTGCGGCAAAAAGTGTCGCTTGAGTTATCTGCTGGGGTTGCTGCGCTGCGTTGTTATCTGCCTCGCGTCGCGACAAAGCGAGAATCTCTCGCTCGCTCTCAGCGGCGGGGTAGGCGACTTCTACATGCATCAAAAAGCGATCCATCTGTGCCTCAGGTAACGGGTAAGTACCCTCTTGCTCGATTGGATTTTGAGTCGCCATCACCATAAAAAGTGCCGGTAGCGGATAAGTGGTGGTGCCCACAGAGACTTGGCGTTCGGCCATCGCCTCGAGCAGCGCCGCTTGCACCTTGGCAGGTGCGCGATTGATCTCATCGGCGAGCACAATATTGTGGAACAGGGGGCCGCTTTGAAATTGGAACTCGCCACTTTGTGGGCGGTAAATATCGCTGCCGGTGATATCCGCGGGGAGTAGATCTGGGGTGAACTGAATGCGCTGGAAGTCACCCTCAATACCCTCTGCGAGCGCCTTAACCGCCCGGGTTTTAGCCAGGCCTGGCGCGCCTTCGACCAGGAGATGGCCATCGGCCAAAAGTGCCACTAACAGGCGTTCGACCAGATGTTGCTGACCGACCACTTGGCGGCTTAAGTGATCCTTGAGGGGTTGCAGGTCGGCGGCGGTAGGTTGCGATGTGGCCAGCACTTGCGGCTCCTTAGTTGGGGTTATTAAACAGTTTGGGCGCACACGCGCAGAGAGATAATGTGGTCTGGCCGAGCAATAATCAACCCACTGGCCGTTTAACTAAAAAGCCCTCGGCACTGCCGAGGGCTCTGGGTGTCACTCCTAGAGTTTAAAGATTGACGACTTTTTGCTGGGCGGTCATCTCATTAAAGCCATCCCAGTGGTCGTGGCGGCCTTCACGCCAGCCTCGTGTCCAGTGAAAAGCTTGCGGATTATCGCTATTGAATGGATTGCTGCTCAGGGGTTTATCGTGAATGGCGGCTTGATAACCGCGATTAAAAGAACGTTGGGAAGGGTCTCTCTTGTGTCTTCGCATAACTCTCTCCGAGATTCACATTGAATAAATACAACTCAGATGACAACGCAAACACTGTTGGCGTCAATGTTATGACCTTGGCATTTGCCAAGAAGTTCAATCTCATTTTCGAAATCCGCTATTAGCGAGCATTTTCAACAGCCAGAATCGATGCAATTGCCCAGTCAGTTAGTGAACCAGTACTCAATAACGACTAAGATAGCGCCCACGCCGGCAGTTTTGCTGCCGGCGCCTAATTATCTATTCAGAGCTGCTTATGTCATCTATTCAAAACTGGTTAACTACCTGCCCTAAAGGGCTGGAGTCACTACTCGCCAATGAACTCGCCGAACTCGGCGCCAGTGAGGTGCGCGAGTCGGTTGCAGCTGTCTCTTTTAGTGGTGATCTGGAGGTTGCCTACAGGGTCTGTCTCTGGTCGCGCCTCGCCAACCGTCTGTTGCTTCCTTTAGCACGTGTTGAGATCGATAGTGGCGATGAGCTCTATGAGGCGGCCAAGTCGATCGCCTGGGAGCAGCACTTCACCTCACACAGTAGTTTTGCTATTGATTTTGTCGGTACGTCGCGCTCTATCGATCACACCACTTATGGTGCTCAGCGCATAAAGGATGCCATCGTCGACCGCTTCCGCGAGAGTGATGGTAATCGACCCAATGTCGACTTAGCGCTGCCGGATATCCGCATTCAGGCACGGCTACATAAAGGTTATGTAACGATCTCGCTCGACCTGGCCGGCGAAAGTTTACACCGTCGCGGTTACCGCAGCGGCCAGGGCAATGCGCCACTCAAAGAGAACTTGGCGGCAGCACTGCTGTTGCGCAGTGGCTGGACTGAGCGCGCCGCCAGTGGCCAAGCGCTACTCGATCCAATGTGTGGTAGCGGCACGCTGCTTATTGAAGGTGCAATGATTGCCGCAGATATCGCGCCGGGCACTCTGCGCGCATCGCACCGTTACGGGTTCTTAGCTTGGCTGGACCACCAGCCAGAGTTGTGGCAAACGCTGATGGCCGAGGCACAACAGCGTCGCGCGGCTGGC
The DNA here is from genome assembly GCA_048549915.1 of Porticoccaceae bacterium. GTDB lineage: Bacteria > Pseudomonadota > Gammaproteobacteria > Pseudomonadales > Porticoccaceae > LSUCC0057. The sequence continues at coordinate 50,397 of JBLYYE010000008.1, forward strand.
CTTGAACTGCTGGAGCTGAATATAACCGGTTATGACAATAACCCGCGGATGGTCGAATACGCCACTGGCAATGTGGTAAACGCTGGGCTAGATGAACATATTCGCATTATTCTTAAACCGATCGACCAGTTTGGCAAGCCGACCGCCGCTAGCGGTCTGCTGCTGACCAATCCTCCCTATGGGGCGCGAATTGGCGAGCAGGAGACACTGGTGCCGCTCTACGAAAAGCTCGGCGCGGTGTTGCAAAAAAACTTTGTCGGTTGGCGCGCGGCGATTTTCACCGGCAACCTAGAACTGGCGCGCAAGTTAGACTTGGCACCCAGCAAACAGTACAAATTTTACAACGGGTCTTTGGAGTGCAAGTTGTTGCTGTTTGATGAGCTGCGATCTAAATCCGCGGCCATAGCGGAGCGCTTGAAGACGGCGCCGCCCAAACAGGAGATCTCCGACGGAGCACAGATGTTGCTCAACCGGCTGCAGAAGAACTACCGGCGCCTAAAAAAGTGGCTCGATCAGAGTGGTGTCAGCTGCTACCGGCTCTATGACCGCGATCTACCCGAATATGCGGTTGCCATTGATCACTATCGCCTAGAGCAGGGTGGGGTGGTTCTGCATATCCAAGAGTACGCGCCACCCGCCACTATCGACGCTGCTCAAGCGCGCCGACACTTTGACGACGTTAAAGCCGCCGTTAAGGCGTATTCACCTAACTCGCAGCGCTTTTACAAAGAGCGCGCGCAGCAAAAGGGGCGCGATCAGTATCAGAAGCTCGGCAGTGCAAATAGCAAGCAGCTGGTAGTGGAGGAAGGGCCGGCGCGCTTAGAGGTGAATTTTACCGACTATTTGGATACAGGGTTGTTTCTCGACCATCGCCCAGTGCGCAAAATGCTCGGAGAAATGGCCGCCGGCAAACGCTTCTTAAACTTGTTTAGTTATACCTCGGCAGCTTCGATACACGCTGCCTTGGCGGGCGCGGAAAAAACTCTCAGTATTGATCTCTCCAATACCTACTTAGATTGGTCGCGCCGCAACTTTGAGCTCAATGATCTAGATGAGCGCGACAATCCGTTGATGCGCGCCAATGTGCAGGAGTGGTTGGAGCGCGGTATTGGGGAGTTCGATCTGATTTTCCTGGACCCGCCGACATTTTCTAATTCAAAGAAAATGGCTGAATCGCTCGATATACAGCGAGACCACAGCGCATTAATTCGCGGTGCAATGGGCAAGCTGGCGCCGGGTGGCGTACTGATTTTTTCTAATAACTTCCGCAAGTTTAAAATGGACAGCGAGCTTCTTGAGAGTTATCGCATCAGCGATATCACCGCTTCCACCTTTGACCCGGATTTCAGTCGCGATGCGCGCTTACACAATGTTTGGCGAATAGAGCATCTCCATCAGCCCGAAGCGCGCGATCCCTATGCGGCTGCGCGCGGTGGAGCCCGGGCACCAACAAAAAGCGGCGAGCGCAATCGTCCGCCGGCGAGTAAAAACTCCGTCTGGGATCGCAAAAAGTGGTAGTGACGCTCTATACCGGTTCGCACTGTCATCTCTGCGAGCAAGCCGAGGCGGTTGTCTTGCCGCTGTTGAGTGAGCGCGGTGTGGTGTTGAATAAAGTCGATATTAATAGCGATCCTGCACTCTATGAGCGGTATCGTTACACCATTCCGGTCATTAGTGTCACCGCTGGCGCCGAGACCCTTGAAAAGGGCTGGCCATTTAGCCGCGGCCAAGTAGGGCGCTTAGTCGAGCAGGCGGCTGTCAGCGAGTAGAGTTTTTGGCCAAGTAGCGATCGAGTTGATTGGCGAATTCCATGCGGTCGCGCTGGTTGAGGGGCGCCGGGCCACCGCCAACCTGCACAGCGCTGGAGCGCATGGTTTCCATGAAGTCGCGCATGGTCAGGCGAGCTTTAATGTTGCCGGCGGTGTAGCGCTCGCCTCGCGGGTTGAGCGCTTCCCCCTGTTTCTCAATCACTTCTGCGGCCAGTGGGATATCGGCGGTAATGACCAGGTCCCCTGGCGCTACTTGTTGGACGATGTAGTTATCGGCGACATCAAAGCCCTGTGAGACCTGAATCGCCCGCAATGAGGGGATGCGCGGGATGGCGATAGCTTGGTTGGCGACCAGTGTCACGGCGATACCGGTGCGCTCAGCGGCGCGAAACAAAATCTCTTTAATGACTTTGGGGCAGGCGTCTGCGTCGACATAAATCGTCGGCAGGCTCGAGTTTGGCATTTCTGCAGGTGTTTGTTCGTTCATGGCGGCATTGTGCTTGAAACTCGCTATCAAGCAAGTAAAATTGCGCGCTACAGTGTCACCGCACTGCACTTTAAATTTTCACGTGGCCTTTGGTAGTGGCCACCACTGACAAGGATTACCCGATGCCGGTTATTACCCTTCCCGATGGTGCGCAGCGCGCATTTGATCACCCCGTTACCGTAGCCCAGGTTGCCGCCGATATCGGCGCAGGTCTGGCTAAAGCGACACTTGCCGGTGTTGTTGATGGCCGCGAGGTCGACGCCTCCTATACTATCGATAGCGATGTTCAGCTGGCGATTATTACCGACCGCTCTGAACAAGCTCTAGAGTTGATACGTCACTCCACAGCGCACTTGTTGGCCATGGCCGTCAAACAGCTATTCCCCGCTGCACAAGTGACTATCGGCCCCACCATCGAAGATGGTTTCTATTATGATTTTGCGTTTGAGCGCGCCTTTACCCCAGAAGATTTAGAGGCGATTGA
>JBLYYE010000009.1:0-56355 GCA_048549915.1 Porticoccaceae bacterium
GCCATTCTGCTCGATGCCATTCTGCTCGACGCTATTCTCATTGCGCTGGCTGCGATTGCGTCCACCGCGTCGGCGGTTGCGGCGGGGTCGATCACTCGTTTCGCTGCGGTTTTCAGTTGAGCTTTCGCCTTGAGTTGCCGGAGATTGAGTTGTTGCTTCGGCATTATCAGCGTTGCGGTCGCTATTTTCATTGCGGCGGCGGTTGTCATTGCGGCGGCGATTGTTGCGATTGCCATTGCGATTTTGATCGCGGCCGGAGCGGTTGTTACTGCGCTCTTCATGCCCATTGCTTGATTTTGCTGCGCCGCCTTTGGTGACAGCTTGTTTTTCAGGTTTGTGGTTAGAGCCAAACAGCGCCGTAATAATGCGCTTTAATAGGCTAGGTTTAGCGGCAGTTTTGCGCACCACCTTGCTTCCTGCAGCTTTTTTCTTGCCGGCAGCTTTAGGTTTTGGCTCTTTTTTCGCTTTGGGCTCTACAACCGGGGCCGGGGTGTCGGGTATCAGTGTTTTCACTGCGGGCTGAGAGATAGGCAGCGGTGCGGGGGCATCGATAACCGTAGTCTCTTCAACCGTTTGCGCAGCTTGGGCAGCCAGTTCGTGGCTGAAGCCTTGCTCTTCATCGTCTTGAGTGCGCATGCGCTGCACTTCAAAGTGTGGCGTTTCCATTGCGGTGTTGGGCAGTACAGTGACACGTATGCGGTTGCGTGACTCGATCGCTGCGAGTTCGCCGCGTTTTTCGTTGAGTAGGAAAGTGGCTACCGGGACAGGAACAATGGCGCGCACTTCGCGGCTAAAGTCTTTCTGTGCCTCTTCTTCCATCAAGCGCAGAATGGAGAGCGCCAGTGAGCGTGTGCCGCGGATGGTGCCTTGGCCATCACAGCGTGGGCAAATGTGCGACATGGTCTCTTCCAGAGAGGGGCGCAGGCGCTGGCGGGACATTTCGAGCAGACCAAAGCGAGAAATGCGGCCTACCTGAACGCGGGCACGGTCAATCGCCAGTGCGTCGCGCATGCGATTTTCTACTTCTTTCTGATGCTTGTTTTGCAGCATATCGATAAAGTCGATAACGATAAGGCCGCCGACATCGCGCAGGCGCAGTTGACGAGCGATTTCATCAGCTGCTTCTTTGTTGGTGTTAAATGCGGTTTCTTCGATATCGCCGCCGCGCGTTGAACGCGCAGAGTTAATGTCGATGGAGACTAAGGCTTCGGTAATATCGATAACAATCGAACCGCCTGAGGGCAGCTTAACTTCACGCTGGAAGGCGGTCTCTATCTGGTTTTCTACCTGGTAGCGGTTAAACAGTGGGATAGGGTCTTGATAGAGTTTTACCTTACTGCGAAAATCGGGCATTACCGTGCTGATAAATGCGTTGGCGAGCAGGAAAGCATCGTTGTTGTCGACGATCACTTCGCCAACATCTTGACGCAAATAGTCGCGTATGGCGCGAACAACGACATTGCTCTCTTGGAATAGAAAGTGCGGTGCCTTGGCTTGCTCGGCCTCTTGTGTCACTGTGTTCCAGAGTTTGATGAGATAGTTGAGATCCCACTGAAGCTCTTCGGTGGCGCGGCCAATTCCGGCAGTGCGGACAATTACACCCATGCCATCGGGGATGTCTAACCCGCGCATTGCTTCGCGCAAATCGCTGCGCTCTTCGCCTTCAATACGGCGCGAGATACCACCTGCGCGAGGATTGTTGGGCATCAACACCATGTAGCGACCAGCCAAGCTGATAAAAGTAGTTAGAGCTGCCCCTTTGGAACCGCGCTCTTCTTTCTCTACCTGGACAATAACCTCTTGGCCTTCGCGCACAGCTTCTTTAATAGTCGGGCGGCCGGTTACACCGGGCTTGGCATACTCAGGGGCTATCTCTTTTAGGGGTAAAAAGCCGTGACGCTCGGCACCGTAATCAACAAAGGCTGCTTCAAGACTGGGCTCTACGCGGGTAACTTTGCCTTTGTAAATATTGGCTTTTTTCTGTTCGCGGGTGCGGTTTTCAATATCTAGATCGTAGAGGCGCTGGCCATCTACCATAGCAACGCGTACTTCTTCAGTGTGCGATGCATTAATTAACATGCGTTTCATATTTCACCTTCTCTCGTTGTGGGCGAGGCGGCGAAAAAGGAGGGGACGTGGGTGTTAAGCCTTAGTTAGATGACACCACAACACCACCACTGTGCAAGCGATAATAGCGCTTTGCCGCAGTATGGCTGAGCCGGGTTAGGGCCTTGTTGTGTGGGGTTTTTCTCATTGTCAGGCTATTATTCACTCAGTTTACAGAAGCAGTGCTAGGTACAGCACTGAGGGTGGAGGTGTCTAGCGGCTCTGCGCTCTATATAAGCGGGGCGTCGCTGTGGCTCCTTAATCTGTTGTCTTCCTTTTTGCCGCCGGGATTGCCCGGCTTGTTTTGGGGTTGGCTCCACCTGGAGCCAACTCGCCGATATTCTCTCTGTCGAGCAAAAAAATGCTCGGGGCGTGCTAGGTTCAAATAGAATCTCTGCCCGCCGAGCCACAGTGCTAATAGACCAGTGCATACCCTTAAAAAAGGAATTGCTACTCAGGCGCACTTATGACTTGCGCAACAATATAGCAGTTAACTGCAAGCCACTCAAATAAAAAGAATTTTTTCTTCAGCGCATGGCTTGTAGTGAGTACAATAGGTCCTATGCAGTTGTCCTCTTGTTGCTGGCAGCGCTCTATATTACCCAAGGTCAATTAATGTCTACCGAAAACCCGAATCCGCCAAACAGTGGCGTCCGCTATATCACCATTGAGGATGAAGACACCGGGCAGCGGTTAGATAACTATCTGCTTAAAATTCTTAAAGGTGTGCCCAAATCGCATATCTACCGCTTGTTGCGCAAGGGTGAGGTGCGAATTAATAAGGGGCGCGTAAAGCCAGAGACACGTCTTGTCGCTGGCAGTGTGCTTAGGTTGCCGCCGATACGTATTGCCGAGCGCCCCGCAGTCCCAGTGCCTGGCCAGCGCCTGCAAGCCTCTTTGCGTGCCGCTACGCTGTTTGAAGATGAAGCAATGTTAATTATCAATAAGCCCGAGGGCTTAGCAGTTCACGGAGGCAGTGGCCAGAGCGGTGGGGTTATAGAGGCTCTGCGCATGATGCGGCCAGAAGACCGTTTTTTAGAATTGGTGCACAGGCTCGACAGAGATACCTCCGGCTGCTTGATGTTGGCGCGCAAACGCGCCGCGTTAAAGTCTCTGCACGGTAGTATGCTGGCGCAAAAAATTGAAAAACAGTATTTGGCCTTAGTAAAAGGGCGTTGGCCTAAAGGGCGCAATACAATCAATGCGCCGCTGCTCAAGCGCACGGTTGCCTCCGGTGAGCGAGTGGTGCGCGCCGACGCTCAGGGCAAGCCGGCAGTAACCCACTACCAGATAGAAGAGACATTTGCCGACGCTACCTTGATGCGCGTAACCCTTGAAACCGGCAGAACTCATCAAATTCGCGTGCACAGCCAGCTAGCAGGCCACCCTTTGGCGGGCGACCCAAAATATGGTGACGATCTTTTTAACAGCCAGATGCGTGAAGCTTGTTTGGGCCGAATGTTCTTACATGCCGCATCACTGCGTTTGCGCCACCCGGTCAGTGGCGAGACATTAACGGTTGAAGCCCCATTGCCAGAGGCTTTGGGTAAAGTGCTGGCAAAACTGCGTTTGGAGAATAAATGATGGGTGCAACCAGCAGCGAGATAAAATTGGTGGTCTTCGATTGGGATGGCACCCTGGCAGACTCTTTGGGGCGTATTGTCGACTGCCTGCAGTTAGCTGCGCAGCGCCACCAGCTGCCAGAGCCGACCGCCGCTGCGGCGCGAGATATTGTCGGCCTCAGCTTAGTGGTCGCTATTGACCGCTTGTGGCCGGGTGTCAGCGCCGAGCTCAATGCCCAGCTAATTGAGAGCTACTCAGAATTTTACGAAGCACACGCGCCAGGTCCATGCCCATTTTATGATGGTGCAGAACAGATGCTAGATCAGTTATTGGCTGCCGACTTTACTTTGGCAGTCGCCACCGGTAAGCGCCGTCAGGGGCTAGATGAGTCTCTGCAAGGCTTGAATGCGCATCGCTGGTTTGCCGCGAGCCGTTGTGCAGACGAGACTGCGAGCAAGCCAGACCCCTTGATGTTGTTAGAGCTTATGGAAGAGCTGGGTGTATCGCCCGAGCAAACGGTAATGGTCGGCGATAGCGAATACGATATGCAGATGGCTAAAAATGCCGGCGTCCACCGCTTGGCAGTCAGTTTTGGCGCACATCACCGCGAGCGTTTGCACCCCTATGAGCTACTCGGTTGTGTGGACCATCTCAGTGAGTTGCCTGTGCTGCTGAAGTAGTTCATGCCAGTGGGTCGACCCCAAATTCATTGAGCAGGGAGGCGAGTTTCAGTAGCGGCAGCCCGACCAGTGCGCTGGGGTCAGAATTGTTGATTTGTTCAAACAGCGCCACGCCAAACCCCTCTACTTGAAATCCGCCCGCACAGCCCAGCGGCTGTTCACGCTTTAAGTAGTTGTCAATTTGTCTATCGCTAAGCGTTTTGAAGGTGACTTGGGTGATATCGCAATATTCCCTTATTCGGCTACCTTGGCCAACGCAAAGCGCGGTATAAAAGGTCACTGTCTGCCCCGATTGCTGACGCAACTGCTGGTGTACAGCCTCTAATGTGGTCGGTTTTGGTACTGGCGCGCCTTGAAAGCAGGCGACCTGATCGCTGCCAATGACTACATGATCGGGGTTTTTGGAAGAAATTGAGTTCATTTTATCGCGCGCCAACCTTGCGGCGAGCGCTTGGCACGGCTCTCCTTGGCGCGGTTGCTCATCTATGTTGGTGTCTTGGCAGCTAAATTTCACGCCAAGTCGCTGCAGCGCTTCGCTGCGCCAACGCGACGAGGAAGCGAGAATTATTGGTGTTTTAGGAGGAGTCATAGCGACGAATTCTTTGACAGATCAAAAACTTGAGCCTATCATGCGCGCCTTAATCAGCACCACTGAATTTTATGGCACTTCCGTCGATTATTGATCCTCGCAAGTTGGCACAACAGCAAGCCCTCTACGAGGGGCATGTGGATGCCGACCAGCTCAGCCGATTCGCGCAAGCGGTGGTGGCAATTGAGTCGGATTTGCAGGCCCGAGTAGAGTTCGACTTGAACCCAAGTCGCAAGCCTTGTGTCAACGGTAGCATTAACTTGCGTGCATCGGTTCCCTGTCAGCGCTGCTTGGAATCAGTGGAAGTAGAAGTAGCAGCAGAGTTTGCTGTCGAAGTGGTCTGGAACGAAGAACAGGCCGCTGCGATAATCAAACGCGCTGATAGCTGGATTGTGCCGGAGCGTCAAGCTAATTTAGTTGAGTTGCTGGAAGATGAGCTGCTGCTGGCACTGCCGGTCGTTAGCTACCATCCGCCAGGGCAGTGCAAGAATGATTTGCGCGAGCTTGTTGAGACAGTAGAAGAAGAGACAACGGCAAACGACAATCCGTTTGCGATGCTGCAATCGCTTAAAAAGCATTGACAGCAAAGGTTTAGAGCACACAATGTGGGCTCTGTTAATTATCACTACAGTGGGCTAAATGCCCAACAGCAGGAGTTACCATGGCTGTCCAGAAAAGTCGTAAAACCCGTTCAAAGCGTGACATGCGTCGTTCACACGATGCGTTGACTGCGCCAACTCTCTCAGTTGATGCAACTAGCGGTGAAAAACACCGTCGCCACCACATTACCGCCGACGGCTTTTACCGTGGCCGCAAGGTGTTAGATCTCAGCAACGACTGATCGATCGATTGGCAGCTCCACTGAGAATTGCCGTTGATGCGATGGGCGGGGACACAGGTCCCCGCTTAGTTGTGCCCGCAGTAATCACATTGCTTCAGAAACAGCTAACACTAGAAGTGCTGCTGTTTGGTGAAGGCGATGAGTTTGCTGCACAGTGCAAAAATATCCCCCCGCAACTCGCTGCGCGTGTTACTCCGCAATTCTGCGGCCCTTCGGTTGGCGGCGATGACAAACCCTCTACAGCCCTGCGCCGCAAACTCGACTCTTCGCAATCGCAGGCCATTGCTGCGGTTGCAAAAGAGCATGCGGTTTGCGCAGTCAGTGCCGGTAATACCGGCGCCCTAATGGCTTTTGGTCTCTATCACCTAGGTACCTTAGATGGTGTAGATCGCCCGGCCATTTGTACTACTCTGCCTACTATCGATGGCTCTATATACATGCTTGACCTGGGTGCCAATATAGAGGCGAGTGGGGCGATGCTGCATCAATTTGCACTGCTCGGCTCACTGGTGGCTCAGACGGTGGGGCAGCGACCATCTCCGACCGTTAAATTACTCAACATTGGCTCTGAAGTCGGTAAAGGTCTACCCCACGTTTTGGATGCCGCCGAGCGTATCGACGCTGATGAACGCATTCATTACGCCGGCTTTATTGAAGGTGACCAACTGTTTGAAGATGGCTGCGACGTTGTGGTTTGCGATGGTTATACCGGCAATATTGCTCTAAAAACGAGCGAGGGCTTAGCAAGGATGGTAACGCAGTTAACCCGCCAACTTCTCGCTCGCAGCCGCTGGGTAAAACTACCGCTACTCTTAATAGCTGGCAGTGTCCGCAAGCTGTTCGCGCGGTTAAATCCTGGCCGCTACAACGGCGCCTATCTGCTCGGTCTCAATGGTCTGGTTGTTAAAAGCCATGGTAGTGCCAACCAGGCCGCCTTTGAGTTCGCTCTAGAGAACGCAATCGCCGCAGTAAACAGCCAGTTGCTTAGCCGAGTTGAGGGCGCTCTGCAAGAAAGTAGTGTTGAGCCATTAGATAATTAATAAACGCAGTTCGAGTAAGGGAATCACTATGTCTAACAATACCTGTGGCAATTTCGCCGCGCTTTTTCCCGGTCAGGGTTCACAAAAAATTGGCATGCTGGCGGCGTTAGCTCAACAGCATTCGCTAATCCAAGAGACTTTTAGTGAGGCCTCTGAAGTGCTCGGCTACGATAGCTGGGCACTAATACAGCAGGGTGAACAAGAGCAAATTAACCTCACTGAGCGCACTCAGCCGCTACTACTGACGGCCAGTATCGCCGTATGGCGCCTTTGGTTGCAGCAAGGTGGCCCGCAACCTAGCGTTGCCGCAGGCCACAGTTTGGGCGAGTGGAGTGCTCTGGTGGCCGCTGGAGTGGTCAACTTCTCCGATGCAGTAAATATTGTCCGCGAGCGCGGTGCGGCAATGCAACGAGCTGTTCCGGTAGGTGAGGGAGCAATGGCTGCCATTATAGGGTTAGATGACGCTAAAATTATCGCCGCCTGCGCCGAAGCTGAACAGGGCGAGGTGGCGTCAGCCGTCAACTTTAATGCGCCGGGTCAAGTGGTGATCGCAGGTACCGCCGCTGCAATAGATCGCGCGATTGCCGGTTGTAAAGAAGCGGGGGCCAAGCGCGCGCTGCCGCTGGCGGTGAGTGCGCCTTTCCACACCAGCTTGATGCGGCCAGCCGCCGATGCGCTGGCAGAGTTGGTCGAGCAGACAGCGTTTAGCGCACCGAATTTTGCTGTCGTTCACAATGTTAACGCCGCAACAGAGATCGATCCTGCGGTTATTAAGCGACTCATGCTTGAGCAAATTTACCAGCCGGTGCGTTGGGTCGAATGTGTTCAGGCAATTGCGGCAACCGGTGTGTCGGCAGCGATTGAATGCGGTCCCGGAGCGGTTCTGTCCGGTATGGTTAAGCGCATTGATCGCTCGCTAAACTGTGCTGCCACCGACTCGCCCGCAGCGTTCGAGCAGGCACTAGCTGCGATAACAGGCGAATAATTTAAACTCGCGCAGTGCGGGTGATAGGTTCTAATTAAAGGAAACGATTATGAGTATTCAAGGAAAAGTAGCGTTGGTGACGGGTGCTAGCCGTGGTATCGGTGCAGCTATTGCCGACCATCTGGGTCACGCAGGCGCCATTGTGGTAGGTACCGCTACTAGCGAAACTGGGGCAGCTGCTATTACCGCTCGCCTCGAGGCAGCGGGTATTAACGGCATGGGCATGGCTCTCAATGTTACCGATGCTGAGGCGGTGGCTTCAGTATTGGCCGCTATTGGTGAAAAGTATGGGGCGCCAGCAATATTGGTAAACAATGCAGGTATTACCCGCGACAATTTGCTGATGCGTATGAAAGATGACGAGTGGTGCGATGTGCTCGATACTAATTTGAATGCGATTTTCCGTCTCGCTAAAGGTGTTTTGCGCGGTATGACCAAGGGGCGCTGGGGTCGTATAGTCAATATCAGTTCAGTGGTTGGCTCTATGGGCAATGCCGGGCAGAGCAACTACGCGGCGAGCAAAGCAGGTGTGGCAGGGTTTTCTCGCGCGCTGGCCAAAGAGGTGGGCTCGCGAAACATTACGGTTAATACTGTTGCGCCGGGTTTTATTGATACAGATATGACCAAAGAGCTGCCAGAAGCTGGACGTGCCGCTATGCTAGAACAGATCCCTGCGGCGCGCCTCGGCCAGCCCGAGGAGATCGCGGCACTGGTTAACTTTCTGGTAAGTGAGTCCGCCGGGTATATTACTGGCGAAACTATCCACGTGAATGGTGGTCTCTACATGAGTTGAGCAAAACTCAACTCACAGCTAGAGTCAAAAAACAAGGTTGGCATTTTGTAAAATACAGGTAAAATGCCGCCCAGTTCAGCAGGATAGCCACTAACTTTACGTGGTTACCCATTACAAGAGTCACAGAAGGAGAACAACAACAATGAGCAATATCGAACAACGTGTTATCAAAATGGTCGCCGAGCAACTGGGCGTTAAAGAAGACGAAATTAAGCACGAGTCATCTTTTGTAGAAGACTTAGGTGCAGACTCTCTGGATACTGTTGAGCTGATCATGGCGTTAGAAGAAGAGTTTGACGCAGAGATCCCCGATGAAGATGCTGAGAAAATTGCTACTGTTCAAGACGCAATTGATTACATCAACGCTAACGGTTAATGCCGTTTAGCCAGAAAGCCGCTCAATAGAGCGGCTTTTTTTTGCCTTTAAAAAAGCGTTCACAGAGCAATGGCTAGCTATCTTGTGGCAAAATCATTCTAGTTTTTTCTGTAACCCGCAGAGGTGGCCCCACTTTTGAACAGTGCAGTTATCGACCCAGAGTGCAACTTCGTTGCCCAGCCTGATTACCCGTTGACACTGCATGACCGCGGCGTGCAATACGGACAGGGGTTATTTGAAACGATAAGATTGGTCAAAGGTAATGCGCCACTGTTGCAATGGCATTTGCACCGCGCTATCCAAGGGTTAGAGCGCTTAGGCCTGCCCGCAGATGAGGCCGTTATCCGCGGCTGGTTTGCAGAGATTCTCGCCACTTTAACTGGCGTTGATGGCGGAGTAAAAGTGATGCTGACAGCGGGCAGCGGTGGGGCAGGTTACCGCAACCCTGAGCAGTTTCAATTGCGCTGTCGCTACACTGTTCTGCCGTTGCCTCAAGAGATTGAAGCACAGCGGCGCAATGGTGTGGCGCTCTGGTGCTGTGAATATCGGCTGCCCTCAAACCCGCAGCTGGCGGGTATTAAGCATCTCAACCGGTTGGATCAGTTAATGGCGCGCAGCTGCTGGCAAGACGACAACTACGCCGAAGGTTTAGTGCTCAGTCAAACGGGCGATGTTATCGAGGCGACAGCGGCTAATCTGTTTGTCTACAGCGCAGGGGAGTGGTTGACGCCAATATTAGATCTATGCGGTGTGAGCGGTGTGATGCGCGACTTCCTGCTCGCAGAGCTACTGCCAAGCCTAGGCTTCACAGTGCGCGAAACTAGGCTGACAGCTGAGCAACTCGAAGAGAGTGAAGAGATTTTTATCTGCAATGCTTTGCGCGGAGTTATCCCCGTGGTGGGTTTGAGTAGTGGCAAACAGTGGCCCATTGGCGAACAGACATCCAGGGTCTGTGAGGCGTTGGCACAAGCTCTACCGGGCTACACAATGGAGTCTAGGCGCAGTGATTAAATCGACAACACGACTGCTTTTGTCCGGTTTGTGCTTGCTGATGGTAATAGTTTTAGCCGTCTCCCTATGGATAAACGGTGCCGTTCAGCGACCTATGGCGATTAATTCGCCGCAACTGTTGAGTATTGAGCGCGGCTCCCATCTCGCTGGCGTGCTTTCTGATATTGAGGCAAAGGGCTGGATTGATAGCACTTTTGCGGCGCGTGTTTATGCGCGGGTAAAAAAATTAGAGGGTATCCACCCAGGTGATTACTCCTTGCAGCCTGGCATCTCCATTGCAGCACTGCTGAGTCAGTTGGCAGAGGGTGACTCCTTGCTCGAGCGTATTACTCTGCCAGAGGGCTGGAACGTCGAACAGTGGCAGAGCGCGCTGCACCAACGTGGATTATTGTCGCCACAACAGTCTCTCAGTGATTCCGATTTTCTGGAGTTGCTGCCGGAGATTGAAAGTTTGCAACAGACTGCCTCGTTAGAAGGTTGGCTATTTCCAGATACCTATCACTACCGCGCAGCCGACGGAAAAAAAATCATCAGCTTAGCCGTGGAGCAGATGCACCGAGAGTTGATGCAAGCATGGCGTCAGCGACAGCCGGGGCTGCCCTACAGTAACCCGTATGATCTTCTGATTATGGCTTCAATCATAGAGCGCGAAACCGGTCTTGCCAGTGAGAGAGAAAAAATTGCCGGTGTGTTTGTTCGGCGCCTCAAAAAAGGCATGCGTTTGCAGACTGATCCCACGGTAATCTATGGTTTGGGTGCTGCCTTCGACGGTGATTTACGCCGTGCTGATCTCAAGCAGCGTACGCCCTACAACACCTATGTGATTGACGGCTTGCCGCCAACGCCTATCGCCAATCCAGGGCGTGCTTCACTGCTGGCTGCGGCCAATCCGCTCGAAGGCGAATGGCTTTACTTTGTCGGCAAAGGTGACGGCAGTCACCAGTTTTCCGTTACACTAGTAGAACATCAAGCAGCGGTTAGGCGCTACCAGCGTTTTCGCCGCGCAGAGCAGTACCGCTCTGCGCCACCGCCACAATAGCGGCTTGCCGTTTTAACTATACAAAATTAAGGATGCCCGCAATGCGCGGACAATTTATCACTCTAGAAGGTGGTGAAGGGGTCGGCAAATCGACCAATCTCGCCGTTGTCACTCAGTGGTTGCAGCAGCGCAACATCGACTTCATTGTCACCCGTGAGCCCGGTGGCACGCCGTTGGCTGAACAGATACGCCAGCTGCTGTTATCGCCCCGCGAAGAACAAGTCTCAGAGCGAGCCGAGTTGTTGTTAATGTTCGCTGCGCGTGCGCAGCATATCGCCACGATAATTGAACCTGCATTGGCCGCTGGGCGCTGGGTACTTTGTGATCGTTTTACCGATGCTACACACGCTTATCAGGGTGGCGGACGGGGTGTTTCAACTGCACTCATCAATCAGTTGCAAGATCTGGTTCACGGCGAGCTGACTCCGGATTTAACCTTGCTGTTGGATCTGCCAGTAGACGAGGGCATGGCCCGAGCGGGCCAGCGCGGGGCTCTCGATCGTTTCGAGCAAGAGGAGCTGTCATTCTTCAATCGTGTGCGCCAGCGCTATCTTGAACTTGCTGCCGAGCAGCCACAGCGCTTTCGAGTTATCGATGCCAGCCAGCCGCTGGCAACAGTCGGTGAGCAGATCAATGCTGAGCTAGATAGTGCTCTGGACTCTGTGTCGTGAAGAAAGCACCGTTGCTGCCTTTCGCCGAACCTCTGGCTCTGCAGTTGCCCTATCCGTGGCAGGAGCAGCAGTGGCAGAGTTGGGACCAGCGCCGCCAAGCAGGGCGCTTACCCCACGCAATAATGATCAGTGGTGCAGAGGGCATAGGCAAGCAGCGTTTGGCTTTGGCTATGGCCAACAGACTACTCTGTGTGGACCCTCATTCGCTCTACGCCTGTGGGCGATGCAAAGGTTGCCAACTGCTGGCCAGTGGCCACCACCGCGATCTCTACACACTCAGCCCTATCGAAAAAAGCCGCTTTATCAAAGTGGATGCAGTTAGGGAGCTAACTCAAGTGCTGGCCAAAAGCGGTCAGCAGGGCGGATGGAAAGTAGCGATTATTCAGCCTGCAGAAGCGATGAATAGCGCTGCTGCCAATGCCCTGTTAAAAACTCTGGAAGAGCCCGACGGACAGACAGTGATCATTTTGATTAGCTCACGCCCGAGTGCTGTGCCAGCAACGGTTCGTTCGCGCTGCCAGAAATGGGTGATGCCACTTCCCAGCCAGACCCAGGCACTGCCTTGGTTGCAAGCTGTGGTGAGCAGCGGTGACGCAGCCGACCAGTTGCGTGCGGCGGCAGGGAGGCCTCTACTGGCACTAGGGTATGCCGCCAGCGGAGAACTTGAGGAGCGCCAACAATTGCATCATCAGCTCGTCCAGCTGGGCGTGGGTGAGCTCTCCCCGCTGCGTCTAGCCGAGCAGTTAGCCCGTGCCGGCGAGTTGCCGTTACAGTGGTTTTTGCAGCAGCTCGAAGTTTTGATACGTCAGCAGAGCTGCAAGCCCAAAGAGCAGCGGCTGGGGCTAGCCGAATTATTTGACCTTCGCGGCTCTGCGCTAGAGGCGCGCTCTTGGATACAAAGTGGCAATAATCCCAGCATGCAGTCACTTTGGGAGATGCTGTTGCTACAATGGGTGCGTCTGCCTGCAGCGCTTCTGAACGATATCGGCAGGTTGATTTAGGGGTTGGAGTAACTATGCAAAATCACCAGATACTGAGGTTGGTTATAGAAGACGAGCAGGCGCTTTACCAGCACTACATGCCTTTTGTAGAGGGTGGTGCACTGTTTATTCCGACCGAGCAAGATTATCAGATTGGTGACGAGCTCTTTTTCTTGTTGGAACTCTATTCTGCCCCTGAGCCGCTACCTTTAACTGGCAGTGTAGTGTGGATAACCCCGCCCGGCGCCAGCTCTGGCCGCGGCAGTGGTATCGGCATCGCTCTGGGCGAGGCGCAGCGTGCACTGAATGATGAGATCGAACAGGCGCTGACACTGGTAGTGCATTCACATAAATCTACCCTCACACTGTGAACGTTCAACTTGAATATGATCGATAATTCTACCTACCTGATTGATTCGCACTGCCATCTCGATCGCCTGGTTTTGGCTGGGGATGAGAGCCTAGAGAGTGTGTTGTGCGCAGCGCGCGCGGCGGGAGTAGGGCAACTGCTCTCAGTCGCAGTCGATTTGGAATCGGCGCGTCATCTTCAGGGTTTAGTCGATCAGTACAAGGGCTTATTTTGTTCAGTAGGGATGCACCCTCTGCAAGATCAACAGCAGCCTTTGGTTGCGGTAGAGCAGTTAGAGCAACTCGCTGGCCACCCCAAAGTCGTCGCTATTGGTGAAACGGGTCTCGACAATCACTACCTGAGTGAAGATGCTCAAGAGGCGCGCGACTGGCAGCAGCAAAGCTTTGAACGCCATCTTTTGGCGGCCAAAAATCTGCAGCTACCTGTGATTGTGCACACACGCGAAGCTCGTCAACTGACCCTAGATATGATCGAAGCGGCAGCATCGCCTACTGCTGGTGTGCTGCACTGTTTTACTGAAAGCCGCGAAATGGCAGAGGCCGCAGTGGCGATGGGCTATTACATATCGTTGTCAGGGATTGTCACCTTCAAAAATGCCAAGGCGTTGCAAGAGGTCGCCCGATGGGTGCCACTTGAGCGGTTGCTGGTAGAGACAGACTCGCCGTGGTTGGCGCCGGTGCCGCACCGCGGTCAAGAGAATCGTCCGGCACTGGTCCGTGATGTTGCGGAGTTTATTGCTCAACTGCGCGGTATCTCGCTAGCTGAATTGGCCGCTGCCAGCAGTGAAAACTTTTACCGTCTTTTTGCGCGCACCAGCGCCTACCGAGAGGAGTTGTTATGACCATTGATCAAACCACACTTAAGCCAGCCGAGCGCCACTTGGTCACCACCTTCCCGGTAGGGCCGCTGCAATGTAATTGCACCATTATCGGCGATCGTATAACCAAACGTGCACTGGTGGTAGACCCGGGCGGCGATGCCACTAAAATTTTGGCTCTGCTCGAACAGGCCGATCTTAAAGTGGTGGCGATCATTCACACCCATGCTCACTTAGACCATATTTTGGCCGCCGGCGAAATTAAAGCGGCGACGGGTGCACCTATCTATTTGCATCAGGGCGACCAATTTTTGTGGGACATGGTTGAAGAGCAATGCAACCGCTTTGGGGTGCCCACCGTCACTCTGCCAGACCCCGATTTCTATCTGCACGATGACCACGATCTCAACTGCTGCGGCGGTGTCGCTATACACACCCCCGGCCACACGCCAGGTTCTATCAGCTTTTGGTTTGAGGAATCTAAAACATTAATTGCCGGGGATACTCTTTTTCAGGGCAGTATTGGTCGTACCGATCTGCCAGGCGGCGACTTTGACCAGATTATCAGCTCTATTAAAGAGCGGTTATACACACTCGATGACGAGGCTACGGTGATAACAGGGCATGGCCCCAATACCTCTATCGGTCACGAGAAAAACAACAACGGCTTTGTCCGCGGATAAGGGTATTGGCCTAAACACATAAGGAGAATAGCCATGAGTGGTGTTGAACTTAAAATTTTAGATTCCCGCGTTGGCACTGAGTTTCCGCTGCCAGATTACGCTACGCCAGGCTCTGCCGGTATAGATCTGCGCGCCTGCCTGGATGGCTCGCTGGCTTTGGCGCCCGGTGACTGCGAGCTAATCCCAACCGGTATGGCTATTCACATGGGTGACAGCAATATGGCGGCGGTGATACTGCCGCGCTCTGGGCTGGGCCACAAACATGGCATCGTGCTGGGGAATTTAGTTGGTCTGATAGATTCTGATTACCAGGGCCAGCTATTTATTTCAGTCTGGAATCGCGGCGTTGAGAGCTTCACTATTGAGCCCGGTGATCGAATTGCCCAGCTGGTCTTTGTGCCCGTGCTTCATCCAACGTTTACTCTGGTTGATGAGTTCACTGCCAGTGAGCGGGGCGAGGGCGGTTTTGGCCACTCGGGAAAGAGCTGAGCAAACTGCCCTATATTGGATATTAGTCCTATTAATGCCAGTTTCCCCCTCTGATAGTTAGTCGTGTTGGCGCGGTTGCACTATAATGCCGCCCATCGACGTGTACGCCACCGGTATCGGCTGCACCGAATACTCATTTGATACCGCCAAATTAACGGAGATGACTTGTGAAATCACCTGTTCGCGTTACTGTTACCGGTGCTGCCGGCCAAATTAGCTACTCACTACTGTTCCGCATTGCCGCTGGCGAAATGCTTGGGACCGATCAGCCGGTTATTCTGCAGCTGCTCGAAATTACTCCTGCTCTGCAGGCGTTAAAAGGCGTAGCAATGGAGCTGGACGACTGTGCATTTCCGCTGTTGGCCGATATCATCTGCACCGATGATGCTAATGTTGCCTTTAAAGACAGTGACTACGCTCTGTTGGTTGGCGCGCGCCCTCGTGGCCCGGGCATGGAGCGCAAGGACTTGCTGGAAGCTAATGCAGCGATCTTCTCTGCCCAAGGTAAAGCAATCGATGCCAACGCCTCGCGCGATATCAAAGTATTGGTTGTCGGCAACCCCGCCAACACTAATTCATTGATTGCGCAGCGCAATGCGCCCAGCATTAACCCGCGCCAATTTACTGCCATGACGCGCTTAGATCACAACCGCGCTATCAGCCAACTGGCCGAGAAGACAGGCACCACAGTCAACGACATTACCAACATGACTATTTGGGGTAACCACTCAGCTACCCAATACCCCGATCTGCACGAAGCTAAAGTTAACGGTAAAGCGGCGATCGACATGATTGACCAGGCTTGGTACGAAGCTGACTTCATCCCTACGGTACAACAGCGCGGTGCTGCCATTATTGAAGCGCGTGGCGCCTCAAGTGCTGCCTCTGCTGCCAATGCGGCCATTGCTCATATGCGCAGCTGGGCACTGGGTACAGCTGACGGTGACTGGGTGAGTATGGGTGTTTACAGCGATGGCAGCTACGGTATCGCCGAAGGCCTGATCTACTCTTTCCCTTGCACCTGTAAAGATGGAGATTGGAGCATCGTGCAGGGCTTAGAAGTCAACGACTTCTCTCGCAGCAAAATGAGTGCTACTGAGCAAGAGCTAACTGAAGAGCGCGATGCGGTTGTGCACCTGCTGCCCTAATCGGCTGCCGTGTAACTAAAAGGCCCTGCGGGGCCTTTTTTAATGGTATAAAAACAACTAACGGCACTACCGGCTAATTTACCTGTGGGTTCTTAGTTGCTAAAGTGTAGGCCGTATTTTTGATACACAAAGATGAGGGTAAGTCTGTGAGTTTTCCAAAACTTGGTGCAGTGGCACCGGCATTGACTCTAGTGAACCAGCGCGGCGAGAAGGTGTCGCTGAAACAGTTCAGAGGAGAAAAAAATGTCGTCCTTTACTTTTACCCCAAGGCGATGACGCCCGGTTGCACAGTTCAGGCTTGTGGTATACGCGACAGTTACGCAGAATTCGCCGAGCTCGACACTGTGGTTATGGCTGTGAGCCCAGACTCGGTTGAGAGGCTGATAAAATTTGAGGACAAGCAAGAACTCAATTTCACTCTGCTGAGCGATGAAGACAACAAAGTCACTGCAAAATATGGCTGCTGGGATCTTAAAAAGTTTATGGGTCGCGAGTATATGGGCGTTCTGCGCACCACCTTCATTATCGGCAAAGACGGAAAAATCAAGCACATCATCGACAAAGTAAAAACTAAAACCCATCACCAAGACAGCCTCGACTGGATTCGAGACAACCTAACCGACTAATACTTTTTTACTGAACTTAGGAGTTCGTATGTTTTTTATCTCACAAGCCCACGCCCAAGCCGCACCAGGTGAGCCCAACCCGATGATCACCCTGGTAATGTTTGCCGGTCTGTTTATCTTTATGTATCTGCTGATTATTCGCCCTCAGCGCAAGCGTCAAAAAGAGCATACGGCGCTGATTGAAAATCTCGCCAAAGGCGATGAAGTGGTAATGAGCAGCGGTATGCTTGGGCGCATTGCCAAGCTGGAAGGTGAGTATATTGTGCTTGAGGTAAACGGTACGCTGGAGCTCAAGTTCCAAAAAGCAGCTGTCCACGCCGTGCTGCCCAAAGGCACCATTAAGGCGATCTAATCGCTCCTACCCGATGGCTAAGCTCAATCAAAAACTGGTTATTGCCATCTCCTCTACCGCGCTGTTTGATATGCGCGAGAGTCATCGAGTTTACGAGCAAGAGGGTGTAGAAGCCTATGCCGCCTATCAGCGGGCCCACGAAGACGATGTTCTAGCCCCCGGTGAAGCGTTTCCTCTGGCTAAAAAATTGTTGCGTATCAATGAAAACCTTGGCGGTGATCCACGGGTTGAAATAGTGTTGTTGTCGCGCAACTCGGCCGACAGTGGCTTGCGGGTGTTTAACTCGATAGCCCACCATGAACTGGCAATTACACGCGCGGCCTTTTCTGGCGGCGGCTCTCCCTATCAGTATGTCACAGCGTTTGGCTGCCACCTGTTCTTATCTACCAATGGTGAGGATGTCCGCAATGCACTGGCCAACGGTATGGCCGCTGCTACGCTGCTGCCTTCGGGTTTGCAGCGCGACAGCCACGATGAATTGCGCTTTGCCTTTGATGGTGATGCGGTGCTATTTAGCGACGCTTCTGAACGCATTTTCAAAGAGCAGGGTCTCAACGCCTTTACTGAGAACGAAAAAGCCGCCGCTCACCAGCCGCTCGACCCCGGCCCCTTCAAAAACTTTCTACAAGCACTTCACGCGCTGCAGGCCGAGTTTGGCAGCGAGCACTGTCCCATCCGTACAGCGCTGGTGACCGCGCGTGCGGCACCCGCGCATGAGCGTGTGGTACGCACTCTGCGCGAGTGGAATGTACGCCTCGACGAGAGTCTTTTTTTGGGTGGCCTAGATAAAGGCGATTTTCTGAAATCGTTCGGTGCCGATGTCTTTTTTGACGACCAGCAGTCGCACTGCGACAATGCCAGCCCTCACGTTGCCGCAGGGCATGTGCCACACGGTGTGGCCAATGAGCGTTAGCGTCCGCTAAAAGATAAAGAATTTAACCCCTAACCCCAGCAGCAGAGTTGCCAATATTCTCTGCAGTATTGTGTTCGGTATGCGGTTGGCAAATCGGCTGGCCAGTGTAATGGCTGGAAGTGAGCCAATCAACAAGCCGGCCAACAGTACAAAGTCGACATTGCCAAGAATAATTAAGTGGCCCAGCCCGGCAATTAAAGTGAGTGGTACAGCGTGCACAATATCCGTGCCGACCACTTTAATCGCGGGTAAATGCGGGTAGAGCAGCATCAAAAAAGCGGCACAAACTGCCCCGGCGCCCACCGAGGAGAGTGTCACAAACACGCCTAATACAACTCCCATCAGCAGTGTCCAGCTCAACTTTGTAGCGCTTGGCTTTACGCTGTCGCTGCTATTAACGCTAGGGCGGTTGCCGATAAAATGTTCACGCAAGAATACGACCAGCCCTGTAAGCATGAGCATCAGCCCAAGGCTGCGGGTCAGTAATACCTGATATTGCGTAGGGTCTTCAAAAACTCGGCTCAATAGTGTGGCGGTCAGCAGAGATGCAGGGATACTGCCGGCGGCGAGCCAGAATACTATTGGCCAGCTAATTGAGCGCTGGCGATGATGGGGCACAATTCCGCCCGCTTTAGTAATGCCTGCATAAAGCAGATCGGTACCGATTGCTACGTGGTAGGGGAAGCCAAAAAGAATCAGCAGCGGTGTCATTAACGAGCCACCGCCAACCCCCGTTAAACCAATGGCTACCCCTACAGCGCCACCGGCCAGTATGTAGATTAAAAAATCGAGCATTAAATTAACAATCCCTATGCGACCAGCCTATAGCATCCGATTGAGGCTTAATTGATAAGGGTTGCACTTTAGCAGTGTTTCGTTATTCTGCTAAGTAATTATTGTTTATGGTTTTATGCTATTTAGGCCTAGTTGAGTATGGCACAGCTTGTGTCTGGGGGATGGAAAGTGAAGTTACAACAACTACGTTATATCTGGGAGGTCTCGCGCCATGATCTCAATGTGTCGGCTACCGCCGCTAGCCTGTATACATCACAGCCAGGGATCAGCAAGCAGATACGCCTGCTAGAGGATGAGTTGGGCGTGGAGATTTTTTCACGCTCGGGTAAACACCTCACCAAAGTCACCCCAGCTGGCGAGCAAATTCTCAAAGTGGCAGGGGATATTCTGCGCCAAGTAGAGGGCATTAAACAGCTCAGCCATGAACATAAGAGCCCCAATAGTGGCAGCCTGTCGATTGCAACCACACACACCCAGGCTCGCTATGCGCTTCCCGATGTGATCGGGGAGTTTATTGCCAAGTATCCGAAAGTCTCGCTACACATGCACCAGGGCACGCCCCTGCAGATCTCTGAGCAGGCAGCCGATGGCACGGTGGATTTTGCCATTGCAACAGAGGCACTGGCGCTTTTTAACGACCTCATAATGATGCCTTGTTACTGCTGGAACCGCTGTGTGCTGGTGCCTAAAGATCACCCCCTGGCGCAGTTGGAACGGTTAACTTTGGCCGATGTGGCCGCATACCCAATTGTTACTTACGTATTTGGTTTTACCGGTCGTTCGCGGCTCGACGATGCTTTTGCCAGCGAAGGCTTGGAACCACAGGTGGTGTTTACGGCCACAGATGCCGATGTCATTAAAACTTATGTGCGGCTGGGCCTGGGGATAGGTATTGTCGCCGATATGGCATTCCATAAAGAGACAGATAGCGATCTGGTCGCACTCGATGCCCGCCATTTGTTTGCCTCCAGCGTGACCAGCATAGGTTTTAGACGCGGTACGTATTTGCGCGGTTTCATGTACGATTTTATAGAGGCTTTTGCTCCTCATTTAACACGCAGTGTCGTCGATGAAGTGATGGCCCTTAGTAGTCGCGAAGCCCGCGAAGCCTACTTCAG
The DNA here is from genome assembly GCA_048549915.1 of Porticoccaceae bacterium. GTDB lineage: Bacteria > Pseudomonadota > Gammaproteobacteria > Pseudomonadales > Porticoccaceae > LSUCC0057. The sequence continues at coordinate 19,986 of JBLYYE010000009.1, forward strand.
CGATTTCAAGCTGCCCATCTACTAGAAAAAAAATACCGCGGAGAGCCGCGGTATAAAGTGAGCGGTTAATGCCGGCTCATTGGTCGATATTGACTGCGTGCAAGCCACACTCTTTTTTAGTGGCTTCTTCCCACCACCATCTGCCCTCACGTTCGTGTTGGCCAGGCCCGGTGGCGCGAGTACAGGGCTCGCAGCCGATACTGACAAATCCGCGGTCATGCAATTCGTTGTAGGGGACACCATAAGTCCGTATGTAATCCCATACCTGGGCAGAGCTCCAGTTGGCCAGCGGGTTAAATTTAGTCAGGGTGCGGCCTTCGCCGGCAAATGCTTTGTCATCTTGTATGACTGGGATTATGGCGCGTGTACCCGGGCTTTGATCTTTGCGTTGGCCAGTAATCCACGCGTCTAAGGTGCTCAGAGTTGAGCGCAAAGGGGCAATTTTTCGGATCCCGCAGCACTCTTTATGGTCATCTTGATAAAAGCTGAATAAGCCCTTTTCTTTAACCAGAGCTTCAACGGCAGGTCCGCTGGGCATAGCGATCTCAATGTCGATCTTGTAGTGATTGCGCACTTTCTCAATAAATTGGTAGGTTTGCGCGTGTAGCCGGCCGGTGTCGAGTGAGAAAACCTTGATATCGGGGCGTATTTTGTGGGCCATATCAACTAGAACGATATCTTCAGCGCCGCTGAACGAGATCGCAATGTTATCGAACTGCTCAAGGGCATAACGTAAAATCTGCTGAGGAGATTGCTCTGCAAGCGTTTGATCAATATCGACAACATTGAGGGGGTCTGTGCTCATATAAAAACCTGTCTTTATAATGTGGGCGGAGGTGCTTAGGTATCCTTTCGACAACGAGTGGGACTATAGCAGCGCCAATTAATACTTAAAAAGAATAAGAAAGAATACTCTTATTCTCTGAAGGGATATGCACAACTCTCTGTTGCTAGCGTGATCGGGCCACGGTAGAGTGCAGCTTTATTCTAGAAAGCCAGTTGCTGACCAACTGATTAATTGTTGAGGAGTTATTGTGGAAATTGCCTGCTTAGACCTTGAGGGAGTACTGATACCTGAGATTTGGATTGCCTTTGCCGAAAAAACAGGGATTGAAGAGCTTAAACGCACCACTCGCGATGAGCCTTGTTACGACACCCTTATGCAGTATCGATTGAATATTCTCGACCAACACGGCTTGGGCATCAATGAGATACAAGAGGTGATTGCAACGCTGGAGCCGCTGCCGGGTGCCATCGACTTTGTGAACTGGCTGCACGAGCGTTTCCAGGTGGTGATCCTCTCCGATACTTTTTATCAATTTGCCCAGCCACTGATGCGTCAGCTGGGCTTCCCGACACTGCTCTGTCACAACCTTGAGATTGCTGAGAATGGACGAGTGGTTAACTATCATCTGCGCCAAGCCAACCCTAAGCGCCAAGCCATTGTCGGCTTTAAAAGCCTTTACTACCGCACTATAGCCGCGGGCGACTCTTACAACGACACGACTATGTTAGCTGAGGCTGACGCCGGTATTTTGTTCCACGCGCCAGATAATGTGATCGCAGAGTTCCCCCAGTTCCCAGCAGTGCATAACTTTGATGACTTGAAACGCGAGTTTCTTAAAGCCAGTAATCGCGAGTTAACCCTTTAATCTTTTTTGCCCCCGAGGTTTACCATGAGCAATCAGTGGCGCCAGCTTACTGAACAAGAACACTACGTTATTGTTGAGAAGGGTACCGAGCGCCCATTTAGCGGCGAATACGACAATCACAGCGCTGCTGGGAATTACCACTGCCGTCGCTGTGATGCTTTGCTCTACCTTTCAGGTGATAAGTTTCAATCACACTGCGGCTGGCCAAGTTTTGATGACGAGGTGCCGGGTGCAGTGCGCCGCGAAGTCGACGCCGATGGCTGTCGCACCGAAATTCTCTGCGCGCAGTGCGATGGCCACCTAGGCCATGTCTTTGAGGGTGAGAGGCTGACAGAAAAAAATACTCGGCACTGTGTTAATTCGCTCTCATTGCGTTTTGTTGCCGCACAGAGTTGAGGCAGATAAACCGCTATGCAATAAAAAAGGCGGCCTAGGCCGCCTTTTTTAAGGTGGTTTAATTAGCGTTTGGGCAGTACTTGGCGCAATTTATCCGCCATCTGTAAAATCGACTTTTCAGTCGTTTCCCAGTCGATACAGGCATCAGTTACAGAGACGCCGTAAGCCATCTCATCTTTATTAGTAGAGAGTTTCTGGTTGCCGCCATTGAGGTGGCTTTCCACCATTAGACCGATAATAGATCGGTTGCCTTCAACAATTTGGTTGGCAACATTGTCCATAACCAGTGGTTGAAGGTTGTGGTCTTTGTTGGAGTTGGCGTGGCTGCAGTCGACCATAATATTGGCTGGGATGCCTGCTGCCTCGAGCTCCTGCTCGCAGATTGAAACGCTCACAGAGTCGTAGTTGGGTTTGCCGTTGCCGCCGCGCAGTACCACATGTGCCCAGGGGTTCCCTTGGGTCGTGATGATTGAGACTTCACCCTCGGAATTTATGCCCAAGAAGCGGTGAGGGCTGGCCACCGATTGCAGGGCATTGATAGCGACTGTGAGGCTGCCATCTGTGCCGTTTTTAAAGCCGACCGAAGAAGAGAGGCCAGACGCCATCTCGCGGTGTGTCTGTGACTCCGTTGTGCGAGCACCAATCGCCGACCAGACGATTAAATCCTGCAGGTACTGTGGAGAAATCGGGTCAAGAGCTTCAGTGGCAGTAGGCAAGCCCATCTCAGCAACATCGTTGAGTAGCTGGCGACCGATATGTAAGCCGTCGGTGATACGAAAACTGTCGTCCATGAAGGGATCGTTGATCAGGCCTTTCCAGCCAACTGTAGTGCGCGGTTTTTCGAAGTAAACACGCATGACGATAAGCAGGGTATCGGAAACTTTCTCGGCTAAAGCTTTCAGGCGTCCGGCATACTCTTTAGCAGCGTCGATATCGTGAATAGAACAGGGGCCGATAACAATAAAGATGCGGTGATCTTTGCGCGCTAAGATGTCCTCGATCGCTTGGCGACCGGAGGCGATTGTGGCACGCGCGGCTTCGCTCACAGGGATGTCAGCTTTCAGAGCGCTGGGTGTAATCAGTGTCTCTTGCGAGGTGATATTGACGTTGTCGATGTTCTTGGCAGTCATAGTGGCAGTAAACCTAAGCTTTGTATTATTGGGTTAGTAGCGCAACAAGACGGCTTTTGTCACGCAAAAATTTGTTGCTCATTGTACTGTATAACTGATCGTCTGGCGACGTACCTAGGCAATATCGGAGGGTAGTTCGACACTTTCGCCAAGCAGTACAAAGTACAGTAGCCAGCGCTGAGGAAGAGATTCGTGGGCACTGAATAAATCGCCATAGCGTTGTAGTTGGCCGCGATACTGCGCTGCTTGGCGAGAGATAAATTGTTCTAGGCTTTCGCCCGGTTGTGGCGTGGCACTTTTATAGTCGATTATCCAGCGCTCGCCATCGACCACAAACGTGCGATCGACAATAGCGCTAGCTAACTTGCCATCGCTGCTCCAGTAATCAAATTTTAATTCGCAAGCAGCCTGCGGGTGATCTTGTAACAGCCACTGCAGGGTGTTGCATTGACTGATTTTCTGAGCAGCTTCAGTGAATTTTGCGACTAATTTTTCAGAGTCATCCTGCACTGAATAGCGCTGCCAAGATAGCAGCGCGTTTTTTATGTGGCGCTCTTGAACGGCAGTACTTTTGTCCTCGAGTTCAGTCAGCTGTTGTAACAGTAGATGTAGCTCGGTGCCCAGATTGCGGGCGACTAAATTATGCGTATCTAACTGCGTTAATGAGTCGATAGGGTTGGTCGTTGTGGTTGACTCTATCTGGCTGGCAGCCAGTTTCTGCACTGGCAAGCGATGCCAAAATGGGTTTAAAGCTGTTTCAGGTTTGAGCGCTTCGGACTGTTCATCACGCACAAGCTGTAGATTGGCGAAGCCGGATATTTGATGCGTTTTGCCGTGATCTAGAAGAGCCTGAAAGTCACTCCCATAGCGGCCCCAAACAAGAGCCAGAGGCGCGCTAGAGGCAGGCTCTGCCAATTGTGGCAACACGGCGTGATCGCTTTGATTGGTCTCTTGACCGGCTTTGATGGTTGCGCTGGCAAAGAGGTGGAGCTGCTGCGCTGCGCGGGTGGCGGCGACATAGAAAACTCGTGTGGCTTCGTGTTGTTGTTTGATTTTTCGGCGTCGCAAAATGAATTGATAGAGCGGATCTTTTTCAGCAATCCACGAGGGTTTGGCTGCCAGTATGTGATGCACTTGATCGTTGTCATCAATCTCTTCAAGCCATACCAGTAGATCGCCTTTGTCATTGCTGCCAGTGCGATCAAGGCCTGGTAGTAAGACATGATCAAACTCTAACCCTTTAGATTTGTGAATGGTCATTACTTCGATATCGGCACGACCGCTCTGAGGTTTGGCGTAGAGCTTTTCTAGTGTGGGTTGGAACAGCTCCCAGTCGAGTATTTGATCGCTCTCTAGGTGTGCGCTGAGTTTCTCTAAATAAATTTCAGCATTGAGCAAGTCGTTACTGGAGGCCACTGTTTGCGGACCGCCCAGTTCTTGCCAGAGCGACTCAACACGACGATCTAGGGGCTGTCGGCCACGGGCTTGCCAGGCGGAGATGATAGGCGGTACAGAGCGCTCAAGGCGTTGTTGGCCGTCGCGGGAAAGTTCGGGCCAGCTAGCGCGCATTAGCTGCTTTAACAGTGGGGTAGTGTGGTGCTGATCGCCGGCCAGTTGCCATAGATCGGCGAGGGTAAGGCCAACCATCGGCGAGCGCAGCAGCGCGAGCCAAGCGATGCGGTCGGCGCTGCTGCTCAGCGCCCGTGTAAGACTGATTAGATCTGTGACCACCATCGTCTCACTGAGCTTTTCGATCTCTGTAGCGCGCCAGGTAATACCGTGTTTTTGCAGTATTGGCAGTAAATGCTGTAGCTGCCCGCGGCTGCGCACCAGCAGGGCGATAGAGGGGTGATCTTCGTTGCTTTGCTCAGTTTTACGGAGTTTTAATACCGTCTGGGCAACGGCTTCAGCTTCATTGAGCCGAGCGTTTTCTCTATCCTCGGCAGCCGACAGTGTAAAGCTGACTGCACTCTCGCCAGCCGGACTGTCTAGCCCGCGCTCTGCCAGCGATGCGGTGTAGCTAACCGCACCGCTACCGGCATCGCTCTCGATTGGAAAGAGATCGGAGAACAGCTCATTAACCCAGTCGATAACGGCGCGTTGCGAACGGAAGTTGCTGGCTAGCTGCAGTGGTTGGCAGTGCGCGCCGCCAATTGGGTGGTGTTGAGCGCGGATAAATAGGCCAACATTGGCGTTGCGAAAACTGTACAGCGACTGCATCGCATCACCGACTAAAAACAGTGTGCGGCCATCACCGGGGCACCACTGCGCCGTGAGTGAGGCGAGTAACTCGTACTGCAATTGCGAGGTGTCTTGAAACTCGTCGACTAAAATGTGTTTTAACTGATAGTCGAGGCGCATCGCCAACTCGCTGATTTCACCACTTTGCAGTTGTTGCAATTCACTGAGAGCTCGATGAGCATGCAGAGCATAATGCGTAAAGTCGCAGCGATTATGGGTTTTAAATTGCACTTGGAGCAGTGCTACTAACATCGGCAAGAGCTGCAGAGTGGCTTGAATAATGCCGCTTTCATGATCAGCTAAGTGGGGGTCGGGCAGGGCTTTGATCTCTTCCAGTTGCTGACGCAATGGTTCGCTAGCGATCTCTTTTAACAAAGCCTGGAATGCTTTTTTATCGGCTTTAGCCGTGGTTGGGAAACCTTGGTTTTTATTTAGCGCAGCTCGCCAAGTGGTTTTATCGGTACACAGCAGCGCAATAAGTGCTCGCCAAGCGGGTAGATCCTCTGGCTCGGTACCCAGCTGGCTAACTCCGTGCAGCGCAGTGATGGGGCTCTCCTGCTGTGCTTCGATCAGCCGTGAGGCGGCACCATCGGCATAGCTAAGCAGCTCGTCCAGCCAAGGTTTAAGTTGCCTTGTGGCATTGCCAAGAGCTTGCTTAGCGAGACCGCGCAGCAGCTCGCGCGCTTGTTGAGTACCTATTTCGCTGGCCGCGCCGCTGCTATACGCTCCCAGCAACCACTGCTCGCGAATCGCCAACAGTTTACTCAGCAGCTCTACGGCAACGCCTTGTTGGTTGCCGGTGTGGCGCATTAGGGTCGCAATGGGCTCGGCGATGGGCTCGCGTTCACTAAAATTTTCGAGTAACTCAGTGGCTACAGTGCGGTAGTCGTGCTCGGGGTTATCGGCTGGTTGTGGCAGGTCGCCCAAACCGGTCTCCAGGGCCAGCTGTGCTGCCAAGTAGCGGTTAAAGCTGTCGATGGTTTGCACGCGCAGCCGTCCGGGCGATTGTAAAAGCCCCCAGTTGCACTCGTTACTGCGAGCCAGTGCCGCTTGAGCGAGTTGGTAAGTCGCAAATTCATAGTCGTCGCTGGGTGGATTATTACTGGCCGCTGCCAACAGGGCTTGGCTGATGCGGTGGCCCATCTCAGCGGCCGCTTTGCGGGTGAAGGTGATTGCCAGGCACTCTTCAGGTTCGTTGACAGTCGCCAGTAGGGCGAGAAAGCGCTGTGTTAGCAACCCTGTTTTGCCAGAGCCTGCCGGTGCCGAGACGATGTAGCTAGAGCGCGAGTCAATTGCTGCGACGCGTGCATTGCGATCGGCTTGACGAATACTATCTACAGCGCTCATAAATCGGCCTCTGTACTTTTATCAGAGCCGGATCTCCATTCAAAACTGCGGCTGATGCGACGCAAATCACCCTGGTGCTTATCAAATGTCTCTCTGTCGTAGATGGTTAGGTTGGCATCTCCGCGGCAAAATTCTTCCGCTAACTCTTCTAGCTGTGTGCGCCATAGTTGCAGTTGTGTTTGCCACTGTTCGGCAGTTGTCGTGCTGCCCATAAGCGGTGCACAGGACTCGCCGCTGAGATGGATCTTATCCGGGCGAATCAGGCCAAAACTCACCCCGTCTGGCGGCGCTGCTAGCGCCATTGAGTAAAGTGGCAGTTGCGGGTCACGCAGCCGTTCAGTGTGCCAGTCACTCTGTTTGACGCCTCCAGATTTGTAATCGATGATCAGCAGCTGTTCACCGACACGATCTATACGGTCTATCTTGAGAGGCAGCTTTAAGTTGTTTAGTTGAGTAAAAACTTTCTCTTCTACGGATTCAATAGCAAATTGACCGCGCTGTTCTTCGAGCTCCAGCCAGCGTCTGATTGACCACTCTTGCCGCTCGCTCTCGCGCGCTACCACGCTCTCGCGCTTAAGAATTGGATAGTCTCTGCGCACCGAGTTAACAGCTGATGCGATGGCTGACTGAATAGCTGATGATAGTGCATCGCTGTCAGCCATAAGAGTGGCGAGTTTATCGCTGTCCAAGCCTGCTGGTAGGAGTAGCTCGAGAGCTTTATGCAGTAAAATGCCGCGCAGCATCGGCGTCACACCGACACTTGGCTGCTCTAGTGGCAGTGCTGCCAATCGATGTTGCAAGAAGGCGTTAAAAGGAGAAGCCGCTTGGTCTTTGAGAACGCTACTACCGTGGTTTTTTATCTTCTCATCGGGCTGCAGCGACGGTGCTTGGAAATCTTCAAGCCGTGTGGTTTGCAGCCCGGAATAGACCAGCCAGGGTGGTGTGGCGTTTCCATCCGTAAAAGTTTCGGCGGACAGTTCATGCAGCAGTGGGCTTGGTTCTAGCTCAGCATCGCCATCGCGGAGAGCACAGCTGGCAATAAACGTCGTGCAGCAGCGCTGCATAGTCTGTATCAGAAGCTCTGCCAGTGCGTGTTCGCGAGCGTGATCGCTGCGTGGCATTGTGTGGCGTCGCTGCCAGCTCAAGCCCAGTAGAGGGTTGGGATTGAGTGGCGCGGGTAGGGTGGTTGAGGATAAATCTAACCAATGCAATCGATCAAAGCGCAGTCCTATGGCTTCTAACGTACCCAGTATATGTATTTGGGCGCTGCCGGCTTGTGGTTGAAAGCGGCGCTGATAGAGCAGATCGTTGAGGTAACTCACTGCGTTGTCTGCAGACATTTCTGCGCTATTGAATGCTTCAGGTAGTTCCAGTTGCAGTAATTCTTCTAGCACCACTAACCACTGTTGGTATTGTTGGTACTCTGGACTATCGAGGGAGCGTTGACGGCAAAATCCAAAAGCCTGCAAACCCTCAGCAAACTTTTCTCCCCAACCGCTGAGGGAGTGTTTGCTACCCCAGTGTTGGCGCAGCCAAACTAACCCTCTGTGAGCGGGAGTAATCTGTTCGTCGACACTCTCTTCAACGAGTAAACCAACAACTTCATTGCAGCTGAATTGGCGCGCTCCGGTTTTGCGCAAAGTGAGCTCCGCATCGGCAATGGTTTGGGTGTCACAGCCTGCGGCCAACCAGTACGGGCTGTGCAACAGGTGCAGCCATTCGTAAAGTTTCAGTGGAGTTGAAAAGGCTTTTAATAGCAGTGCAGCTGTGGCTACCAAAGGCTGTTCCGCCAGGGTTCGGCTGGCAGAGATATTGATCGTATTTTTTGGCAGCTGATAGTGATTAGTGAGCCGTTCGGCAACCCGTTCTACCTCGTTTAGACGACGCTCAAGATCGCTGATAACAATGGCGCAAAGACTGCTTGGTTGCTCTGTGGAGGTCTTGAGGGCGCTATCGATCGCCCTGTATAGCTCACTGGCAGGGTCGCTATCGCGCTGTAAAAGAAACGTGTGGTTAGGCCGGTCTTGTCCGGTGCTGAGCTGATTGTGGTTGGTGAAGCTGACGTCCAGCAATTTTTTGCGCAGCGGTGGCAGGCTTTGGAAGCCACACAGGGTGACTTTGTGTTGAGGCGTTAAATGCCCGCTTTCTGTTGCAGCTATGAGTAATTTGAGCTGCTGTTCAACACTGATGGCGCCTGTATTTTGTAGTAATTGGCGATAGCGACGGCACCAATGGCCAAATTGCTCGCTGGCACTGCGCTCGACAGCTAAATCAGTTGGATCGAGTTGCCAGTTTTCGAGTAGCTGGTAGGCTTTCGCGGCCATCGCGCTGTAACGTGAAGCTTCCAGTTCGGGCTGGCAGCTCTCAATGGCTTGACGCCAAAGTCGCTCCTCAATAATCGGGTGTAGGCAGGTAGCTGGGAGGCTGATTTGAGCACTACAAAACTGCTGCCAACGCAGCGCAATCCACTCATCGAGCGCATAGATCGCTGCAGCTGGCCAGGCGCTATTGGCTTGTTGCTGGCCCCAACGGCTGCGCAGTGCTTGAGCAAGGCGCTGATTGGGTGCAATCACTACGCCATTGTCGTTGAAAGCATCGGCCAGTGCGGCGGGGTCAACGGCGGCGGTGAGCATGATAAATCCCTGTGCGAATTCGAGTAGTGCAATCCAATAGAATCTAGTTTATCGATAATGTCTCTGTTGAGCACCCCTTATGGCCAAGTAAAAAGAGTCCATTTGAGGTGGGCAACGGTATATGGGCTGCGGTACTATCATGCCCGCATCACGTCCATTCGGGCTGTGCAGATTGAAATTAAATAATAGCGCTGGGAGCAGGCTTTGAGTGTTGAACTGATTTTATTGGCAGCGTTGATAATAGCCCTCGCAGGGTTTTTATGGGTCTGGCGCACCAGCCAAAATGCTGCAGTAGAGGCTCAGGCTAAGTTAGTTCGGTTGAGGGAGCAACGCGATGCTGCCTTAGGTCAAGTGAATACTCTGGAGCGAGATAACGCACTGCAATCTCAGCGTTTAGAGCTGCAAGAAAATAGTTTAAACGCACTTCAGAGCAAAATGAGTGAGCAGTTTGAAAATCTTGCCAACCGTATTTTTGATGACAAACAGAGCAAATTTTCTGCGCAGAGCCGAGAGGCTCTGGATGTTTCTATGCAGCCACTGCGCCGTGACTTAAACGAGTTCCGTCAGCGGGTTGAGCAGGTTTACAAGAACGAAAATGACCAGCGCGGCAGTCTGGTTGGGCAAATTATTGAGTTGCGCACGCAAACCGACCGCATCGCTAATGATGCAGCCAAACTGGCCGATGCACTGCGCGGTGATAACAAGGCGCAAGGCAACTGGGGCGAAATGGTCCTGGAGCGTCTGTTGGAAGATTCTGGTCTCTCTGAAGGGCGCGAGTACTCAACACAGGCGAGTAGTCGCGATAGCGATGGGCGTTTGCGCTATCCCGACGTCGTTGTGCACCTCCCCGAGGGGCGCGATGTCGTTATTGATTCAAAAGTGACGCTGACAGATTACGAGCGCTACTACCACGCCAGTGATGAGCTAGAGCGCAAAAACTATCTCAGCCGCCATCTGCAGTCTCTGCGCAGCCATGTGCGCGGGCTCTCGGTAAAAGAGTACGAGTCGCTACCCGGAGTCAACAGCCTTGATTTCGTCTTAATTTTTGTACCCGTTGAAGCGGCGTTTATCCTCGCCATCGACAACGACGCCGATCTGATCCGCGACGCCTATCAGCGCAATATAATCATTGTCAGCCCTAGCACGTTGATGGTGACTCTGCGCACTATCAAAAATCTCTGGCGCTATGCCGATCAGAACAGTAACGCGCTCGATATAGCTACCAAAGCCGGTGCGCTTTACGACCAATTTGTGCTGTTTGTAGAGGCGCTGGAAGAGGTGGGCAAACACCTAGATAAAAGCCGCGAAGTCTATAAGACTGCCCATAAACGTTTGGCCACAGGCAACGGCAATTTGGTACGGCGCGCCGAGCAGGTGAAGCAGTTAGGCGCCAAAGCTAAAAAAGCGCTGCCAGACCCTCTGCTGCGTAAAAGTTTAGATGAGCCAATAATCGAGGAGAGCGACAATGAGTGACATTACCCCACTGGGCTGGACTGTGACACTACTGGCTGCGATCTTGTTAGTTGCATTGATAGGTTGCGCGTTGTCTCTGTCCCGACAACTCAACGCTCAGCGACGTTTGAGCGAGCAGCGCGAAGCGACTTACCAAGCCCTGGCTGCCAAGCGCAACAACGAGACTCGCGACTCCATAGCGGCCGTTTGCCAGGCGATGATTAGCCGCAATATGGTGCCGACAGAGAGTGCACTGCGAATTAACTATTTAGCCACACAAACCACACTTGCCGAGCATGAAGAGCAGACTCTGGCGGTGTTTATTGAGCTGGCTGAGCAGACTAGCCACCTGCCGATTAGAGAGGCGTGGGACGCTTTGGATAAACCCATCAAGAAAAAGCTGACTCGCGAACGTGAATTGCTTGAAGCCAGCCTGCTCGACCGGCTAGAACTAGCAGCTAATAACTGGCTCAGTCTGCATAAACCGCAGGGTATTGTTCACTAACACCGCAAAAACCTATCAACAACCTATCAAACTAGGGGACTAAGAATGCTCAAATACAAAAACAACAACACGCTCAAGAGTGTTCTGCCCTTAGCTGGGCTGGCCTTGCTGTTAGGTTGTAGTGAAGTGCCCAAGCAGAGTGCCGATACACTCTATTACAACGGTGCGGTGATTACTGTCGATAGCGAACGCAGCGTCGCCGAGGCAGTGGCTGTAGTCGATGGAAAAATCGCGGCAGTTGGCGAAGCCACTGCTCTGCGAGAGAGCTGGCAAGGTGAACAGACAGAGTTAGTGGACTTAAAAGGCGGTGCTCTGCTGCCTGGTTTTATTGATCCGCACAGCCACTTTTTTATGTCGACCGCGCTGGTGGGCAAGATCGATCTACAGGGGCCACCTGTGGGCTCAATCCAGAGTGTTGATGATGTCCAAAAAGCCTTGTTAGCCGAGGCGCAAAAGCGTGATTTGCAGCCCGGCGAATGGTTAATGGGTTGGGGTTATGATGAGAACAATATGACTGATGGCATTTGGCTGGATCGATTTAGCTTAGATGGCGCTTTCCCAGACAACCCCGTCGCCATCATGCATGTCTCTGGCCACGGAGCTATCTTAAACTCGAAAGTGCTACAGATAATCGGGATTGATGAGGAGAGCCCAGTCCCACCTGGCGGCCTTATTGGCAGACGCGATGACGGTCGCTTGACCGGTTGGCTGATGGAGACTGCGCTGTATGCTATCTACCCATATATGTTCAAAAGTGAACCAGAGGATCTTCCCGAGTTAATCGCCGGTGTACAGGCTATGTATGCCGCCAGTGGTATTACTACTGCACAGGAGGGAGCGGCAGATATACGCGGAGTGTTGGCGCTGCATCAGGCCAATAGCGCAGGACAGCTAGCTATGGATGTTGTGGCTTACCCGCAGAGCCATCTGCTCGCCGAGTTGTTTGAGAAAGTACCGCAATCTGAGCTGATTAACTATACCGATCACTCTTCACCTGGCAGTGCAGCGACCGGTAGTTTCAAAGTGGGTGGTTGTAAAATTGTCTCCGACGGTTCGCCGCAAGCGCGCACCGCTCTGTTTAGCACGCCGTATTTAGCACTCGGTCCCAGTGGTGAGCATGATTGGCACGGTACGGCGCTAATGAACCAGGAGCAGCTTAACCAGCAGTTTGCCAACTGTTACGAGCGAGACCTGCAAACAATCATCCACGCCAATGGCGATGGCGCCATTGATATGGCAATAGCTGGGCACGCCAATTATCTTGCCGAACAGGGTGAGCAACCCTTGCAGAAAGATCGTCGCACCACGGTTATTCACAGCCAGTTTGTCCGCCAAGATCAGCTTGATAGCTACCAGCAGTACGGTATGGTGCCGGCGTTGTTTACTCAGCACACCTACTTCTTTGCCGATGCGCATATCCGTCAGCGCGGCAGTGAGCAAGCTTCGTTCATGAGCCCAATGAAGCGGGCTGATGAGATGGGTTTAAAGCCGACAAATCACACCGACTTTATGGTGACACCGCTTAATCAAATGTTCCTGATCTGGACTGCCGTCAATCGTATCTCGCGTGAGGGCGTAGTAGTTGGTGCAGACCAGCGTATCTCAGTAACCGAGGCGATCGCAGCTCAGACAATTAACGCTGCTTACCAGTATTTTGAGGAAGACCGCAAAGGGTCTGTCGAGGTGGGCAAGTTAGCTGATTTTGTCATCTTGGAGCAAAACCCACTGGAGGTTGAGCCTATGGCGCTGCGCGACATTCGCATTAACCAAACGATTAAAGCGGGTGTGCCAATCTACAGCCGTTAGCGCCGTATGAGTAGGGCGCCGCTCTCTAGGTGTGCGGTGCCCGGGAATTGATCGAACGCAGCCAGTGCCTCTATGCGGTGGCTGCTATCGAGCTGGCGCAAGTCTCTGGCCAGAGTTTCGGGGTTGCACGAGATGTATAGAATTCTCTCAAAGCGCGCTGCCAACGCTAACGTGCCAGCATCTAAACCAGCGCGAGGCGGGTCTACCAGCAGTGTAGAAAAAGAGTAACTAGGTAGATCAATGGCGGCTAGTCTTCTGAACGGCCGTACCCCTGCCAATGCTTGGCTTATCTCTTCGCTCGACATTCTAACTACTGTCACGTTGTCGATCTGATTGCGCGCAAAATTGTGCTCAGCAGAGCGCACTGAGGTCTTTGATATCTCGGTGGCTAGTATACGCTTGAATTGGCTGGCTAATACTGAGGTAAAGTTGCCATTGCCACAGTAGAGCTCGAGTAGGTCCCCAGCGCTGTCCTTACACTGCGCGGCTGCCCAGCTGAGCATCTTCTGGTTGATGACCGCATTGGGCTGAGTGAAGCTATTTTCTACCTGTTGCTGGTAGTAGCTGAGCTCATCCACAACAAGAGTCTCTTCAATAAAGTCGCGACTCAACACCACTTTCTGTTTGCGGCTGCGGCCAATAATGGCGGCGCCGAGTCGCTGCTGCAGCGGTTTGGCAACGGCCTCCCAGTCGTTTTCTAATGGCCGGTGATAGAGCAGAGTAATTAACGCATCCCCACTCAAGCCGGTTAAAAACTCCACGCCGAACAACTTGCGGCTGAGCAGCGGTTCGCTATTAATCGCTGCCAACAGCGGCGACATGAGGTCGCGCAATAGTGGGTAGCCAATTGGAAACTCGGTCAGTGTGTATGGCCGTTTTTCACCTCTGCGATGCATGGCGTAGTGTGCGCTGCCGTCCTCGTGCCAGATACGGAATTCGGCGCGCATTCGATAGCCGCTAGCGGGTGAGTCAAAAGGCTCTGGTGCTGGACAGTCGAGCCCGCTTAGCAGCTGCCTTAAACAAGTCGTTTTTTCTGCAAAAGTGGGCGCAGTGGTGGCAGCCGAATCGGTCATTGAGGATGCTCAGTTAAAGACAATTTTTAGGTTTTGGCAGCCCGGCTAGGTAGGCGATGGTTTTAGCTGGGGTGTTGGGAAACTGGCTGAGCAGGTAAATGCTACGGCCTTTATCTAACCCTAAGTGTTGGGCCACAGCGCTGATTAATGGCCGGTTAGAGGGAGAAAAACCATACTGATCATAAAACCAGCGGGCTGGTTCAAGCAGCTCTGCGCGGGCTTGGGTTAGCTCTAAGCCTAACTCGCTAGCGCGCTGCTGGGCTACTCTCAGGTCCCAATTTGGCAGGCGATCGAGGTAGGCTTTACTCATCTTGTTAACTCTACAGGCAATAAAAAAGGGCCCGCGCACGGGCCCTTAATACCGTTTTTTAGGCTAGTCGTCACTTAAGCCGATCAGCTGCAGTAGGCTGATGAACAGGTTGTAGATCATGACAAACAGAGTAACGGTAGCAGAGATGTAGTTGCGCTCGCCGCCGTGAATAATTGCACTAGTCTGCCACATAATGACACCGGCTGAGATCAGCGCGAAAGCCGAGCTGACAGCCAGCGACAAGCCGCGCACCTCTAGGAACACATTGGCGATACCGGCAACAAAAGCGACCAACATGCCGACCATTAAAAAACCACCCATAAAGCTGAGATTTTTCTTGGTGGTCAGTACATAGGCTGAGGCGGCAAAAAATACCAAGGCGGTTGCACCCAGTGCGGTAAGGATGGGTTCGGCGCCTTTTGTAGCCATGTAAAAGTTGAGGATTGGACCGAGTGTGAAACCCATCCAGCCAGTCAAAGCAAATACCCAGAGTATGCCCGCGCTGCTATTTTTATTTTTCTCTACCATCCACAAGCAGAGGAAATAAGGCAGCAGTGTCCACAGGCCGAAGTAGGGGGCATTAACCATCATGGCTACAGCAGCCATGACTGCGCTAAACGTGAGTGTGACGCCCAGCAATAAGTAGGTTGAGCGCAGGACTTTGCTTACCTCTGGACTGAGCGCAGTGCTGGTGATTCCTGTTGGGTTGCGTGTGAGCGAGTTTTGGTCGTTCATTTTATGCAGTTCTCCATGTAGCCATTAATAAGCCGGCGGGATTGCCGTGCCAACTAATACCGTTGCTGTGATAAATTTAGGGGGTGATAGCGAACTTTTCAAGACTTATCGCACCCTTTTCGAGAGCAATATACCACCCAAAGTCACCCCAATCCCCCAATACCCAACGGGTCTTTGCACCGTGCTGGTGGATGTTTGGACGGTGAGTGTGGCCATGAATTAAGCGTGTTACCTGGTGTTCTGCCATGACTTGCACAACGGTCTCTTCATTGACATCCATAATTGAAGAAGCCTTATTGGCGCTGGCAGCGCGACTTTTAGCGCGCCACTCGCTCGCCAGGCGTTGCCTGCGGCGCAACGGCAGATGACTGAGCACGAACCGGTAGAGTGGATTGCGCGATTTGCGCCGAAAACGCTGATAATCGACATCATCGGTGCAGAGCAGATCACCGTGGGTGAGCAATATCGCACCGCCACTGTCTTTAATAACAACATAATCACCCAGCATCTTGCACTGGCTTTCGCGGGCAAAACGCTTGCCGAGCAAGAAATCGCGATTACCCTGCTGTACAAAGCAATCTACTTCACGCTGGTTGAGGCCAGCCAGTAAATCTTTGACTTGTGTGGCCAGCGCTGATGGGTCGTCGTCACCAATCCAGGCTTCAAAAAGGTCGCCAAGGATGTAGAGCTGATCGCCGCGTGCTAATCGCTGTGCGCAAAACTGTTCCAAAGCGGCCAAAAGTTCTGGCCGCTCAGGCGCAAGGTGTAGATCTGAAATAAAGAAGCGGGTCACGCAGAAAACCGAATGTTATCGGTCGGCGTAAGCATCACTGATGAGTGTTTCTGTGATTTCGATGGCGTCGGCCGGTACGTCTTGGTGGAAACCTGAGCTTCCGGTGCGCACCTCTTTAATGGTGTTAACCACATCCATGCCATCGACCACTTTGCCAAATACAGCGTAGCCCCAACCTTGTGGGTTTTTGCCGCTGTGGTTGAGGAATTGATTGTCGGCAACATTGATAAAAAACTGCGAAGAGGCTGAGTGAGGGTCGTTAGTACGTGCCATCGCCAGAGTGCCAATTTCGTTTTTGAGACCGTTATCAGCCTCGTTCTCAATAGGCGAGCGACCTTCTTTTTGGTTCATGTCACTGTCCATGCCGCCACCTTGAACCATAAAGCCATTGATCACACGGTGGAAGATAGTGCCGTTGTAGAAGCCGTCGCGAGCATATTGCAAAAAGTTAGCCGCCGACAGTGGCGCTTTTTCAAAGTCGAGTTCAATAGCGATATCGCCCATATTGGTGCGCAGTGTGATCATAGTGAGTTACCTAAATTAAACGAATAGAGAGTGGTTAGCCAAGCCGCCAGCAATGATGCACCGCTTGCGGGGCAACATTGTAACGGTTGCAGGGGCGCTTTTGAAATAAATCGGCTCAGCAAAGTGTTTATTGGCGCTATTGCCGGCAGATTGGTTTATCCGCGCGGACTCTACCGATATAATCAAACTTTTCACTTGGGTGCTGTAACACCCACTAATGAGTCACCCTAATGACAGATCCGCTCGACCTCAACGCTGCCCCTGCTGGCAACTTTATTGAACAGATTATTCGCGACGATCTCGCCACCGGCCGCGTGCAGAGCGTGGTGACCCGGTTTCCGCCAGAGCCCAACGGCTATTTACACATTGGCCATGCCAAGTCTATCTGCCTAAATTTTGGCTTAGCCGAGCAATTTAATGGCCAGTGCAACCTCCGTTTTGATGACACCAATCCGGAGAAAGAGAGCCAAGAGTATGTGGATGCCATTATTGCGGATGTGAAATGGCTCGGTTTTCAATGGGCTGGCGAAGTTCGCTACGCTTCTGACTACTTTGGCCAGCTCTATCAGTGGGCCCAACACTTGGTCGACAACGGCTTGGCCTATGTTTGTGAACTCAATGCCGAACAGATGCGCGACTATCGCGGTACCTTGACCGAACCCGGCCGGCCCAGCCCCTACCGAGAGCGGCCGGCCAGTGAAAGCCGCCAACTGCTCGAGGCGATGCGCTGCGGCGATATCGACGAGGGCAAAATGACGCTGCGTGCCAAAATTGATATGGCCTCGCCCAATATCAATATGCGCGACCCAGTGCTCTATCGCGTGCGCAAAGTAGCCCACCACCGCACCGGCAGCGATTGGAATATTTATCCCAACTACGACTTTGCCCACGGCCAAGAAGATGCCATCGAAGGGGTCAGCCATTCGGTGTGCACCCTCGAATTTGCGGCTAATCGCCCGCTTTACAACTGGTTTGTAGAAAACTTACCGCTGCCCAGCCAGCCGCGGCAATATGAATTTGGCCGCTTAAATCTAACCCACACCATGACCAGTAAGCGCAAACTCAAGCGCCTGGTGGATGAGCGTGTGGTAGATGGCTGGGACGATCCGCGTATGCCGACTATTAGTGGTCTGCGCCGTCGTGGTGTCACCGCCAATGCGATACGCGAATTTTGCAACAGCCTGGCTGTCGCCAAAACTGACGGCGTGGTCGATATCGCCCAGTTTGAGCACTTTATTCGAGATGATCTCAATACTCATGCGCCGCGCGCCATGTGCGTTATCGAGCCGCTCAAGGTGGTGCTGACCAACTGCGCTGGCAGTGAAGAGTTAACCGCTGCCAATCACCCCAATCGCCCAGAGCTGGGTGCGCGTGTGCTGCCATTTGACAGTGAGCTCTATATTGATCGCAGTGATTTCAGTGAAGACACCACCTTGTCGCGGAAAAAGTTCAAGCGCTTGGTGCTGGGCGAGTATGTGCGTCTGCGCGGCGCTTATATCATCCGTGCCGACGAGGTGGTGCGCGATAACGATGGCACTATTAGCCAGCTCAACTGCTCACTGGTAGAGGGTACAGTTGGCGCCGATGGCCCCGAGGGCGTGCGCCCGCGCGGGGTTATTCACTGGGTTTCTGCGCAGCGTTCACAACCGGCTGAGCTGCGTCTTTACGAGCGTTTATTCAGCAACCCCAATGTTGAACAGGGCGATGTGGATCTGCTCGAACAAATCAATCCCGCTTCACTCACAGTGGTGAAAGATGCCCGTGTGGAGCAGAGTTTGGCTGCGGCGCCCCAGCAGACCTACCAATTTGAACGCGAAGGTTATTTTGTGCGCGAACCCTCCGTGCAAGACCGATTGGTCTTCAACCTCACCATCGGTTTGCGCGATAGCGGCAGAGGGCAGGGCAAATGAGTGTTCAGCCAGAGCTGCAGCTCTACAACACCGCCAGCCGCAGTAAACAGACATTCGAGCCACTCAATGTAGAGCGTGTGACCATGTACGTTTGTGGGCCGACCGTTTACAACCGTGTGCATATTGGCAACGCCCGCCCAGCGGTAATTTTCGATACGCTGTTTCGGCTTTTACAGCAACGCTATGGCCGTGTTGATTATGCCCGCAATATTACCGATATAGACGACAAAATCATACAAGCCGCAGCGGCTAATAGCGAGAGTGCCGCAGCGCTTACACAGCGTTTCACGCAGGCCTATTTTGACGATATGGCTGCGCTCAATAATTTGCCGCCACCGATTGTGCCGCTGGCCACAGAGCACGTCGCTGAAATGCAGGCGCTAGTCGCTGTGCTGATTAGTGGCGGTCACGCTTATGTGGCGGAAGGCCATGTGCTTTTTAATGTTGAGTCAATGGATAACTACGGAGCACTCTCTGGTCGCAGCTTGGATGAAATGCTCGCTGGTGCGCGTGTCGAAGTGGCCAGTTACAAGCGCCACCCAGGTGATTTTGTGCTCTGGAAGCCTTCCAGTGACGACCAGCCCGGTTGGGATAGCCCTTGGGGTCGCGGCCGTCCGGGTTGGCACCTAGAGTGCTCGGCAATGATCGAGAAACACCTGGGCGAAACCATCGATATTCACGGCGGTGGGCAAGATTTAATTTTCCCCCACCACGAAAACGAAATAGCTCAAAGCTGCTGTGCGCACGCCGGCAAGCCACTGGCTAATTTTTGGCTGCACAACGGCTTTATTAATATTGATGGCGAAAAGATGTCTAAATCTTTGGGCAACTTTAAAACGGTCCATGAGCTGCTGGGTCTCTACCGAGGCGAAGTACTGCGCTACGCTTTGCTGGCGGCGCACTATCGCTCAGAGGCCAACTTTAGTGGCGATCTCTTGGCGCAGGCGCAGAGCTCGCTGGATACCCTATACGGTGCATTGCGCAGCCATGCAGAAATCGCTGTTGAAAGCTGCGATGTGATCTGCACTGCCGGCTATGCGGCCCTGTGCGACGATCTTAATACACCGGCTGCTCTGGGTGAATTGCACCGCTTGGCACGCCAGCTCAACAGTGCCGAAAGCGCTGCCAAGCACGCGATTAAATCAGAATTGCTCGCCGTGGCGGAGCTGCTCGGTCTGCTGGCAGGCGATGCCAGTGAGTGGTTTACTGCCACACAAGATGCCAGCGCTATCAGTGCTGAGCAAATCGAAGCGCTTATCGAACAGCGCAAGGCGGCTAAGCAAGCGCGCGATTTTTCCCGCGCCGACGAGATTCGCGAAGAGTTGTTGAGTGCTGGCGTGGTACTCGAAGACAGCCGTGACGGCACTACTTGGCGGCGCGAATGATCATGTTTAGGGCGGTCAAAAAATGAAAGTCCTGCAGCTGTTGCCAGAGCTTAAGCAGGGCGGTGTAGAGCGTGGCACTGTTGATACTGCGCGCGCTCTGGTGGCGATGGGGCATGAGTCGCACGTGGTGTCAGCCGGTGGCGCCTTGGTCGCCCAGCTTGAGAGAGAAGGGAGCAGCCATCACAGCATCGCGGTTCATCGCAAACGGTTGAGCTCGCTGTGTTCAGTTAAACCTTTACGGCAACTCATTGTTAATTTAGAACCCGATATTATTCACGTCCGCTCACGTCTGCCAGCCTGGTTATTGCGCTTTGCGCTGCGCGGCTTGCCCGCGGCAAAAAGGCCTAAAGTTGTAGCGACTTTTCACGGCCTTTATTCGGTAAGTTTTTACAGTGCCATCATGGGGCGCGCCGACAGCGTGATCGCTATTTCAGATTGTGTGCGCCGTTACATCACCGAAAATTATCCCGCTGTCGCAGCCAGTAAAATCACCACTATCTACCGCGGAGTAGACACGGCGGAGTTCTCAGCTGCCAGTGCTGCGCCCAATTTTTGGTTGCAAGAGTTATTATACGCACAGCCTGCTTTAATGGGTGTACCGTTGGTTGTTATGCCCGGCAGGTTGTCTCCATGGAAGGGACAGCGTACTTTTTTACAGCTGATGGCCGCGCTCAAACAATCTGGTGTTGACTGCCATGGATTGATTGTCGGCGGCCCAACGCCCGGTAAAGAGCACTACCAAACAGAGCTAGAAGAGTTGGCTGAAAAACTGGGTTTAACCCATAAAGTGGGTTTTTTGGGCCAGCAGAGTGCCATGGCCGATATCTATCGCAGTGCCAGTTTAGTCTGTAATCTCTCCGAACATGCTGAGCCTTTTGGGCGCACAGTGATTGAATCGCTCGCTTTGGGTACCCCGGTGTTAGCTTGGGACGAGGGCGGGCCGAGTGAATCACTGAAAACCGCGTTTCCTCAGGGGTTAGTTGTGAAAGATGATTTAGAGACACTGGCTCAGCGCGCTGCACAGATACTTGAACAGCAACCGAGAGTGAGCTTGCCCAAAGCCTTCACACTTGAAGCGCAAATTGAGCAAACCGTTGGCGTTTACAGCGCGTTGTTGGAGTCAAATGTATGACTGCTCGCTTTGGCAGCTCCAGTGAGCTCTACTGGTTAGAACCGCAAGATCTGCTCAAACTTGGCCAGCTTGATGAGATCGGCTTGCGGTTACAAAAGCTCGCGGAAAGCTTGGCTAGTGATGTTGTTATCTTGTTGGGCGACCACCGAACAGGCCAAACCGACAAACTGGTAACTGGGCGAGCACAACTTTTAAGCGCCGAGCAAAATGGCCAACAGCGATTGCCCGTTGCAGTAGTTTTCCCGATTCGCACACCGCGCTGGGACTTCTTCTCTACATTTATGAAGCGCCGTCGAGAAACATACCGCGGTTACGGCACAGCCATCTACCACGCCAGTGCCGCTGAGCTGCGGACTATGAATGTAGAGCGCAATATTCGCTCAGCAGAAACCGCTTACAATTACACCAATAAGCGCTGGCATCATTCTGAACAAGAGCGAGAGGATAAGTATGCCGCGCTGGTCGCATCAATGCGCAAAAATGGTTTTGACGACCACTACCCATTAGAAATTATGTTGCGGCGTAGCTTTGGCGCGCGCGATACTTTCCAGCAAGGCCATCACCGCATGGCAGCGTGTTTCGAAGCCGGCGTAGATCGCGTTGCTCTGCGCTTTGGTGCGGCAGGGCAGGCCAGTGGAGTACTTATGCCGGTACTAAAGTGGTTGGCAGAGTTAAAATTAAACAAAAAGCAAACTGAGATAAGATATGAGTGAAAAATTGGTGGTCTACACCGCACTTTTAGGTGGCTATGAACAACTCAATGAACAGCCTATGGCGGATCAATCAAATGTACGTTTTATCTGCTATACCGATGATGCAGAGTTGTGTTCTGATAGTTGGGAGATTGTGCTAATTGAGCCAATATTTACGGAAGACTTCTCGCGAAGCCAGCGTTATCTCAAATTGCTGCCTCACCTGCTTTTCCCAGAAGTTGAAACCTCCCTCTACATCGATAACACAGTTGTTCTAAAGCAGCCTCCCGAACAGATTGTTGAGCAGCTGCATACAGGTGGTTTTACAAACCTTTATCATTCTTATCGCAACTCACTCATCGAGGAGTACCTAAAGGTATTGCGTTATGGTTTCGACGACAGCTACCGCATATACGAGCAGCTAAATGCCATGCAGCTGAATAGCCCAGAATTGCTTGATGGACCAGTCTACTGGGGTGGCATGATGATTCGAGATCATCATGATGAGCAGGTTATGGCAACTGGTTATAGTTGGTGGCACAACGTCTTGCGTTACTCGCGAAGAGACCAACTATCACTGCCTTGGGCCTTTCATCGCGCTGGGCTACAACCTAATTCCCACAAGATTAACAATAAAAAGTCGGAGTTCCATCGATGGCCGCTCAAAGTGAATCGGGATAGAGCTGCACCTATGTATTCTCCGACTAGAAATATACGACCGATGATGGCTCGCATTGGTGAGCTCGAAATAGAGCTTAAAGATGCTAATAAATCATTGGACAACCTCTATAAAACACTCTTTTATCGAATCAAGAGTCGCCTATTTGGCAATTCTTAGCTGCATTAGGAATTTATGCATGGACACCCCCACCACCTATTTTTTTATCCGTGTACCAAAGTGCGCTAGTACAGCCTTAAGAGAGGCACTTGTTGCAACACACCCAACTTTCGCTGCGCTAAAGCTACGCTCACCTATGAGTTACAGTTGGGGACAGGGTTTTTATGGGAATTTAAGGCTCTTAAAAAAAGAACGCAGAATGCTCTGGAACAACTTTCGAGTGCTGAGTTATCCCGCCATGTGGAAAAAATTAGCGGCCGACAATAAAATAGGTAGAATTATTTCAGGGCATATTCGGTACTCCGAAATAAAAATGGATTTGTCCGAGGTGCGTCTTGTTACACTGCTCCGCGATCCAGTGGACCGTTTTATATCTGAGTACAACTACTCTCGTAACAGCTATCAAAATAAAGGATTTTTATCACAAAGACTCTATACCAATGAGCGATCATACGCCGGACGATATTCACTCGAAGACTACGTGACCTACTTGGAAACTACCAGCTTAAGTAAACATGAATATCAACTGGAATATGTTGTCGATTTAAATTTTCAAGGTGATCCAGTTGAATTTATGGAGAAAAATTATTTCTGCTATGGATTAGTAGAAAATATGGCAGCTTTTAAATCAGATTTTCTCGCAAAAACGGGAGTCGAATTAAAACTACAGAATCTCAATCGGTCGAGTGGCTCCAGCAAGGTGTCAATCAGTAAATCACTGAGAACACGAATAGAAACACTTTGTAGCAAAGATATTGAATTTTATAATGATATCAAACAGAGTATATCTGCAAAGAGTGACATCTCTTGTTCTTGATTGGTATGGCTTGCAGGTGTTGAGGATGACAAATATTCTCTGGTGGGGCCGCACTGGCGCCTATGGCGAAGATTACCCGCGCAACCGCACTGTGCTCGCTCAGTTAAAACAACTCAATATAGATATCACCGTGTTTCAGCCGCGCATCTCAAAGTTGGCAGATATCGAAGCTCATTTGTGTCGTTTACCCAGCGTTGATCTTATTTGGGTGCCCTGTTTTCGTCAGCGCGATATGGCCGCAGCAGCACGCTATGCACGCCGAGTGGGGGTGCCGATAATATTTGACCCACTTATTAGCGCCTTTGACAAACGGGTCAATGAGAAGCGCAAGTACCAAGCTGATAGTTGGCGTGGCAAGCGTCTCCTTGAATGGGAGCGTGGACTGTTCAACGCAGCTGATCGCTTAGTGGCAGACACTCAAGCTCACAAGGATTATTTTCACCATACCCACGGCGTGGCTCTGGATAACATTATCGTCCTACCGGTAAGCGCCGAGGAGACGCTGTTTTTTCCAGGCAGTGAAAACTACACGGCGCCCGCCGTCCCTGAGGCGCTGTTTTTTGGCTCTTTCATCGGTCTACAGGGGGCCGAATTTATCGCCCGTGCTGTTGAGTTTTATCAGGGACAGCCGCTTAAACTGACTCTGTTAGGTGACGGTCCAGAAAGGCCAGCCTGTGAGCGATTGCTAGCTCAATGCAATCACTCCAATATCAGCGTAAATTTCGAAGATTGGATACCCTTTGATGAGCTGCCTGATCGGATACGAAGCGCGGATATCGCCCTAGGTATTTTTGGCGTCGGCGAAAAATCTAGCCGAGTGATCCCTAACAAAGCGTATCAATCGCTCGCCTGCGGTTTGCCATTAATTACCATGCGCAGTGACGCTTATCCGGCTGATTTAGGCCAAGAGCAGGGGTTATTCTTTGTCCCGCCCGGCGATCCGCAAGCTATAGCCGAGGCGTTGGCCGCTTGCAGTGCCAAGCTGGGCCATACATTGCGCGACGCTACCGCACACACCTATCAACGCTATTTCTCTAGCCAACAGATCGGCGCAGCGCTTTCCGCTACAATGGCGGAGTTAGATGTGAAGTGAAGGAAAAAATATGAAACGCAAAGGAATTGTCCTTGCTGGGGGCTCGGGTACCCGGCTCTATCCAGCCACCAAAGCGCTCAGTAAACAGCTGCTGCCTGTTTATGATAAACCGATGATTTTCTATCCGCTCAGCACACTGATGCTTGCAGGTATACGAGAAATCTTAATTATTTCCACCCCACAAGATACGCCACGCTTTCAAGAGCTGCTCGGCGATGGCAGTCAGTGGGGGCTACAGTTAACTTACGCAGTCCAGCCGGAGCCTGCCGGTATTGCTCAGGCATTTTTGATTGGCGAAGAGTTTTTAGCTGGTGAGAGTTGTGCGCTGGTGCTTGGCGATAATATTTTTTACGGCCACGATCTGCAAATTCAGCTGGAGCGCGCCGCAGCCTCAGAGCAGGGCGCCTCGGTGTTTGCTTACCACGTTAAAGACCCCGAGCGTTACGGCGTAGTGGAGTTTGATAAGGCCTACCAAGCACTCTCAATAGAAGAGAAACCTCTACAACCCAAAAGTAGTTATGCTGTGACTGGGCTTTACTTTTACGATAACAAGGTGGTCGATATCGCCCGGCAAATTGAGCCCTCTGCCCGCGGTGAACTTGAGATTACCGACATCAACCGCCACTACTTGGCGGCTGGTGAGTTAGCCGTAGAGGTGATGGGGCGCGGCTACGCGTGGCTCGATACCGGCACTCACGACAGCTTGCTCGAGGCAGGCAGTTTTATTGCCACCTTGCAGCATCGCCAGGGGCTGATGGTGGCGTGCCCCGAAGAGATTGCATTAGAGCAGGGTTGGATCAGTAGCGAGGCGGTTATCGAGTTGGCCCAGCCACTGTTAAAAAACGAATACGGCAAATATCTGATGAAGTTGGTGGCTAATCGATGAGTTTGCAAGCAACCAAAACACCGCTCCAAGATCTGTTGATCATTGAGCCACAACTGTTTGGCGACCAGCGCGGTTTCTTTTTAGAGAGTTTTAACCAGCGCCAGTTTAATCAAGCTGTGGGACGAGATGTAGAGTTCGTTCAGGATAACCACAGCCGCTCTAGTAAAGGGGTATTGCGCGGCATGCACTACCAATTTACAGCTCCCCAAGGCAAGCTAGTGCGCGTAGTGAGTGGTGCGGTTTACGATGTTGCGGTCGATTTACGGGCGGGCTCACCCACCTTCAAGCAGTGGTTTGGCATTGAGCTCTCTGCCGCCAACCACAAGCAGTTGTGGGTGCCCGAGGGGTTTGCGCACGGTTTTTTAGTGCTTACCGAGAGTGCGGAATTTCTCTACAAAACCACCGACTACTACCAGCCTAAAGATGAGCGCGCGCTCCACTGGAACGACCCAACTATCGCCATCGAGTGGCCCGACATAGGTGTGGCGCCACTGCTTTCGGATAAAGATCAACAGGCGCCCAACTTTGAAATTGCCGCTTGTTACCCGTAGCTGGCAAAGCTTTTAAGGATTAAAGAGATGATTCTAGTCACCGGTGGTGCGGGCTTTATTGGCTCCAACTTTGTTTTAGATTGGTTAGCAAATAGTGATGAGCCGGTCGTCAACCTCGACAAACTTACTTACGCGGGCAACCTGGCCAATTTAGCTAGTTTACAGAGCGATCACCGCCACCTGTTTGTTCAAGCTGATATCGCCGATAGCGAGCGGGTAGGGCAGCTGTTGCGCCAGCACAATATTCGCGCGGTGGTTAATTTTGCCGCCGAGTCCCATGTGGATCGCTCGATTAGTGGGCCAGCTGCCTTTGTTGACACCAACATTAACGGCACCTTTAACCTGCTTGAGAGTGTCCGCAGTTACTGGGATGAGCTATTGGGCGAGGCACAAGAAAATTTTCGTTTTTTACATGTCTCTACAGACGAGGTTTACGGCTCTTTAGAACCAACCGAGCCGGCGTTTACCGAGCAGCATGCTTATCAACCCAACAGCCCGTATTCAGCCAGTAAAGCCGCCAGTGACCATTTGGTGCGAGCCTATCACCACACTTACGGCTTGCCGGTATTAACGACCAATTGCTCCAATAACTACGGGCCTTATCATTTCCCAGAAAAATTGATTCCGCTCTGTATCCAGAACGCACTCAACGATCAGCCGCTGCCTATTTACGGCGATGGCCAGCAAATCCGCGACTGGTTATACGTTACCGACCACTGCGCGGCTATTCGTCGGGTGCTTGAGTCAGGCAGTGTAGGGGAGGTCTACAACATCGGCGGCTGGAACGAAAAAACTAACCTTTCAGTAGTCGCGACACTCTGTGAGCTGCTCGACGAGCTGGCACCACGCAGTGACGGTAACAGTTACCAAGAGCAGATAAGCTTTGTTAAAGATCGTCCCGGCCACGACCTGCGCTATGCAATAGACGCGAGTAAATTGGAGCGCGAGCTCGATTGGCGCCCGGCGGAAACTTTCGAGAGTGGTATTCGCAAAACTGTACAGTGGTATTTAGACAACCCGCAGTGGGTGGCTGATGTTACTTCCGGCGCCTATCGCGATTGGGTTGCCAACCACTATCAAGGCCAAGCGTGACTATTTTAGTCACAGGTGCCAACGGTCAGCTCGGCCGCTCAGTTTGTGAGCGCCTAGCGGCAGCGGATACGGCCTATGTGGGTCTTGGCAGTAAGCAGCTAGACATTGGCGATTCAGCCGCCGTTGCTGCCCAATTTATTAGCAAAGAATACACGGCGATCATCAACTGCGCGGCTTACACAGCCGTCGATAAAGCCGAGAGTGAACCAGAGCTTGCCTATCGTGTGAATCACCAGGGCGCAGCACATCTCGCTGCCGCTGCTGTGGCCGCCGATATACCGCTGCTGCATGTCTCTACCGACTATGTTTTTGATGGCAGTAAAGAGGGCGCTTACACTCCAGAGGATGCCACTAATCCACTGGGGGTATACGGCGCCAGCAAGCTGGCGGGCGAGCAGGCGATCGTTGCCAGTGGCTGCCGCTACCTGATTGTGCGCACCGCCTGGGTGTTTAGCGAGCACGGCAACAATTTTGTTAAAACCATGTTGCGCTTGGGTGCCCAGCGAGATGAGTTGAGTATTGTCGCAGACCAAGTGGGTTCGCCTACTTATGCGGGCGATCTGGCCGATTTGCTGATTAAGGCGACGGAAAAAATGGTGGTGGGCGATTCAGTGCTAGAGAATAAGATTGCCCACTTTGGTGGATCGCCTGCGTGTAGTTGGTATGAGTTCGCCCAAGTTATCTTTGCTAGTGCAAAGCAGACGATTCAACTTGAAAAAGAGCCTGTAATAGTTCCGATAGCGACTTGTGACTATCCTACTGTGGCAGCACGCCCAGCCAACTCCACCCTAGACAGCCAAGCTGTAGAGAAGTGGTTACAACTTATGCCAAGCGACTGGCAACGCGGGCTACTGCAGGCCGTAAAGGTTTAAATAGGCTCGGCAAGGGAGAGTGTATCAAAGCTCTCTAATAAGCCGAACCCGCGCTCCAGCAATCGCCAACCCATGGTTTTATCTACCACTTCGTAGGCAACCCACTGCGCATTTAAAACCTGCTCTTGCGCTCTAAAATGGTTGCTAATCAGTAGCTGATCAATATAGATATAGTCTGGGTCTATCCCCAGTAGAGTTTCAGACGAAGCTTGTTCAGGGTCGGACAATACTACCCCACACAACGGCCAGTCCAGTTCGCGGGCGCAGCGAATGACCTCTATATCAAAACTGATCATAACGACTCGATCAGCATGAGCAGTAAAAAGTTGGCAGAGTTGTGCAATGGCCGCTTCTCGACCTATCTGGTGCAGCGTTTCCGATTTGATCTCTATGAAAAAACGCGTCTGGCGGTATTGCTCAACCAGGGGTAGCAAATCACTGAGCGGGTCGATGCGTACATCGCTAAACTGCTCGCCGAGCCGGCCCGGTTCGCCTGCAGGCAGCTTCTGCAGTTCTGCGCAGCTGTAATCTAAAATGGTACCGGGTAAACCACTCACCCTATTAAGGTTGAGGTCGTGGTAGAGCATGGCGACGCCGTCTCCACTAAATTGCACGTCGCACTCAATATTGACGATACCCGCAGCTAAGGCAGCTTCAATGCCGATGAGGCTGTTCTCTGGATATTTGGCTTGATAGCCGCGGTGGGCGACTAAGCGCTCGATAGGTAGAGCGCCGGAAGACACCGTTTAGCCTTTGTGAGCAGCCACTTCGGCGGCCAACAGTGACTGCTGAATCAGTGTGTTGATGGTCATTGGCCCAACGCCACCAGGAACAGGCGTGTAGGCGGCAACGCAATCGACCAACGGTGCCAGCTCAATGTCGCCAATGCCGCCAGGGTGGTAGCCTGCGTCAACAACTACAGCGCCATCTTTAATCCACTCTGCGCGAATGAACTCAGGCTTACCGACTGCGCCTACGACGATGTCGGCTTGTCTGATGTGGTCTGCTAAATTTTGCGTGCGTGAGTGGCAAATAGTCACAGTGGCGTCAGCATTGAGCAGCATAGCTGCCATCGGCTTGCCCAAAATAGGGCTGCGGCCAACTACAACGGCATGTTTGCCGGAGAGTGGGATATCGTAAGCGGCCAGTAACCGCATAATGCCTTGCGGTGTCGCGGAGCCGTAAGCGGGCTCTGTCATCGCCATTCGGCCAAAACCTAAGCAAGTAACGCCATCGACATCTTTGGCTAAATTAATGGCATCAAAGCAAGCGCGCTCGTCTATCTGGCTGGGGACGGGGTGCTGCAAAAGAATGCCGTGGCAATTGGGATTGGCGTTCAGCTCAGCAATTTTAGCTAACAGCTGTTCGGTAGTAGTGCTCTCGGGCATCTCTACCGCGATCGACTCCATGCCCACACGCCGGCAAGCAGACTGCTTCATTTTTACATAGGTCGCCGAGGCTGGATCGGCGCCCACTAAGATGGTCGCTAGAATGGGAGTTAGTCCGTTATTTTGCGCTTTGAGAGCTTCTACGCGTTGGCGGAACTCGGCTTCACAAGCTGCTGCAGTGGCTTTTCCATCGAGAAGTAGGGCGGGCATGACGAGGATCCTGGCGAGAAAAATTGAGACTGTAATTTTGCCCGATTCACAACAGACACGCCACAATTCGGAACCACTTTTCGTAAATTTTAAACCATCCAAGTCTGGAATAGGTGTCTGATAAAACTAGAGGTGCAAATGAGAGCAATAAAAAATGGGGTGGACGACGGGGATTGAACCCGCGACCACCGGAATCACAATCCGGGGCTCTACCAACTGAGCTACGTCCACCATTTTGAGGAGTTATTGGCACGCCCGAGAGGATTCGAACCCCTGACCCACGGCTTAGAAGGCCGTTGCTCTATCCAACTGAGCTACGGGCGCTTAACAAAGTGGAGGCGGAAGTGGTCGGGGATGAGGGATTCGAACCCCCGACATCCTGCTCCCAAAGCAGGCGCGCTACCAGACTGCGCTAATCCCCGACTTCCGTACCAAAGCTCTCTAAGAGAGTGCGCGCATCATACTGACCAGACTGCGATGCGTCAATCGCCAGAACGCCTAAAATGTAGGGCTTTTAGCGTTTTTGCTTCTCCGCAGCGGCTGCGAACAGCGCCGCCATCGTGCCTTGCTGGTTGCCTTCATTGTTCAGTCTATTCTGTTTGTTGCCATTGCGGCGATTTTCTGGGCTATTTGATCTGTGCTTGCCATTGCTTGGTTGCGTATTGTCGGCTTTGCTGTGCTCGTCGTCTAAACGCATCGAGAGTGCGATGCGCTGGCGCTGCAGGTCGATCTCTATGACCTTAACGGCAACGATATCGCCTGTTTTAACCACTTGGTGGGGGTCTTTAACAAAAGTATTCGCTAGGGCAGAGATGTGGACTAAGCCATCTTGATGTACACCAACATCGACGAAGGCGCCAAAATTAGTCACGTTGGTCACCACGCCTTCTAGCAACATCCCTGGGCTAAGATCACTGGGTTTGTCGATACCCGCCTTAAATTGCGCTTGGCGGAATGCAGGGCGTGGATCTCGGCCGGGCTTGGCGAGTTCGGCCGTTATATCTTGCAGAGTTGGCAAGCCAAATTGTTCGCTGACAAAGTCGTTCAGGTTGATGCTTTTGACCAAACTGGCATTGCCAATCAGTTGTTCAACGCTGCTGTTTATACTGGCGGCCATCTCTTCGACCACCCCGTAAGCCTCGGGGTGGACCGCGGAGCGGTCGAGCGGATTGCTACCGTTATTGATGCGCAAAAAGCCGGCAGCTTGCTCGAAGGTTTTTTCGCCCAAGCGCGGCACATCGAGTAGCTGCTTGCGAGTAGAAAACCCGCCGAGACTGTCGCGCAGCGCGACAACGTTTTCGGCCAAGCTGGCGTTGAGGCCAGAGACGCGTTTCAGCAGAGCAGGGGAGGCGGTATTGAGCTCGACACCAACTCCGTTTACGCAATCTTCTATTACATTGTCGAGTGTTGCAGCCAGCTGTATCTGGCTGACATCGTGCTGGTACTGGCCAACGCCAATCGCTTTGGGGTCTATTTTGACCAACTCTGCGAGAGGGTCTTGCAGTCGCCGCGCTATAGATATTGCGCCGCGAATAGTGACATCTAAGTCGGGGAACTCCCGCGCGGCGTATTCACTGGCCGAATAGACCGAAGCGCCGGCTTCATTCACCATGACCGACTGTACGCTGGGCAGCACGCCCGCTTTAATCTGCTCTTTAAGAAACTGCTCAGTCTCGCGTCCAGCAGTGCCATTGCCGATAGCCAGCAACTCGACATTGTAGCGCTCACAGAGCTGTCGCAGCACAGCGGCCGCCTCGCGGGCTTGCTTTTGCGGCGGGTGCGGGTAGATAGTCGCTTTATCTAAATAGCGGCCAGTAGAGTCTACCACTGCGACCTTAACCCCGGTGCGCAGGCCTGGGTCTAGGCCTAGTGTGACTTTGCCGCCTGCCGGTGCGGCCAGTAGTAGGTCGCGCAGGTTGATGGAGAAAACTTTAATCGCCTCGAGTTCGGCGCGCTCGCGCAACTCGCCGATCAGCTCGCTCTCAAAGTGCAGTTGCAGTTTAATTTTCCAGCTCCAGCGCACCACTTCGGCCAGCCAGTCGTCGGCGGGGCGATTGCTGTGCGAGATGCCGGCGTGGCGGGCAACAATTCCCTCGCAGGGGTGCGGCTGGCCCTCTTCTAGGGCTAAGTCCACAGCCAGCCTTAAAAAGCCTTCGCGGCGGCCACGCAGCATCGCCAGTGCGCGGTGTGATGGCGTGGTAGCGAGTAGTTCGCTGTGCTCGGTGTAGTCGCGAAATTTAGCCGCCTCGCTACTTTTGTCGTCTTCTTTGCCGTAGGCACTCTGGCTGCTGAGTTGAGCTTTGCTGCGCAGTAGTTCACGCAGCTCGTTGAGAAGGTCGGCCTGCTCGGCAAAGCGCTCCATAAGTATATATTTGGCGCCATCCAGCGCCGCTTTAGTATCTTCTATGCCTGCGTCGGCGTTGATATAAGCTTCTGCGGTTGCTTGTGGATCTTGACTGGGGTCGGCGAGCAAGGTGTCGGCGAGTGGTAACAGACCCGCTTCAATCGCGATTTGGCCTTTGCTGCGACGTTTGGGTTTGTAGGGCAAGTAAAGGTCTTCAAGGCGTTGCTTGTTGGCCGCTTGCAACACACTGGCGTGCAGTTCTGCGTTTAGCTTGCCCTGCTCGGCAATCGAGCTGATAACGGCATCGCGGCGCTCCTCTAGTTCGCGCAGGTAGCGCAAACGCTCTTCGAGAAGTCGCATTTGAGTGTCGTCCAAGCCGCCAGTCACCTCTTTGCGGTAACGCGAAATAAACGGCACGGTTGCGCCTTCATCGAGCAAGCCAACGGCAGCATCAATTTGCTGCTTTTGGCAGTTTAATTCACTGCTCAGTGCGCTATGAATAATCTCTTTAAGTGCGCTCTGGCTGCGGGCTGCGGGTGTGGGGTAAACGGTACTGTCGGTACTACTCTGCGTTGCGGGTTGTGTCACGGTAAAGGCAAACCTTGTTTTAGCGAATAGGGTGCGCAACACTCTGCGCAGTAGCGGCCATTATGGCGCGCTCTGAACAGCTCGAACAGTCTTGTCTTTGCGAGGTTTTTGTGGATTCCAATCCAATTTGCCCACTCTGTGAGGGGCTGGCAGCTCTGCCATACTGCCGTGATAAGCAGCGGCACTACTGGCAGTGTGAGCGCTGCCAGCTAGTTTTTGTGCCGGCCAGTTACCACCTCTCACCCGCGGCAGAGCTGGCCGAATATCAACAGCACGAAAATAGCTTTGCAGATGCCGGTTACCGGCAATTTTTAGGTCGTGCAGCAGAGCCACTGTTGTCTCGATTGCAGCCCGCTAGCCGCGGTATTGATATTGGCTGTGGTCCTGCGCCGGTGCTCGCGCAGATGTTAACCGAGGCGGGCCACCGCTGTGATTACTACGACCCGCTGTTTTTCCCAGAGCAACCGCTGCAAGGCCAGTACGACTTTATTACCCTGACCGAAGTGGCCGAGCATATGGCTTCACCGCGCTGCGATTTGCTGTCGCTGAAGCAACAGGTTGCGCCCGGCGGCTGGTTGTTAATCATGACTAAAAGAGTCATCAACGCCGAGCGCTTTGCACGCTGGCACTACAAAAACGACCCAACGCATATCAGTTTTTACAGCGATGCTACGCTGCAATGGATAGCGGAATATTGGGGCGTGGCATGGCGCAGTGAAGCCAGCGATGTCGCTCTGCTTGGGCCGTTTGACTCAATTTAGAGCAGGTAACGGCCAATGCTGCTGTCGCTATCGGCACTGCTCTGGGCCAAAAATAGCTCTGCTGTAGCGAGGGCGTCGGTGAGTGCATTGTGGCCTGTATAGCTTGGCAACCCGTAGCGCTCGCGGCAGGCCGCCAAACGCAACGCACCTTGGCCGATAGCGTCAGAGTGGCGCGAGAGCCGTTTACGTTCACCCGCCATGGTGTCGATAACGGCGGGCTTGAAGCCACTATTAAATGCTATGCGGGTTGAGCGGTCGAGAAACGCCAAGTCGAGCGCGGCGTGATGAAATATCAGCAAGCGGCCCCGACAAGCGTTGAGAAAACGGCCCATGACTTGTTTTTTGTCTGTGGCGGTTATGCTTTGGCTGTCGGTAATACCGTGGATAGTAGCGCTATCACCCACCTCGCGGTCAGTTTTGACCAGCCAGTGTTGTGCCCCAGCGGTATCGATAGCGCCGGCATTAATAGGTACCCAGCCAATACTGAGAATATGATCTTGCTGTGCATCGAGCCCAGTCATCTCTAAATCTATCGCCAGCATGGGTGTTTCGGCCACCTTAAGGCCGAGCAGTGGCAACTGCGAGCGGTAAATTTTGCGGATGGCTTTGGCTTTGCAGAGCCTGGCGCGGTTCCACAGCGTAATCCGTTTTGAGCTAAACATGGCAACCCGCAGTGGGTTTTTTGTGAGCGGTCATGAGTTGGCGCCCGCATAGTTCCGCGATATGACTTCTTGGGAGCGTTTAATCACTCGGAAAGCGTCTTTGAGATGGCTGCGTTGCAAACTGCTCAACGTACTGGGCGAGACATAGTTGTCGGGCTGCTCGCCTCGCGCCAGCGCCTGAGCCTGGTGCTGTAAGCGAATGGTATTAATAAATTCATTGGCATCGAGCAAGTTGCGCACATCCTTGCGGTTGAGTGCGCCTGTATCTGCCAGATCGCGCAAACGCTCCTGAGTATTCACTGCCGCCAGCCCATTGCTGAGTGCATAGAGTCTGGCCAGATCGGTAATCGCAATAGAGCCTTTGTGCTTTAAATCTAACTGATCTTTATGTTCGCCGCGCCCCTCGACAACAAAGTTCTGGAAAAAGCCCAACGGCGGAGTGTGTTTTAAACAGTTGGCGGCAAGCCGTGCCAAAAATAGGCCGCTCTCTGCGGTGCGCTCTTGTATCGTCTGCTGAAGCGGTTTGGCAAGTTCTGTGCTGCCAGCGATAACACGCAGATCAAAGAAAATACTGGTGTGCATTACCGCTTTGGGGTCCGGTTGGTTTATCCAGCGCCTAAACTGCTGCTGCCATTGGCTTACTGTTAGGCGCCACTGTTTATTTTTAGCCATGATGCCGCCAGGACAAAAGATATAGCCGCACTGATCTAAACCGTTGCAGACTTGCTCGGTGAGTGCCGCAAAGTAGCCGCCATGTTGCTCTTCATCGTATTGATTGCTGAGCAGCAGAGCATTGTCTTGGTCGGAACTGATGTTCTGATCCTCGCGGCCCTGCGAGCCAAATCCGAGCCAAGCAAACTCTACCGGCGCCGGCCCCAGAGCTTTCTCGCCGAGCTGCAGTAGCCGCTGAGTGATGGCATCCGATACCACTGTGAGCAGACGTGATATGTCGCCAGCGCGGCCATCGGCTTCAACTAAGCGAGCGAACAGGTCGGGTATAGCGGCGGCAATTTCTGCTAGCTGCTCATTCGAGTGGGCTTTAAAAATTTGCCCAACCAGCAGCACGGGCTGTGAGCGCTGTGCGCGAATGAGATCGGTGGTGGTGATTAACCCCGCCAGTTCGCCGTTCTCATCACGCACGGGTATGTGGTGAATATTGTGCTGGCTCATCGCCACTATCGCCTCAAAGACGAAGCTCTTGGCTTGGACTGTTATGGGGTTGGCCGTCATCGCTGCGACGACCGGTTGTGAGGTGTCGAGCCCCTCGGCCACCACGCGTCGGCGCAAGTCGCTGTCGGTAAACATGCCGACCAGTTCACCTTGCTCACAGACCAACATGGAAGAGAGTCGCTCCTCTGTCATACGCACAGCGGCATCGCGAATGGAGGCGTTGCTTTCGATGGTGACTGGGCTGCGTTGCAGCAGTGAGCCCACGGTAGCGGTAAGTGCCAAAGTGTCTCCGCGATTGGCTACAGCCAGGCGAATTCGCGACTGGTGAGGCACCGAAAAAAACCGCCTGAAGGATTTGCTGAGCTCACAGAGCTTTTCAAACAGTCCGTCGGCGAGCAGATAGATGAGACTGTCTTCGCTGCACTGCGCCGTATCACAGCCGTTGTGAGCGACCAGTTGGCGCAAGCCAAAACCATCGCCTGAGCCAATTTGGTCAATTAGGGTGCCATCTTCATTGCGCAGCTCTACAGCGCCAGAGCGCACCAGGTAGAGTTTAGACTCCAGCGCGAGCTGAACACCGCGCCGGCGGTAAATAATCTGCAAGTTACTGCAAGCCATAGCCAGTATCTCCTCGCCGAGTTCGGCAAACGGGCTGGTCTGGCTGAGAAAGCGATGAATATCTGAGAGCTCGCTACTTTCCATAGTGTGTCTCTTCGAGTTAGCTAACGGTTTAATCTAGGTTAGTGCAAAGTTAATCATAGCGGTTTACGTTTGGTTTTAACTTTGTTTTGTATCAAATTTATGGGCTGGATCGAAATAAAAAAAAGCGCAACTAGCGGACCAGTTGCGCAAATGTCTCACAGGGTATTTTCTCCTCTGCAACGTTAGCTGCAGAGGAGGGTGTTGCTTTTAGAACGCGTACTTGGCCGAGAATTGAAGACGGTCGAGATCGCCATCTACACCACTTTCCAACTCGCGCTCAGCGGTCATGTACTCAGCACCGAAGGTGACTTTAGCAGTCGGCGAGTAAAGCAAGTTCAAGTGGATACTGTTCAGATCTTTGATCGCGCCATCACCAGTAAGCTCAACATCATTGTCGACATTTTGCATCGAGTAGGTGATGTTAGAGCGCCACTTGTCGTTCCACAGATGGCGGTAGCTGACAAAGCCACCGGTGGTGTCGATAGCCTCGATATCATTGCTGTCGCCATTGAATACGGCTCCTGGCGATCCAGTAATGCCGAGATAACGGCCTAAACCGGTGCCGCTCGTCAGCATAAAGCGGAAGTCGTCACCGCTATCACCAACTTTTAACTTACCAGAAACGCTGACGCCAAAGCCGGTATCGCTATAGTCATCATCTGCTGTCTCCCACGATAGA
>JBLYYE010000010.1:0-150806 GCA_048549915.1 Porticoccaceae bacterium
AAAGCCCCGGTCAAGAAAGCCCCGGTCAAGAAAGCCCCGGTCAAGAAAGCCCCGGTCAAGAAAGCCCCGGTCAAGAAAGCCCCGGTCAAGAAAGCCCTGGTCAAGAAAGCCCCGGTCAAGAAAGCCCCGGTCAAGAAAGCTCCGGTCAAGAAAGCACCAGCAAAAAAAGCACCAGTCAGAAAGACTGCCTCCACTACTCCAACAAAGCGTACCCCTGTGACTAAAACCCCCGTGACTAAAACGCCTGCCGCTAAAACTCGGGCTCCCGCTAAGAAAAGTGTTAAAGCCGCACCTAAAAAAGCCTCTGCGAGTAAAAAAGCGGTTCAACATTCAGCCGCCTCTGCAGTGAGCCTGCACGGTATTGAGCCATACAACGAAAAGAAAAACGAAGAGTATATGGGCGAGCCACAACGCGCCCACTTCAAAAATATACTTTTTGCTTGGAAGCACGAGCTGATGGAAGAGGTCGACCGTACCGTCACGCACATGAAAGACGAAGCTGCCAACTTCCCTGATCCGGCAGATCGCGCAACACAAGAAGAGGAGTTCAGCCTGGAGCTGCGCACCCGCGATCGTGAACGCAAGCTAATCAAGAAGATCGATAAGACTCTTCTGCGTCTCGAGGATGACGATTACGGCTTCTGCGATCAGTGTGGCATCGAAATTGGCATTCGTCGTCTTGAGGCACGCCCGACCGCTGAACTCTGCGTCGACTGTAAAACCCTCGACGAAATTCGTGAGAAACAGATCTCAGGCGGCTAATCGCTCTCTGCATCCTCTTTGTCCAGCCAGCTCCCAGTCATCGGGCGTTTTGCGCCCACACCCAGCGGCCCATTACATATGGGGTCCTTGGTTGCAGCGCTGGCCAGTTATCTCCACGCCCGCCAACACTGTGGCCAATGGTTGGTGCGAATTGAAGATATAGATCCCCCTCGCGAGCAGCGCGGCGCCGATCAGTTCATTCTGCAGCAACTCAATCACCATGGCTTATTCTGGGATGGGGAAGTTCTCTACCAGAGCCGTCGATTACAGCGTTACCGCACAGCCGCTGAGCAACTTGTAGCTGGCTCAGCCGCTTACTTTTGTAACTGTACTCGACGGCGACTACAGAGCCTTGATAAGCGTTTGTATGATCGCCACTGCTTGGCTTCCCCCCCTAACCAAAATCAACCGACCGCCATACGGCTTAATATCGCAGGGATGCAAGCCGTAGAATTTAATGACCTCTACCTTGGCCCACAGCGCCAAGATGTCGCCGTACAAGTTGGCGATTTTCCCATTTGGCGTCGCGACGGGCTGGTCAGCTATCAACTGGCTGTGGTGATTGACGACGCCGAACAAGGCGTAACAGACGTAGTCAGAGGCACAGATCTACTCGATAACACCGGGCGGCAAATTTTGTTGCAAAAGAGTCTCGGTTTAGCGACACCACAATACGGCCATATTCCAGTAGTCACTGATTCTCTGGGCCAAAAACTGAGCAAGCAAAATCATGCCGTCCCTCTACCCGCCGAACAGCCATCGGCTTCACTAATTACTGCCCTTGCACACCTCGGGCTCAACCCTCCGCCAGCCTTAGCCAGCCAGTCACCTCAGACAGTTCTTGACTGGGCACTACCTGAGTGGGTTAACCTGCATAGCCCATCGCCAATCTGAGAGTTTTATCAATATGCCAGAAAATAACTACCAGTGGCTTTTGACAATTAAACCCAATGCTTAATTACCGAACAGTTAGCGGGCTGTTGCTGCTCTGCGTTATCGTGTTGCCGCTCTCATTTCAATGGGCTACCGCTAGCGACGGTCAATGGTGGCGACCGTTTGCCATTTGGGCACTGTTTATCTACGGAGT
The DNA here is from genome assembly GCA_048549915.1 of Porticoccaceae bacterium. Classification (GTDB taxonomy): domain Bacteria; phylum Pseudomonadota; class Gammaproteobacteria; order Pseudomonadales; family Porticoccaceae; genus LSUCC0057. The sequence goes on from JBLYYE010000010.1 coordinate 1,850, forward strand.
TTATTTGCAACAGCGCCACAGAGCCGATGACCATGGCGAGTAATTTCTCCTTTTGGCTTTATCTGTGCACGGCGGTGATAATTTGTGCTGCTATACTCTGGTGGCTTTTAGCTGAGCGTCGCGAGCCTATTCTCAATGCATTGCTGCCACTGACGCTGGTCACCAGCCATGGCGTGCTGCTCAGTGGTGGAGTGGTAGAAATGGCCGGGCGCTACGGTTTTAGTGCAATTATTGGCCTGTTTGGGTTTACTCTACTGTTTGCTCTAGCGCCTATTTTACTGCTACCTATCCGCCGTTTGCAGCGAGTTGTCCGGTTTGCCAATGCCGTAGATTTTCTGACCTTTAGGTACCGCGGTAGAGCAGTGTCGCTCATTGCTAGCGCCGGCTTAATCATAACGTCACTACCGCTACTGCAAGCGCAATTTATCTCTGCAGGCAGACTCATCAGCGAGCTATTAGGCAATAGCTCTGCTCTTGCAGATAGCATATTGATTTTATTCACAGCCATCACCTGTTGGCTTCTGCTACCCCGTCGCCGGCGCAACACTCGACTCGCGGCAATGGCTCTGAGTGGACTGCTAGTGCTGGTATCGATGCTGGCAATTACTGTCACACTAGCGCTCCCTGAATTCGGCGGGCTCGGTGGGCTCAATCGCTGGGTAGGAACCAGCGGACAACAACAAGCGATACACCGCACTGGGGATGCCTATCCTCTGTTCATGTTGTTTCTCGCGGCCAGTCTAGTACTTCCGGCCAATTTTTTAGTGGCGCTTTCCGATCGTATTCAGCCATCTCAGGTGCGGCAAATTGCCTGGAGTTATCCATTACTGGTCTTGCTGGTTAGCCTAGCTAGCTTGCCGCTGATGTGGAGTGGCCTCTCTAGTCGGCTCGATGTTCCGCTGCAAGAGTACCTTTATGCACTGCCCATGGCCGCTGGAAACAATGGTTTAGCTGCGCTCTCTTCTCTGGCAATAATCTCTACGGCATTGCTCTGTTGCGCCTCTCTTAGCGCCATCCTTGCCCGTATGTTGCTCAATAGCGCGATACTTCCCAGAATCAATTTCACTGAGATCCACAATCTCAACGGCTGGATATCCCGACGCATCGTCAATATTGCTATCGCCATCGCTTTACTGGCACTGCTGCTTGCCAATTTTAGTACCAGCGCCAGTATCACTGATCACTATTTAGTGAGCTTCGTCGGTCTTGCCCAGTTTGTGCCCGGCCTGATTGCCGCCAGCTACTTCCCTAATATTGGTCGCAAAGGTTTCCTAACGGGCTTATTACTTGGGTTGGTAGTCTGGGCCGTAGGTCTTTTAGCTCCCTTAGCTGTCGGTGATATTACTCTACTTAAATTTGCCAACGGCGGTGTCCTCACGGCCACATTGGGCGACTGGCAGCTTTGGGCATTGCTGGCCAGCGTAGCTAATTTGACTGGCTGTATGATCGCCACCACTGTCTCACGCCGCAGCCGTGAAGAGCGTTTTTTCGCTAATTTATGTATGGTCGACAACGTTTATATACCCAGTCGAGTCGATATGGGCTTTGCCACCGTTGAAGAGATGCAAGTGGCACTGCGCGATGCCCTGGGGCCCATCGCCGATGAGGAGATGGACTTTGCACTCACACAGCTCGGCCTGACTTACGAAGAGCAACGCCCCGCCAAATTGCGCGCTATACGCGACAAGCTCAGCCGTGAACTCTCGCTGCGACTCGGACACTATGCCGCTTCGCGATTAATAGATCGGGCGTTACCGATTACCGATAGTCGCTTCAAATCAAAGAGCGATGGTCGCGATGACCTCAATCTGATTGAATCAGTCCTCGCGGTTAGCAGCCGTGAATTGAGTGGTGTTGCCAGCGAGCTAAACCGACTGCGTCTTCACCACTTGGAGTTGGTCGAGGCTCTTCCAGTAGGTGTAATCTCTCTCGATGCTCGCGGTGAAATACTGCTTTGGAACAGAAAAATAGCAGAACTGACCGGACTAGACCGCGAAGAGGTCATCGGCTCGCGCTACGAAGAGCTGCCAGATCCTTGGCAGCGACTTATCCAGGCTTTACTGGACAGCAAGCCACTCACTATGACTGCCCACCCGCTAGATAGCAGTGACTCTCCGCGCTGGTTTAATTTGCAAAAGTCGCTCACCGCTCTGCACAGCGATGAGGATATTGATGAGCAGCTAATTGTGATTGAAGAGGTGACCGAATCGGTACGGCTCACCCAGCAGACTATTGATCGCGATCGACTGGCCTCAATTGGTCGGTTTGCAGCTGGGGTAGCTCACGAAATTGGCAACCCTGTCACCAATATTTCACTGCTCACTCAAGATTTGCGTAGCGAGCTGCCATGCCCAGAAGTTGAGCAGGCTAGCACTCAATTACTACAACAAACAGGCCGTATCACAGATATTGTCCAGTCACTCATTCGTTTTACCCGCGGCGATAGTGGTGGCGAAAAATTAGAAACCTTGAGCCTAGCTGAGCTGATCGATGAAGCCATTCGTCTCAGCCCACTCGATGCCTCGGGCAAACGCCGAAAGGTCAACAATCCCGTAACCCGTGATATTACTGTTTGTGCTGATCGTCACCAGTTGCTACAGGTATTTATCAATCTGCTGCGCAATGCCGACCAAGCCTCGCCACCCTCGACACCCTCGACACCCTCGACACCCTCGACACCCTCGACACCCTCGACACCCTCGACACCCTCGACACCGATTAATATAGCCTGGCAACTCTCTACTTCGTCCGTTCAAATAGATATCATTGATGCCGGTAGCGGAGTGCCAGAAAAACTTCTGCAGCGAATTTATGAGCCCTTTATCACTAGCAAAAGCCCCGACCAAGGGACTGGCTTAGGACTGTGGGTCGTCTATCAGTTAGTCAACAACATGAACGGCGAGATAACCCTGTTCAATAATGAGCCCGCCCCAGGTGCAACCGCACGGATTACTCTACCGCGGCCAGCAACGCTCGCCCAAGGAACTTAAATGAGCAAACTACTGGTCATTGAAGATGAACAGATTACCCGCGACTCGCTCTGCAAGCTTTTGCAGCGCCACGGTTATACGGTCAGCAGTGCCGCCAGTTTAAAAGCGGCAAATGAATTGAGCAGCCTCACAGATTACGACCTCATCATTAGCGACTTGCGATTACCTGGTGAGCCCGGCAGTGAGCTACTGCAGCACCAGCCGCCGCTACCGGTACTAATCATGACCAGTTATGCGAGCTTGAAATCAGCCGTAGAACTGATGCGCCAAGGGGCAATTGACTACATCAGCAAACCCTTTGAGCACGCCGATATGATCGCGGCCGTCACTCGCGCACTCAACCATCGTCGCGCGCTGGAACCCAAAATCACCCAACTAAAACTTATCGGCAGCAGCAGTCGGGCTAAATCGCTGCGCAGCGAGATCGCCGCACTGGCTCACGCCACCAAGCCCATTTTGGTAACCGGCGAGTCGGGCACTGGCAAGTCTCTCGCTGCGCGATTGGTGCACAAGCTTTCGGGTGCAAAACAATTGCTGCGCTTTAACTGTGCTGCCGATCGCAGCGAGCAATTGCTAACACTGCTCGAACACTGCGACGCCACTAGCAGCCTTGTCCTTGATCATATTGGCCAGCTAAAACCAGAGCTACAGGAGCAACTACTCAGCTCTTTAGATGACAACGAAATACGTCTTATCGCCCTCAGCGACAGACCCATTGACCAACTCGATCAACTCAGCCAACCGCTGTTATTTCGACTTGGCGCTCGCCGCTTAACGATACCGCCTCTGCGTGAAAGAGCCCAGGATATTGGTGATATCACACTATTTTTGCTCCGTGCACTAAGTGGTCGCGAAGAACTGAAAATTAGTTCAGAGGCAGCCACAGCTCTGGGACACTATGACTGGCCGGGCAACATCCGCGAGCTGCGCAACCTTCTCGAACAATTACTGGCCGCAGCTCCCGAGCTCGATCAACTCACTTTTGGCGATCTGCCGGAACATCTGCAAGCCTTGGCGGCCGAGCACCAAACGGCTCCATTGGCTCCGCAATCTGTGCCACTGACACTCTCTCTTGAGGAGTATTTCTGCCAATTTGTGACGGTTAATCAAGCCACGATGAGTGAAACCGAGCTGGCCAAAGCACTGGGCATAAGCCGTAAAAGCCTCTGGGAGCGTCGCCAGAAACTCAATATTAAGCGCCCCTCTGCTGATCCGCTCGACAACTAAATGCGTGCGTGCGATTTGGGTAGAGTGTACTGGGTAAAAAAGTAACAGTCTTTGGTTAGATTTCACCTCATTACTGACAATTTTCGGCCGCTCCTTGCATCTGACCCGCAACGGCGTAAATTAATCATCGAAGCGGGAAGGCTTCACAAGTTGAACAAACAATAAAAATAGTCAATAACAATAAATAACAATAATAATAGATAACAATAACTGGAAGGATCGGTCCAGCTTGCTGGTTACCAAAAGGGGGGATGCTGCAAAGCACCCCCCTTTTTTAATGCCCGACGGCACAAAGCTCCCACCCCACCCCGCGCTCTGCTACACTGCCGACCAACTCTGCAGCGTGCAAACCTGTTTAAAGGTAGTCCACGCCGCTTTCAAAAAAATGCTCTACTGGCAGAACCGATGTTTCAATTCATTACCAATTTTCTCAGCTCAAATAAATCAGGCCCAGACACCGCAGCAGCGATAGCCCCTGAAATGATTGATCGCAACGCTCGTGAAGTTGTTTCCACCCTGCAAAAAGCGGGCTTTGAGGCGTATGTAGTGGGCGGCTGCATCCGCGACATACTGCTCGGTCACACACCGAAAGACTTCGACGTCGCTACCAACGCGGCCCCTTGGGAAGTCAAACCGTTATTTCGTCGCGCTCGAGTAATAGGCCGCCGCTTTCAAATTGTCCACGCCCAATTTGGCCGTGAGATTATCGAAATCACCACATTCCGCGCACCTGCCGATACGCAAGAGAGTGGTAATAGTCGTCATTTAAAACAGTCCGACAGCGGCATGCTGACGCGCGACAATGTCTTTGGCACCATGGAGGAGGACGCCCTGCGTCGCGACTTCACCGTTAATGCCCTCTACTACGATCCCTCAAGCGATACACTTTACGATTTTGCCGATGGTCTAGAGGATATAAAAAGACGTACTCTGCGCATTATTGGCGATGCAGCCACCCGCTACCGTGAAGATCCTGTGCGTATGCTCAGAGCCGTTCGGTTTGCCGCCAAACTCGACTTCAGCATAGAGAAAAAGACTGCAGCGCCGATCGCCAAACTCGCGCCAATGCTCGGTCACATTTCCTCTTCAAGGCTGTTTGATGAATCGCTCAAACTATTTTTAAGTGGCGACGGTTTAGCCACTTACCAAGAGTTGCGCCATTATCGGCTGCTCGATGAGTTAGTCCCGGGCGTTATTAGCGCCGAACAAGACCCCACTGGCCATAAGCTCTTCGAACTGGCCTTTCGCAATACCGACCAACGCCTCGCTCAAGGCAAAAGCATCACTCCCGCATTTATCTGGGCTGCGCTGCTCTGGCCACAGATCGCGCACACCGCTGCCCAACTTGAAGCCAGCGGCCAGAGCACCTCTATAGCTGTCGAAGAAGCGGCCAATAAAGTCATGTCCAAACAGCTGTCGCGCACCTCTATCCCGCGCCGCTTCAGTCAGCCGATGCGCGAGATCTGGGAGATGCAGTGGCGTCTGCCGCAGCGTTTTGGCAGCCGTGCCGAGCGTTTAGTGGAGCGACAGCGATTCCGTGCAGCCTACGATTTCTTGCTGCTGCGCGAAGAGAGCGGCGAACAGCTCGACGGCCTCGGTGAGTGGTGGACTCGCTATCAGGAAAGTGACGGTGAGCAGCGTCGCCAGATGGTGAACCTACTCGGCGCCAATGGGCCGCGCAAGAAACGCCGCAAGCGTCGTCCACCGCGCACCAAGCCCGATGCATAAACTGGGCCTATGAGTTCCTCTACGCTCTGTTTTATCGGCTTGGGCAGCAACCTCGAGCAACCTCGCCAGCAGCTCGACAGCGCCCTACAAGCTTTACGAGCGAATTCAGAAATCACCGATTTAACGGTCTCCAGTTATTACACCACCGCGGCTATTGGGCCCGGCCAACAACCCGATTACCAGAACGCCGTGGCGCGCTTTGCAACCCCATTGGCGGCTATTCAACTGCTCGATTTATTGCAGAGCATCGAGAACCAGCAGGGCCGGGTGCGCGAGTTGCGCTGGGGAGCTCGCACGCTTGACCTGGATCTGCTGCTGTACGGCGAAGAGACGCTCAACTGTGAACGGCTTACTGTTCCCCATCCGCGTATATACGAGCGGCAGTTTGTCCTTGAGCCACTCGCCGAACTCGCTCCAGAGCTACACTTCCCCGATGGCAGCAGTGTGGCACAACGGTTGGCAAAGCTTCTTTAGCGAGTTACCCTAACTGATAACGAAAGTGCATTTAGTGACAGCGAATCCCCTATTCTATGACCGCCTCTAACACAGCTGTAATCGCACCTGCCGCTGACACCACGGTTGTGCAAACCGTCAAACCCCCCGCGTTTATCGCCGTCGAGGGCCCTATTGGCGTTGGCAAGACCACTCTGGCCCATCGCTTGGCTGCCAGCTTTAACTACCAGACGCTGCTCGAGGAGGCTGAACACAACCCGTTCTTGGAGCGTTTTTACCAAAATCCCAAACAACACGCGCTACCCACACAGCTGCATTTTTTATTTGATCGCGTCAAAAAACTCCAGGCTCTGCGTCAGGGGGATATTTTTCAGCAGGTGCGAATCGCTGATTTTTTAATCGATAAAGATCCACTTTTCGCTCAGCTGACGCTCGCCAGTGATGAGCTCCACCTCTACCAGACTGTCTATGACAAGGTAATTGACGACCTACCCAAACCCGATTTAGTGGTCTATCTACAAGCGTCGACAGATACATTAATGGAACGCGTCCATCGCCGCGGCTTAGCACTGGAGAGGCCCATTGAGCGCAGTTATCTCTCCGCGCTCAACGACGCTTACACACAATTTTTCTACTACTACGACGCCACCCCTCTTCTCATCGTCAATGCCGAGCAGATTAACTTGGTCAACGGGGATGCCGATTACGACAATCTTCTCGACTATCTGCTAAAACACACAAGCGGTCGCCACTACTACAACCCTACGCCGCTGTAACGCTTGTCAGCCGCAATAAATGTGCTTAATGTTGCGCACAAACCCGCCTGAGGCTTAAAAATGCAAAAAATAACCGTCCCTGTGCTCAACGAAATACGCGCTCGCAACGAGAAATTTGCCGTACTCACCGCATACGACTTCACCTTTTCGCGGTTGCTGGAGCAGGCACAAATAGAAGTTGTGCTGGTGGGTGATTCACTCGGCAATGTGATCCAAGGGCGCGACTCCACTCTCCCAGTCACTGTCGAGGATATGGTCTACCACACCGCTGCGGTTAAACGCGGCAACGGTAAATCGCTACTCATTAGCGATATGCCTTTTATGTCTTACGCCACCCTTGAGCAGGCTCTGTACAATGCTAGTGCTCTTATGCAGGCCGGTGCGCAAATGGTTAAGCTCGAAGGTGGCCGCTGGCTGGCAGAGACTGTCGCGGCACTCACCGAACGGGGCATACCGGTCTGCGGCCATATCGGCTTAACGCCCCAATCGGTCCACAAAATGGGCGGCTATAAAGTCCAAGGACGCGATCAAGAAGCCGCGGCAGAAATGATTTCTGACGCAGTTGAACTGCAGCAAGCAGGGGCTGACTTAATGCTGGTCGAATGCATCCCCAGTGCGCTGGGACGTGATCTGCGCGCAGCCCTTGAAATACCGCTGATCGGTATCGGCGCCGGTCCAGATACAGATGGCCAAGTACTGGTGTTGCACGATATGCTGGGGATATCGGCGCGACTACCCAGCTTTTCACATAATTTTTTGACCTCGCAGCCGTCTATCGCCGAAGCCTTGAGCGCTTACGGCAAGGCTGTGCGCTGCGGTGAATTTCCTGCACAAGAACACTGTTTTGACTAATCCGCTTCATTCTAAGCGCTATTTAAGAGGAGAACATTTATGAGCGACATTTACCAATTCACTATCGACGATGCAGCAGGAAATTCACAGTCCTTGGAACAGTACCGCGGCCAAGTGTTACTGATTGTGAACACCGCCAGCAAATGTGGCTTTACTCCGCAATACGCGGGTTTGCAGGAGTTACACGACCAGTACAGCGAGCGCGGCTTGACTATTCTAGCCCTGCCCTGCAACCAATTTGGCGGGCAAGAGCCAGGCGCTAACAGTGAAATCCAAGAATTTTGCCAAGTTAACTTCGGCCTGAGTTTTCCAGTAATGGGCAAGCTGGATGTTAACGGCAGCAGTGCTCACCCACTCTACGAGTGGCTCAAATCGCAGCGCTCTGGGGTGCTCGGCAGTAAGATAAAATGGAATTTCACCAAATATTTAGTGGGTCGTGACGGCCAAGTGATTGACCGCTTCGCACCGCTTACTAAGCCAGCTAAGCTTGGTAGCGCCATTGAACAAGCGCTGGACGGCTGAGTTACTTTAGCGGTTTGACGTAGAGCACTAAATTGTGGCCGACCAGTTGATAACCGTGGTCGGCGGCAATTTGCTCCTGCAAACGCTCTATCTCGTCGCTGTGGAACTCGGTGACGGCACCGCTCTCAGTACAGACCATATGGTCGTGATGGCCGCCGCGATCTAATTCGTAAACTGCGGCGCCGTTGGCGAAGTTGTGGCGGATGATCATACCCGCCGCCTCAAACTGAGTTAGCACGCGATAAACGGTAGCAATACCGACATCTTCACCAGTATCGCGCAGAACTTGATAAATATCCTCTGCACTGAGGTGGTCCTCAATACGCGCTTCAAGGATTTGCAGAATCTTTAACCGCGGCAGAGTGACACGCAATCCCGCTTTTTTTAGCTCTTTATCTTCGGATGGCATAGTTTTTCCTTCTCTACCCATTTGGCTTTAGTTATTATCCACACTCGATCTATCGACGGAAACCCCCTATGCAAGCAAGATTATTTACGACCGCCACCGCTCTGATACTTACGCTGCTGTTAACAGGCTGCAGCTGGGTGCCCGGTTTGGGCGTTCACGACGTCACCATACAGCAGGGCAATATCATCGACCAAGAAAAAGTCGACCAACTGCTTCCCGGCATGAGCAAGGCCCAAGTCCGCTATTTATTGGGCACGCCACTGATAGCCGATACATTTGATCAAGGCCGCTGGGACTATTACTTTAGCCGCAAAGATAGCCGTGGCAACCGCACCCAAGAGCAGATGACGATTCATTTTGATCAAGACGATAAACTGGTTGAAATCACTGGCGACTTCCAGCCCCAAACGCCCTGACAGAGGCTACTGTGTGCGCGCTTTAGCAGCGCGCTGTTTGCGGACAAGTTTAGGATCTGCAATCAACGGCCGGTAAATTTCCACCCGATCGTGCGCTGCCAAAGTATATTCTGCTGCTGGCGGCAATCCTTTGGCGCCTAGCGGCTGAGAAAATATACCCAGCGCCAGCTGCTCTGGTGGCAGCTCAGCCAACTCTGCAAACTGCTGGCAAATTCCACTGCTCACCACCGCTTCTAGCGCAGACGTGCCCACTGGCACATTCATTGATAACAGCTGTTGACGCTCGGGTAGTGCATATGCCACTTCAACAACTATAGTCTCCGTCTTAGCCTCACTCATGACATCTTCTCTCTTCTAAATACTGCTGCGACACTAGCGCTTTCAAATCGCATAGAGTTTATCTGCGCGCCGCGCAAAACCGTCGACTAAGTTATTGGCTACACTGGCCAACAACTTCCCTGCCGCAAAGCTGGCAAAACTACTGGCCAGTTCAAACTCTAAAGTCAGAGCCACTTTGCAGGCGGAGCCACTTAGTGCGATAAATTCCCAGCTGCCAGTAAGCTGCTTTAGCGGACCCTCTTCCAACGTTAAGTACATTGCGTGCGGATACTCGAGTCGGTTGCGGGTCGTCAGTGACAACCCCACTCCAGCTTGCTTGAGCTGCAAAGTGGCTACCAGTAAGTCTGGCTGCTCTTCTAGAACTTGAGTAGCAACGCAGCCAGAGACAAACGCTGGGTAGCTGCGCACATCGTTAATCAGCTTAAACATCTGTTCTGCAGAGTGCGCCACCAGCGCCGATCGGGCTATCCGTGTTACCGCCACGGGGCTACCTCATTGGCAAGATAAGAGCTGCCAGTAGGACGTGTTTTTGTCTTAATCATCATTCCCGCAGTATATCAGTTAAGCCGCTTACCTAGCAGCTGTGCGTTGTAGTGGTGTTGGTGCACTGCTAAAATCTCCAGTTGTTAATCAGTTCGTCTCACCGTCTTACTCGCACACTCTTCCAAGGGGACACTATGGCCCAGCAACGCGGTCAGTTCAGCTCTAAGCTGGGTTTTATACTCGCTGCCGCAGGTTCTGCGGTGGGTCTTGGCAACCTTGTCGCTTTTCCAGTGATGGCCTCGAAAAATGGCGGCGCGGCCTTTCTGTTTGTCTATCTGCTGTTTGTTGCGTTCATCTGCTACCCGGTTATGGTCGCTGAAATCGCTATGGGTCGGCGCAGCAAGCGCAATCCGGTTGGCGCGTTTGGTGAGATTTCGGGCAACCAGCGCGGCTGGCGCCTGACTGGCTTGTTAGCGATTATCACCCCCTTTATGATCGCCGTTTTTTATACCGTCATTACGGTGTGGCTGGTCGTATATATCGGTCAGCTCGCCGGCGGTGGGCTCAATGCTTTATCGCAGCCAGAGGCCTTCGCCGAGATCGTCGCCGCCCCCTCGCTATTTGGGTATGTGCTCCTACTGCTCGCGGGCGTATTTTTAATCCTCGCAGGTGGTGTCAAAGGAGGGATTGAGCGACTCGCCCGGGTACTCATGCCCACATTGGCCATTATGCTTGTCGCACTCACTCTGTTTGTTTTAACCTTCGACGGCGCTGCCGCGGGCATCAGCTACTATTTGGTGCCCGATTTCTCCAAAATGAATTTGGCCACCATCAACGGCGCACTCAGCCAAGCCTTTTTCTCGCTATCGCTGGGTATGGGAATTTTAATTACTTACGGCTCTTACTTCAGTCGCCAAGACAGCATCCCAGGCTCAGCTCGCATGGTGGCGGTGATGGATACCAGCATTGCATTTTTCGCCGGGCTGCTGATCCTTCCAGCGATTTTTGCTTTTGACCCCAACACCAACACCGAAGAGCTCTCCACCAGTAGTGTCGGACTAATTTTCTCTTTCTTGCCGAAAATCTTTTTCTCCATGCAACTGACGGTTGGCTATATCGGCGCCACATTGGTGGCATTAGCCTTCTTTCTGCTGGTCTTTTTTGCCGCTCTAACCTCGCTAGTCTCTATTATTGAAATCCCCATCGCTTATTTTATCGACGAATTTGGTCTCACCCGTCGCAAAGCTGTCTTGCTGCAAGCGGGGCTGCTGACTCTGTTCGCGATACCGGCCACTATGTCATTCGGCATGGATGAGCAACTGACCCAATTTACCCGCTACGGCGGAGCTGAAAAATCTTTTTTCGATCTGATTTATGATCTTTTTTACGAAACTATTCTGCCGTTAGTTGGGTTTAGTGTCTGTCTATTTACCGCTTATCGTTGGAAGTTTAGCGGCCTCACAGAAGAGCTTGAGGTGGGTGACAACCACTACCGTGGCTCACTACTTAACCGCTATATCAATTTCTCGCTCGGCACTTTTATTCCCGCCATATTGCTCGGTGTATTTATCAGCACGGTCGCACACATCTATTTTTAGTTGATGCGACAATATAGATTAGCTGACAAGCAGAGAAATTCCGCCACCGCACTCAGTGGCAGCGTATAATCAGCGCATGAGTAAAAAGAAGCATAAACAGAGCCCCGGGCAGATCATCGAAAACCGCCGCGCACGTCACGAGTATTTCGTTGATAAACGCTTTGAGGCGGGTCTTACTTTAATGGGATGGGAAGTCAAAGCGCTGCGAGAGGGCCGCGTCAACCTCACCGATAGCTACGTGCATGTGCGCGACGGTGAGGCGTGGTTGATTGGCTGTAACATCTCGCCGCTACCGACTGTCTCTACCCACTATGTCGCTGAGCCTACCCGCACCCGCAAGTTACTGCTCAACCGCAAAGAGCTTGATGATATGGAAGTGGCTGTCGGGCAAAAGGGCCACACCGCTATCTGTATGGCTCTCTACTGGAAAGCGCATCTGATCAAAGCAGAAATTGCTCTGGCAAAGGGCAAGGCCGATCACGATAAGCGCCAAGATGCCAAAGAGAGAGATTGGGAGCGGCAAAAACAACGCATTATGCGCGGGCGCTAAATGTCCAGTCAGATACCGCTCTACAGCGCCCATCTCGCTGAGCAACTAGAGCGCATCAGTGGCGCCTTAGCCGCAGCTCAGTGTGATCATCTGTGGATCGATAATGGCGGCCTCTTATCGCGGTTTGCCGACGATACTCGCTATCCGTTTCGCGCCAACTCCTATCTTGCAGAAGTCGTTCCGCTCACAAGCCATCCTTACACCCACTTATTCGTTACTCCCGGTAATAAACCGCGACTTGCGATACAACAGCGCGAAGATATCTGGCACAGCCAATCACCTCTGCCAGAGCAGTGTGAAGCCTTTGACGTTGTCCACTACACAGACCATCGCGATCTAAAAAAATTGCTTCCCGCTGGGCGCGTTGCCGCGATCACCAGCCAACCCGATCACACATCCTCATCGGTGGAGATTAACCCACCGCGCCTGCTCGATTTTCTCGACTATCAACGCGCGGTTAAAACCGATTACGCCATTGCACAAACTGTCGCTGCTACTCGAGCAGCGGCTGCAGGCCACAACGCGGCTTACGCAGCGTTTAGTGCCGGAGCCAATGAGCAGCAGATACATCGAGAGTATCTCTACGCTTGCGGACAGAGCGAATATGAGCTGCCCTACGACGCCATCGTCGCCACCGACAGCCACGCGGCTGTACTTCACCACACGCTGCGCAGCGACCAAGCGCATCACCATCAAAGTCTGCTACTCGACGCTGGCGCCAGCAGTTGCGGCTACGCCAGCGACATTACCCGCACTCTGGCGGGTGCCAAAGCGCCTGTGCTGTTTAGGGAGCTCATTGCGGAGCTGGACAGCGCTCAGCAGCAACTCGCTGAGACCGTCATAGCGGATTATGAATTCATTGATCTACAACGCGATGCAGATCTCGCCATCAGCAAAATTCTCTGTGCCAGCAATATCCTCCACTGTTCACTAGAGCAGGCAATCGAAGAGCAGCTGGTTGGCTTCTTCTTCCCTCACGGGATAGGCCACCTACTCGGAGTTCAGGTGCATGATCGCGGTGGGCAGCTCGCCGATCCGACGGGACGACGCCGTCCGCCGCCGCAAAGCAACCCCATGCTGCGCTGCACTCGCCGCCTTGAAGAGAACATGCTCGTCACGGTCGAGCCCGGCATCTATTTTATCCCACAGCTGCTGGCAAAAATCCCAACTCATCAGCGTCCCCTGATCAATTGGCAGGCTGTAAATGAGCTGTTGCCTTGTGGAGGTATACGCATAGAGGACAACGTAGTCGCTGCGCCACTGTGCGGGCGCAATCTTACCCGTGAGCAGCTCACTGGCGAGCCAATCTGATGAGCTCACTGACACACTCAAATAGCCATAAGTCTATCTGGCTGGGTGCATTAAAGGCTTTGACAACACCTGGCTGGCGATGGCTAACCACAGTCCCTGCGCTGCTTAATATGGCGGTGTTTGGAACCTTGAGCTATTTCGCTTGGCAGTGGCTACAAGGCGCCATTGTCGGTATCGCTGAACACACCACCATCACGCTTCACAACTGGAGTGGCGGCTTACTACCCAGCAGCTGGATTGAATCGGGCTTAGATCTTTTTTTAAGTGCCGCTTGGCTGCTGTTTTTATTGTTGGCCGGCACACTCTATGCCTTTAGCTTTACCCTGTTGGCACAGTTAGTGGGCGCACCCTTTTACGCACTACTAGCTGAGCGCATTGTCGCTAGAGAGAGCCGTTCAGAGGTGGCACAGAACAGTCAGTGGTTGAAGTTTATCGCCGCTACCGTGTGGCGTGAACTGGGCAAGATAGCCTATCTATTACCGCGCACTGTGGCGGTACTCTTGTTGTCACTACTGTTGGGTTTGGTGCCGGTTGTCGGTGCCGGCGCCCCGCTGCTGTTACTGTTGTGGATGAGCTGGGCTGCGGCTCTACAGTATTTGGATTATGGCGCCGATGCCGACCGGACAAGTTTTGCCACACTGCGGATGCGCGCACGCGAGCAGCGTCTGACAACTCTGCTGTTTGGCGCAGTCGCACTACTCTGTGCTGGGTTGCCCGGCATCAATCTAGTGCTGCTACCGCTGACCACGGCCGCGGCTAGCCTCTACTGGTGTCGACGCTACGCGCCTACTAACCCCGCCTAAACTACTGCGCCGTGCTTTCAGCCGGCTGTTCGCTGGTCACCTCGGCCTGCACCGGCTCAATGTTATCGGCCGCGGCCTGCTCACTGTCGGGGTTACTGCCCTTGCGGCTGCGCGATCGGTTGATCGGTGCGTTGAGTAGCTCAGGTTCGGGCATAGTGCAGGGCAATTTCATACCCAACAGCGCCTCAATCGGCTCGAGCAACACCGCGTCATCTTCACAAGCGAAGCTGATCGAGGTACCGGTTTTACCCGCCCGACCGGTGCGGCCGATACGGTGAACGTAATCTTCAGGCTCTTCGGGCAGGGTAAAATTCACTACATGGCTGACGCCATTGACGTGAATGCCTCGGCCTGCCACATCGGTGGCCACCATCACTTTAACGCGACCCGCCTTAAATTCTTCCAGTGTGCGGCTGCGTTTATTCTGAGGGATATCTCCAGAGAGGATACCCACTCTAAAACCCTGCTTGACCAGGCGCTCATGTAGGCGACGACAAATATCGCGGCGGTTGGCAAACACCATCACGCTATCAACCTCATCACCGGTGAGGATATTTTGCAAAACCGTATATTTTTCATCGGCACTGGTAATGTAAACCTTCTGCTCTACACTATCGGTGGCGACGCGCTCAGCTTGCATCTCTACCTTGGCGGGCTTGTCGGTCCATTGCTCCGCAAGACGCAAGACATCTGCGGTAAAGGTAGCCGAGAACAGCATAGTCTGGCGATCTTCACGCTTGGGCGTCATTCGCACTAAGCGGCGCACTTGCGGGATAAAACCCATATCTAGCATGCGGTCGGCCTCATCGATGACTAGAGCCTCAACTTGGTCTAAATAGAGATCTCGATTGGTAGCAAAATCGATCAAACGACCCGGGGTGCCGACGACGATATCAGCGTGCTCGGCCTGAACTTTGCGCAGCTGCTTCTGGTAGTCCATACCGCCCACTAGGCAGTGCACTTTGAGATCAGTAAATTTGACTAACTTTTCGGCGTCGTCGGCAATCTGCACAGCCAACTCGCGGGTTGGCGCTAAAATCAATGAGCGCGCTTCACCGGCAAAACGCTTCTCGGTAACCGGGTGATTGATCAGATCGGTAATGATGCTGAGCAGGAATGCCGCGGTTTTACCTGTGCCGGTTTGTGCTTTGCCGACGATATCGTGGCCGTGCAACGTGTGTGGCAGTGAGGCCGCTTGAATTGGCGTACAGTATTCAAAACCGGTCGCCTGGATACCGCGCATCAATGTATCGGGCAGAGAAAAATCGTGGAAACGCAGTTTACCTTCAACTTCGGGTACGCTGAACTGACTGAGGCTCCAGCTGCCGGCAGGGCGCCTGCCCGAGCCACTACGGCGGCGTCCGCGCGAACGGCGACGACGCTGGCCAGCGTCAGAGCTTGATGAGTTGTCAGAATTTTGGGGTTGTACAGAATTAGCAGTAGAGTCAGTCAAAACAGGTTCACATATTGGAGTTGGAGATGAGCTGGCAGCCGCAGCTGCGCAACCAAAGGAGGGTGCTTCAACGACACCCGTAGAAAGTAAAGTCGCATTATACCAGCAATTTAGCGGCTTTTGTCGGTCTGCTGGTGATTTTTTGATCAATTGCAGTTAGCCACTTTAGTGCCGGTGTCGCGCTTTCTTTAGCGGCTATTTTGGCCGACAATAGCTGGGCAATTTCACCCTTAGCTCGCGCAACGACACAGCCGCTATCAAAATGCCCCAATCATGACAGACGCCACCGCTACCAATAACTTTCGCCGCTCTTCAGCGGAGTTATTGCGTCTTGCCGCACCCATCGCTGCGGGACAAATTGCTGTCATCGGGATGACCGTCACTGATATCTATATGGTCGGCCAAGTGAGCACCGATGCACTCGCCGCTGTGCAGTTGGGGGGGAGTCTCTGGTCGATAGCTGTCTTCATTATTCTCGGCATTATGACCGGCAACAGCCCGATCATTGGTCAACTTTACGGCGCTGGTCGCAGTACCGGAGTCCGCCACCAATTTCAGCAAGTACTGTGGATATCCCTGCCACTCGGGCTGCTGGCCAGCGCTACAGTTGCCGCCGGCATTTGGCTGCTACCAAACCTCGACATCAGTCCAGAAGTCGCCAACCAAACACAAGCTTACCTGGCACCTTATTTAATCACCGCCATTATGTTGTCGACATTTTTTGCACTGCGCACCACCTTCGAGGGGCTGGGTGATCCACGCCCGGTGATGGTCTTTAACTTTATTGCTTTTGGGCTTAACTTCCCACTCAACTACCTGTTCATTTATGGCGGGTTTGGCATTCCCGCTCTGGGCGGCCCCGGTGCTGGCTGGGGCACCTTAGTAGTCATGTGCTTTTTGTTTGCCTCCATGCTGCTCTACGCCAAACACTCGGCTAAATTACGCTACCTGCAACTCTACCGCGATTTTGCAGCGCCGTGCTGGGCAACTATTCGCGACACACTTAAGTTGGGTATTCCCATCGCGCTGTACATCACCGTTGAGTACAGTTTTTTTTCCCTAATCCCTCTGTTTATCGCCCACTTAGGTGCCGCAGTCGTCGGCGCCCACGCCATAGCACTTAATGTCGACTCACTGGCGTTTATGGTGCCGCTGGGCCTATCACATGCACTGTCGATAAAAGTGGCCCATTCGCTTGGCGCCGGCAAGCCAAAACAGGCGCGGCAGATTGCTATCACTGGGTTCAAGTTGGTGTCGCTGTTAGCCGCAACTATCTCGGTAGGCAAACTGCTGCTCAATGAAGAGATACCGCGCTGGTTCAGTGACGACTCTGCCACACAATTAATTGCCGCCAATCTCTTTTTATTTGCCGCCGTTCTCGGCGCCATTGATTGTTTACAGATCGCCGCCAGCGGCGCCCTGCGTGGCTACAAAGACACCCGCGTACCGCTGTTGATGCAAGTGACCGCTTTTTGGGTGATCGCGTTTCCTATTTCTTACACACTGGGGCTGACAGACTTATGGGGCGAGCCGCTGGGAGTTTACGGCTTTTGGGTAGGGATGATAGTCGCGGTCAGTATCGCCGGGGTTTTGCTCATTAGCCGCTGGAATCTTTTATCCAAGCGGTTTATCGCCAACAGCCCAGAGTTAATCGCGGCACCTGATTGAGATCGCGATGCCCGACAATCTCAGAAAACCCGGCATCGACAAACAAGGCCACTACTGCTTCAGCTTGGTTGTAGCCATGTTCTACTATTAACCAGCCACCACTGTTCAAGTAGTTCGGGGCGCTAGCAACGATATGGCGCAGATCGTCTAAGCCGTCAGCCCCGGCTACCAGAGCTGATTGTGGTTCGAAATGTACATCGCCACAGCAAAGATGTGGATCATCCCGCTCAATATAGGGTGGGTTACTGACAATAAGATCAAAGTGCTCCCCTGCCAGGGCAGTGAACCAATCGCTCTGTCGCACTTCAACATTGTCCAGCGCATAGCTCTGGCGATTGCCCTCAGCCAGCGCCAGGGCGTCGCTGTCGCGCTCAGCCGCAATAACGTGCCAGCCTTTGCGCTCACTGGCTAAAGCGAGTGCGATAGCCCCTGTGCCACAGCCTAAGTCAGCGACTCGGGCCCGATCTGGCAAGTCCAGCAGTAGCGCCTTATCAACCAACAACTCGGTCTCTGGCCGCGGTATCAACGTACTGGGTGCGCAGGCCAACTGCAGAGTCCAAAAACCCTGCGTGCCTATGATATAGGCCACCGGCTCGCCGGCACTGCGACGCCGCAAGCGCTCTGCATAATTGCGCAGCTGGTCAGCCTCGAGCAGACGCTCAGGCCAGGTGGCTAAATAGGTACGGCTGACACCGAGCAGATCTGCCAGCAACAATTGTGCGTCTAAATCCGGGCTATCAGTGGCCAGCTGGGCGCGCGCCAGTTGGCCGGCAATAGAGTGTTCGGAGTAGTTATTCGCCACTCAACGCAGCCAGTTGCTCCGCTTGGTGCTCTTGCACCAGCGGTTCGACCACCTCATTTAAAGCCCCCTCCATCACCTCTCCGAGCTTATAGAGTGTCAAGTTGATACGGTGGTCAGTGACTCGCCCCTGAGGATAGTTGTAGGTGCGGATGCGTTCGGAGCGATCTCCTGAGCCGACCAGCGAGCGTCGCTCTTGCGCTTGCTCACGCGCATTGAGCTCATCTTGGGCGCTATTCAGACGCGCCTGTAGCAGCGCCATCGCCTTGGCGCGGTTCTTGTGCTGCGAGCGCTCCTCCTGACATTCGACCACCATACCGGTAGGCAAGTGCGTCAGCCGAATAGCTGAATCGGTTTTATTGACGTGCTGGCCGCCAGCGCCAGAGGCGCGATAGGTATCGACGCGCAGATCCGCTTTGTTGATTTCGATGGCATCACTCTCATCCGGCTCTGCCATAACGGCAACGGTACAAGCGGAGGTGTGCACTCGCCCTTGCGACTCTGTCTCTGGCACCCTCTGCACGCGGTGGGCGCCCGATTCAAATTTCAATTGCGAATAGACTCCGGAACCGCTCACCCGGGTAATGATCTCTTTATAGCCCCCGTGCTCGCCCGCGTTCTCACTGATAATTTCTATCTGCCAGCGACGCTTCTCGGCGTAACGGCTGTACATGCGAAAAAGATCTCCGGCAAAAATTGCCGCCTCATCACCGCCGGTACCGGCGCGGATTTCTAAGTAGACGTTTTTGCCATCGCGCGGATCGCGTGGCAGCAGCAATCGCTGTAGTTCTACCTCTAACTGGCTGCGGCGCTGTTGGGCATCTTCGAGCTCCTCAGCAGCCATTTCGCGCATCTCTTGATCGCTCTCTTTCATCAACTCTTGAGCGGAGAGAATATCTGATTCACTGCGCTGCCAAGCGACAAAGTTGGCAACCACCGGCTCGAGCTCGGCGTACTCCTGCGAAAGTGCACGAAACTGATTCTGATCAGCAATGATCTCTGGCTCACTGAGCAGAGCCGAGACCTCACCATGACGCTCGCTGAGGTGTTCGAGTTTGCTGTGAATAGAAGCTTTCATTGCCATCCTTTAAATATGTGGGGAGCCGATTTAATCGGCATGCAGATCAAACAGTTGCTGGGCCAATTCAAGAATGTCTTCACGGCCCGCCTCACTCGCTTGACGCAGTGCGATAGTGGGGGCATGCATCACCTTATTGGCCAAGCTGCGCGCTAGCGTATCGACGACCTCCTCTGCCGGAGTACCGCGCTGCAATGCGGCTAGAGCGCGCTTTAGCTCTTCGCTGCGCAAGCTGTCCACCTCCGTGCGATACGCTTTGATGGTATCTACCGCGGCGAGTGAGCGGCGCTGACGAAACCAGCGTTCAGACTCTGTCGCGACAATTTCGCGCGCCGCTTCCGCCGCATCATGGCGGGCACGTAGGTTGTCTTCGATCACCTCTTCGAGATCATCAACGGTATACAGGTAGACATCATCCAG
This sequence comes from Porticoccaceae bacterium, assembly GCA_048549915.1. Classification (GTDB taxonomy): domain Bacteria; phylum Pseudomonadota; class Gammaproteobacteria; order Pseudomonadales; family Porticoccaceae; genus LSUCC0057. Next base: position 21,725 of record JBLYYE010000010.1, read on the forward strand.
CTCACCCACCTGCTCTTCTATGTCTCGCGGCACAGCGATGTCGAGCATAAAAATAGGGCGCCTGCGACGTTTTTTGAGCGCCGACTCCACGGCACCCTTACCGAGTATCGGCAGCTGGCTGGCGGTGGAGGAGATAACAATATCGGCCTGCGCCAACTGCTCGGGGATATCGGCCAGCAGCACTGCCTCGGCATTAAATTTACCGGCAAGTTCAGTGGCGCGCTGCAAAGTGCGATTCGCTACGGTGATATTGCCAACACCCCGCTCAGCCAGATGCCTGGCGACCAGTTCAATAGTCTCTCCGGCTCCTATTAACAGGGCTCGAGCACTGCCCATGTCGGTAAAAATCTGCTGTGCCAGTGTCACCGCAGCATAGGCAACGGAGACAGGGTTTTGGCCTATCGCGGTTTGCGAGCGGACGGTCTTAGCGGTACTAAAAGCGAGTTGAAATGCGCTGTGGAGCTCGCTGGCCAGCGTACCCGCTTGGCAACCCACCGCGTAGGCGGACTTGATTTGACCGAGAATCTGCGGCTCGCCCAACACCAGAGAATCAAGACCGCTAGCCACGCTCATCAAGTGACTTACCGCAGCTTGATCGCGATAACTGTAATAGCAAGAGTCCAAATCGGCCAAATCTACACCGCGGCTAACCGCCAGCCACTCCAGTATCGCCTGATCCTCGCAATCGCCGTGCATGTAGAGTTCGGTGCGGTTACAGGTAGAGAGCAGTGCAACTTCACTGAGCCCCAGGGTATCCCGTGCAGAGTGAAGCTGCGATTCCACTTTTTCTGGCGCAAAAGCTACTCTGCCGCGCAACTCGAGAGCCGCGGTTTTGTGGTTTATTCCCAGCGCAATAATGCTCATGGATTTATCTAAAACCGCCCTGTGTAGCATCTAGCTGCCGTTAATTTGGCGCCGAATAATTAATTTGCTGGCGATTTTACACGAGCCAAGGCCGCTGTGGCGAACACAAACAGGAATTCTGCACCGAATAAACTGACACAATGGATGAGAGCTCGGGTGTAACGAGCCACCCTTGTCAGCCTATCGACAGCACCGATACAAGCAACGAAAATCTCTCGTGAAATTTAATGGCTGCTGAGCTCTGATTCTGAGCCATAAAAGCTTAACTTCGCGCCAAGCCTAATTTTTCCAGCCGCCAGCGCAGTGTGTCTACTCGATCCTGGCCAAAAAAGGGCTCATCATCCAGCACCATCGTAGGCACACCCCAATGACCCGCAGCTTCAAGCGCTGCATGATTTGCCTCGATTTTAGGGCGAGGATCCTCTGCAAGAATAGCTGCGTCTAACTCAGCGAGATCGAGCCCTGCGGCAGCAGTCGCCTTATCCAGTTTATCGCCCTTATCCCAGCCTGGCTCGCCGCTCCAGATCAAGTGCGAGATTTGGTAGGCGAATTCAACGCCTCTACCGCGGCGTGCCGCCTCAATGCCGAGGCCGGTAAGCCGGAAAATATAGGGTTGGCTCTCAGCCACTTCGAAAGTTTTGAGATCTTGAACTATTGGGTCCGGAGATGGAAAACCATATTTCATACCAAGAAATTCCGCACGGCGGGAAGCGTCTCTAATAATGTACTGTACACGCCGCTGATCGGCGCTAAATAGAGTCTCTTTAGCCCGCACGGCAATAGGCAGGACCGGGCGCAGATGCAAGTCCACATCAAAGTCCTGACGCAAGCGAATGAGATCGGGGGTCACAAAGTAGGAATAGGGGCTGCGAAAAGACCAGAAAACATCAACACTGACAGACAAAATGAAACTCCTCGATTGGCGCGGATACAGCTAACTCACTTGATATTAATACGCCCAGTCAACCATGTCGAACTCACACCGCATACCAACGACTCTTACACCGCCAGAACAGAGTACCTACCTTCACTAGACATTAGTTTGCCTATAGTCATCATCTATCAATCTAATACATTGTAATTAGTACAGTGTGGGCACATGATTCTATTATGTTTGCGAGCAGGGTGGGACAGATGGCACCACTCGGCGCTCTAGTAATGTTGACCGCCTGCGCCACGACAACCCCCGAGTCTACTAAACAGGACATGCTGACAGAGCCCCACCACGCCTCATTGCAGGCACAGGCTGGCCCCGAATCTATTTCAGCCGAACCTATTTCAGCCGAACCTATTTCAGCCGAACCTATTCCCGCCGATCAACTACTCAACCTGCTCACTGCAGAGTTCGCTACACAATACGGTGATAACCTTACGGCTCTGCAAAGCTACCAGCGACAGGGAGCTGCGCTAAATACGCCTGAATTGCTGTTGTCTGCACAATTGGCCGCGGAGCGCAGCCAGGATGTAGTCGCTATGGAACAGAACCTACAGCGTTGGTTAACGTTATTCCCAGGCGATATCAATGCTCAGCGCGCCTCAATGCGCAGCGCTGCGGCCCAAGGAGATGGTGGGCGTCTATTCAAAGAGGCACAAGCGCTCTTTATTGCCAACAATGATCTCTCCTTTTTGTTTGCTGCAACGAATTATTTGCCGCACAACGCACAACTTAACCACCAATTTATCATCGCATTGAGCCAAGCTCGGCGCAGCCCCAAAAATCACTCGGCACTGCACAAACTAGCCCTGAAATTCCTCGATTGCCAGCTGCAAGCCCGCACTGCTACAAAATTAGTGACGCGTCAGAGGTTAATCCATTGCGCTCAGCAGATCACTGCTGCAACCCAGGCACGCAGCAGTGCGACACATGAGCTCCTTTGGCGCAGCAGCATTCAGCTCACAGTTCAACTACTGACTCAGCTGCGAAGACATTTCGAGGCTATTGCACTGCTCAAACAAACAACCCGCGAACAGGCCGATGCTGCGCTTAAATTTGATCTCGCTCGATTGCTTCTCAATTTAGATAGGCCCAGTGCTCGCAAAACACTCGATGACGTCATCAAACTTGACCCCAATCACCATCAAGCAGGTTTACTGCTGGCAGTCTTGCATATCGATAACTCCGATATCCGCTCAGCACAGCCTCTTTTGGGCAACATACCCGAGCAGAGCCGTTGGTTCTCTGACGCCCAGTATCAGCTTGGCCGCATCGCCGATTTTTACAATCAACACAAGCGCGCCCTGCTACATTTCCGCCGCGTCCAACCAGGCATACATTTTCAACGCTCTATGCGCCGCACAGGCGAGCTTTTGACACAGCTCTATGGATTGCAGGAATTTGACCGCTGGATGCGTTTACAGCTTCGTCAATATCCCGAGCAGAGTGAGAGCTTTTATCTGTTAGATATTGCACTCACTGGGCTAGAGCGCGCACCAGCTGTGCAGCTGGAAAGATTATCAGCAGCCGTCGCCAAATTGCCAAGCTCCGTCAAATTAAACAGGCATCTTGCACAACAGCTCGAAAAGAGTGGGCATTTTGCAAGCGCCGCCAAGCAGTGGCAACGTTTACTGGAGATTGATCCAAACCATGCTTTAGCTATGAGCTCACTGGGCAACCTAAAAGTCAGCCATCTCGCTCAACCAAAAGAGGGCCAAGCGTTGCTTTATAGGGCCAGCCAGATCGAACCTGAAAATCCGCTGGTACTAAACCGTTTAGGCTGGGCACTCTTTCAGCTGGGAGATCTCGAAGGCGCACTGGGCCGTTTGCTACGCGCCCACTCTCTGAATAACAATGCTGTCGTTGCCAGCCAGCTTGGTGAGGTTTACTGGCAGCTGGAGAAACCTGAGAAAGCTATAAATTTGTGGCGCGAAGCGTTGCGACGCTTCCCTGAGGCCCGTTATGTGCGCGATACTATCCATCGATTGGATATTGATCTCAACGGAGTTTATGAGTGACCTCAAGCTGGCACAGCCCACCCCGCTTTAGTAAGTACCGTTATCAGATGCTCTTATTGGCCGCTCTGCTGCTCGGTAGCTGCGCGCAGATCAATTCGTCGCCGCCAACTGTCGTCGTACTATGGCAACTCAACGGCAAGCTTTCGGTGAACTCCCCTCAAGGCGGCGGCAGTGGTCAATTTAACTGGCGTATTTACCCAGATCGCTTTGAGATTACCCTGCGCGGTCCACTAGGCTACGGCACTGTGCGCCTCTCTGGCACTCCACAGTTGGCGCTCTTAGAGCAGGGCGAAACGCGTATTAGTGGCAGTGTCGAGCAGTTAAGCCGGCAGTGGTTAGCCAGCGAACTGCCTCTGCAAGCCCTACAACACTGGGCTGATGGCCAAATAGCCCCGTCACCCCACCCCGATCCTGACAGCGCTCGTTACAATGTTAAGCAGCAGTTAACGGAGTTTTCTCAGATGGGCTGGCAACTGCTTTTGAGCCGCTACCCAGACAATGAGAAATCGAGCAAACCGAACAAAATCAACGGACAAAAAGGCGAACAACGATTCACATTAATTGTCCAATCACGGGGTGATCAACCGTGAAATTAACCCTGCCTGCTCCAGCCAAGATCAACTTGTGGCTGCACATTACTGGCCGACGCTCGGATGGCTACCATAACCTTCAGACGCTCTTTCAGCTGCTCGACTGGGGAGATCAGATTAGCTTTGAAGCCAACCAAAGCGGTCAAATAGAGCTGCACGATAGCGCCACTGGAGTTCACAGCCAAGAGAACTTGATTGTCCGCGCGGCGCAAAAATTGCGCGCACACGCCGGTTGTGCCGCCGGGTGTCAAATTTCACTGACCAAACAGATACCCATGGGCGGCGGCTTAGGGGGTGGAAGCTCTGATGCAGCCACCACTCTGCTAGCCCTCAACGCACTCTGGCAGTGCGGATTATCTATACCGCAACTCAGTGAGATCGGTGCACAGTTGGGTGCCGACATCCCCCTCTTTGTTGAAGGATACAGCGCCTTTGCAGAGGGCATAGGCGAACAACTGACGCCTGTGAATATTCCCCGGCGCTGGTATCTGGTTGTCACACCTGACTGCCATGTCGACACAGGGCAAATTTTTTCTCATCCTCAATTGACAAGGGACTCTGCAGCGATCAAAATACGCGCCCTCTCAACGGCTCTGGGTCGAAATGACTGTCAAGCGGTTGTCGAGCAGCACTACCCGAAGGTAGCTAATGCTCGCCACTGGCTCAACAGTTACTCACCAGCGCTAATGACGGGAACCGGCGCAAGCGTGTTTGCCGCCTTTGAAGACAAAATTGCCGCGCAACAAGTTGCAGCTATTGTCCCAAAAGCATGGCGAGCCTTTGTAGCACAGGGTGTCGATGAGTCACCGCTACACAGCGCTATGCGGAACAACAAATTACTGGGGTGTCGCCAAGAGGCCTAAGGCAACGGGTTTTGATCCCGTCATTCGGAGGTTCGAATCCTCCCACCCCAGCCATCTTTCTGTACAAACCTATGACCAGGATCTCCGACGTGTCACGCTTAATGGTCTTCTCTGGGAACGCCAACCCAGAACTCGCCCAAGAAATCGCCAATGTCTTGCATGTACCGCTTGGTAATGCCTTGGTCGATTTGTTTTCTGACGGCGAAATTAATATTGAGATTCGCGAGAACGTGCGCGGCCACGACGTATTTGTCGTCCAACCCACCAGCTCTCCCACCAACCGCAATATTATGGAGCTGATCTTGATGGTCGATGCGCTGCGCCGCGCCTCGGCTGGTCGCATCACTGCGGTTGTGCCTTATTTTGGTTACGCCCGCCAGGATCGTCGCGTGCGCTCTGTCCGCGTTCCCATCAGCGCCAAGGTCGTAGCCGACATGCTCTCAAATGCCGGTGTCGATCGGGTTCTGACCGTCGACTTGCACGCTGAGCAAATTCAAGGGTTTTTTAACTGCACCGTTGATAACGTATACGGCTCTCCAGTGTTGCTAGATGATATCAAACGCTGCGCCTACCCCAATTTACAGGTGGTTTCACCTGATATTGGCGGTGTTGTGCGCGCCCGTGCTGTCGCCAAACAGTTGGATTGTGATCTGGCGATTATTGATAAACGTCGACCCAGTGCCAATGTCAGTGAAGTGATGAACCTCATCGGTGAAGTTGAGGACCGCAGCTGCGTTTTGGTTGACGACATCGTCGATACCGCGGGCACACTCTGTAAAGCGGCGGACGCTCTGAAAGCCAAAGGTGCCACTCGTGTAGTCGCCTACGCTACACACGCCGTCCTCTCCGGCAAAGCCATTGAGAATATCAACAACTCACAGCTCGACGAGCTGGTAGTTGCCAACAGCATTCCACTCAGTGAAGCCGCCCGCGCTTGCAGCAAAATTCGCTCTCTAACACTTGGGCCACTTCTGGCTGAGTCGGTTCGCCGTATCAGTAATGAAGAATCTATCAGCGCGATGTTTTTGTAATATCGAGCTTAAAAATTTGTGAGATCACTCACAAACACTGCCAATTTGGCGGATAACAATCCACTGCAGCTCTGGTCGCGGGGTGTGGTGGCTCAACAAGGAGACTACTATGTCTACTGATTTTACTTTGCATGCAACCAGCCGTGAGGATACAGGGAAAGGTGCGAGCCGCCGCCTGCGTCGTCTGGCACAAGTGATCCCCGCAATTGTTTACGGTGGCACTAAAAAACCAGCGCAGATCAGCCTGGTACACAAAGATGTGCTTAAGTCGCTCGAAAACGAAGCGTTTTACTCGCATATTTTGTCATTAGAAATTGACGGCAAAGCCGAAGATGTCATCATCAAAGATATCCAGCGCCACCCCGCCAAACCGCAGATTTTGCACATGGATTTCTTGCGCGTCAGCAAGTCTAAGCCTCTGCACACTAAAGTACCGCTGCACTTCATCAACGAAGAAAGCTGTGCCGGTGTTAAAACCGATGGCGGCCTAATTGCACACACCATGACCGAGCTGGACATCACTTGTCTGCCGGCCAACCTGCCTGAGTACATTGAAGTAGACATGCTTGAAGTGCGCCTTGGCGATACAGTACACATCTCCGACCTTAAACTGCCCAAGGGCGTTGAATCAGTCGCACTGTCACACGGCGAAGACCACGATCTACCTGTTGCATCTGTACAGAAGACTCGTGCCAGCAGCGATGCTGAATCTGCCGACGCAGAAGCAGGCGAAGAGGCCAGCGAAGAGTAATCCTCGCCCCTCGACACGAGGCCCCGACGTTGAACGGCTTGGTAAAATTGATTGTTGGCTTGGGTAATCCCGGCCAACAATATGACCAAACCCGCCACAACGCCGGGGCCGACTTCGTTTTGGCACTGGCAAAACAGTGCGGTGTAGGAATGAAGAGCGAATCTAAGTACTTTGGCCTTACCGCCCAAGCACAAGTGGCAACACGGCAGGTTCGACTGCTGATTCCGACCACGTTTATGAACCGCAGCGGCAAGTCTGTCGCGGCGCTAGCTAATTTCTACCAGATCGCGCCCGAACAGATATTGATCGCTCACGATGAACTCGATCTCGCCCCCGGCACAGCGCGCTTCAAGCATGCCGGCGGCCATGGCGGCCACAACGGCTTGCGCGATATCATCCCTGCGCTGGGTAACCAACGCAATTTTTACCGCTTGCGGATAGGTATAGGCCACCCTGGCCACGCCAGCAAAGTGAGCGGTTATGTACTCAGCAAGGCGCCGCAATCCGAGCAGCAGCTGATCGAAGAGAGCCTCGATAATGCCCTGCGCGCACTGCCGCTGGCACTCTCGGGCGACTGGGAAAAAGCAATGACACAACTGCACAGCAACACTGCGGCGCAGTAAATACTTACATACTATTTGGAAAAGGCATTATGGGATTTAATTGCGGAATTGTCGGTCTTCCCAACGTGGGCAAATCCACGCTTTTTAACGCGCTCACCAAAGCCGGGATTGAGGCGCAGAACTTCCCGTTCTGCACCATCGAGCCCAACACCGGCATTGTACCGATCCCCGACCCGCGCCAAGATGCCATCGCCGCCATTGTAAAACCCGAAAAAATCATCCCCACCGCGATGGAGTTTGTCGATATCGCCGGGCTGGTTGCGGGCGCCTCCAAAGGCGAAGGGCTCGGCAATAAATTTTTGGCCAATATCCGCGAAACTGACGCCATCGCCCATGTTGTGCGCTGCTTTGACGACCCCAACGTGATTCATGTCGAAGGTAAGATCAACCCGCAAAGCGATATCGATGTTATTAACACCGAGCTGGCATTGGCAGACTTGGAAAGTGTCGAAAAGAGCTTGCAGCGAGTCGCCAAAATGGCCAAGGGGCAAGACAAAGAGGCGATAGCACTGAAGGCCGTACTAGAGATCATGTTGCCACACCTCAATGAAGCTAAGCCGCTGCGCTCACTGGGGCTCAGCGATGACCAGCTGAAAGTCGTGCGCTCGATGAATTTTCTCACCCTCAAACCGACTATGTATATCGCCAATGTCGACGAAGAGGGTTTTAGCGACAACTCCTATCTCGACCAAGTGACCGCTATCGCCGCTGCCGAAGGCGCCGTAGTGGTACCGATCTGCAACAAATTAGAGGCCGAGATTTCCGAGCTGGCCGACGATGAGCGCGCCGAGTTCCTCGCCGAGATGGGCATGGATGAGCCCGGACTCAACCGCGTGATACGCGCAGGATACTCACTGCTAGGACTACAAACCTACTTCACCGCAGGGGTTAAAGAGGTGCGCGCTTGGACAGTGCCAGTCGGTGCCACTGCGCCACAAGCGGCCGGCAAGATACACACCGACTTTGAAAAAGGCTTTATTCGCGCCGAGGTGGTTGGCTACGACGACTATATCGCCAACCAGGGTGAGAGCGGCGCCAAAGAATCTGGCAAATGGCGCCTTGAAGGCAAAGAGTACATTGTTGCCGACGGTGATATCGTCCACTTCCGCTTCAACGTCTAATCGCCAATATGGCGCTTACCGGTAATTGGCGGCTCGGCCTGGCACTGGCCGCCACTACCGCCACGCTGTGGGGACTGCTGCCCATCGCTTTAAAAGGTCTACTCAATGCCGTAGACCCTTACACCGTCACTTTTTTTCGCTTCTTTTTCTCGGCACTGGCGCTCCTGCCGTGGGTCTTATTGCGCGGCGAACTGCCCAGCCGAGCGCAACTCAAACCGCGCAACCGAATATTGCTGGTGTGTGCTGCGATATTTCTCTGCGCCAACTATATCGGGTACCAGCTCGGCCTCAACCGAATCACCCCCGAAGCCGCTCAAGTGACGATACAGGCCGCTCCGATGCTGCTGTTGCTGGCTGGCATCTGGCTTTTTGATGAGCCTTTTACGCTGCGTCAGTGGCTCTCTGCTGCACTCTTTGTTACTGGGCTCGGGCTTTTTTTTCACCATCGCCTCTTCGAAGTATTCAGCGATGTCAGCCACTACGGCACTGGCATCTGGATCATTTTACTGGCCGCAGCACTGTGGACCGGCTACGCCATCTCACAAAAAATGATGGTCGGCCAATTTAGCGCCCAATTCAGTATGTTAGTGTTTTGCACCATCGGCTCGCTGGTATTTGCGGTACCCGCCGACTTCAGCACACTGGCCGCTCTCAACAGCCAACAGTGGCTACTGCTTATCTTTGCTGGAGCCAATACCTTAATCGCCTACGGTGCTTTCGCAGAGGCGCTCAACCATACCGAGGCCTCGCGCGTCAGCGCCATTCTTACGCTGACACCCCTGATCACCGTTAGCGTTGTCCATCTTTTTCCCTTTCCCGGTGTCGTAGTCGAATCGCTCGACGAACTCTCTCTGGTCGGCGCCCTCATGGTTGTCTTGGGCTCTATGGGTGCCGCTCTGCTGCGTCGCTAAGTATTACCACACTGCAATAGCCACAATAACCGCGAGTTGTAACACCTTGCACTCAACGCTACATTTAGTAACTCTTTGTTGTGGGTAAATGCGTTATGCGTCATCAACCGATTCTAGTCACATTGCGTCGCCGGCTGCTGATGCCGCTACTGCTGATTGCCGCCGCCATCCTTGTCATCGTTCAGCTGCAAGTGCCCGGCGGTATCGCTGGGGCCGCGACTATGTGGCGAGCTATCAGTGGCGACTTAATCGTAACAGCGCATGCTGATGACGCTACCGCCAGTCTCAATACGCCCGACAATGTAGAGATAGCTCTCTACGCTGAAGATTTAGTCATGCCGCGCTTTATGGTGGCTACCGCATCAGGCTCTCTGATTGTCGCCCACACCACCACCGGCGAAATACGTTTACTCCGCGATAGTAACGGGGACAACCGCGCAGACAACCAAACTGTATTGCTAGCAAACCTAGATACCCCGCAGGGATTAGTATTAGACAACCACCAGCTGTTCTTCAGTGAAGCCAATAGAATTAATCGTGTGACTCTAGATCCCAAAACTGCTCTGCCACTGGAGAAGCCAGTGACGCTGATCGATCAGCTGCCGGCGGGCAGCCCATTCTGGAGCCATAACACTAAACCACTGGGCTTGTCGCCCAACGGCCGTCTCCACTACACCATCGGTTCACCCTGCAACGCCTGCCGCCCTGAGGATCCACGTTTTTCGACGATGGAGTCTATTGAGCCAGACGGCAGTGACCGACAAACTGTCGCCACGGGCCTGCGCAACAGTATCGGAATGGATTGGACGCCCTGGTCGGGCCAACTCTACGCCACCGAAAACGCCCGCGATCTACTCGGTGACAACCTCCCCAACGATGAGCTTAACCTCATTGAGCAAGGCGCATTTTATGGCTGGCCCTACTTTTATAGCGATGCCCGATTGCGCGGTCTGCACCGCAACACCACGGTGCGCGACAGCGATCACCGCGATATCGACATCAGCCATCTACCAGAACCGACCGCGCCAGCCTTTGCCTTCAATGCCCACAACGCCCCGCTCGGCATTCATTTTTTGCGCCATTCCAACTGGGCCCAAGCGGGCTACCCGCGCACTGCCTTGGTAGCGCTGCACGGCTCCTGGAACCGCTCACAATTAGATGGCTATAAAGTTGTGGCACTGCAGTGGGATGATGACGGTCGCATTACCGCCAGCGACTTCATCACTGGGTTTCTCAGCGCAGAGGGTATTATCGGCCGCCCCACCGCTTTTGCCGAAGACCGTCACGGCAACGTTTATCTCAGCGATGATGGCGGCGGGCGTATTTACAAAATTTCTCTAGCAGAATAACCGCACCAGAACGCTCAGAGTCTTGACAAAACGCCCCAGTGCCGCGAAAATGCGCGCCCTGTGGCTGTTCTGCCACGGCGTCTTTTGTAGTGGCTACGTAGCTCAGCTGGTTAGAGCACAGCATTCATAATGCTGGGGTCGGTGGTTCAAGTCCACCCGTAGCTACCAGACATACCTATGATTCTCTTTCAATCAAATACCTCAACCTTCCAAACAAGCTCATATTTTTAAGCTTCTGCTTTCTTATTATTAAAATCCGAGGGACATAGTTCTTGCAGAAAAAATTACTTAGTCAAACAGAGTCCGAAGCGAGATAAATTCCGCTCTAAACTGAATGACGACGTCAAGATCGTGCCTTGTGAAAAATTGATGCAAGCTTCAATCTGTGCTAATTTGAACAAATTAATATGCTAGCTTCAAAGATTTTAATTGGCCGCAATCACCGCTTACGGCAAAAAAACACCCCGAACAACCTCGGAGAGGTCTGATGTTACATAAAACCATTAAACTAATTGGTAGGTTGGGGTTCCTAACCGTACTTCTGTCCCCTCTTACAGCAATTTCCATGCCTGATTTACCTATTATTGCAATTACCTCTATTAAAGCGCCAATCAATCAAAACTATGGCGGCAGAAGAGTGAATGCAAAAGAAGCCAACTTCCAAACAATGCTAGAAACCCAGATGACTCAAGTAGGGCGCTTTACAATTATTGAACGTAACCGCGTTGATGAGATACTCGCTGAACAAGGCTTAAATAACGAGTTTGGTGATAGCGCCACCGCCAGTGGACAATTTAACGTTGCAGGTGTTGATTACCTTGTATATGGCGCCATTACAAAGCTCGGCCAACGTGAGCAAGCACTCTCAACAGGCAGCTTCAAATCTGCTTCACTTATAACAGAGTTTAGCGTTGATATTAAAGTAGTTGACGCGTCTTCAGGAGAAGTCCGCAAGGCAAAAAGCGTGGAAGTACAAAGTAAAACAGCTAGCGGGATGTCAACCGGATCATTCGGAAGTATTAAAGGAAATGGCGATCCACTGGCCGATATCCAGCGGATAGCCGCAAAAAAAGTTGCCGCGCTCATTGCTACAAGTATCTTCCCGATTGAAGTAGTAAAAGGCGGTAGTACTGTTTATTTAAACTATGGAAGTGCCATTCTTGATAAGGGCGATATTGTAGATGCTTTCAGGCCAGGTGAGGAGTTAATCGACGAAACCACAGGGATAAATCTTGGGTCTGAAGAAGAATTCGTGGGCAAACTCGAAATTTATGAGGTAAACGACAAGTTCAGTAAGGCTAAGTTGATAAGTGGGATGAACCCATCAAAAGGAAGCTTGATACGTATCATCAAAAAAGCGACGGAATCTACTAAATCAACAGGCCAGAACAGCGAAAAACGCGGCAGAAAAATTTAAAGGAAAAAAACAATGAAACGTACAAATAAAATTTTAAAAAAATTAACTTTATTAATTTTAATTTCAATTGCTTTTACTGCACAAGCTGCTAATAAACCTATAGTAGCGGTTGGGACTTTTGAAAGTTCATTTAATAACTATGATACAAGAAATATACAAACTGCAATTGAGACCGCACTTTCGAAAACTCAGAAATTTTCTTTGATGGAGCGGGGGCGACTAGACCAACTTCTTGCAGAACAGGGCATGAGTGCTAGTGGCATTGTAAATGGTGCGAACCAGTATGGTGGGTTTGACGGTGTAGATTATCTCATTTACGGTCGTGTAACTCAGCTAGGTTTAGAGTCAAAAAGTCTTCTGATTATGAATGCATGTGAAGCACAATTTGGCCTTGATGTACGCGTTGTTGATGTAAGGACAGGTGAGATTCGCCTTAGTGAGACGCTCCAAGACGATGATCAAGTAAACACTTCAGATGTGGAGTCAAACCCATGCTACGGAATTGACATTGCTGCATTTGATAATCTGACAGCAAAATCGGCAAGAAACCTAGCCGAAAGATTAACTCAAAATTTATTTCCAGTTAAGATTGCAAAAGTTTCATCTGACGAGGTTTATCTTAATTATGGGAAAGGGTTTTTAGATAAGGGCGAACTGCTAAAAGTTGTCAGTCTAGGAGACGGCTTTGAAGATCCTGACACCGGGGAAATTATAGGAGCCGAGGAAGAACTTCGTGCGGTTGTACAAGTTACCTCACTGCGACCCAAATATTCAGTAGCCAAAATAGTCCTTAAAGATGGCCCTTTAAATATTGGTGATGTCGCAAATAGAGTGAGCAAAAAATCCCAAAAATCTATCGATAAAGTGGTAAAAAACTGCCAAAAGAAAATAGAATTATTGAAAAAAGCATGCCGTAAAGAAGGCTCCAAATGCGAGAAAGCTCGCGACAAAAAGTTAGCTGCATGTTCTTTAACCTAAAACAAAAAATCATATCTATGCCCAGAATACCTGGGCATTTTTAAATCCTAAAGTTATTGCTCTTGCAGTATTTTGATAATTACCTAATTAAAAACACGAGGTATAAAAAATAATCTATTCATTACCCGCCGAGCTTCTTAAATATAGTATTTGCCAGGTAATGTACTAACCTACGCCTCAAGAATTAAATCTGCTTATCTGCCTAAATACACATAGGATGTAATAAAAACCTTTGAAAGCCGTTTTATTCAAACTTCCTCTGTCCACAAAGAGTACGCAAATATACCCAGCTGAAAAATCATTTATTAATTTAGCTTTATTAGCACCTAGTCAATATGATTAGAAAGCTTACCGCGAATGGCTTTAAACTATATAACCCTCCACTCGCTGACATACCATTTCTGGCACACTGTCGCAGCCATCTCATTGCAAAACATGCACCCAAGATACCGGTAGGCTAGCGTATGTTTAAAAATAAAAATCTACTCACCATTATCTGTTGGTTACTTATTGCTCCATTCACTTGTGCAGAGCCATCGATAGCGGCTGACTTCAAGCCCGCTCAGTTAGATTCTCACGGGCGCTTTGAAAACAATCCCAAAATTGAAAAAAACGCGCCGCTCGCAGTAACTCTTCCTTTTTTTGCGCGGCGCTTCGCTACGAACTTTCGGTCGGGGGATGGTGCGCCTGCACACACACCCAACGATGGGGTCGCACTGCGGGCCAACACAGGTACGCCTACTGTTACTTGGGTTGGCCACTCCACTTTGTTTGTGCAAATAGAAGGGGTCAATTTTTTAACTGACCCCATCTGGTCGAATACACCGAGTCCGGTTCCATTTTTGGGGCCCAGTCGCTGGGTTGCTGCTGGCATTGCCATTGCCGACTTACCTTCTATTGATTTTGTAGTGATCTCTCACAACCACTACGATCATCTCGATCTGCCAACCCTCAAAATCCTCGCTCAGCGAAACCCACAGACCCAGTTTTTGGTTCCCTTGGGTAACAGACAACTCTTAGAGAAAAACGGTATCAACCAGGTTCACGAGTTCAACTGGGGAGACCAAATAAAGATCAAAGGCATCACCGTGCACTGTCTCCCCGCTCAACACTGGAGCAAACGAGGGATCGCAGACACGCGCAAAACGCTATGGGCATCTTGGGCAGTGATTGGAGAGCAGCGGCGCTTCTATTTTTCGGGTGATACAGGCTATTTTGAAGGATTCAAATACATTGGAGATAAGCTTGGCCCCTTCGACCTCGCTGCTGTGCCAATAGGCGCCTATGAGCCGCGGGCTATGATGCGCACTTCGCACACCAATCCTGAAGAAGCGCTGCAAGCTGCCGTTGATCTGCGCGCCAATAAAGCGATTGGCATCCATTTTGGGACCTTTGACCTCTCCGACGAAGCCTTGGAGGAACCTCCTCAACGCTTTAAAGCGGCTGCACTGGAAAGTACGCTTGGCATAAAAAACGCCTGGATCTTTAACGTTGGAGAAACACGCTCTTTTTAAGAGCGCTACTTATGTATAAGTGATCTGCACAGCATTAGCTCACAACCAGATTGAAAACTAGAGCTCTACAAGTGCGATTTACAAAGATACTCTATTTTGCCCGGCGCACGCAGTTGCAGAGAAAATCAATGAATTAGGCTTGCTCATTCGCCTGTAACAAATGTCAGCTAACACCTCTGTAGTGGGTAATTTAGCCAATAACGGAATCTAACAGATGAAAAAATTTATTATCTTTGTATTAGCTTTATCAGTCCTCTGTGCACTCATCTACACCCAGCGGGTTGCGATAGTGACGCGAGTGATAGAAGAGGGGCTCGAGTCGCGCTTATTTGCAGACCGTACAGCAGAACTTGAAGATGGACTCCATTTGGCGCTGTGTGGTGCTGGCGGCCCGCTGCCAGCACCAAAGGCTTCAGGCCCTTGTGTAGCAGTTGTAGCCGGCAATCGTTTCTTTATTGTAGATGTCGGTACCGATAGCCCTCGCAACCTGGGGCGTATGGGTTATCCTGCCGGCAATGTCGAAGCCGTGCTACTCACACACTTCCACTCTGACCACATCGATGGACTTGGCGAGCTGGCAACGCTTCGCTGGGCGGCAGGCGCCAATCGCAATCCACTGCCCGTTTTTGGGCCAGAGGGTGTGACCAAGGTAGTAGATGGATTTAATTTGGCTTACAGCCAGGATTTTATCTATCGCAACGAACACCATGGCGACACTGTCACCCCGTTGAGCGGTGCTGGGCTGTTGGCAAAGCCGTTTGCTCAACCCGCACTGGCTCAGCTGGTTACGCTGATTGACGAAGACGGACTCAAAGTTGAAGCACTGGCTGTCCACCACTCTCCGGTAGAACCCGCGGTGGGTTATCGTTTCAGTTATAAGGGCCGCTCACTGCTCATCACCGGCGATACCACAAAGCTAGACAACATCGAGCACTTTGCCATGGGTGTCGACTTGTTGGTGCATGAAGCGCTTGCACCAAACTTAGTGGGTTTAATGAACACCACGGCAAAGCGGTTGGGCAATACCATCATCGCTAAAATCACAGATGATATCCCCGATTATCATGCCACACCTGTGCAAGCGGCTGAGACCGCCAGAGATGCAAAGGTGGGCCACTTACTTTACTACCACATCGTGCCGCCGCTGGTTGTACCCGGACAAAAAGAGCTTTTTTTAAACGATGCACAACGTATTTTCCCGCGCTATACCATCGGTCAAGATGGCGTCTCTTTTTCTCTTCCAGCAGGCTCAAAAGAGATTATAAAAACCCGCAGCGGGCTTTAAATTATTGGCAGGAGGCCATGGCAAACAACGCTGCGTTGCCACCCGCCGCAGTGGTATCAATACACAAGTGACGCTCCAGCAAACAGTAGGCCGCCAAACCTTGATGGGTAACCAGCGGGAGCAGTGCACCACGGCGTGCTGCAAGGGCTTGGCGTAGGGCTCTTTTGACTATTTCGTCACCCCAGTAAACCACCACAGCAAAGCCGTTGATTTCAGTTAACAGCTCGGCTACCAGCTGGCCATCCAGTGCATCGCTACTCGTGGCGCCGGCGGCTATTTGCAGCGCTCGACAGCCGTTGGCTTGCGCTATTTGCGCTTGCTGCTGCGCTTGTTCGGGTGTGGGGCCAAGACAGAGTACCGTGCCGCGGGCGTGATAGGACAGCCGATTTGACTCGCCGGTAGGGCCGGGCAGGTCGTGTACAGCCAGCGGTTGCACGGGCTGGGTGAGCTTGTTGATGGCATCTAACGCTTGTTGAACGACCTCTTGGGAAAGCGGCTTACCCTGCGGCTCAGGCGTTGGCAGTTGTGCTGGGTAACGGCCGAAGCGCGCCAGGTAGTTGGGGCCACCCGCCTTGGGGCCAGTTCCGGAGAGCCCTTCGCCGCCAAATGGCTGCGAGCCCACCACGGCGCCAATTTGATTGCGGTTAACATAAATATTGCCGGCTTTTATCCGCCGCGCGATGGTTTCAACACGGTCGTCAATTCGGCTGTGCAAACCAAAAGTCAAACCATAACCGGTGGCGTTTACGGCATCTACCACCCGCTCCAGCTGATCGGCTTTGAAGGTGGCAACATGCAGAACCGGGCCGAAAATTTCGCTTTTGAGCTCATTGATTGAGTTCACTCTAATCAGAGTTGGACCAACAAAATAACCACCACGAGGCCGGGGCAGCTCTAATATAACCCTCCCCTCCCTGCGCGCTTGGGCAATATGGTTGTCTATGCTTTGTTGCGCACGTTTATCGATCACCGGGCCAATATCGTTACACAGCTGCCACGGATCGCCCAGCTGCAGCGCCTGCATCGCCCCTTTCAGCATTGCCAACAGAGTGTCGGCAATCTCCTCTTGCAGGTAGAGTACCCGCAGTGCCGAGCAGCGCTGCCCGGCCGATTGAAATGCTGAAGCGATAATATCGCGCACAGCTTGCTCGGGCAGTGCGGTGGAATCCACCAACATGGCATTGAGCCCGCCGGAGTGATTGCAAGCAACGATATTGACCAGCTGCTAACTATAGATTGTGATTGCATTATTTACACAGCACACGATGAAGGGACCTACCATACCGACGAAGAAATTTTAACCATTCTCGCCGCGGGTAAAAATATTGTCACACCCCTGCCTTACCAAAATGTTCATTTGTACCGCGATGAACTCTTTATCGATAAGATTACCGCCGCTTGCCAACAGGGTCAGTCTACTTTTTACGCCGACGGCATCGATCCTCATTTAATACCCAACCGGATTCTGCTCGGACTGACCAACGGCAATGCCGATGTCAAAGCCATTAAGTTGCAAGAACACTGGGACTGCAGCGAGGCTGATCAAGGACCGCTACAATATATTGGCTTTGGCCAGCTACCCGAGCAGGCGGAGAAAATCGCCGTCTCAAAAACTATGGCTATCAACTTTATGCGGGGCATCGTTCACAGCGCCGAAAAAGTACTCGGGGTTAAGTATGACCGAATTGTCACCAGTCATGATTTTGTTGCCACAAAAACCGACATAGACAGGCCCTTCTTAATTAAAGCAGGCACAGTTGGCCGTATTACTCATCGTATGGCGGGACATGTCGATGCGATTGGCTCAGCCGCGCTGTTCACAATTGAATACCACTGGCTAATCGGCGACAGTATGTTGCCCGAGGGTGTAGAGCCGGGGCAGTACTATGTTGGCACTATCGAAGGGCGTCCTTCGCTGCGTATGACGCTCAATTACTCAGTATCTAATCATAGCAATCAACGCTTATTTCAGCTGGGCAATATGGAGGTTGAGCCCTCTTATATCGCTACCATTTTGCCCTGTATTCAAGCGATACCTAGCGTTTGTCGAGCTACAGCGGGGCTCATGCCCAGCCTTGACCCGAGCATTAACTGGAAGCAAGACTTTCGCGATTTGTAAAAAAAACGCGGCCCCGGAGCCGCGTTTTTGATCTGCCAGTTTGACTACAAATCAGCCGTAGAGCTCGGCAAAATCTTCGTCGCTGAGCGCCATCAGTGAACTACCGCCCGCCTCGATCGCCTCTTTGAGGCCGGTGGTGCGCGGCAGTATGCGCTGGAAGTAGAACTGCGCAGTGTTTAGCTTAGCGCGGTAGAAGACATCGCTAGACTCGGCGGCCTTCGCCTTGGCCAGGGTGCCCATACGCCCCCAGAACCAAGCAACGACCACGTAGCCGGAGTACATCAGGAAGTCGGTTGAGGCTGCGGCCATCTCGTTGACATCGCTCATCGACTTGACGCCGATAGCGCGCGTGAGCTTTTCCCACTCTTGCAACTTAGCGCCCAGCGGCGCGGCAAACTGCGGGTCCATCTCTGGCAGGCTGGCGGCAATCATTTTCAAGAAGCGACCAAACTGCTGGCCGCCATCGGGCAGCACTTTGCGGCCGAGCAAATCCAGCGCCTGAATACCTGTGGTGCCCTCGTAGAGCGTGGCGATACGTGAATCGCGCAGATTCTGTTCCATGCCCCACTCGCGGACATAGCCGTGGCCGCCGTATACTTGCACGCCGTGGCTGGCCGCCTCGATGCCGGTTTCGGTCATAAAGCCTTTGGCGATGGGGGTGAGCAGTGCCAGCAAGCCCGCGGCGTGCGCCTTCTGCTCGCCGTCGCCGTAGTGCTCGCCGTCAACCAACTGGCCCAAATAGTGGGCGAAGGCGCGGTTGCCCTCGGCAAAGGCGCGAATGGTTTGGACCATTTTGCGCACATCGGGGTGAACAATAAGCTTATCGGCAGGGCGATCTGGAGATTTTACCCCGCTGAGTGAGCGGCCCGCTTCGCGGTCTAGCGCGTAACTCATCGCCCCTTGCAGTGCCACCTCAGCGTGGCTGGCGCCCTCGAGCGCAGTACCAATACGCGCTGCATTCATAAAGGTGAACATGCAGCGCAAGCCCTGGTGGGGCTCGCCAATCAAGTAACCCTTGGCGCCGTCAAAGTTCATCACACAAGTCGGGCTGCCATGAATACCCATCTTGTGTTCAATGGAGCCGGCTTGAACCGTGTTGCGCTCGCCGGGCTCACCATTAGCGTCTGGCAAGAATTTAGGCACTAAAATCAGTGAAATACCTTTAGTCCCTGCTGGGGCATCAGGCAAGCGCGCCAGCACCAGATGAACGATGTTGTCCGACATATCGTGCTCGCCGGCGCTGATAAAGATTTTGGTACCGGTTACCGCGTAGCTGCCATCGCCATTGTCGACCGCTTTAGTTTTCAAGAAGCTGAGGTCTGACCCGCCCTGCGGCTCAGTCAGACACATGGTGCCGGTCCAGCTGCCCTCTGTAAGTTTGTGTAGATAGGTCTTTTGCAGTTCCGGCGTACCGTGTGATAACAGCGTGCTGCGACAGCCCGCGCTGAGACCGGGGCACATTGCCCAAGCGTGGTTAGCTTGGCAAAAAAGTTCTGATACGACTAGGTCGAGTGAGTGCGGCAGATCTTGCCCGCCGAAAGCTTCGGGCATACTCAAACCGGCCCAACCGCCATCGACAAACGCTTGGTAAGCCTCTTTGAAGCCGTCGGGGGTAGTCACCACACCGCCTTCAAACTGACAGCCTTGCTCATCGCCATTGCGGTTGGTTGGCGCCAAAACTTGCTCGGCGAATTTGCCGGCCTCTTCTAAAATAGCATCGCGCAGTTCGCTGTTAAATTCGCTGAACTGCGGAAATTTTTGATAGTGCGCATCGCTGTCGAGCAGCTCATCACAAACAAAACGCAAATCGCGCAACGGGGCTTTGTAATCGCTCATAACTCATCTCCAAAAACATTTGAGTCGTGTCGAACAGGTTGCTCGACTACACCCTTAGTCTGTGGTCGCTTGCCGCTTTTCGCAAGGGCTCAAAGGGCACAAAAGCTGACTCCGGGGACACGCTATGGGATAATTTTTAACGACTCCGGAGTACTGGCAATAGCAGAGTGATACTTGTTCTCGCTACCCACAGCCACCGCCACCGCCACCGCCACCGCCACCGCCACATAGGATAAAAAAAAGGGATTCACCATGACCTCATCCTCGCAGACCTTGTATGACAAAGACGAATGCCCATTCTGCTGGAAAGTCCGCATCGCTTTGGCCATAAAGGATATTTCGGTTCACCACATTACCATTGATACCGACAATAAACCGGCAGAGTTTTTGGCGCTTTCAGCCACCGGCAAGGTGCCTCTCCTCGACACCGGCAGCCAACTGATAACCGAATCCACGGCCATCTGTGCCGCGCTGGAAGCCGACTGTCCCTCTCCCGCCCTGATGGGCTCAACCGCTGCTGAGCGGGCGTTTATCGCTGAGCTCAACCACTACTCTGACAGCGTAATTGGGCCGGCCATCCGCGATGCTATTTTTACCCAGCGCGGTAAGCCTGAAGCTGAATGGGACCTCGCCGTTATCGAGCAGTGCCAGCAGCAGTGGAGAGAATGTCTGAGCTGGCTAAATACAACGTATCTAGAACAGGGCAGTGACCATCACACCTTTGCCTCACAGTTGAGTCTGGCTGAGTGCGCTCTGCTGCCGCGCTTTGCACTCGCCAGCGCTTATGGGCTAGACCAAGCCAGCGAGTTTGCGGCACTGCATCGCTGGTACCAGCACCACCGCAGGCAACCCTATTTCACGGCTACCGCGCCACAGTTAGTGAGTGGCGGCCAACCCTGAGCAGCCGCGCGGCGGCATTGGCAGCCTGCTCGCGACTGCCCTTTGTCATTCTCGCCCCGCTCTGTGCCGGGCTCGGCTTAGCACTCGCGCTCGGCCACGGTGTGGTGCCCTAGGACGGGCGCGCAATCGCAGTAATAGCCACCGCATTACTGGCGCACGTCGCCGTCAATTTGCGCAACGAGGCAGAGGACTATACCTCTGGTCTAGACCGAATAACTCAGCGGACACCGTTTAGTGGCGGCAGTGGTTTTTTGCCCAGCCACCCCCAATACGCCAACTGGGTGGCCCAAGCTGGCAACGG
Source organism: Porticoccaceae bacterium (assembly GCA_048549915.1). Classification (GTDB taxonomy): domain Bacteria; phylum Pseudomonadota; class Gammaproteobacteria; order Pseudomonadales; family Porticoccaceae; genus LSUCC0057. Next base: position 43,130 of record JBLYYE010000010.1, read on the forward strand.
GGCCACACTGGCAACCGCGGCAATAGGCGCGTGGCTCGCTTATCAGCAGCCGTGGTTGTGGTTGTTAGATGCGGCTGGTCTGCTGTTGGTGTGGTTCTACACCGTTTGATCACTCGCCGACCCTGGCTGTGCGCAGTGGCGCCCGGACTCGCTTTTGGACCGATCGTGGTGATCGGCAGTGAATTGGCAATGGGCGGCACAATCAACCGAGAGTCACTGCTGGTCAGTGGCGCAGTATTTTTTGCGGCTAACAATTTGTTACTGCTCAACCAGCTGCCGGACGCGGATGCCGATTGCCAAATTGGCCGCGCGACACTGGCCAGTGCTTATCCAGCCCGGCGGGTGCGCACAGTGGCAGTTATCTTTGCAGCCAGTGCTGCGGTAACGGCTATTGGCGCGCTAGCAGATCAACGCAGCTTGTGGCTGGCGGTTCCATTGGCCGCACTATTGGCGGCGGCGTTGCGCGCCACCCGGGTGGCGGATGAGCTGTGCAGCAGCGGCAAATCGCCAACGCTGGCGCTAAACACGGCCGCGGTGTTGACACTGTTCGCGGTGTTAAACGCCCTGCTGTGGGTTTAAACCTTTAATCTGCGCTCGACTTTTTGACTCGATAGGCAAAGGCGGGGCGGCTCAAGCCAACCAATCGCGCCGCCTTTGAGACATTGCCGGACGCTTTGCGCAAGGCGGCATCGAGCACCGCTCGCTCAAAAGACTCTATCTCGAAGCCGGCATCGAGCAGTGAATCAATCAGTTCATCGCCATTGACTCCGGCAGGAAATAGCTGGTCCTGTAGATGGCCGCTGGCATCCAATACTTTGGCGTCGGCGGGCGATTCGCTACGCTCTGGAAACATCGACTCCATACTGATCACACCATTGACATCGGCAAGTATCAGCGCCCGTTCGACGACATTCTCGAGTTCGCGAATATTGCCCGGCCAGCCATAGGCACACAGCCGCTCCATACCGCGATCAGAAATGCCCAGTACGTTTTTGTTGTACAACGCTTGGTATTTTTCTAAAAAATGGCTGACGAATAGCGGAATATCCTCTTTGCGCTCACGCAGTGGTGGAATGTTGATCGGATAGGCACTCAGTCGATAGTAGAGATCGGCGCGAAAGCGCCCCTGCTCAACCGCGACACTGAGGTCTTCATTGGTCGCCGCTACAACGCGCACATCGACTTTGCGCACTTTATTGTCGCCAACCCGCTCGAGCTCACTCTCTTGCAGTACTCGCAACAGTGAAGCTTGCGCACGCGGTGTCAGCTCGATCACCTCATCAAGAAAAATAGTGCCGTTATCGGCGCGCTCAAATCGCCCCATACGCGACTGATTGGCACCGGTATAGGCGCCTTTCTCGACCCCAAATAGCTCGGATTCGATCAGGTCGGGCGGGATTGCCGCGCAGTTAACCGCAATGAATGGTTTTTCGGCGCGGTCACTGGTGATGTGGACGGCTCGCGCCATCACCTCTTTACCGACGCCAGTTTCGCCGAGCAGAAGCACCGATACCTTGCTGTCGGAAGCCTTGGTGACCATCTGCAACGCATTCTTAAACGGTTTCGATGAGCCGACTATATTGGCGAGCTTGTCGCCTTCATTGAGGGACTCTTTCAGCGCTTCGACGGTGGTCTGTAAATTGCGCAGCTCCTCGAGCAGCGGGTCGGGCTCGTAGTAGCGTTTGAGCTGCTCATAGTTATCCCACAGCTCGGCCGGTTTGCCGACAGCAAAGCAGCGCTCATTCCCGCAACTCAGGCACTCCAGTTCTTGAAAGAAAATCCCCCGCTGCAGCAGTGCGGAGGTATAACCACTGGCGTAGCCGGTGAGGTTCCAGCAGCCCGGCTCATCCATCGCACCCATTTCGGTGGCATAAATTTCCACTTCATAGGAGTTGTGCCAGCGCACTTCACAGTAGAATTCGCCGGACTTTTCTGTAATGACTAAATCTTCCAACTCGGGCAAAACCATTCCACGCAGCGCATGCAGCTCTGGCCCCAACATAAAACGGTCTTTAATTGACATATCGGCATCGCTGCTGCGGGCCAATTCACCGTCCAAAATCCCTAACTGGTAGCCGAGTCGCATAAAAAAAGCCTTGCAGCGCTCTTGGCCGATCGTGTCGTATACCTCTTTGCGAAATTTACCCAGCGCGGTCTGCGAAAACAGCATGACCCGCTGTTCGTTGAGCCACACCTTGCCTTGATCTCCGGAAAAGGCGATGTGTGGGGTCACTTGACTTAAATCTAGTTTGGGGACCGTATCATTCATAACGCAACCAACTTATCCTCATGGGGACTTGATTCTAGAGTGTCGCCGCTGCAACCGCCACCGCCAATAGCAGCAGAAAAAGATCTAAAAAAAACGCCGGCACGGAGCCGGCGCAAAAAGCATGCAATCACGCATTAAATTATCTTCCGGTCGCTCGCATATTCTGCGGCGTAAACAGCGACGTCGAGGTCAGGCTCGGGTCAACCTGGCCTTTAAACTGACCCGTTGTGCAGTGGCTGGCTTGGATATCAACCATGGCAAAAGCATCATCAATCGAAACGCCTGAGCCCTTGTTTTTGGGCAGGTGGTGATCGGGATGGGTCTGACCGATGATCCACTTCTTCCACAGGTTGCCGGCGCGGTCATAGATGTTGGTGCGCGGAATAGTGAACGTTTGCGCATCCATATAAAAGACCCGCTTGCTCATCGGGTGGTTAGAGTCCACGGGGAGCGCCTCGACCACATAGGCCTTGCGCAACTGCCACTCGACGTTTGGGTAACAGCCACCTTTGCCGGCAAATGCGACGACTTGGTAGCCATCACTATCGCTGTGGGTCTCGGTATCTAAAGCCATGTCGTTGTGGTTGTAGAACGGCAACAGAACATTTTTGGTGCCTTTATAAACCCACTGCATATCTGATACCCGGCCGTTATAGCCCTCAAAATCCTCAATCATAATGTCGGAGCCGAGGAACGCGTCGGTCACCTGACCGGTGGCCAAGCGGCGCACACGACGCTGGAAGCCGAGATAGAGCCAAGCATTGTCGCGCTTCAGATCATCCGAGTTGCGCTGGATCAGCAGCTGGGTGTTCTTGACATCGTAGGGGTCGAGAACTTGCACGTAAATAGAGCGATAGAGGTCGGAAGGGTTGGGCTCAATATTGGGCAGCGGATCTTGATTGACGCGGCCTTTATAGTTGAGGAAGTGGAAATTGAACTTGAGGGTGCGCTCGACGTCACCTGAATCCATATTGCGGTACTTCCAGTAGAACGGATAGATTGCCGCGTTATCACCCCAGTTATAACCGTACTTGTAGTTCCAAGCCAGCTTTTCACCAGCGCGCGGGTCATCCATAGACGGCTCTGCTACGAATGGCCGGCCGGCTACCCAGCCATTAATCTCACCCACTTGCTCTCCCAGCGATACTCCGCCGGCGTTGTCGCGGGTCGCCTTGACGTAGTTTGGGTGCAGATCGAACGAGCTGGTCGCCCCCACTTTAATTTGCACGTCTCCGCGCGCGATGGCGGCGGCCATCTCTGGATCGATGACATCGGGGAATTGTGCGATATTGTCGGCGTTGAGCGTCATACCCGCCTCTAAGCCGGGGTAACTCGGCACGCTGTCGCGGTACGGATAGAAAGTGTTATCGACCGGATTGGCCGTGGCCGCCAGCGTGGGCAGCAGCGTCGCGGCGATAGCCGCTTTTAACAGTGTCTTGTAGTTCATAGTTCTCTCCTAGATCAGCCGCCTAGCTGCGCGACTGACAATATTTAACATGGGTGACGGCGTCCCTGCCGTGGTTTTGTTCACTCTTCAAATAGTCCGCGCTGCTTAGAAGCGATAACGGATAGCGATTTGGATCTCGTCCTCTTTCTCTGCCATACCCAGCGGCCCTGAGCGGAAGCGGCCCAGCGGCTCGAAGCCGGTCAGGCCGGCAGAACCTGCCGTCAAACCGTCGGCGCCGTGCTCAGGCAGCCCCGGAATTGAAGTGGTAAACGGACCAAATGGGTTGCACAGTCGGCAGTCGTCAAATTTATGGTCACTACCGCCGGTTTTGTAGTTGGCGGTTAGAACCATCTGCCAGTTATCGCTAATCAACCAATCGACAGAGGGCGAGACAACCGTCGCGCCAGCGCGGAAGTCGTGGGCCATAATAATCTGTGGACTCAAACGGTCATTCATCCACCAGCCTTTGACCAGCAGTGTTGCGATGTAGTTTTTATCCCAATCTGGCATACCCACTTCGCCCAGCGTCGCTTGCGCCACTTCGTGGTCGAGCAGGTGCTGACCAAAAATTTGCCCAGAGATCAGGAATGCCCGGTCTTTGTTAAGCGGACGGATAAAGACATTTTTATCCGCGCCAATGACAAAGCGCACCACATCCGATTCAGAGTAGAGCTCGGGGCGCAGAGTGTTGGCAAACTCTTCGCCTTGGGTGCCGGCCAGTTCTACGCGGAACACGGTATCGATGGCTTGCGAGTAGTAATCGACCGAAGCGCCGAGCAGGTTGACGCGCGGAAACTCGACATCAAAAGCGATCAAATAGTCGTGCGTGGTTGCCTCACCGCCCACGAATGGATTGACTACTTCGACGTTGCCCGCGTGCAGTGAAGGCAGTTGCGAGCGATAGGTGAGCGCGTTGACCGACCAGCCAAAGTCTCCCATCACACCTTCAACTTTAAAGCCGAGCTGGGTGTTAGAAAGGCTCCACGACGGCAACTCAACGTTGCGGATACCGATCGTCTGCGGTCCAAAGTTGGTCGCCAGCAAGCCCAGGCTTGGGTCGGCCGGGTCGAACGGGGCAAAGTTAGCGACCGTGCCGCCGTTGTCCCACAAGTTTTTCATGCCGCGGAAGAAACAACCGGCGTCTAGAATCGCATTGGGAGTGCCGCACTGGCCGAGGTTGTTGGGTCGGAATTTATCGAAGTTCCACACCACCTGCATATTAAAGTCATCAAACGGACCGGTCGGACCAAAACGGAAGTCGGTCTTCAGCATCCACATGGGTATGCGGATATCTTCTAGCTCGTCGTAAATATTATTGCGCGAGTAGTCGACCGGATTGATCACATCGAGCACGCGGAACAAATCGGTGCGCCCCCAGATTACCTGCTGCTTGCCGAGACGGAAGTTGATTTCATTGTCACCGTTGCCCAACAGGGTGGCATCGACATAAAGTTCGCGCAGCCAGTCGGCGCGCTCACTGAAAATTTCCGGTGCCGCCAGTTCGTTTTTATCGGCATCCATATAGTCATCGATACAGCCGCGCCCGTCGGTATCACAGGGACGAACCGGCACGCCAAAGGCGACACCATCGGCGTGATCGCGCAGATGGTCACCGAGGGTAATCATGCCGACGTTGGGGTTGTTCGGGTAACTATCGACAAAGGTATTGCCCGCCAGCATTCCGGTCGAGCCAGAGAATGTCCCGGTCGGCGCACCGGTAATCTCCTCAACGCGGGGGCCGAGGATATTGATTACCGCAAAATTGCCGACGCTCAAGCCACCGCTCGGCCCGAGTCCGTTGCCATTCACTGGCACGACGGTGGGCGCATCGATATTCGCCAAACCGTACGAGTTTAGAAAGGCCGCGCCGCCGGCATTATCGCCGTATTCGTCGTCGTTGATATCGTAGACTGCGTCATAGCTGATGCGCATGATGCCGTTGACACTGACGTTGCTGAACGGGCCGACGTCACCGACAAATTTTAACCCCTCCAACTGGAAGCCACTGCGCGCTTTGGAGATACCGACATCTTTGCGGTGATGGATGACTTCCTCGGCAAAACCCGACCACTCAATATCCCGACTAAATGCCGTCTCGACCGCCGCGGTGCCGGCGATACCGGCTACCGTCAAGCCGACGGCTAGACGCTTCATAGAGCTTTTTATCTGCATAGTATTGCTCCTACTCTGTTTTGGTTTAATTATTATCTGAAGGATGATTGATTCCCCTACCCGCTACCATTAACGGCCTCCAGACTGGGCTTGTGTGCGATGCTGATGGATGATTCCATCAGCATCGACAGACAACTGGGTGATGAATTTGGGTTTAAAGACCAGCACCCAAGACGGCACCAGCCACAGCGCGGCCAACCCGTTGAGTACCACCATGACGCTGAGCAGCAGTGCGGCATCGGCTTGGAAGCGCAAATCGGAGAGGAAGATCCACATCACAATCCCCGCAATCAAAGTGATCGCGGTAAAACTTACTGCCAGCCCTGTCGAACGCAGGGCCGCACCGACTGCTGTGGGCAGATCGCCCGAGCGGGCCATCTCTTCGCGAATCCGGTCCATCATGTAGATCGAGTAATCGATGCCAATACCAACCCCAACGGCGATAATTGGCACGGTATTGATGTTGATACCAACTTCGGCCAAGCCCATATAGGCGTAGGTGAGTGTGGTGGCAAAAAACATCGCCACAAACATCATCAGGCCAGCTTGCAGTGAACTGTAAAACACCATCACAAAGGCAAATATCAACAAGAACACCAGCGGCAGTACCACTTTGTTGGTATCAAAAGCGGCCTCGTTCATCGCCGCGGTTACCCCAATAGTGCCGCCGGCCAGGCGGATCGTCAGACCGTCGACTTTGCCCTGGTTGGCATTGATCCACTGTTTGGCGGTGTGAATCGCTCGACGAATAGTCTCGCCCTGATGATCTTTGTAATAGAACACCAGGTTGGCGACGCGCTCAGAGGGGTCGACGAACTCCTTCAATGCGCCGGGAATTGGGCTGGAGGCCATATAGGCGAACATCAAGCCGCCGACGTAGAATTCGTCCTTGGGAATCTGCTGCCAGCGCGGGTCATTGTTGTGCAGCAGGCGGTTGACCTGTTTGATCAAATCCGGCATCCCCTTGGCGCCACCGACCTCGGGGTCGAGCAGCATATGGCGCTCTAAGTCTTGCAGGGCATAGAGTACCTCTGGACGTTTGATGCCACCTTCATCGCGATGTTCTGCGACGATGTAGAGCTCTTCGGAGCCCGGGAAGCTGTCGTTAATGGCTTTTGACGAGATGTTGTAGTCGTGGTCCTGATAGAGAATCGGCGAACCCGGCTCCGACTCGCCAATAGTCACGTGTGAAGCGACATAACCACCGGCCACCGTCAGCGCGGCCGCGACCATTAAAATCCGCACTGGGTTGGCAATGACGATGCCACTGGCATAATTGGCGACATGGCGCAGAGCGTTCTGCTTGAGTTTGGTGTTACTCGGTCTAGGCAAAATTGACAGCAACATCGGCACCGCCAGCAGAACCGTAATGATAATACTCAGCGCCCACAGTGACGCATAGTGCGCCAGCTTGGTATTGAGCGGGATAGAGCCAATGGCGATCAGCAACAGACCCACTGCGTCTGAGACCACGCCGAGCGTTCCCGGGCGGAAAAGATTTTCAAAGGTGCGCCGGGCGGCAAGGTGTGAGTCACCCACCCCTTCGAGCTCGGCATAGTAGCGCTCTACCAGCTGAATGCCATGCGACATCGCCCGCGCCGAGATCAGAAAGGGGATAACCAGCCCGAGTGGATCAAGGTTGTACCCAAACAGTGAGATGATCCCAATGCCCCAGATCGTCGACACCAGCACCCCCGCCAACGGCACTAGGACGCCGTACCATGAGCGGAAGTGGAAAATCAGCAGCGCCACCATGATCAGGGCAGTAAACGCCAAAATCTGAAATATTTGATCTTTGTAGTGGTAAGCCCAACCCACTAGGACCGGCTGACCGGTCGCGTAAATATTGATGCCATCGCGGGCAAAATCTAGCCGTAACTGCTGCAGCTGGGCAAAGGTGCTCTCATAGTCGAGCGCCCCCTCATTGAGTTGCGCCTTTACCAGCGCGGTCTTCATGTCTGGCGATATCAAAGGCCCGTAGACTTGAGGATTAGCCACTACCGCCTTGCTCAGCTCGGCCAGTTCTAGTTCACTCAAAGCCGGATCCTGCGGCTTGAAATAGGGATCAGAGACTATATTGCCCATTTCCGTCAGCCACACTTTACGCGTGGTGCGGTGGGTAAAACTCGCCACAAGGTTGTGATTGACCCCCGGCAAGTTATCTACAGCTTGGGTGACCTGGTGGATGAGTTCCAAAGCCTGGTTGCTAAAAATTGTCCCTTCGGCAACCTCAACACCCACCACAATGACGTTGGCGCCGCCAAAGTTATCTTTAATGTCGTTGTGTAACTTAATGTAGGGGTGCTCTTGGGGCAGCAGATCGGCAAAATCCGAATACATCTTTACACCCGGCAGCTGCGCGGCAAAAAACAGCGTCGCCATTAAAATCGTCGCCAATACTATTTTTGGCCTTGCAAAAAGCTGCACTTCTAAGCGGTGAAAAAAATGTGAAATCGCTGACATCTAGTTACTTCCTTTATCCACTTAGAGGTTATCGGGGCGTATCAAACAGGACCGGCAACAACACTCCCCAACCGCCGGCAATCAATGCTTGGTTATTGTTCAAGGCTATTCCGGTGCGCAAGTAGACGGGAATATTTGGTAACGCGACACGCGACCAACCCTCGTCAAGCCATTCGAGAACAGTGCCCTGGTCGCCGGTCGCGACCAAGCGGTCGCCGACCATGAGGAAGTTATAAATGGGCGATTCGGTTGGGGTTTCTGTTCGAGCCCAACTCGCGCCGCCATCCTCAGAGCGCATGATCACACCCTGCAAGCCACCCACCCAGCCGCTGCCCTCTGCGTCGAAGTAGACCGCTAACGGATAGAGCTCCTCACCGATGGGATCAACCACACGCCAACTGGCACCACTATCATCGGTGATTGCCAACAATCCAAATTCACCGGCGACATAGCCATGCTCGGCTGTCGAGAAGGTCACTGCGGTCAACAGCGCATCTTCTTGCAGCGAACTCTCTCGCCACTCTCCGCCGGAGACGGGCTGATGCAGTAAGGTCGAGTAGCTGCCGACCACCCACAACTGGTTGTCTTGCGTGCACTCAATGTCTTGGACATCTTCCTCGGTGGGCAACTCCTGTGTCTGCCAGCTGTTGCCGCCATCTCGGGTCTGCCAGACTTGCGCTTGATAGGAGAGCGCAACCAACGAGCCATCGCCACAGACTGCGCCAGCGATAAAGTCGGGGTGGACGCCGTCCAGCTCAAGCTGCTGGCGCTGCCACAGCTCACTGTCGACAGCACGGCGCAGCAGCAGACCGTCGTTTCCCAGCAACACCAGGTTATCGGCGACCTGCTCCAACACCATCAACTGGTCAGTGCGTCGTATCGGTTGGTTGAGGCTCTGCTCGACGCCCGATAAATCCAACTTGGCCTCACAAGCACCCAACAGCAGTGCGCCGGCGAGCACTGGCAGTCGCGAAAGATTGCCGAAAACACGCTTGTGAACCGTGTCGCTTACACGTAGACCCACGTCTCCCCTCCCCCCTGTTATCCTTTTTTTATGTCGGTGTGCCACGCGCCCTTAGTAGGCCAGCGGTCACCCGCACCTCGAGCTGACCGGCCTCTTGGAGGGCCGCATCAACGGTTGTGTACTAAGTCCATCCAAAAATCGTGCCAACTCTGCACATCAACGCCCAAAAAATACATAACCCTCTGTTTTTAATGGTTAATTTTCTTTTGGATGGACTACAACTTAAAATTTAGTTAATCGCTGCTGTGGTAATGGTAAAAATTTTTTGATCATTTGATCACTCCGCCGTCGCCGCAGTGCACTCAACCCGCACGATAACCTCTACTTCACGCCGAGACATACACGGTCGACAAGCCGCCATTACCCACGGTAATTTTGCTCATACAGCTGCCGCATAACCTTTGCCGATAAAAACAAAAGCCCATAAAAATCATATACTTGGATTATATTATAGGCAGTGACACGAGCACCTCAGGCGACCTTGTCGGAGCGCAGCGCAAGCGCCCGCCAACAACACTGCGCGGAGCACTTTGTGATCAACTGATGAACTCTGAGGTCGTTTATAAGCAGATTTAACCAAATGGTTAAGTCTGTGCTGGCCGACACCTGAGCAGGCCGTCGATATTTCTCAAAAACCCCGCCCGCGACAATATTTATCCAATTAAATCAGTAATTTAAATATTTTATCTTTTTATTGGCACGCAGATTGCTTTATCTAAATCAACAGAAGGTCGCAATTATTGATTTAGACACGCTAGGACACGGCTCATGCATCACTTTAACGTTGGCGACAAAAAGAAATATGTGCGCGTGCGCAACATCATTCGCGATCAGTTTGTCGAATTCGATTTTGCTATCGACGACCCGCGGCTGTACGTAGAGCTGGTGTTGCCGAAAGCCTCTTTTGCTGAGTTTTGCGCGGCTAACGATGTCCTCGAGATGACCGCAGAACAGTGCCAGATGGTGGCCGACGATGCCGAGAAATGGCGTTACGGAACCGAGACACTGGCGGCTAAGAACCGCGGCAACAACACCCAGAGTGACGACGGCGAGCCACTGCACAAGCGCGACAGCGTGAGATCCATGGCAGAGAAAAAGTAGCTAGCCACCAGTAACTTTAGATAACGCAACCAATCGGGAAAACAGGGGTCGCCCATGACTATTGAGATTAAAACATCCACCATGAAGCCTGTGCGCAATACCTATGCGCACATCGAGCGCCGCTTTGGCGACAAGCCCGCAACGCGCTACCAAGAGGCCACTTACGACGTTCATTCGACGCACAACTTTCACTACAAGCCGCTCTGGGACCAGGAGCGCGAGCTCAATGATCCCGCCCGCACGGCCGTCGTTATGAAAGATTGGTACGACTTGAAAGACCCGCGGCAATTTTACTACGGCCCCTATGTCCAGAATCGCGCCAAGATGCAGGAAAATGCCGAAAATAACTTCAACTTTTTTGAGAAACGTGGCCTTAGCAAAAATCTTGACCCCGCTGTGCGACAAAAGATGATCGAGCTGGTCATTCCTATGCGCCATGTCGAGGTCGCGGCCAACCTCAACAACATGTACGGCACCGCCCACGGTGTTGGCACAGCCGTCACCCAAGCCCTCATTTTTGAAGCGATGGATCGCTTTGGCAATGCCCAGTACTTCTCAAAGATCGGATTGGTGTTGGATGACAACAGTGGCGATTCATTGCTGCAGGCAAAAGAGCACTGGATGAACAACCCGGCCTGGCAAGGTGTGCGCGCCTACTGTGAAAAAACCCTCACTATCAAAGACTGGTTTGAAGCCTTTATCGCGCAAGACATTGTCCTCGACACGCTGACCAACGACATCTACTACTGCCAGTTGGATGAGTGGCTGTCCAATAATGGTGGTCGAGATATTTTGATGCTTACCGAGTTTATGCAAAACCGCGCCAAGGAGTCTCAGCGTTGGTCAGACTCAATACTCAAAACTGTAATTGCAGAAAGCGAGCATAACGCCAACCAAATACGGGCATGGATTAGCACTTGGCGTATACGCGCTCAGGAGGCACTTGAACCTTTAACTTCAGCACTTCTAACAGATAAAGCGATGGCCGAATCCTTTGCCGTACTCGAAAAACGCTTAGCTAAGGTCGGTCTAAACGATTAATTACTGGAGTTTTTCTATGTCACGCGTACAGATAGCTTTTCAAGATAATGACGAATCTCGCTACATCGTTGCGGCAATGGAACAAGATAATCCAAATGCTACTGTTCATTATGAACCTGCCATGATTAGGGTGGAGAACGAGGGGTCACTGGTGATCAATCGAGATAGCGTATCCGAACAAATAGGTATGGATTGGGATGTTCAGTCATTGCATTTAAACCTGATTACTCTTACCGGTCATATCGAAGAAGACGATGACTATTTCAAAATCATGTGGAATAACTAAATCAGCCAAAAGCTAACAAGGAGATAGATGATGTCACCTAAAAAACTCAACCTTAAAGACAAGTACAAATTACTCACCCGCGACCTCGACTGGGAGTTTTCCTACGAGGATCGTAAAGAGGCCTTTCCCTACGAGGAGTTCGAAGGCATAAAAATTACAGACTGGGATAAGTGGGAAGATCCCTTCCGCCTGACAATGGACGCTTACTGGAAATATCAAGCAGAAAAAGAGAAGAAACTCTACGCTATATACGACGCTTTTGCTCAAAATAATGGTCATACAAACGTTACCGATGCTCGCTATGTAAATGCCATTAAACTGTTTTTAACTGGTGTCAGCCCTGGCGAGCACGCTGCGCATCTCGGATTCGCTCACACTGGCCGTCAAATGGGCGGCATCGGCGCACGAGTTGCAGCTCAGATGCAGTCGATCGATGAGTTGCGGCACATCCAAACGCAAATTCATGCCATGAGCCACTACAACAAATTCTTTGATGGCTTTGACGAATTCAACCACATGCATGATCGAGTCTGGTATCTGTCGGTTCCCAAGTCCTTCTTCGAAGATGCTCGCACCGCCGGGCCTTTCGAGTTCATGGTGGCGATTGGTTTCTCGTTCGAGTATGTGCTGACTAACCTGCTGTTTGTACCGTTCATGTCCGGCGCCGCATTCAACGGCGATATGGCAACTGTCACTTTTGGCTTCTCGGCACAGTCTGACGAAGCGCGCCACATGACGCTCGGCCTCGAGATCATAAAATTCCTCCTCGAACAGCACGAGGACAACGTGCCGATTGTCCAGAAATGGCTCGACAAATGGCTGTGGCGCGGTTATCGCTTACTCACCTTAGTCTCCATGATGATGGACTATATGCTGCCACAAAAAGTTATGTCTTGGCAGGAGGCTTGGGAGCTTTACTTTGAAGATGCCGGCGGTGCGCTATTTAAAGATTTAGAGCGGTACGGGATAAAAATGCCCGACTACACCGAAACCATCAAGAAGGAAAAAGAACACCTCAGTCATCAGGCCTGGTGGACTTTTTATCAATACACCCATGCGGCTGCATTCCATACTTGGACGCCAACCTCTGACGAGATGGATTGGCTGAGTGAGAAATATCCCAACACGTTCGACAAATATTATCGTCCGCGCTGGGAGTTGGCCGCAGAAATGGAAGCTAAAGGCGAGCGATTCTACACCACTGGCTTGCCGCAACTCTGCCAGACCTGCCAGATCCCTATGATGTTTACCGAAGCAGATGATCCCAGTCAGGTTACTTATCGAGAGAGCATGTACAACGACGAGCGTTTTCACTTCTGTTCAGATCCTTGCAAGAGCATTTTTGATAACGAACCGGAAAAATATGTTCACGCTTGGCTGCCTGTCCACCAGATCTTGCAAGGAAACTGCGGTGGCGGTGGCCTCGATAAAGTTATTGAGTACTACCATCTCAACGACGGCGTTGCCAATCTAGACTTTGAGGGTTCACCGGACGCAGAGCGTTGGAAGAATTGGAAAGGCGTCGCCTAACAGGAAAGTCAGTAGGGGCGCCCTAGCGGCGCCCCCCACCTAGTGAGTACTTTATTATGACAATAAAAGCACTTCGTGATGATTATCACGGTGATTTCAAAGATTCAGTTGAAAAGTTTGGCGGTGCACAGCTGGTTTATATTGGCTGGGACAAGCACCAAATGTTCTGTTCTTCACGTGCATTTCCCTTGCCGCCAGTTATGACATTTCAAGAAATGCTAGATAACGTTATGCCCGAGGCATTTAGTCAACATCCGGAATTTAACAAGATCAACTGGCAAAAGGCTGAGTGGATTCTCGACAACCAAGCGTTCCAACCAGACCACACCAAAAGCCTTGCTGAACTTGGTATTGGACACAAGTCTTTACTGCGACTGGTCACCCCAGAGTTGACTGGCTACAAAGGCGCGGACATCTAAGGAATCAACATGAGCTACCAAGTCACCATAGAGCCAACTGGCGATATCATTGAAGTAGAGGAGGGTCAAACCATCCTCAATGCGGCACTTCGCCAAGGTGTCTGGCTGCCGTTTGCCTGTGGTCACGGCACCTGCGCCACCTGTAAATGCCAGTTGCTTGAGGGCGATATCGACCAGGGAGAGGCCTCGCCCTTTGCTCTGATGGACATGGAGCGCGATGAGGGAAAAATTTTAGCCTGCTGTGCAACACCGGAGTCGGATCTGGTCATTGAAGCGGACATTGATGTCGACCCCGATTTTGCCGGCTATTTGGTAGAAGATTACCGCGCCACTGTCGCCGCTATCGAAGATCTTTCGCCGACCATCAAGGGGCTGACGTTAACCCTTGACCGGCCGATGACGTTCCAGGCTGGCCAGTACATTAATTTACAACTGCCCGGCATCGATGGCAGCCGCGCATTTTCGATTGCCAACTCACCCCGTTGCGTCGATAAAATTGAGCTGCACATTCGCGAAGTTCCCAACGGGGCGGCAACCGGCTACATACACCATCAGCTTGAGGTCGGTGATTGCCTTGAACTCTCCGGCCCCTACGGCCAGTTTTTTGTGCGCAAATCTGATCTGCAGGATGTACTGTTTATCGCCGGCGGCTCTGGGTTGTCATCGCCTGAGTCAATGATTCTAGATCTGCTTGAGTCGGGTGATCAACGCCATATCACCCTTTTTCAGGGGGCCCGCAACGCTGCCGAGCTCTATCACCGCGAGCGCTTTGAGCAACTCGCCCGGGAGCACACCAATTTCACCTATGTGGCCGCGCTCAACGAGCCCGCAGATGATGACCACTGGCAGGGCTTTACCGGCTTCGTCCACGAAGCGGCGCAACACCATTTTGATGGCAAGTTCGCCGGCCATAAAGCCTATCTGTGCGGTCCGCCACCGATGATCGACGCCGCTATTAATGCGCTGATGCAAGGGCGGCTGTTTGAGAAAGATATCCACATGGAAAAATTCGTCACAGCGGCCGACGGTGCCGATGGCACCCAACGCAGCGCTTTGTTTAAGCGGATCTAGAGGCTCAAATTGAGCGTGCACACCATCACCGTTCGCAATCGCGCCAGCCAGTTTCAGTGCAGTGACCAGCAATCTCTGCTGCACGGCGTGGAGAGTCAGCGCATCAAAGCGGTTCGAGTGGGTTGCCGCGGAGGTGGTTGCGGGGTCTGCAAGATTCGCGTGGTCAGCGGCGAGTTCCGCAGCAAGAAGATGAGCATTAAACATGTTACTGCGCAGCAACAGAGCCAAGGCTATTGCCTGTCCTGTCGTATCTATCCGCTGAGTGACATGACCATTGAGGCGCTCGATGAGAGCGGCCCAGAAATATAACCGAGAGAGGACTACAACAATGAGAAAAGGTGTAATGCGCCCTGGGCATATTCAAATTCGCGTGCTCGATATGGATGAAGCACTCGCCCACTATCGCGATCTATTGGGGCTGATCGAAGTCGATCGCGACGACCAAGGTCGTGTCTATCTGAAAGCGTGGACCGAGGTTGATAAATTTTCAGTCGTGCTGCGTGAAACAGACCACGCCGGCATGGACTTTACCGGCTACAAAGTTCTCGATGAGAGCACCCTGGCTGCTCTCGAGAGCGAACTCAATGCAAAGGGCTTTGCCACCACTGAAATTGCCGCCGGCGAACTGCTCGGCTGCGGCCGTCGGGTTCGCTTTACGGCACCGACAGGCCACACTTTCGAACTGTTTGCCACCAAAGAACAGACTGGCAAGTGGGGGATTAAAGAGCGCAATCCAGAAGCGTGGCCGCGCGGGCTCAAAGGCATGCGCCCCACCCGTTTTGACCACTGCCTGCTGTACGGGGATGACCTCGAGGGCAATTTGACCCTGTTCACAGAGATACTTGGTTTTGACTTGGCAGAACAAGTGTTAGACCCCGAGGGCAACAAGGCGGCACTGTTCCTCACCTGTTCGAGCAAGGCCCACGATGTGGCCTTTATCAAACACGATGAGAAAGACAAATTTCACCACGCCTCTTTCTGGCTCGACACCTGGCAGGATGTCTTGCGCGCCGCCGACCTTATCTCTATGACCGACACCCCTATCGATATCGGCCCAACACGGCACGGGCTCACCCACGGCCAAACGATCTACTTCTTTGACCCGTCGGGAAACCGCACCGAAGTCTTCTGCGGCGGAGACTACCACTACCCCGACCACCCCACGGTGACTTGGGATGCCGAGGTGCTCGGCAAAGCCATTTTTTACCACGATCGCGAATTGAACGAACGGTTCTTAACCGTACTCACCTAAATGAGCCGATCGCTATCGCCGACCCAGTTATTGCCTGCTGCGTAACTGGGCGGCTTTATTTATCAACACCCATCGATTTAAAGAGTAGAGAATGGAATTCAAACACTTCATCAATGGCGAATTTGTCGCCTCCAGTAACGACGCCACCTTCGAAAATCGCGCACCGGTCGACAACAGCTTGATCGGCATGGTTCACGAGGCCACAGCCGCAGATGTAGACCGGGCGGTGAAAGCCGCCAAAGCGGCGCTCTCTGGCCCGTGGGCAGAGATGACCCAGGCGCAGCGCACGTCCCTGCTCAACAAAGTCGCCGCACGCATCAACGAGCGCTTTGAGGAGTTTCTCGCCGCCGAGTGCCTGGATACTGGCAAGCCCCGCTCTATAGCCGCGCATATTGATATTCCACGCGGTGCGGCCAACTTCACGGCATTTTCTGAAACACTCGCCAACCATCCAACCGAGACCTTTAAACTCGACACCCCCGATGGCGCCGGCGCCGTGAATTACGGCCACCGCACCCCCAAAGGGGTGATTGCTGTCATCAGTCCATGGAATCTGCCACTGCTGCTAATGACCTTTAAAGTCGGCCCTGCACTGGCTTGTGGCAATACTGTAGTGGTCAAACCCTCCGAGGAGACCCCGGCCACGGCTACCCTTCTCGGCGAAGTGATGAACGAGTGCGGCGTACCGGCCGGCGTCTACAATGTGGTGCACGGCTTTGGCCCGGATTCGGCCGGCGAATTCCTCACCAGCCACCCGCTGGTGGATGCCATTACCTTTACCGGCGAGACGCACACCGGTGAAGTTATCATGCGCGCCGCGTCGGTCGGGCTGCGCAACATTTCTATGGAGTGTGGCGGCAAAAACCCGGCTCTGGTATTCGCCGACTGCGATCTCGACAAGGCCATTGAGGGCACTATGCGCTCAGCTTTTGTCAACTGCGGCCAGGTCTGTCTGGGCACCGAGCGGGTTTATGTTGAGCGGCCTATTTACGAGCAATTTGTCGCTCGTCTGAAAGCGGGCGTTGAACAACTCAAACTGGGCCGACCGGAAGATCCACAGGCCAACTTCGGCCCGCTGGTCAGCCTTGAGCACCGCGATAAAGTGCTGTCGTATTACAAACTCGCCGAGCAGGAGGGTGCGACTGTCGTGATCGGTGGCGGCGTGCCCGACATGGGCACCGAGCTCAATAATGGCGCTTGGATTGAGCCGACCATCTGGACCGGTCTCGATGACAATGCCCGCGTCGTCCGCGAAGAAATCTTTGGCCCGTGCTGCCATATCCGGCCCTTCGACAGTGAAGCAGAGGCGATTGCGCTCGCCAATGACACCGACTATGGCTTGTGCGCCGCGGTGTGGACCGACAACAGCGCGCGCGCTATGCGCGTAGCCGAGGCCATGCAAGTTGGCCTGGTGTGGGTGAACAGCTGGTTTTTGCGGGATCTGCGCACCGCTTTTGGCGGCGCCAAGCAATCCGGCATCGGCCGCGAAGGCGGGGTACACGGTTTGGAGTTCTACTCGGAACTGAAAAATATCTGCATAAAACTGTAAGGACATAATGCAAATGCACGAGGCCAAAAACCCTGAGATCGGCGAGACTATCTCGATTAAAGGCATTGCCACCAACTACCACGATCAGGGTCGCGGCGATCCGGTTATGCTGATCCACGGCTCCGGCCCTGGCGTCACGGCCTGGGCCAATTGGCGAACAGTGTTGGCTAGTCTCAGTGAACGGCGGCGAGTGATCGCCCCAGATATGCTCGGCTTCGGCTACACCCAGCGGCCCGCCGACAACGTCTATTCACTGGAGCGCTGGCTCGACCACCTGCTCGGCTTTATCGATGCGCTGGAACTTGAGCGCGTCGATCTGGTTGGCAACAGCTTTGGGGGAGGCCTGGCGCTGGCTTTTGCCATCAAGTACCCACAGCGGGTGCGGCGGCTGGTCTTAATGGGAGCGGCCGGAGTCTCTTTCCCGCTCACCGCAGGGTTGGACCGAGTGTGGGGTTACACCCCCTCGCTGGAGGCGATGCGCGAACTGGTTGACCTGTTTGCCTATGACCGCAGTCTGGTGACCGACGAGCTGGCTGAACTGCGCTTCCAAGCCAGCATCCGGCCCGGCTTTCAGGCATCGTTTGCCGCCATGTTCCCCGCCCCGCGGCAGCGCTGGATTGAGGCTTTGAGCAGCAGCGAAGCCCACATAAGAGCGCTGAAATTACCCGCGCTGGTAATACATGGTCGCGAGGACCAGATCATTCCGCTGCAGAGCAGTTTGACACTGGCTGACTGGATAGACGATGCGCAACTGCATGTCTTCGGCCGCTGTGGCCACTGGACACAGATAGAACAGGCTGGCCGCTTCTGCCAGCTGGTAGAAAACTTCCTCGCCGAAGCAGCGACGGATTGACCCGATTTACGATTTAACTAGAGAGTCAAAGAAATGGATAAACAACTGATTGAACAGTGTGGCGATGAACTCTATCAAGCCATGGTTGAACGCAAGGTGTTGCGCCCGCTCACCGAGCGCTTCCCACAAATCAGCATAGATGACGCCTATCACATCTCCCTGCGGATGCTCGAGCGCCGACTCGCCGCCGGCGAAACTATCATCGGCAAAAAGATCGGCGTGACCAGTAAAGCTGTGCAAAATATGCTCGGCGTCTACCAGCCCGACTTTGGCTACCTCACCAACACCATGGTCTACAGCGATGAGATGCCGATCAGTGAAAAATTGATTCAGCCCAAAGCCGAGGGCGAGATTGCCTTTGTCCTCAAGCGCGATCTAATCGGCCCCGGCATTACCAATGCCGATGTCTTGGCCGCCACCGAAGCGGTAATGCCGTGTTTCGAGGTGGTCGACTCGCGGATTGACAACTGGCAGATCAAAATCCAAGACACGATCGCCGACAACGCCTCGTGCGGTCTGTTTGTCGTCAATGAAAAAGCGGCCGTCGATCCGCGCAGCCTCGATCTGTCCACCTGCGGCATGGTAGTAGAGAAGAACGGCGCAACCCTCAGCGTTGGCGCTGGCGCTGCGGCACTCGGCAGCCCGGTCAACTGTGTCGCTTGGCTGGCCAACACCCTAGGCCGTTTTGGCATCCCACTCAAAGCCGGCGAACTGATTTTGTCAGGCTCGCTGGTACCGCTAGAGCCGGTCACTGCCGGCGATGAAATGAATGTCAAAGTAGGCGGCATGGGTAACTGTCGCATACGTTTTAGCTAATTGGAGCACTCTCAATGAGTAAAACTTTAGACCGAGCCACCGTTGAAAAACTCGCCGAACACCTCGAAAACGCCGAGCTACAGGCCTATGAGGTGATTAAGATCACCGACGATTACCCGGACATGACGTTCGCCGACGCCACCGATATTCAATGGCAGATCCGCCGCCGCAAAGAGGCGCGCGGTCATAAAATGGTCGGCATGAAAATGGGCCTCACGTCGTGGGCCAAAATGAAGCAGATGGGTGTAGAAATGCCCTGCTACGGCTTTTTAGCCGATTATTTTAGCCTCCCCGATGGCGCCGAGGTACCGTTTGATGAATTGATACACCCGAAAGTAGAGGCCGAAATTGCCTTTGTCACGAACAAAGAATTGAGCGGCACAAATGTCACCGTCGAGGAGGTGCTAGCCGCCACCGAACTGGTAGTGCCGGCGGTAGAAATTATCGACTCGCGCTATAAAGACTTTAAGTTTGACCTCATCAGCGTACAGGCGGACAACTCTTCATCAACGCGCTTTGTGGTTGGCAGCCACGCAGCCAAACCCGACGATTTTGACTGGAGCACCCTTGGCGTGGTGATGCAAAAAAATGGCCAGATCGTTGAGCTTGGGGCCGGTGCGGCGGTGCTCGACCACCCCGCCGCCAGCGTCGCGATGCTAGCGGCCATGCTAGCGGAGCGCGACGAAGTGATCCCCGCCGGCACCTTTATTATGACCGGCGGCATCACGGCTGCGGTATTGGTCGAGCGCGGCGACTCAATCGTCGTGCGCTATCAGGGTCTTGGCACTGTCACTATGAAGTTTGTCTGATTAGGAGTTTTAAGATGGGTAAAAAATTAAGAGCTGCCATTATTGGCCCGGGCAATATAGGCACTGACCTATTGATGAAGGCGATGCGCAGCGACTGGATCGAACCGGTATGGATGGTCGGCATTGAAGAATCCGAAGGCATTCGTCGCGCTCGCGAGTTTGGCATGAAAGTCTCTACCACCGGTGTTGACGGTTTGGTCCCGCACATTATTGAGGACGATATCCGCATTGCTTTCGATGCCACTTCAGCTTATGTGCATGCAGACAACTCCAAAAAGGTCAACGAGCTCGGCGTTATCATGATTGATCTGACACCCGCTGCAATTGGCCCATTCTGTGTTCCACCAGTTAACCTGCAACAGCATGCAGAACAGCTTGAAATGAACGTCAACATGGTCACCTGCGGGGGGCAAGCCACTATCCCGATGGTCGCTGCTGTTTCACAAGTGCAACCTGTCGCCTATGGCGAGATTGTCGCCACCGTAGCTTCTAAGTCGATAGGGCCTGGCACACGTAAAAATATCGACGAATTCACTCGCACCACCGCTGCTGGGATTGAACAAGTGGGTGGCGCTAAAAAAGGCAAAGCGATCATCGTCGTCAACCCTGCCGAACCGCCCTTAATGATGCGCGACACCATACACTGCCTCACCGAGAGCGAGCCAGATCAGGCGGCGATTACCGCATCGGTACACACCATGGTCGCCAAAGTGCAGCAGTATGTCCCCGGCTACCAACTGGTAAACGGCCCTATTTTTGATGGCAACCGCGTGACTATTTTTATGGAAGTACAAGGGCTGGGGGACTTTCTGCCCAAGTACGCAGGCAACTTGGACATTATGACAGCCGCAGGTTTGCGCACAGCAGAGCTCTTCGCAGAAGAGACCGCTAAAGGCACGATAGAGCTGCCTGCACGCAGCTAACTGGGAGAGTAGACAATGGATTTAAACGGTAAAAAAGTCACCCTGCACGACATGAGTTTGCGCGACGGCATGCATGCCAAACAGCATCAAATTAGCCTCGAGCAAATGGTCTCCATTGCCACGGCGTTGGATGATGCGGGCATGCCCCTGATTGAGGTGACACACGGCGATGGGCTGGGTGGCACTTCGGTCAACTACGGCTTCCCGGCGCACAGTGATGAAGAGTATTTCAGTGCAGTCATCCCCAAAATGAAAAACGCCAAAATATCTGCGCTACTTTTGCCGGGTATTGGCACTATTGACCACTTGAAAATGGCGGTCGATCACGGCGTCTCCACTATTCGTGTCGCAACACACTGCACCGAGGCCGATGTTTCAGAACAGCATATCGGCATGGCTGCAAAGATGGGTTTAGATACTGTCGGATTTCTAATGATGGCACACAAAGTGTCGGCTGCTGAGCTTTTGGCGCAAGCCAAGCTAATGGAATCTTACGGAGCCAACTGCCTTTACTGCACAGACTCGGCTGGCTACATGTTACCCGCCGAAGTCAGTGAGAAGATCGGCCTTCTGCGCAGTGAATTAAATCCCAGTACCGAGATAGGTTTTCACGGCCACCACAACTTGGGGATGGGCATCGCCAACTCACTGGCCGCCATCGAGGCCGGTGCCAGCCGCATAGATGGCTCGGTGGCCGGGCTCGGCGCCGGCGCCGGCAACACTCCGCTGGAGGTGTTTGTGGCAGTACTCCACCGCATGGGAGTCGAGGATGGTATCGATCTGTATAAGATTATGGATGTCGCCGAAGATCTCGTCGTCCCCATGATGGATCAGGTAATCCGTATTGATCGCGATGCTCTGACTCTCGGTTACGCCGGCGTCTACAGCTCGTTCCTACTCTTTGCCCAGCGCGCAGAGAAAAAATATGGGGTTTCGGCTCGCGATATTTTGGTTGAACTGGGCCGGCGCGGTACCGTCGGCGGACAAGAGGATATGATTGAAGACCTCGCCCTGACCATGGCCAAAGAGCGCGGCTCACAACAATGAGCACAACCGGCAGCTCGCTAGGGACCGTCTCACCGGCCAATGCCGAGGTCATCTCCAGCGCATCGTCCAGCGACTATGTCACTGTATCGGTTGGCCGAGATGTCATCCCCGGCCGCGAACACGACTACGAAACGTGGATCTCTGGCATCACTGCCGAGTCGAGTCGTTTCGCCGGCCATCTCGGCGTCAATGTGTTGAGGCCCACTTCCGGCTCGCGCCGATACACCATCATCTACCGTTTCGACAACATGGCACACGCCCAGGCGTGGCAGCAATCGCATGAACGCCAACAATGGATGGCTGAGATAGACCAGATGGTCGAGGGCGAGGCCGAGTTTAAGACTGCCACTGGTCTAGAAGCATGGTTTGAATTTCCACAGGTCGCCACGACTAAACAGCCGGTCAAGTGGCGGATGACTGTTGTTCTCATCGCGGTCGTCTACAACTTGATCATCGCTCTGAACCACCTTTTAGCGCCTTGGATTGGCGACTGGGGTGTGCACAGCCGCACTGCCGTAATTGTCATTTTACAGGTGCTATTAATGACCTACTTGGTAATGCCTAGGGTCACTCACTACATCAAAGGATGGCTGTATGTTTAAGCAGTCTCTCATCAAAAGGGCCAAACAAACCGGTCTTGTCTCGTCCTGGCTGGCCAGCGCTCTGGGTTGGAGTGTGTTTGCCGCCCCGCTTAACAGTGAATTCTTTCCACCACTGGACAGTGGTGCCAGCGCCCTGCTGGCAGCCGGCACGGTCATTGATGAGAGTAATTTAGGCAACTACTCGCAGTGGTTAGACGCCACCCTTGCAGAGCTTATCGGCGAGCAAAAACTGACTATTGAACTCGGCCCTGCACTGGATATACCGGTGCACCCGAACTACCGTGCGGCAACACAACAGTATCGCGGTGCTACTGCGATCGGCGATGCGCCGGGAGCGCTAGTTGGCTACGCCGGCGGGCGTCCCTTTTTACAACTCGACAATAGCGATCCCCAAGCGGGATTGAAAGCCGCCTGGAACATGCGCTACAGCTATGCCCCCGATGAGACTGAGACCGAGCAATTCAACTGGCAGTATCGCGATATGCGCAAAGACAATATTGAGCGCACACTAGAGATGTACGGCGCCATCCTGCGGTATAAATACCGTCATACCCACGAGCCGATACCGGCGCTGGAGAACAACCCGGCCAATCTTTACACCGCACTCTACCTGCAAGTTAAAGCGCCGCAAGACATTCGCAACACTCAATTGCTCATCCACCGCAATGAAGTCGACAGCGCCACTGAACAAGCGTGGATGTATATGAGTTCTCAGCGCCGTGTTCGCCGTCTGGCCACTGGCCAAAAGACTGATGCATTCCTCGGTAGCGATATCATGATTGAAGATTTTCTCGGCTATAACGGCCGTATCATGGATATGGATTGGCGCTACCTGGGCAGCGATGAAATGCTGCTGCCTATTTACGGTCATTCGCAACTGACCGACTGGCAACAACCTGCTGACGACAGCGGCTTCCAACTGATCGAATTTTCTGGCGCAGGGCACTGCTTCCCCAAAGTCACCTGGCAACTGCGCAAGGTGCATCATCTCGAGGCAACACCGCGCGACCCCGGTCACCCCCTCTCCAAGCGCCACTACATCATCGATGCCGCAACTTTTGCGCCACTGCTAGGACGTATTTATGACAACGCCGGCAAGCTCTGGAAGCTGACTGTAGCCGCCGCCAGCTCGTCGGCTTTACACCGCCCAGAAAGCGCCGCATGGCAGGGACTGATGACCGAAGCCGTGGGTATGATTGACCTGCAAGCCGAGCACTGCACGACGCTCCAGTTAAAGAGCCGGATCGCCACAAGCCCACTGCGCAATCGTCAGTTCACCACCCAACATATGCGCAGCCAAGGCCGCTAACCCCCTATTAACTCTGTCTAAGCGAGAGACCCTATGAGCAACGTCGATGTCAAAATCTACTTTAACTTTCGCAGTCCTTACTGCTACCTAGCATCAAAAACACTCTGGTCAATTGTCGACGATTTCAATGTCAACTTGCTCTGGCGGCCGGTCGGAGGCTGGGACTTGCGTTCGCCGCCGGAGCGCGCCAAAAGCAAACTGCCCATTGCTCGTCAAGACATGGCGCGCTTTGCTCGACGACTCGGCATACCGGTGACACCGCCGCCGGTTGAAACAGAGCCGACTGCGGCCGGTGCCGGTTCGCTCTACGCACAGCAACAGGGTCTGCTGCGCGAATACATTGTAGAAACCATGAGAATTGAGTGGGCGGAAGGAAAAAATATCGGCGAAGAGACGGTACTCCGCGAAGTCGCTGCGCGGATTCATTTGGATGCAGACAGCCTGATCGCCGCTAGCCAAGACCCGGCCAATCTGGCAATGCTCACCGCCAATGCCGCAGAGGCGGCTGCTGACGGTGCCATTGGCGTACCCACTTTTATCATCGACGAGGAGATTTTCTGGGGCCAGGATCGGATCGATTTTGTTCTGGAAAAGCTGACCGAACTGCGCGCAGCAAAGCGCTAGCAGCTGGCAAAAAAAAGCCCCGCTATTTATAGCGGGGCTTTTTTTTGATCGGCCAAATCAGACTGCTGCCAGCGCTTGCTCAATATCGGCAATGATGTCATCGATGTGTTCGATCCCCACCGAAATGCGCACCAGGTCTTCACTGACGCCAGCCGCCGCTAGCTCGTCTGGGTTGAGCTGGCGATGCGTCGTCGAGGCAGGGTGGCAGGCCAGCGATTTGGCATCGCCAATATTGACCAGGCGCAAGATCAGTTGCAGCGCATCGATAAACTGGCCACCGGCCTCGCGGCCACCTTGGATGCCAAAACTTAAGATGCCCGAGGCGCGGCCGCCCATCAGCCGCTGACAGGTGTCGTGGTAGGGGCTGTCGGCGAGGCCGGCATAGTTAACCCAGCTGACTTTGTCGTGACCGCTGAGGTACTCGGCAACTTTCTGGGCGTTTTCACAATGGCGGTCCATGCGCAGCGCCAGTGTCTCGAGCCCCTGCATAATTTGGAAGGCGCTCTGCGCCGACAGCGCGGCGCCAGTATTGCGCAGCGGTACAACACGCGCGCGGCCAATAAAGGCTGCCTCGCCAAGCGCCTCAGTGTAGACAACGCCGTGGTAGGAGGGGTCGGGCTGGTTGAGCAGCGGGAAGCGCTCGGCGTTGGCGACCCAGTCGAACTTGCCAGAGTCGACAATGGCTCCGCCAATAGTGGTGCCGTGGCCGCCGATATATTTAGTCAGCGAGTGCACAGCGATGTCCGCACCGAGATCAAAAACACGACAGAGGTAAGGGGTAGCAACGGTGTTATCGACCACCAAAGGGACACCGTGGCGATGGGCGATCTCCGCCAATTTGGCGATATCAACAACGTTGCCTGCGGGATTGCCGATAGACTCACAAAAGAGCAGCTTAGTTTTGTCATCAATCAAAGATTCGAGCTTGGCGTAGTCGTCACAACCGGCTAAACGCACATCAATACCCTGGTTGGGCAGGGAGTGAGCAAACAGATTATAAGTGCCGCCGTAGAGTTGGCTGGTGCTGACAATGTTGTCGCCAACCGAGGCCAAAGTCTGCACGGTGTAAGTGATGGCTGCCATACCCGAGGCTAACGCCAACGCACCGATACCGCCTTCAAGCGCAGCTATACGCGCCTCGAGTACGGCGCAGGTAGGGTTCATAATACGCGAGTAGATATTGCCGGGGACTTTCAGATCAAAAAGATCCGCGCCATGCTGAGTATTGTCGAAGGTGAACGAGGTGGTCTGATAAATAGGCGCGGTCGCCGCGTTGGTCGCAGGGTCGCCGTCGTAGCCTACGTGCAAAGCGATAGTCTCAGGTTTCATAGCTCTCTCCAGATTCATTTCAGTAATAAAATTTAGCCAGATAGTAAACAATTAATCGGCACTCGGCCATACACTCGCTAGAATAGCTCAAGCACTTTGTTTATCAGCGGTAAATTTATGCAAGCTCTTATCCAGCGCGTCAGCCATGCCAGCGTCACTATAGGCGATACCACCACCGCCACAATCGGCCGCGGTTTGCTACTTCTTTTGGGGATTGAAAAAACTGACGACAAAGCGGTCGCCGAGAAAACTCTGCAGCGGATCCTCGATTACCGTGTCTTCAGTGACCCCGAGGGCAAGATGAACTTATCGCTGCGCGATATCGCTGGCGAGCTATTGGTGGTCTCGCAATTTACCCTCGCCGCCGACACACGCAAAGGGCGCCGGCCAAGCTTTGCCAGCGCTATGCCACCGGCAGAAGCCGAGCAGCTCTACCGCTATTTTTTAGCACTGGCCGCAGACAGCGATGTGGCAACTCAAGCGGGCGAGTTTAGCGCCGACATGCAGATCAACCTGTGCAATGACGGCCCAGTTACTTTTTTACTGTAAACAGCCTGCCAAACTGGCCGGCAAACCGGCAAAGCCACCATTGCTCATCACTACGACATGCCCGCCCTGCTCGGCCCAAGCTGCGATGCCTGTAGTGAGTTCGGCCATGTCGCTGTAAACCGGCTGATCTGGCTGCACCGCGGCGGCCAAATCAAAATCGACGCCGCTGTTTTGAAACCAAAATACATCATCTGCCGCCAGTGCTGAGTGCCCCAAACGGGCACCGTGGACACCGGCGCGCATAGTCGCAGAGCGCGGCTCAATAACAGCCAAAATGCGCTCGTGGCCGACTTGGGCACGCAACCCCTGCAAAGTTGTAGCGATCGCTGTCGGGTGGTGGGCAAAATCGTCATAAACAGTGATATTCGCTGTTTTAGACACTACCTCCATACGCCGTTTAACCCCGGCAAAAACACTCAGGGCTTGGGCTGCAACCATTAATTCAACACCCACTTGCGCCGCTGCGGCTGCGGCCGCCAACGCATTGGCCATGTTGTGCTGGCCTGTCAGTGTCCACTGGACGTGCGCCGCTTGATCTGCACAACAGAGGGTAAACTGAGTGCCGTCGGCACTGGCATCACGCACACACCAGTCTCCGCTGGCGTCTGCTAAACCAGCGCATCCGCCCAGGGTTATCTGCCGGCTCCAGCAACCCATCGCCAACACCTCGTTAAGCGGCTCGACAGCAGGCGGATAAATCACCTGGCCAGTGGCCGGCACGGTGCGAATAAAATGATGAAACTGGCGTTGAATAGCGGCCAAATCGGGAAAGATATCGGCGTGGTCGTACTCGAGATTGTTGAGAACCGCAGTGCTCGCCCGATAGTGGACAAACTTAGAGCGCTTGTCGAAAAAAGCGCTGTCGTACTCGTCCGCCTCGACGACAAATAATTTGCCCCCGCCAAGGCGCGCTGACTGGCTGAAGTTACTTGGCACACCGCCAATCAGGTAACCCGGTTCGCGGCCGGCAAACTCTAATATCCAAGTCAGCAAGCTAGCGGTCGTGGTCTTGCCATGAGTGCCCGCCACCGCGAGGACGTGGCGGCCGGCCAATATTTGCTCACCTAACCACTGTGGTCCAGAGATGTACGGCAGTCGTCGTTCGAGCACAGCTTCTACCGCGGGGTTGCCACGCGACATGGCATTGCCAATAATCACTAAGTCTGGAGCCGGTTCCAACTGAGCGGGGTCGAATCCTTCAATGAGTTCAATGCCGGCCTGTTGCAGCTGCGTACTCATCGGCGGATAGACATTTTGGTCGCTGCCCGTCACTCGGTGACCCGCGGCTACGGCGAGTTGCGCCAGGCTGCCCATGAAGGTGCCACAGATGCCCAAAATATGAATATGCATAGCGTTATCGGCGCCCTCAATAATAAGTATGCAATTATCCCACCGGCCGGAGCTAATGCAATAGCGGCGCTATTGAACTAAAATTGCATTTTAAATTTACGCTCTTACAAGGAAGCCCCATGGCCAAAATGAATGCGTTTTACGCTCAATCAGGTGGTGTTACCGCCGTTATTAACGCATCGGCCGCCGGGGTGATTGAAGCCGCCCGGGAGCACAAAGACAAAATTGGCAAGGTCTACGCTGGCCTCAACGGCATAGTCGGCGCGCTGCAAGAAGAGCTCATCGACACCAGCAAAGAGAGTGTCAGCACCATTAAAGCGTTGCGCCACACCCCCTCTGGTGCATTTGGTTCGTGCCGCTACAAGCTCAAGGGTTTTGACGAAAACCAAGCGGAGTACGAACGTCTTATCGATGTCTTTCGCGCCCACAATATCGGCTACTTTTTCTACAACGGCGGCGGTGATTCGGCAGATACTTGTTTAAAAGTAGCGCAGATGTCACACAAGATGGGGTTCCCCATCCAAGCCATCCATATCCCCAAGACCGTCGACAACGATCTGCCGTTTACCGATTGCAGCCCGGGCTTTGGCTCGGTAGCCAAGTATGTCGCCGTCTCCACCAAAGAGGCGAGCATGGATGTCGCATCGATGGCGCGCTCGTCGACCAAAGTATTTATTTTGGAAGTGATGGGGCGTCACGCCGGTTGGATTGCCGCGGCTAGCGCACTGGCTGCTGAACAGGCGGGGGATCCGCCCCATATTATTCTGCTCCCCGAGGTACCGTTTGAACGCGACCGATTTATCGCCGAAGTCGAACGCTGCGTTAACGAGCACGGCTACTGTGTCATTGTCGCCTCGGAAGGGGCGCAGTATAAGGATGGCGCCATGCTGGCCGGCTCTATTCACAAAGACGCCTTCGGCCACCAACAACTGGGCGGAGTGGCGCCGACGCTGGCGAGCATGATCAAAAAGGCACTCGGTTACAAATATCACTGGGCACTGGCCGACTATCTGCAGCGCGCTGCTCGCCATATCGCCTCTAAAACTGATGTCGAGCAAGCCTATGCTGTCGGCCGCGCGGCGGTTGATAAGGCGCTGGCCGGAAAACATTCGATCATGGTCACTATTGAGCGCAAAGAGAGCGCTCGCTACGGCTGGACAATTGGCGAGGCGCCGTTGGATAAGGTCGCCAACGTCGAGAAAAAAATGCCGCGCAGTTTTATCAGCAAAGATGGCTACGGCATCACAGCCAAAGGTCGCGCCTACCTAGCCCCGCTCATTGAAGGTGAGGACTACCCGCCCTACAAAAACGGCATACCTCAATACGCCCGCTTGAAAAAAGTCATGGCCAATAAAAAACTGGATGAAACCTTTGAGGTGTAGTGAAAAATTCTCCTGCGCACCCCTGTAGAGAGCCCAACTAGCCTATAATATCAGCCCAATTTTTGTGGCTGCTAAGGTAGGTCAAATATGCCCTCACTGTTCACACGACTGATGCAATCTACCGTGCTGCGCTATCCGCGCAGCGCCCTGATAGCGGTGGCTACACTGACTGTGGCTATGGCGATTGGACTGGGCAACTTTAAAATCGATGCCTCGGCAGACTCGCTCACTCTCGAACACGATGATGCGCTCAACTATTACCGAGAAGTGGCAGGCCGCTACGGCAGCAGCGACTTTTTAGTCGTCACTTTTGAGCCCAAACAGGGCGATCTGTTTGACGATGCAAACTTGTCGTTATTGGGCGAACTGCGCGATGAACTGGCCGCTATTAGCGGTGTCGAGCAAGTGGTATCGATCCTCGACCTGCCGCTGTTGTTTAGCCCCAAAGTGTCGGTCGGAGATTTGAGCGAACCGCTCAACACCCTGCTCAGTGATGGCGTTGTTCGCAGTGAAGCGCGCGACGAGTTTCTCACCAGCCCACTCTACCGAAATTTAATTCTCTCCCCCGATGGCACGACCACCGGTGTGCTTGCCACACTCTCGCTAGACAGCCGTTACCTTGAGCTGGTGGGGCTGCGCGACGGGCTGCGCCTAAAACGCGACACCCAAGGGCTAACCGGCGCCGAGATGGCCGAATTAGAACGAGTGAGCACTGAATTTCTCGACTACCGCACCGCTAAAGCTGAGCGCGATAAACAGCGAGTCGCCCAAGTGCGCGCCATGATGGCTCCCTACAGCGATAGCGCCACTATCTATCTCGGCGGCCCCGACATGATCACCGCTGATATGATCGATTTTATTCGCAGTGATCTAGTGGTATTTGGCAGCGGCATCTTGGCGTTTATCGTACTGACTATGGCGGCCATCTTCCGTCGCTGGCGGTGGATAATCCTACCGTTGGCGACCTGTACAGTAACGCTGGTCTCAATGCTCGGGTTCCTGGCTTGGATAGATTGGCGGCTCACCGTTATCTCCTCCAACTTTGTCTCGCTGCTGCTGATTATCACTCTTGCCCTTACCATCCACCTAGTGGTGCGGTACCGAGAGCTGCACCGCGCCAACAGCGGTTGGGATCAGCTGCAACTGGTGTCAGCTACCGTAGGGTCGATGGCGCTGCCGTGCCTGTATACGGTCCTCACCACCATTGTCGCTTTCGCGTCACTGGTTGTCAGTGATATTCGCCCGGTCATCGACTTTGGCTGGATGATGACTATCGGCATTGCACTGGCACTGCTGCTGACATTCGTCGTCATGCCCGCCGGCATGATGCTTTTGCCCCGCGAAGCCGATATAGATGACAGTGACAACTCGGCATCGGTAACGCTGCGCTTTGCCCGCTTTACTGAAAAACGCGGCAATTGGGTGCTGCTAATTTCGGCACTGCTCGCCGCCCTGGCTGGTTTGGGTATTGGCCAGTTGCAAGTTGAGAACCGTTTTATCGATTATTTCCGCAGCGATACCGAGATTTATCGCGGCATGGAGGTAATCGACTCGGCGCTCGGAGGTACTACGCCACTGGATATTGTGATCCAGGCTCCCAGCTTTACACAGATTACCGCAGATGATCAGAGCGAAGATCCATTTGGTGAAGACCCGTTTGGTGAAGACCCGTTTGGTGAAGATCCGTTCGCCGAATCGAACAGCGAACCACAACTCATTGATACCTACTGGTTCACCCGCGCCGGGCTCGCCGATTTAGACAAGCTGCACACGTTCCTCGAGAGCCAACCTGAGATTGGCGTAGTCTCCTCGCTGGCGACTTTGAAGCGCGTTGTCGAATCACTGCTCGGACAACAGCTCAATGACTTTGAAATCGCCTTTATGCGCAAAAGCCTGAGCCCAGATATCTACCAGCAAATCGTCGCTCCTTATCTTATCGAAGAGCGCAACGAGGCGCGTATACAGCTGCGCGCCATGGAGACCCAAGGTCAACTGAAACGGGCCGAGCTGCTGGCGCGTATCGATCAGTTCATTGTTGAGGAGCTGGGCTACCGCAACAACGAGGCGCAATTTACTGGCCTGCTTGTACTCTACAACA
The DNA here is from genome assembly GCA_048549915.1 of Porticoccaceae bacterium. GTDB lineage: Bacteria > Pseudomonadota > Gammaproteobacteria > Pseudomonadales > Porticoccaceae > LSUCC0057. The sequence goes on from JBLYYE010000010.1 coordinate 74,445, forward strand.
ACATGCTGCAAAGCCTGTTCAAGTCACAAATTCTCACTCTTGGCGCTGTGTTTATTGGCATCGTTGCGATGTTCATTGTGTTGTTCCGCTCGCTGTCGATTTCACTGATTGCAATTGTCCCCAACTTCTTAGCTGCCGGCATTGTACTCGGCGGCATGGGGCTGGCGCGTATCCCGCTGGATATGATGACGATCACCATTGCTGCCATTACTGTAGGGATTGGCGTCGATCACGCCATCCATTACATCACCCGCTTCAAACGCGAGTTTGCAGTCGACAATAACTACGTAGCGACTATGTATCGCGCCCATGCCAGCATCGGTAGAGCGCTGTTCTACACCGCCATCACGATAATTATCGGCTTCTCTATTTTGGCGTTTTCTAATTTTATCCCGTCGATCTACTTCGGTCTTCTCACTGGGCTGGCGATGATTGCAGCACTATTTGGTTCAATGACGCTGCTGCCCAGACTCCTTATTCTCTTTAAGCCTTTTGGCCCAGGAAATCGCTCTTAAATGTCTCTTCTCAATCTCAACGATGTCACTATCAGTTATGGCCAACCACCGCTTATCGACGGTATTACCTTGTCAATTGAGCGCGGCGAACGGGTCTGCCTAATCGGCCGCAACGGCGCCGGCAAGTCGACTCTACTCAAAGTCATTGTTGGCCAGATACAACCGGATGAGGGCGTGCGCAAAGTTGAAGAGGGGCTGGTTGTCGCACAGCTTGAACAGCAGGTACCCATCGGCTTAACCGGTTCGGTTTTTGATGTGATTGCCGCCGGGCTCGGCGAGCAGGGCGAACTGCTCAAACGCTACCATACCCTCACCCACGCTATGGCTGAGGGTGATTTTAGTGACGCCACTATGGCTGCTCTTGAGCGCTGCCAAAGTGCCCTAGATGACTGTGACGGCTGGGATACCAACCAACGCGTTGAGTCTATTATTACTAAAATGGAGCTCGACGCCGAGGCGGATATCGATGCACTCTCCGGCGGCTACAAGCGCCGCGTGCTGCTGGCGCGCGCATTGGTACGCAACCCCGATCTGCTCTTATTGGATGAGCCAACTAACCACTTAGACATTGAGGCGATTGGCTGGATCGAACAATTTTTACTCAACTGGCACGGGTCGCTGCTGTTTATCAGCCACGATCGCCAGTTCATGGAAAATCTCGCCACTCGCTTCATCGAGATAGATAGAGGCCAGTTGCGGCAGTTTGATTGCAACTACGCCACCTACTTAGTGCGCAAAGAGGAGCAGCTCGAAACCGAAGCTAAGCAGCAAGCTCTGTTCGATAAACGGTTATCTGAAGAGGAGCGCTGGATACGCCAAGGCATCAAAGCCCGCCGTACCCGCAACGAGGGCCGCGTGCGCGCCCTCGAAGAGATGCGCCGCGAACACGCCGAACGCCGCAAGGTAACCGGCTCGGCCAAAATGGCCATTCAGGATGGCAGCCGCTCCGGCAAGTTGGTCAGTGAAGTTAACGACATCACCATCAAGTTTGGCGACAAAATCATTGCCGATGGCTTCTCCACGCTGATTCAGCGCGGCGATAAAATTGGTCTCATAGGCCGCAACGGCGTGGGCAAAACTACACTGCTCAAAGCTATCTTGGGGGAGCTCACCCCCAGTAGTGGTTCGGTTCGCACTGGTCACAATTTACAGATCGCTTACTTTGACCAGTACCGCGCTGCACTAGATGAAGAGCGCAGCGTCCAGGACAGCGTTGCCGATGGCCGCGACATGCTCGATATCGGTGGCAAACAGCGCCATGTCATCAGCTATCTACAAGATTTTCTCTTCGATCCCAAACGCTGTCGCCAGCCGGTAAGTGCACTCTCTGGCGGTGAGCGCAACCGCTTGCTGCTCGCCAAGCTGTTCGCTCAGCCATCTAACTTACTGGTGCTCGATGAACCGACCAACGATTTAGATATCGACACGCTCGACCTGCTCGAGGAGCTACTAATCAACTACCCCGGCACACTTCTTTTAGTCAGCCACGATCGCGCCTTTATCAACAATGTTGTCACCAGCAGTATCGTCTTTGAGGGCACTGCCGAACAGCCGGGTCTGATCAATGAGTATGTGGGCGGCTATGACGACTGGCTGCGACAACGAGATTACGCATCAGCCGCTACTGCTGTGCCAACAGAAAAAAAGAAGCCAGCGGTGACTGCAGCTGCGGCGCAAACCAAGCCGACCAAGCGCTCTTACAAAGAACAGCGTGAGCTAGACAGTTTGCCGCAAGAGATAGAGCAAGCGGAGACGCTGATTGAGCAGCTCGGCGAAACGATGTCGAGCAGTGATTTCTACCAACAACCACGGGAAAAAATTACCGATATCGAAGCTCAACTCAGCGCCGCTCAAGCCAAACTGGACGCGCTCTTTCAACGTTGGAGTGAGCTCGAGCCTTGATCAAAACGCGACATCAATAAATTGCTGTTCTACACTTTAACGATTATTTTTTGGAGCTAAAAATGTCTGAACACACTGCCAGCCCTACCGTTTTAATCATTCTCGATGGCTTTGGCCACCGCGAAGACAACGATAACAACGCCATTGCCAATGCTCATGCCCCTTTTTGGCAGTCACTGTGGGCAGAGTGTCCTCGCACCACCATCGCCACGTCAGGCATGGCGGTTGGCCTTCCCGAAGGGCAGATGGGCAATTCAGAGGTGGGCCATATGACCCTAGGCGCCGGGCGAGTGGTCTATCAGAATTTTACCCGCATCAACAAAGCCATTACCGATGGTGACTTTCAAACTAACTCGGTCTACTGCCATGCCATCGATACCGCGGTAGCTAACGATCGCGCTGTTCATGTTATGGGGCTGCTATCACCCGGCGGTGTCCACAGTCACGAGCAACACCTTCTGGCTATGATTGAGATGGCTGCTGCGCGCGGTGCGACAAAAATCTATCTGCACGCTTTTTTGGATGGCCGCGACTGCCCACCGCGCAGTGCTGAACCCAGCCTCAAAAAAGCTGAAGAGCTATTTGCCAAGCTCGGCTGCGGGCGTATCGCATCGGTTTGCGGGCGCTTTTATGCAATGGATCGCGACAACCGTTGGGAGCGCGTCAGCCAAGCTTACCGTCTTCTCACACAAGGGCAGTGCGAGCAGCCGGCCAACAGTGCACAAGAGGCCTTAGAGAGCGCTTACCAGCGCAATGAGAACGACGAGTTCGTCGCCGCCACCGCTATTTTAGACAGCCAAGGCAATTCCGCTTTTATTGAAGACGGCGATGCAGTCTTGTTTATGAACTTCCGACCCGATCGCGCCCGCCAGCTCGCCCACTGCTTTACCGATGCTACTTTTTCCGGCTTTGAGCGCCCGGTAGTCCGCCAACTGAGCAGCTTTGTCCAGACCACTCAGTATGAAGACTCTATCCCCGCACCGATTGCCTTCCCGCCCGAAGAGCTCATCAACAGCTTCGGTGAAGTATTGGCGAACAGCGGCAAACGCCAACTGCGTATCGCCGAGACAGAGAAGTACGCGCATGTCACGTTTTTCTTTAGCGGCGGCCAAGAGGCACTTTACCCGGGAGAAAAGCGAGAATTAATCGCTTCACCTCAAGTGGAAACTTACGATTTACAACCAGAAATGAGCGCCCCTGAGGTGACTGAAAAATTAGTCGCAGCCATTCGCAGCGGTGACTTTGATGCGATTGTCTGCAACTACGCCAACTGTGATCAGGTCGGCCACACCGGCTCTTATCCGGCCGCTGTGAAGGCGGTAGAAGCCGTCGATGAAGCGCTGCGAGAAGTGATCAGCGCGCTGCGCGAAGTCGGTGGGCAAGCGCTGATTACCGCAGATCACGGTAATGTCGAGTCCATGTATGACGCTGAGAATGATCAGCCACATACACAACATACCACCCTGCCAGTGCCTCTGGTCTATGTGGGCCCTCGTCAACAGCCCCTGTCAGCGGGGGGCTCTCTCGCCGACATAGCACCGACGCTTCTCGATTTGATGGGTGTTGTTCAGCCCAGTGAGATGAGCGGGCGCACCTTATTAGGCTAAACGTGTCAGGCCAAACCGCACCCACGTTATTGCTTTGGGCACTGCTGCTGGTCAGTTTTGGCGTCGCCATGCAGAGCTATGCCCAATCAAATCAAAGCCAGCAACTGGAGGCTTTGAGTGTTGAAATCGCCGCTCTGGAAGAACGCCTCACTGCGCAGAGCAGTGATTTAAGCGCACTGCAGCAGCAACTCAAAGCACTGGCGCGCGAACAGAATCTGTTGGCTCAAAATCGCCGCAGTCTAGCTGTCGACATCCGCGACAATAACAACCAACTGAAAAAACTCAACCAGACTGAGCTCGAGCTCAATCGACGTGTTGCACAGCAACGCCAAGAGGCGGCCGTGGTTATTGCTGCACACTACAAACTCGGTCGGCAACCACAGCTCAAACTGCTGTTAAACCATCAGCAACACACGACTGTTAAACGTCATCTGGCCTACTACCGCTATTTAGTCACTGCACGCTATACCCTACTGCAAGCGCTCAATCGCGATCTCATACAACTGACCTCAGTACACAGCCAACTGCGTCAGAAACTCCAACAACTCCAAGCCTCTCAGCGCGAACATCAAAAAATTGAGACCCAACTCAAGCAATCTGTCGCCAAACAACAACAGCGCAGCCGCCAACTGAGCCAACAGATAAATTCACAGCGCGGCCAACTCAGTGCACTCCAAGAGCAGCGCCAACAGTTAGAAGCGATCATAAAAGAGGCGGCCAAACGCCGAGCTCCCCGCCTGCCAAGTAAGCCCTTGGCCGAGCTCAAAGGCTCTCTACCCAAGCCTGCTCCAGGACGCCTTCTGCACCGTTTTGGTGAGCGGCGCGATGATCAACTGCGCTGGCAGGGTTGGTTAATTGATGCGCGCCGCGGCGATCCCATCAAAACGATCCATGCTGGCCGTGTTGTCTATGCTGATTATTTGCGCGGCTATGGCCTGCTTGTTATTGTTGAGCACGATGAGCGGACTCTTAGCCTGTACGCTCACAACAGTGAGCTCAGCGTAGAGCAAGGCGATCAAATCCCCGCAAAGTCGGTGATCGCGTACGCCGGCGACAGCGGTGAAGCGATTGGCAATGCGCTCTACTTTGAACTGCGTCACAATGGCTTACCGGTTGATCCAGCAGAGTGGTTGCGATGAAAACCCATCTCACAGAAAGTGAACTGAGCCGCGTCATCGAAATGGCGTGGGAAGACCGCACCCCCTTTGAGGCGATCGAGGCGAGCTTTGGCCTCAGCGAGGCTGAGGTGATTAAATTAATGCGCTCAAATATGAAATTGCGTTCATTTAAACTCTGGCGCGCCAGAGTCAGCGCGCGCAAGACCAAACACAGAGCTCTGCGCGGCTATACCGTGGGCACGTTCTGCTGCCCAACGCAAAAAATGCGCTAATTCCCCACATTGGTCGCGTTCTAAGCTGTTCCGCCACCAGCCATGGGCCTATGCTGTTCTCAGTGGTTGTGTTTTGACCCCTACACCTGCACAACCGTTATCGCTCTACGCGTCGAGGTGCAGCGTTATGAAAATAAAGTTACTTCTCAGTTTTTTCACCGTTAACCTAATCGCAGTGGTGAGCCACTCCACACTCGCACAGACTGCCACTATGCCGCCCACAACTCTCCCCCTCAGTGAGCTGCGGCTGTTCACACAGGTCTTTGACCAAGTGCGGCGCGGCTACGTCGATGAGGTGAGCGATAGTGAGCTCCTTATCAGCAGCATCGAGGGTATGCTCTATAAACTCGACCCCTACTCGCGCTATCTAGACCGCGACGAATACCGACAATTGCAGCAATTAACCAGCGGTAAATACGCGGGTATAGGTATAGAAGTAGCCGCCGAGGATGGCCTAATAAGAGTGATTTCACCGCTCGACCAGAGCCCGGCTCTGCGCGCTGGTATCCGCAGCGGCGATCTCATTATCGACATCGACGGTTCGTCACTGCGCGAACTCTCCCCCAGCAAAGCAGCAGAAAAGTTGCGCGGCCAGAGCGGCACCGCTCTACAACTGACGCTGATGCGCAGCACCCTCGACAAACCATTCAATGTGACGCTCGCCCGCGAGATGATTAATATCGACTCTGTTCGCTACCGCCAGCTAGATTACGGTATTGGCTATATTCGCATTGCTCAGTTTCAAGACCAGACCGCGCAAGCGTTTGAACGCTCTCTCGATGAACTAAAAAAAGAGCCGTTCACGGGCCTTGTACTCGATCTTCGCAATAATCCCGGCGGTCTGGTTAGCAGCGCCGTCGATGTCGCATCGGCACTGCTCGATGGCGATACCGTGGTTTATACCGAGGGTCGTATCAACAGCGCCAACCAACTACTCAGCGCCGATCTGGGCGACAGCCTCAACGGTTTGCCGATCGTTATCCTCATTAATGAAGGCAGCGCCTCGGCTGCGGAAATTGTCGCCGGAGCTATTCAAGACAACCGCCGTGGCGTAGTGCTTGGCACGCGCAGTTTTGGCAAGGGTTCTGTACAGACTATTATTCCCATTGAGGGTGGCCGCGCACTCAAATTAACCACTGCGCGCTACTTCACCCCCTCTGGGCGCTCTATTCAAGCCGAAGGTATAGATCCGGATATTGTCGTTGTGCGCGGACAATTTAAACCCGCAGAAGCCAACTTGGCAGTGCGCGAGGAGAACCTAGGCGGACACCTGGAGAATATAGAAAATAGCCGTCAATCTGAACAGCATGCCGTTAGAGAAGAGGACAACCAACTCGCCGAGGCAATGAACGTACTGCGCGCCGTCTCTCTACTGCGCGATTAATAGCAGCCTTGCTCAGCGAACTTCTATCCCCGCCTCGCGCATAAAAGCTTTTGCCTCTGGCACGGTGTGCTCGCCAAAATGAAAAATACTGGCAGCTAAAACGGCATCGGCTTTTCCCAGAGTGACCCCATCGGCAAGATGTTGCAGATTGCCGACGCCACCGGAGGCGATCACTGGCACATCAACGGCGTCACTGATGCGCCGCGTGAGCTCTAGATCAAAGCCATTTTTGGTGCCGTCGCGATCCATACTGGTCAGCAGTATTTCCCCTGCGCCAAAGTCGGTCATTTTTACTGCCCACTCAATTGCATCGATACCGGTCGGCTTGCGTCCACCGTGGGTAAATATCTCCCAACGCGGCTGGTCCCCCTCTGCCACCTGCTTGGCATCGATTGCCACCACAATGCACTGGCTGCCAAAGCGCTCAGCGGCAGCGTGGACGAAGTCGGGGTTGTAAACAGCCGCCGAATTGATCGATACCTTGTCAGCACCGGCATTGAGCAGGTTGCGAATATCTTGTAGTTCGCGCACTCCACCGCCAACCGTGAGCGGAATAAACACCGATGCAGCCATACGTTCCACGGTATGGATCATGGTGTCACGATTTTCGTGGCTAGCGGTAATATCTAAAAAGGTGATCTCATCGGCGCCCTGTTGGTTGTAGCGTATAGCCACTTCAACGGGGTCGCCAGCATCTCGAATATCGACAAACTGCACCCCTTTAACTACGCGCCCGTTCTCAACATCTAAGCAGGGGATTATACGTTTCGCCAAACCCATCAGATCAGTCCAGTAGGTGGCCGAGCTTGCCGGCCTTAGTTGAGAGGTATTTAGCGTTGTGCGGGTTACTCTGGGTCTGCAGTGGGCGCCGCTCCACAACTTTGGCACCGAGCGCTTCTAGCGCTGCCACCTTGCGTGGATTATTGGTCATCAAGATAATATTGTTGGCACCGAGATGTTCAAGCATGGGCTGACACAGTGCGTAATCGCGCTGGTCGGCACCAAAACCCAACTGTTCATTGGCCTCTACCGTATCGGCACCAGCATCTTGCAAATGGTAGGCCTTGATCTTGTTTAACAAACCAATACCACGCCCCTCCTGACGCAAGTAGAGGATCGCGCCGCGGCCGCGCTCGGCAATTGTCGCCATCGCCGCCTGCAGCTGGGCACCACAATCACAACGCAAGCTACCCAGTGCATCGCCTGTCAGACACTCGGAGTGAAGACGCAACAGCAGCGGCTCATCTCCCGCGCACTCACCCATACTAATAATGATGTGTTCTTTGTCATTAGCAGCATCTTCAAAGCCGTGGATATCAAATGTGCCCCAGCGGGTGGGGAGCTTAGATTTTTCTATAAAACGCAACACCAAGATAGTGTCTCCCAATTTAAGCCGGCCACCATTGTAGCTCTCAATAGCGACTCGTAAAGCAAGATAAAAACCGCCACAATCATCCGGAGGTTTGTTTGTATAGATCCAACCCGATTAGTAACCCTTGGCCTACTAAAGCGGCAAACAGGCCGGCAATGATATCGTCGAGCATAATGCCAAAACCGCCATCGATACGTTTGTCACACCAACTGATGGGCCACGGTTTGGCGATATCAAACACCCTGAACAGAACAAATCCCAACAGCGCCGCCGGCAGTGTCGCAGGCAATAGCGCCAACACTAACCACAGGCCTATAAATTCATCCCAGACAATACCGCCGTGATCGTGAACACCCAGTTGCTTAGCCGCCACACCACAGATAGCAATGCCCGCAACACTGCCCAACGCTAACAACAACCACATCTGTGTGGTTGGCAACATTAACAGCAGGGGCCACAGTAGCAGCGCAGCCAGTGAACCGACTGTACCAGGAGCGCGCGGCGCCAAGCCACTGCCAAAACCGAAGGCGAGCAGCAATAGCGGTGAGCGCAGTAGCTGCGCGGGGCTGGGATTAACCGGCGAAATGGTCATAGCCGCCTCGCAACTCTGAAAGCAGGGTCTCTTGACGATCGCCGTTGAGATCGGTGACACAGAGTGAAGGCTCTGAGCTAAGCGCAACGATTTCCCCGACATCGGTGCACTCAATCGGCACGGCATTGTGCAGCGCTGCCGGCACGGTAAAACAGAGGCGGTAGTCATCGCCGCCGCGCAATGCCCACTCGAGGCTCTGTGCGTTGCGCAGCATGCCATCGGCAAGCGGTATTTGGCGGCTATCAATTGACGCGTTGACACCGCTTGCGCGGCAGAGATGACCCAGATCAGCGAGCAAGCCGTCAGAGAGATCAATAGCGCTATTAGCTACAGCGGCCAGCGCCGAACCCAACTCTATAGCGGGCTGTGGCGCGTTGTAACGGGCTAAAAGATACTCTTGCAGGGACTCGTCTGCACTCCAACGGTTTTCAATCAGCGCCAGTGCCGCAGCGCCATCTCCGAGCGAGCCACTGACAAAAATACGATCTCCCGGCTGTGCGTTGTGACGACACAGCGCAGAGCCCGCAGTCACCTCACCCATGACCGTGAGAGTCAGCGTTAAAGGGCCGCGGCTGGTATCACCGCCAACCAAAGCAACATTGTGCGCTGATAGCGCCTGTTTAAGACCGCGACTAAACGGTCGCAGCCAGTCGTCATTAGCCAACTCGGCGGGCAGCGTCAGCGCCAGTGTCACCCAGCGCGGAGTTGCACCCATAGCGGCCAGATCACTGAGATTGACACCGACCGTGCGTGTCGCAATAGCGAACGGATCGTAATTGTGAGGAAAATGTATTCCCTCGACCAGCGTATCGGTAGCGGCCACTAACTGCTGCCCCGGAGTGATATCTAACAGTGCAGCGTCATCGCCAATACCCAACTCCACGCCCAACTCAGAATCACTGCGCGGAGCCCAGCTGGAGAAGTAGTCGGCGATTAAGGCAAATTCACTGCTCATACCAATTATCTTTTGTTAGCTTCAAATTCTGCACTGCGCAGCTGTGCCGCCACTTTATCTAACACGCCGTTGATATATTTATAGGCGTCGGTGGGCCCAAAGGTCTTGGCTAAGTTCACCCCTTCATTAATAACCACCTTGTAGGGCACGTCGAGACGCTCGGCAAACTCGTAGCTGGCCAAACGCAGTACCGCCCGAGAAATAGGATCTAACTCTGCAACGGTGCGGTCGAGATGCTCAGAGTAATGCGCATCTATCTGGCTCAGCTGTTTAGGTATTGCGTAAAGAACTTCGTGGAAAAGTTCCACATCGGCCTTGCTCATGTTGTTGTCGACATGAAACTCCGCCTCGATAGTAGCCAGATCACAGCCACCCAGGTCCCATGAGTAGAGAGCCTGAACTAAAAGTCTACGGGTTTTTTGACGCTGTTTAGGAGTTGCCATATCAGCCTTTAATCGCTTTGAGTGCTGTTATCATTTCGAGTACCGTCAGCGCGGCCTCGCGCCCTTTGTTCTCTTCGTTATCGCTGCTGCGCAGCTCCGCCTGCAGGAGATCGTCGGTGGTCAGCAGCCCAAAGCCAACTGGCAAATGGCTGTGCAAGCTCACCTCGCCTATTCCGCGAGTCGTTTCCGCACAAACATAATCAAAATGTGGCGTGTCTCCGCGAATAACACAGCCCAGTGCGATTACCGCATCGAAGCGGCCGCTTTGGGCTGCCTGCTGGACGGCGAGTGGCAGCTCAAACGCACCGGGCACACGAAAGCTCTCGATTGCCTCACTGGCTACGCCATTCTCAGACAGCGTCTGCTGTGCAGCTGATAAAAGCGGGTCGGTAATATTGCCATTCCAGCGCGCTGCAATAACCGCAAAGCGGGCGCTACCCACTTCAAATTGGGTGGTATCGGGGCGGTACTCGCTCATCGGCGAACTCCTCTGTTAATCGATTTCTGGTTTATTCGGGATCGACGTGTTCAACCACTTCCAAGTCAAATCCTGAAATACCGGTAAATTTAAATGGCGCGCTCATCAGACGCATTTTGCGCACACCCAGATCAAGTAAAATTTGTGAGCCAGCGCCTACCTGCTGAAAGACCTTTTCAGTCGCTAACGGGGCTGCCGTACGGCCATTGGGCGCTGCGATCATCTCGATAGTGCGCTCAACATCGTCGGCGCTCTCTGGGTAGTAGAGCACCACTACGACGCCGCGGCCTTCAGCAGCAACACGCGCCAAAGCCTTTTGAATCGTCCAACTGGCATACTCTGCCGCTTCCAGACCGAGAATATCGCGACTAGTGCGGCTGATGTGTACGCGCGTCAATACTGGCTGACCGTCGTCGATATCGCCAATACTCATAGCAAAGTGTTTCTCATTGCGCGCCAAGTCGTTGTAGGTGCGCAGAGTAAATTCGCCGTATGCAGTGTTGACCTGTCTTTTAGCAACACACTCGGTGGTTTTTTCGGTCACCAAGCGGTGGTGAATAAGATCGGCGATGGTGCCAATTTTCAGATCGTGCTTAGCAGCAAACAGCAACAGGTCGTCGCGCCGCGCCATAGTGCCGTCTTCGTTCATAATCTCAACGATTACCGCAGCCGGCTCAAAACCCGCCAAGCGCGCCAGATCACACCCAGCTTCAGTGTGGCCCGCGCGGCTCAAGACACCACCGGGCTGAGCTTTAAGCGGAAAGATATGCCCGGGCTGAACAATATCTTGTGGCCGCGCAGTGGCGGCGACAGCGGCTTGAACTGTGCGGGCGCGATCAGCAGCGGAAATCCCAGTAGTGACGCCGGTCGCCGCTTCAATAGAAAGTGTAAACGGAGTGCCGTGGCTTGAGCCATTGGCATTGACCATCATCGGCAAGGCCAGCTGTTCGCAGCGCTGCTCGCTGAGCGTGAGGCAGACCAAACCGCGCGCGTGGGTCGCCATGAAGTTAATATCCTCTGGCCGCACCATAGTGGCAGCCATGACTAAATCGCCCTCGTTCTCTCGGTCCTCATCGTCCATCAAAATCACCATCTTGCCGTGGCGGATGTCGTCGATGATCTCTTCTACACTATTTAACTTCATGAACTCATTTCTCGGTTATCACTCAAAAAATTTCTGCAACCTGCACAGGCTTTGCTCAATCGCGCTCGGCAAGCAAGCGTTCGAGGTAACGCGCGACTAAATCAACCTCTAAGTTGACTGCGCTGCCTACCTGGTAGGTGCCAATAATGGTGTTGTCTATGGTGTGTGGGATAATACATATCTCAAACTCTGCATCCTCAACTACATTGACTGTGAGGCTAGTACCATCGATGGTGATAGACCCTTTTGGGGCAATATAACGTGCCAACTCAGCTGGCGCGCGCAGGCGGAAACGCTCGCTGCGGGCATCGCTGTGGCGCGACACCACCTCACCGAGCCCGTCGACATGACCAGAGACCATATGACCACCAAAACGATCGCCCGCTTGCATTGCTTTTTCTAGATTGATCGAAGAGCCAACCTGCCAGCCACCAATCGTGGTGAGGTCGAGTGATTCAACCGATACATCGACAGCAAACTGCTGGCCGTTGAGCTCCACAGCAGTCAAACAGCAACCGTTACAGGCGATACTGTCGCCCAATTTGACATCGTCCATCGACAGCTCGCCGGCGTCGATAGTGAGCCGCAAGTCGCCACCGCGCGGCTCTAACTGTGCGATGGTTCCCACTGCGGCAATAATTCCAGTAAACATTTTATTCTCCTATTGGCTGCGGGTTTAGTAGTCTTTATCTGGGCTAAAGGTGAGACGCAGATCTTCGCCAATCTGGCGGCAGTCACTCATACTCAAAGCTAAGTGGGCATCAATAGTGACAATCGGTAGATCAAACATCGGCCGAGCATCTGAACCGAACAATTTGGGTGCAACGTAACAGACCAGCTCATCAATTAAACCGGCACCGACAAAGGCGCCAGCAAGGCCAGCACCCGCTTCTACTAACAACTCGTTACAGCCGCGCTGCGTCAGTGCTGCAACCAGTGCAGCAAGATTGACTCGGCCACCGTCGGCGGCCAGCGTTAAAATCTCGAGATCACTTTTGGCCGCCCTTAACTGCAATGCCTGGGGCTCGTCTGCCGAGCGCAATGTCGCCACTAATATCGGTCCGGGCTGTTTTAACAGCGCAGCATCGGCACAGAGCCGCAGCTGGCTGTCGACTACCACGCGCAGCGGTTGACGAATAGCGCCGTCTTCAGCCGCAACATCACGCACGGTCATAGAGGGGTCGTCGTAGCTCACTGTGCCGATTCCGGTCACTACCGCGCAGCTGCGCGCACGCAGTTGCTGCACATCCGCGCGAGCTGCGGGCGAGGTAATCCACTGGCTCTGGCCACTGGCCATCGCCGTGCGGCCGTCCAAGCTCATCGCTGTTTTTACACTGATCCACGGCTCGGACTGCTCATGGCGCTTAAAAAAGCCGCGGTTGAGCTGTCGCGCCTGCGCCTCTAATAGTGGCCCGCAAACGGTTATCCCAGCAGCCTGCAGTCGCTCAAGGCCCTCACCGGCAACCGCTGGGTTTGGATCTTGGCTGGCATAAATTAGCTCAGACACGCCGGCCTCTATCAGCGCATCGGCACACGGGCCGGTTCTTCCGGTGTGGCTGCACGGCTCAAGCGTGACATAGACCGTTGCCCCGCGCGCACGCGCGCCGGCCATCTCCAATGCCAAAACTTCAGCGTGAGCCTCACCAGCACGCAGATGCCAACCTTCACCGACCACTTGATCTTGGTTGACGATCACGCAACCCACCATCGGATTGGGTGCCACACTGACGCGACCGCGCTCTGCCAACTGCAACGCGCGAGCCATAAACTGCTGCTGTTGCGCCGTAAAACTCTGTGCTGGCTGAACGGTGGCGGGGGATAGCGCATTGTTCATGCATCGACCCCTTTGGCGAGACGGTTTAGCTCGTCTTGGAATTCACTAATATCTTGGAAACTGCGATAAACCGAGGCAAAACGAACATAGGCGACTTTATCTAACTCACTCAGGCGCTGCATGACTTGTTCACCAACCACCCGAGAGGGCACTTCGCGCTCACCTGCTGCCTGCAAAGCGTGCTTAATCGCGCTAATCGCACCTTCTATCTGCTCCATGGCCACCGGGCGTTTCTCCAGCGCGCGAAGTAACCCGGAGCGCAATTTAGTTTCATCGAACGGTTCGCGCGTACCATCGCTTTTGATGATGCGCGGCATCAACAGCTCGGCAATTTCATAGGTAGTGAAGCGCTCGCTGCAGCTGAGACATTCGCGGCGACGGCGCACTTGGCCACCCTCAGCTACCAGCCGAGAGTCGATCACCTTAGTCTCCAATGCATTACAAAATGGGCAGTACACAGCAACTCCAGTTATTCACAGCGATCCATAGCACGCCAGCCGACATCCGCTCCCGAGTGTTGGTAGCTGAACCCTTCGGGGTAAAACCAACAGCGGTGCACGGCCCCACCCTCAACTGGAACGCCCTGATCAAAACCACTATCGCCGGGATAAAGCGACACCAGACAAGACTCTGCGCGGACAATCTTGGGTTCAACCCGGTAGGGCTCTACACTGTCGAGCGCTGCCAGCAATTCAGCGCAGTTGGCGTAACGGCCAAACAATATCAGGCTTAGGTAGGTTGGCGGCATTATTTTGAATTCACCGCGGTGGTGTTGAGCGAGTGCTTGCTTGGCACTCGTCCAATGATATTCGTGAATCTCACCTTCATCGATCTTGACCTGCGCAGCGGTATCCACTTGGGCACAGTAGAAATGTGTCGCAAAGCGCCGACTCATTCCACTAGTCGGTGTCGTCCAGTGGGCATACTCAACGAGCGCCGATTCGGGCAAATGAATACCACACTCTTCCACACATTCGCGGACTGCCGCTGCAACGGGCGTCTCATTTACTTCGACAGCGCCACCGGGAAAGACCCAAGCGCCGCCAGCAAAGGCCAGCTCTCGGTTGCGACGCAACATCAGCAGCTCTATACCGTCGCCGCTATCGCGCACCACCGCCACCGTAGCGGCGGGGCGAATTAAGAGCGGCTCTTGGCTGTCACTCATACTGTTCTGGCGCCACGAATAGCGCCAGAGCCTCAACCGTAAACCGGTAACTTAGCGCAGACCGCCAGCACCTTTTGCTTTACTTCTGCAATCACCGTCTCGGAGTTGCCCGCTTCGAGGCTATCCAAAACATCGCAGATCCAATGAGTGAGCTCGACAGTTTCTTCGATACCAAAACCGCGAGTGGTGATGGCTGGGGTGCCGACGCGCAGGCCCGAGGTAACGAAAGGCGAGCGCGGGTCGTTGGGAACCGCATTTTTGTTAACCGTAATGAAGGCATGACCGAGCGCCTCATCGGCGTCTTTACCGGTGTATTCTTTGCCGATCAAGCTGACCAGCATCAAATGATTTTCAGTGCCCTTGGAGACGACATCGATACCGCGCTCCAAAAAGGTTGCCGCCATCGCTTTAGCATTGTCGATAACGCGCTGCTGGTAGGCTTTAAACTCGTCACTCGCCGCTTCTTTGAAGGCGATCGCTTTGCCGGCAATAACGTGGCAGAGCGGGCCGCCCTGGCCGCCGGGGAACACGGCGCTGTTAATTTTTTTAGCAACCGCTTCATCGTTGCACAAAATAATGCCACCGCGCGGACCGCGCAGTGTTTTGTGAGTTGTCGAGGTAATTGCGTCGGCATAGGGCACAGGGCTGGGGTAGACACCGGCGGCAACCAAGCCGGCAATGTGCGCCATATCCACCAGCAGGTAAGCACCCACTTTGTCGGCAATTTCACGGAATCGGGCAAAGTCGAGCACGCCCGAGTAGGCCGAGAAGCCGGCAATAATCATCTTTGGCTGGTGCTCAACGGCGAGCGCCTCAACTTGATCGTAATCAATCAGGCCAGTCTCGGCATCGAGCCCATACTGCACCGCATTGTAGAGTTTGCCAGAGAAGCTCGGCTTTGCGCCGTGAGTCAAGTGACCGCCATCGGCCAAGCTCATTCCCAGAATAGTGTCACCACCCTGCAGCAGCGCTAAAAACACTGCGCTATTGGCTTGCGAGCCTGAGTGAGGCTGAACGTTGGCGTAATTGCAGCCAAACAGCTCACATGCGCGCTCGATGGCCAACTGCTCAGTCTTGTCGACATACTCACAGCCGCCGTAGTAACGCTTACTCGGATAGCCCTCGGCATATTTGTTGGTCAACTGGCTGCCTTGCGCTTGCATTACCGCAGGGCTGGCATAGTTTTCCGATGCGATCAGCTCAATATGCTGCTCTTGGCGCTGCTTTTCTTGCTGCATTGCCTCCCAGATGACGGGGTCAAGTTTATCTATAGTGAGTGCTTTATCGAACATGGCGTTGTCCTACTCTGAGTGATGGCTGGAAAAGAGCGCAGAGCTGTGGACACTGGGCCAAGCAACGCTGCATTAAAGGCGGGGATTTTACCTCAAAAAGCGCGGCAATTGCAGCCATTAATCACATCAGTATCGACTGCAGCGTCACCCATTTGCAGGGTTTTTCAATCCTTCTCAAATAGCGCCAATGCCTCTAGGTGTGCCGTTTGTGGAAACATATCCAGCGCCGCAGCTCGGCGCCAGCGGTAGCCGGCCGCCAGCAGCGTCTTGGCGTCGCGCAAAAGTGTCGCAGGGTGGCAACTAATATAGATAATCTGCCTGGCCCCTGTCTTGGCAATCCAATCCATTGCCGCTGCGGCACCTGTGCGCGGCGGGTCGATCACCACCAGATCAACGCGATCGCGGCGCGGCGCATCAAGTAGTCGCACAGGCAGCGGCTGAGAGAGATCAGCACAGGCAAACTCTATATTGTTGAGGCCATTTTTCATGGCATTGGCGACACCCGCGTCGACCAGCCCCTGCAGCCCTTCAACGGCGATAACACGGCTGTAGCGCGCAGCCAGTGGCAGTGCAAAATTGCCGCTGCCAGCGAATAGATCGACGGCCAATTCGCCGCCATTGGCAAGCGCTAACACCTGCTCAATCATGCCTCGATTAACGGCTTCATTGACCTGTAGAAACTGCCCGGGCAAGGCTGCCAACCGCACACTACCCGGCAGCTCGAATGCGGCTTCCGGGAGATCTTGCAGCGGGCTGAAGTCGCGCTGATCGGCCTCTCGCCACCACAATTGAAGTTGCTCTGCCTGCATTCCCAGCGCTGCTGCTGCAACCGCTGCTGCGCGCAACAAGCGCTCGCAACCACTGTCATTGAGCCGCTGGCCTGGCGCCGCAGTCAGCGCCACTAGAAGAGTCGGGGTCGGGCCACTCACCTCGGTTAATTCGACCTCGGATATCAACAGTGGCTGAGCAGCTAGCAGCTCAGGCAGATAACCGAGCAGTGTCGAGAGCAGCGGGGTCAACACAGCACATGTAGCAATCGGCTCAATGCGGCGACTGGCGACATTGCGAAAACCCAATTCGTAACGCCCATCTCGGGTTTTCTGTACAGCCAAGCGCGCGCGCCGCCGGTAGCCGTCACTAGCTCCTTGCAGGGGTGGCAACCACGCTTCGACCTCTAACCCAGCGCGGCGGATATCGCGCGCCAAACTCTCTTGTTTGTAATCGAGTGCCGCAGCCGCATCGAGATGGCGCAGCGAACAGCCACCGCAGCGCGGGTAATAGCGGCAGCCGGGCTCTTTTCTTTGCGCTGAAACGGCAGCAATATCCACCACCACACCCTCATCGAAGTTGCGGTGGCTCGCTTCGCGGCGCCAGGTAACCTGCTCACCAGGCAGCGCACCGCGGACAAAACAGGCCTTGCCCTCAAGGCGGCCTATACCGCGACCATCGTGTGTCAGCCCATCAATCGTTAACGGCTGCTCGGGCTGGGCCAGCGGCTGATCGGGGGTAGCCTTCGCAGCGGGGCGTTCGCGACGGCTCCAACCGGCGCCGGGGTTGCGCGGCCGGCGGTGCGGATGGCCAGAGGTGCTGCGGGGGCTGCGCGGGGCGCGGCTCTTTTTCATAATCTGCCGTTCCGGTTGGGGGCTGAGGTGTCGTTATTAAGCGGCGGCAAGGATACCTTGCTGCGCTCACCAAGTCGCCTTTGCTCTGCTTGCTGGCGCTTCAACGGCTTGCGCCAATGCGCCCAAACCAGACCCTTGTCGATCGGCGCGGTCTGGACCACAGAGCGGTTGAGCGCCGCCACCAACTCCGCCAACTCAGGGTTAGCCGCACTCGCCCACTGGGTTGGGGTAGCGACAATCTGTCGCTCAGCCAAGTAGGCGGTGAGGGCACGGTAGGCGACGGCACTTTCGCCGCCCAGCACCAGCGCTCGGCGCAACTGGCTATCGATGCGGCTGTTTCGACGGCGCCAAGCAAAGGCTGCGAAGAGCACTAGCACAGCTGAAACAACGAACAGCAACCAGAAGTTGATCGTTTGCTTATCAGCCATAGTCGGCGGCGCACCCTTCGCACCTACGGTGAAAGTTTTTCCCGGGGCAACAACCTGCAACCAGCGCTGCTGTTGCGGCTGCCAGTAATCTACCGACAGCTCGGGCAGCGGGTAACTGCCGGACTCGGTCAACAGGTAATCTAACTGCCAGACTATTCGGCTGAGCAGGTCGCCACCGCGCCACTCGTCAATCCGCTCGAGCTCACTGGTAAAAAGCGTCACCGCCGGATCCTGCACCCGCTTTTGTGCCTGCTCGGCAAGGTTTGGCAACAACCCGTTACTCACCTGCTCGGCGCTCAATTCTAGACGCTGGCGCACCACAGTACCGGCCTGCAGAGATTCAGACGGCAAGCGGTTCCAGCGACTTTGCAGTTGTAATTTAGCCGCAGCTGGAGGCAGAACTGAATTTTTCTGGGGTGAGTTTTTGGCGGGCAGCGGCAGCACATCGAATGTCATCGGTGCGCTGCTCACTGCGCGCTCAACCACTCTGATACCGTCTTTGCTCTCGCCACCCACACGCAATGAAAATTGCTGGGAGGGAAAGCGCCACTCACCCGCGCGCTGCGGAAAAAAAGTCCGCTGCCAAACCTGGGTCGCCCAGTTGCGGCCCTCGATACGACGCGAACCGTTGGTCGCCGAGCTCGGCTGACGAACAACCAATGCATCGTCGAGAGTAAACAGTGGCTGTTCAGTAGCGCCGGCGAACCAGCCATCAACCTGCAACTCAATCTCTAGAGTCACCTGTTGGCCGATATAAATGGACGAACTATTCACTAAGCGCACTTGGCTGCGCACCTCGACCGCTTGCACAGACACCGCCGCCAACATCGAACAGAGAATAGCAGCCCACTGTATAAGGCGCTTACTCACCCGAACGCTCCTCTTCGCGCTGCTGTTGACGTCTAAACTTGCGCTGCAAGAACTCTGCCGGACCGCGGCTAACCTGCTGCAACCAAGCCTCGCGCAAGGCTGTTTCAGCGAGCTGCTCTGCACTCATCTGCTGCGTATTTTGCCACTGCGCCAACTCACCACTGCTGTTGGCATCTAACTCGCGCTCATCTATCTGCAACTCGATCGAGTCGCTCTGCCACTGCTCGACCTGTTGGCGCTCGCTCTGCTCAGCCATCGCCTCCAGCAGCGCAATCAACTCTGCGCGCAACAGCTGCGCCACCGACCACTCTGGCTCAAACTGCAGAGCGCGATTAACCGCGTTGAGGGCGAGGTCATACCTGCGCTCAGCCGCAGCAGAGAGTGCGGCATTGAACCAGCCTTCACGGCTATTGAGGGCGACAAACTGCTGCCGTGCCATGGTGAATTGGCCATCGGCATAGTAGGCTGCACCGCTCCAATGCAGATCGATAAAGTGGCTGGCGGCGCGCGCGTAGTCACCGCGCTGGTAGTGCCAGCGGCCGAGCTGATCGGGGGTTAACAGCAGAGCTAGCGCACTGTCGCGCCACAGCGGCTGGCGCATCTCTGTAGCGTGCGCGGGCTGCGGCGAGCCGCCTTGTAACAGTGTGGCCAGTAATAGCGCGATCGGCAGTTGATGGCGATTCGCAGCGCGGCGCAGAGCCACAACTAGGAGCCGCAAAACTGCCAAGAAGAGCACTGCCATAATTATGTAGGGACTCATATCCCTGTAGTCACGGTGCTCCAAGGGTTGCTTTTGCCACTGCTCAGCCATCAGCGCAGAGTGCCATTGGGCAACAGATTTATTAACGTTTGAAGAAGAGTAAACACTTACTCCAGAAGGTGTGTCGAGCAGTGGCTGGGCATTCAACCAGAGCAGGTGAACGCGGCTGCCAGAGGCTGACCAGCGCTCTAAAAGGGCTCTATCGCTGCCGGTGAGCACACCCGTAAACACCGCAATAGTGTCCGGTGGTTTCACCCAGTGGCGCTCCAGCTCGGCCAAATTGCGACCACCCGATGGCATCAATGCTGGGTTTAATTGCTGCAAATAGAGTGCACTAACCGCACTGTCGCGATTCATCGGCAGCGCCCGATGGGCGCTGCCGGCAACGACCCAAAGCTCGCTGCTGACCAAGCCGGCATGGCGCCACAACCCTTTGAGCAAATAGCCTGTGCGCTCCAATCGGCTTGGCGCTACGTCATCCACTAGTGCCGCTGAGGAAAGATCTATCACTACAGTCAGCTCGGTTGCCGCCAACGACTGGTCTTCTCTGTCGAGACGCCAGGCCGGTCCGGCCAGAGCAGTAATCAGCAGTACGACTAGCAACCAACGATTGAGGCTCTCAGGTCGCGATCGCCAATCAGTCGCTCGGCGCCCGCGCAGTGCTGTCGCCAAATGTGCCGGCAACTGTAGTGCAAGGCTATCAGTAGCACCCCAGCGACTGGCCAATAGCACTGCTAACGGCAAAAGTAACCAGAGTGGACGCAGCCAGTGCCAACTGTTTAGCCATTCAAACACGCCGGCGGCCTCTCGCTAACCATCTGCGGCCATCGCAATGCCACCACAGCAATAGTGCGGAAACAGCCAATAGATAAGGATAGAGCGATCGCCGCTGGGGCTCCCAATACTGCTGCAACTGCACGGGAGCGAGCGTATTAAGCCGCTCATAAACCGCTTTTAACTCATCACTATTGGCGGCCTGAAGTAACTCACCCCCACTGGTTTGAGCCACTCTCTCCAACAACTCCAGAGCCAGCGGATAGTCGCCTGAAGCAGCGGGGTCACCTAGCGCCACCGGGTATATCTCTATACCGCTACTCGCCGCAACTTTGGCGGCCTCTAGCGGCGGCACCAGACTGCCAGAATCTACTCCATCGGTGAGCAACAACAGACGTTTGGCGTGACTCGGATTGGCAATTGCCGTCTTGGCATAGCGCTCGCCACCCACTGCAGCCCCCTCAAAAAGTGCAATAGCCAAGCCAATAGCATCGCCAATCATAGTCTTATCGCCGGCCAAACCGATCTCGCTCTCGTCGAGCAACTCGAGAAATAGCTCGCGGTCGGCAGTAAAGGGCATCTGCACATAGGCTTGGCCGCCAAATACCACTAGCGCCAAGCGCTCATCGCGCTCAGCCAACAACCACGGCCTCAGCAACGCCTTCACTGCATCCAGACGCGCCAGCGATTGCTGTTGGAGGGAAAAATCTTCTGTCGCCATCGATGCAGAGAGGTCGATAGCCACCAAGAGCTCACTGCGCTGCTCGCTTACCAGGCGCTCACTGCCAATCCACTGCGGCTGCAGCAATGCTAAAGCCATTAACAGCAGCGCACAGCGCAGAGCTAGCGTCGGCACCTTATTCGCGGGGCTAGCGGATAGGGCTCTGTACTGTTCAGCCAATCCAGCAGCGCGGTAGCGCGTCTGCGGCCAAGCCATTCCGTTGGGCATCGGCAAAAAAACGGCTATAGCGATTATACCCGCCACCCATGGCCACCACTCTAAAGCTGCCCAGCTCACTCGGTCTGACTCTGTGCTGCGAGGGTATGGCGGGCAATCCATCGCTCTGACAACGCCAGCCAGCTGTGCCACTCTGCACGGCTAGGCTGCTCACTTTGTAGCTGCCAGAGTTGTCGCTGCCACTGCTCACCGACCGCACTAAACGAGCAGCCTGCTACTGTGGGCATAGTACTGTCCAGCCAAGACCACCACGTTGTGCCGGCTAACACGGCCACCTGTTCGCGCTCGCCCCCAGCAGCCAATGCCGTGCGCTTGAGCAATTGATTGAGCTTGGCAGCCGCTCTGCTGCAGCTCAGATCACCGGCTGCTACCTGCACTGCTAGCTGGCGCACACTCGCGCGCGCCACACGTCGATAGCGGTTGCGCTGAAAGCGCTGCAGCCGTGCTATCAACACCCATAGAACCATCAGGCCAAGCAAAACTGATAAGGCTGTAGCTGCGGGGGTCGCTGGCAGATAGCTGACTGGATCTGCCGGTAGCAGCGCCGGCAGATCGATAACACTCTGTTTTTTGCTACTCACTGCGCCACACCACTGCACAATATCGCCGGCAACTGCTCGCCAATTGCGACAAGCCCGGCACCGACGGCGGCGCAACGCTGCTGCCAAGATTGCCACAGCGCGCTATTGGCCGCATGTTGGTTGGCTGCCGCAGTGCGACTGAGCGCCACTGACTGAACACGACCCGCGACATCGAGCAGCTCACCATACAGGCCGGCCGGCGGCTGCCATTCGAGCGGGTCGACCACCACCGCGAGCAGCAGCTGGTTGCGCTGAGCCAGATAGCCGAGCAGCGCTACTGGAAGTTCGCGCAATAGCGACCAATCGGCGACCACTAACAGCTCTTTTCCGCGCAGTTGCCGCGCAGCCAGCTGCTCTAACTCGGCGACGACTGACCAAGCCGGTAGAGCAGCCGAGAGAGCGGGCTCACAGAGTGCTGTATTGGAATCGGCCAGGGCCGAGAGCATTGGCAGTGCACCGGCGCGAAAACGGACTGGAGCAAAGCGCACGGGTTCAATATCACCTAAAAGAGTCATCGCGACAGGTTGACGAGCGGCCAATGCAGCGAAAAGTTGCTGCGCTGCGTACTCGGCTGCGATCACTGATTTGAGTTTATCCACACTGCCAAAAAACAGTGACTCACTCTGATCGACCAACAACAGCAGTGGCTGCTCACTCTCCTGGTGGAAGACCCGCGCATGCGCTCGACCGGTGCGCCGAGTGACACGCCAGTCGATTGTGCGCACATCATCACCTGGCAGATATTCGCGCAACTGATCAAAACTGAGACCGGGACCGCGCCGTCGGCTCGGCTGTTCGCCGGGGCGGCGCTGCAAACTGGCAACAGCTGGCTGTTTGCGCAGCGCTGCGGGGAGTGCCAACAGCTGCTCGAGTGTTACTGCGATGCGCGGATCGGCGCTCTGCTGTCGCCCGGGAAAAATATTCATCGGGTTACCCGATAGCCACCTGCGCCAGTAGCGCCGCCACCAACGTATCGGCGTCGAGCCCCTCGGCTTGGGCGCTGTAGCTGAGCAATAAGCGGTGGCGGAGCACTGAGGGTGCGACGGCGCGCACATCGTCTGGCTCGACCGCGTTGCGCCCAGCCAACCAGGCGTGAGCGCGGCTAGCTCGATGTAGTGCAATGGTGGCGCGCGGGCTGACACCTGCCAGTAACGCCCCGGCGAGTGGTGGCTGGCTCTGCTCGGTGTGGCGCGTCGCCATAGTGATATCAACAATGTACTCTTCGATGACAGGCGCCACCGCAACTTCGAGGACCGAACGCTGCGCCGCCTTGATAATATTGAGATCGACCAGCGCTTGCGGCTGCCACGCTTGCCGCTGTTCGCGCGCGACCACACCAAGCATCGCCAATTCGCTGGCGCGGCTCGGATAGCCGAGCCTGATTTTCAACAAAAAGCGGT
Source organism: Porticoccaceae bacterium (assembly GCA_048549915.1). GTDB lineage: Bacteria > Pseudomonadota > Gammaproteobacteria > Pseudomonadales > Porticoccaceae > LSUCC0057. The sequence goes on from JBLYYE010000010.1 coordinate 97,911, forward strand.
CTAACTGAGCCTCTGGCAGCGGGTACGTACCCTCCTGCTCAAGCGGGTTTTGGGTGGCAATCACCATAAACGGGTCAGGCAGCGGATGGCTGGTTCCGGCCGTAGTCACTTGGCGCTCTTCCATCGCTTCGAGCAGTGCAGACTGCACTTTGGCCGGCGCTCGGTTAATCTCATCGGCGAGCACCAGCTGCTTAAAAATCGGCCCCGGTTCAAACACTAGGCGCTGCTCTTCGCGCTGCGGGTGGTAGACCTCGGTGCCGGTAATATCTGCCGGCAACAGGTCAGGAGTAAATTGAATGCGCCCCATAGAGGCATCGAGCATAGCCGCCAAACGGCGCACAGTGCGCGTTTTCGCCGTGCCAGGATAGCCCTCGAGGAGCACGTGCCCCTGACAGAGCAAGCCTATCAACAGCTCGCGGACCACCTCGGTTTGCCCCAGCACCTGCTCGCTCAGCTGGCTCTCCAACCGATGCAGTTGACGCTGTAGATCAGAGCTACTTTGGCTCTGTTGCGAATCGCTCATACCACTCACCTTTAACCCAATTAAGTGGCGATTCTACACGAGCCAAGCGCCCTCACCCAACCGTTACATATTGCGTCGATAGAGCCCGCCAACCGAGTAGAGAGCGGCACTCATCTGGCCCAGCGAGGCGCTCTTAGCGGCCTCCATAAGCTGGTCGAATGTATTGCCGCGCTCCAGCGCCACCTGCTGCAACTGTGCCAGCGCAGCTGCAGCGCGCTCGCTCTGCAATGCCTGATAAGCGCGCAAATTATCCACTTGTTGCTGCTTTTCACCCTCATCGGCACGCGCTAACTCACGCCCTTCAATCACTTCTTCCTTGCCCGCCTCGGGCAGGAAAGTATTGACTCCGATTATCGGTTGCGAGCCATCGTGCTTTTTATGCTCGTAGTACATGCTCTCTTCTTGGATCTTGCCGCGCTGATACATCGTATCCATCGCCCCCAGCACACCACCGCGCTCAGAGATTTTATCGAACTCAGCGTACACCGCCTCTTCGACGAGATCGGTCAGCTGTTCGACAATAAAAGAGCCCTGCCAGGGGTTCTCACAGAAATTGAGCCCAAATTCACGGTTGATAATCAGCTGGATTGCGACGGCGCGTCGCACCGACTCCTCGGTGGGCGTGGTGATGGCCTCATCGTAGGCGTTGGTATGCAGGCTGTTGGTGTTATCAAAAATAGCATAGAGCGCCTGCAGCGTTGTGCGTATATCGTTGAAGCTCATCTCTTGCGCGTGCAAGCTGCGACCCGAGGTTTGGATATGGTACTTGAGCATCTGGCTGCGCGGTGCGGCGCCGTAGCGCTCCTTCATTGCGCGCGCCCAAATGCGCCGAGCGACACGCCCCATCACGGTGTACTCGGGGTCCATACCGTTGGAGAAGAAGAAGCTAAAGTTGGGGACAAAGTCGTCCACATTCATACCGCGTGACAGATAGTACTCCACCAGCGTAAAACCGTTGGAGAGTGTGAACGCAAGTTGCGAAATCGGGTTCGCCCCCGCCTCAGCAATGTGGTAACCACTCACTGAAACACTGTAGTAGTTGCGCACTTTGTGATCGATGAAATACTGCTGCATGTCGCCCATCATCGTCATGGCAAAATTAGTTGAGAATATGCAGGTGTTTTGTGCCTGATCCTCTTTGAGAATATCTGCTTGCACAGTACCGCGCACACTCGCCAGCGTGCGCGCTTTTATCTGTTGATAAGTGGCGGCGTCGACCAACTGATCACCGCTGACACCGAGCAGCGCCAAGCCGAGACCGTTGTGGTTGGCCGGCAGTTCGCCGGCATAAACAGGGCGGGGCTTACCCGCCAAAAGCTGATCAATCTTTTGCTCTGCACTCCCCCACTGACCGCTCTCTTTTAGATGCAGTTCAACTTGCTGATCGATGGCGGCATTCATAAAGAAAGCCAAAATCATCGGCGCAGGGCCATTGATGGTAATCGATACAGAGGTAGTCGGCGCACACAAGTCAAAGCCAGAGTAGAGCTTTTTCATATCATCGAGTGTGGCGATACTGACCCCGGAATTGCCCACTTTGCCCCAGATATCTGGGCGCTCGTCAGGGTCGGCACCGTACAGTGTCACCGAGTCAAAGGCTGTCGACAGGCGGGTTGCCGGCTGCCCTATAGAAATATAGTGGAAACGCCGATTGGTGCGCTCGGGAGAGCCCTCACCGGCAAACATGCGGGTTGGATCTTCACCGGCGCGACGATAGGGAAACACACCACCGGTGTAGGGGTAACTGCCGGGCAGATTCTCGGCCATCAAAAAGGCCAATAATTCACCCCAATCTTTGTATTGCGGCGCCGCGATTTTTGGAATCTTTAACTGCGCTAACGATTCGACATAGTTGCTACCGGTAATCTCTTTGCCGCGCACTTGGTAGCTGTACTGCTCAGCCTCAACCCCTGCCTTGCGGCTCGGCCAATCACCGAGCAGTGCCAGCGACTCACCGCTGAGCTCACTGATTGCCGCGTTATAGCGCTGACGCAGCGTCAGCAGAGTGGTGTCGGCATTGTCACTGGTTAGTGCGCTGGCGGGGTAAGACTGCAGAGGCTCGGGCAACTCACTGTCGTCGAGCGACTTGAGCGCCTGATAATTGTGGTACGCCGTGGCGGCCAATTCTGCTTGCTGCTGGTTGCGCTTGCCGATCGAACGACCCTGCTCGCTAATTTCCGACAGGTAGCGAATACGGCTGCCGGGGATAAGCGCCACCGAATTGGGCTCGCACGCTTCTGTGGGCGCCTCTGGCTGCCAGAGAGCACTCTTCACGCCCACTTTCTCGACCAGCAAACGGGTTAAGTTGTAGTACGCCCAATTGACACCGGGATCGTTAAATTGGCTGGCGATGGTCGGGTAGACAGGGATCTGTTCTCCCTCGACATCAAAGCGGTTGTGGTTGCGCTGCCACTGCTTGCGGATATCGCGCAGCGCGTCTTGTGCCCCGCGTTTATCAAATTTGTTCAACACCACCATGTCGGCATAATCGATCATATCGATTTTTTCTAACTGGCTCGCAGCACCATAATCGCTGGTCATAATGTAGAGCGAAAAATCAACAAGATCGACAATCTCTGAATCGCTCTGGCCGATGCCCGCAGTTTCAACAATAACCAGATCATAGCCCAACGATTTCAGGAATAGTGTCACATCGCCGAGCATCTCACTGGTGGCCAGATGCTGGCGGCGTGTCGCCATCGAACGCATATAGATGTTTTTAGCGCTCAAGCTGTTCATGCGGATGCGGTCGCCAAGTAGCGCACCGCCAGTGCGTCGGCGAGTGGGGTCAACCGCCAACACCGCAATGCGCATATCTGGGCGATGCTGCAAAAAGCGCCCCAATAACTCATCCACAGAACTGCTCTTGCCGGCGCCACCAGTGCCGGTAATCCCTACGACTGGCGTAGCACCGGCCGCCTGCTGCCACTGCTGCTTGAGCTCAGCTAACTGCTGGGCATCAATGACACCCTCTTCAATTGCGGAAATAGTCTGGGCGATGGCAATTTCATCATTGATATCGACAGCACTGGGCAATGCGGTGTTGACGCGCTGTTGACCGGCGCGGTCGACCAAATCGACAATCATCCCCTCAAGCCCCAGCTTCATGCCGTCTGTGGGATGGTAGATGCGATTGACACCTGCCGCTTGCAACTCGTCAATTTCCTCCAAGGTAATAGTGCCACCGCCACCAGCAAACACCTGAATATGCTCAGCATTGTGGCTCTTAAGCAGCTCCAACATATACTTTAAATATTCGACATGGCCGCCCTGATAAGAGCTCATAGCAATCGCATCGGCATCCTCTTGAATAGCGGCGCGCACCACATCGTCGACACTGCGGTTGTGGCCCAAGTGGACTACCTCTGTGCCCTGAGCTTGAATCAGGCGTCGCATCACATTAATGGCGGCATCGTGGCCATCAAACAGTGAGGCGGCGGTAACAAACCGCAGCGGAGCATTGGTTTCAGCAGCGTTAGCAACTTCAGTCGACATAATCATCTCTCTTTAATGATTGGGGACAACACAGTTTTGTGCAGTTATTCGGTGACACCATCGCTTAAGGCGAAGGCTTGGCTGATGGCCAACTTTTGAGATATTGACACATTGTCCGACAATACGTCAATATTCTCTAGAACGATCATTTAGGGTAAGCTGACCCTCTAAACATTGATTTAGCCAGGCTCCGCCGCTATGACCCAACCGCAAAGCTTTCAAAAACTCGACCGCCACCCCGCCTACCGCGTCGTTAGCGAGAAGATACGCGCCGCCATTACCAGTGGTGAGCTGGCCGCTGGCGACCTGCTGCCCACCGAGACCGAGCTGGCCGAGCAATTTGGCGTTACCCGATCAACGCTGCGCGAGGCCATTCGGCTGCTAGAACACGGCGGCTTGATTGGCCGCGCCGATCGCAAACGGCTTGTCGTCACCCTGCCGCAGACCGAGCAGATCGGCCGCTCGGTGAGCTCGGCGATGCTGATGCACAAAGTCACCTTTAGAGAGTTATGGGAGGTGGCGATGGGGCTCGAGCCACTCGCCGCCAGGCTCGCTTGTGCCAACGCCAGCGAAGAGGAAAAACACCAACTGCGGGCACTCTGGCTGCGCACCTGTGAAGCCGCCGAAGCTGGCCCAGCCGACCATGAAAAACTACTCGCTTGTGAGCTAGAATTTCACAACCGCGTCGCCCAAGCGACCCACAACCACGCTCTGCTACAGGCTCGGGCACCACTCAACGATCTCTTCTACCCCGCTTGGGGGGCGGTAATCCGCGCGCTGTCACCGGGGTCCCGTATTGTCGTGGCTCATCGCCACGTGCTTGAGGCCATCGAGCAAAACGACCCCGATCAGGCTCAGCTGTGGATGGGCAAACACATGGAAGATTTCCGCCGCGGCATTGAACTGGCCGAGCTGGGATTTGAGCAGCCGGTCAGCGGCTAACCGTTAAGCTCTGACGGGGCATGGTACTTAAGTAGATATTCAACCCTACCTTCACCCAACAAGCGGCTTCTGTCGACCGCCATTGGGCGCAACAGCTGGACAATTTCACCCTGCTTGTAAGCATGAAACCTCTGTCCAATCGCTTGTCGTGGGTGCGCTTGTGACAAAGTCGTCAGATCCTTAAGCCCATAACAGGCAGTGGTTACACTGCTGCGTGCATTGTATGCACCAATTAAGTGGCCAAGTGTATGTTCATGTAACCGCGGTCGCAAAGACTCCATTAGAGCGTGAAAGTATTCGGCGGGCAGATAATTGGGCAGATCCCAGAACAGACAGATATCGATACATTGCAGGCCATAACTCGCCAGTGCATCGTCATAAAGCCCGACCAGCTGCTGTTTTGAAAAGGAGACGAAACCCTCTTCACTTTCGCGCAGTTGAGCCTCGCTTTGCTCTATGGTTTGCTGCACAGCGAGCAGGTCGACAAAGGCTATACGGCAATCAAAATGGCTAAAGAAATTGACCGTACTTGCCATGCCAACCCCACAATCAAGAATCACTAACGCTCTTTTCGCCGGCACACGGGAGAGCACATCCGCCATCAATGCAGTGCTGATATCGTCCAACGGCTGGGGCTCGACAGAGCGCTGGTCGGCCTCGGGCGAGGCCGGTGAAAGCCAGCGAGCAATTTGGTCGCGCAACATCACTCACTCCCGAGGGTGTTAAACCAACGGATAATTACGCGCCCACTTTAGTCGCTGCAGGCTCTGCTGGTTTAACCGACGCAGCTGGCGCAGGTTTCTCAGCCCCCTCCATATCGATAGTACCTTTAAATTTGGCGCCATCTTCAAGGATAACGCGCGGGGCGGAAATATTGCCCTGCACATTGGCTGAGGCGGCAATTACAGCGGCCTCCGAGCAGCGAATCTCTCCACTGAGCGTGCCTTCAACACGAACATTTTTGGCTTGTATGGTGGCTTTAAGCTTGCCAGCACTGCCTATATGCACTTCGTTGTTTTTAGCGGTGACCGTACCCTCTACCTGGCCCTCGATGGTGAGATCCTCTTCACTGAAGATATCGCCTTTAATCACTACTTTAGTTCCAATCATTGAACGAGCTCCGTTGTTAACCTGTATGTTATCTTTGCGCATATTTTCTTCACCTACCGTTTTAGATTGCGGATCGGCACTATTTTTCCCATCCGCTTGGCTGCGACCAAACATAATTTCTCCTCATGCTACAGCTATCAATAGTAGCCGCTTTTTGTGACCTAGCGCGATAGTAACAAGGGGTGCCACTATCAGCTAGCCATCTTCCAATATAGTTGCAATTTCAAACCACGCCTCTTCAGCACTCTCCAGCTCGGCGCGCAGAGCACCTTGCCCAGCCAGCTGCTCTTTAAGTTGCGCCTTATTCTGCTCATCGTAAGCTTCAGGCGCTGCCAGCCACTGCTCTATATCGGCAAGCTGCTGTTGGAGACGCTGCATTTCGCGCTCTAATGTCTGCTGCTTTTTGCGCAGAGGTGCCAGCTTGGCGCGCTGCTGGGCGGCCGCTTGGCGATCGGCGCGCCTATCCATCGAAGTCGGCGCGCCAGCTGCAGCTTCTTGCTGTGTCGCTTGCTGTAAACCAGACGGCTCAACGAGCCGATTCTGGTAGTCGGTCAAATCGCCGGCAAAGGACTCTACGCCACCATCGCAGACCAACAAGAAATCGTCGACGCTATTGCGCAGCAGATGGCGATCGTGCGAAATCAGCACTAGCGCCCCCTCATAGGCGTTAATCGCTTCAGCTAGAGCCTGGCGCATATCGATATCCAAATGGTTGGTCGGCTCATCTAATAGCAACAGGTTAGGGCGCTGCCAAATAATCAGCGCCAGCGCTAAACGGGCTTTTTCGCCCCCAGAAAAATCTGCCACTGGGGCATCGACAGGGTCGCCGCGAAAATCGAAGCCGCCGAGAAAATCGCGCAATTTTTGATCGCTGACCGCAGCGCCCTCGCCACTGTGCAAACGCTGTAGATGCAGCAGCGGCGAGGCGGCGAGATCGAGTGCCTCTAACTGCTGCTGAGCAAAGTAGCCGACTCGCAATCGCTGCCCCTCAACACGCTCGCCCGAGAGCAGCTCCAATTCTGCCGTGAGACTTTTAACTAAGGTACTTTTACCGGCGCCATTGGGGCCGAGCAGGCCGATGCGGGCACCGGGCTGCAACTCAATATTCACTTTATGCAAAACTGCCCGGCCCGGGTAACCGAGCTGTGCTTCACTCAAACCCAGCAGTGCACCGTTACCCGCTGGGCTGTCGGGAAAGCGGAAACTAAACGGCGAATCAACATGCGCAGCGGCTATCTCATCCATGCGCGCCAGCTCTTTCAAACGGCTCTGGGCCTGGCGGGCTTTGCTCGCTTTGTAACGAAAGCGAGCGACAAACGCTTCGACTTCGCTGCGCCGCACCCGCTGCTTCTCGGCCATAGCCGCTTGTAGAGCCAGCCGCTCTGCGCGGATCCTCTCGTAGGCACTGTAGTTGCCCCCGTAGGTGACAATATCGCCCCCTTCTATACGCACCACGCGGTTGACTATCGCATCGAGGAAATCGCGATCGTGCGAGATAATCACCAAGGTGCCTGGGTAGCGCTGCAACCAGCGCTCGAGCCACAGCGTGGCGTCGAGATCCAAGTGGTTTGTCGGCTCATCGAGCAGCAGTAGATCTGAGCGCGCAATCAACGCACGCGCCAAATTGAGCCGGATCTGCCAACCACCGGAAAACTCATCCACCGCGCGAGCCCCGTCACCTGCGGCAAAACCCAGCCCGTCGAGCAGTTGTTCGGCGCGGTTGGCAGCGGTGTATCCATCCAGCTCGTCGAGCCGCTGATAGGCTTGCGCGAGGGCGTTATCATCGCCGCACTCGCTGGCGCGGGTGATCTCAACTTCTGCTGCGCGCAGCTCGACATCGCCATCCAACAGATACTCCAGCGCGCTGCGCTCTGCGCCCAACACCTCCTGCTCCATATGGGCGACGCGCCAACTGCTGGGCATCGACAATTCGCCAGCATCTAAACTTAGCTGTCCACACAACAACTTAAACAGCGAACTTTTACCGCAACCGTTGGGGCCAATCAGACCGACTTTATGGTCGGCATGGATACGCACATCAGCGCCGCTGAAGAGCAACTTAGCTCCGCGGCGCAACTCGCCGCCACGCAGCTCAATCACGACTGTCATCCTCACCAAACTGCGGCTGGCTGCCTGCGGTGCGCAGCGGGTCTAACAGACGGCGCTGGCCGTTGCTGTGGATCTCCAGCGCCAACTCCAACAGCATCCCAAGCTCGCCGCACGGAAACCCTTGGCGGCGAAACCAGAGCAGATACTCTTCGGGAAGGTCGATCAGTATGCGCCCAGCATATCGCCCAAACGGCATGGTCTGCCGCGCCAATTTTTTCAGCTGTTCCTGCAATGTATTATTACCTTTTAATGCGCCAACCTCTCACAGGCCTGCGCGAAGGCGCTATGATAGAACAGCGTTACCCCGACCAACAGCAAAAACCCGAGAGAACCATGCCAAATATCCAACGTTTCGCCCTCAGCGCCGTGTTTTTTGGCACTCTTTTAACTGGCGCTGGCTGTTCGCAACCCAGCCATACCGACTCTGCTCTGACAGCCCAAAATAGCGCTGCGGCAACCATGGTCGAACAGCTCGCCAATGGCCAGTTTGATCAACTCGGCCACATACAAATTGCCACCGATAAGATCTCCCCGGTACGCGCTAAGGCCGAGCGCCCCCATCAGCTATTGGTACTTCCTGTCGCTTTTTCCGATGTCAGCTTCGATCGCTACTCTGGTGAGTTAGGGGCAGAAAATCTCAACCGCGACTATTTCCAGCACGCCCTGTTTGGCCGCGATGACAGCGGCCACTACTTACCGGGCACACTTCCACACTACTATCTGCAGCAATCACAGGGGCGCTACCACATCGATGGCCGAGTGCTGCCAGTGGTAGAGCTACCGCAATCGCTCGCCGAGTTTGGTCGACCGCTGCGCAATAGTGACGGCAGCTGGCGCAACGACAGCAAGCCTAGCCGCATGGTAAGCGCTGCCATACAGGCCGCATTCGCCGCACAACCCGACTACGACTGGCAGCAGCACGATATTTGGGATCCCACCGATTTTGATGGTGATGGCAACCGCAACGAAGCGGATGGCTACCTCGACCACTTAATTGTTGTCTATGCCGGCAAAGCGCAGTCCTCATGCCACGGCTTGTACAAACTTGCCGATCGCTTTACCAGTCGGCAAGATGAGACAGTTTTCGACACACTCAGCCCCGCAGAGTTAGCTTGCGCCAATCGGGTCTGGCCACATCGAAGCTCTATCACGGAGAATCTCGCCTTTGGCCCTACAATTGACGGCCGCCAACATCAGCGCGGTGGTGTACCGTTATCAGAGACTCTCTGGCTCTACGACTACAATATGCAGTCCGAATACACAGACGCCTCTACCTTCATACACGAATTTGGCCACTCCATCGGCCTGCCCGATCTCTACGCGTCGCGCACCAATAATTCCACTGCCAGCTGGGATCTGATGTCCTCAACCAGCTCGCCGCAACCCCAAGCACTGAGCAGCTGGTCGCGAATGATGCTCGGCTGGCTAGAGCCGTGTGTTGTTCGCCCACCCCAATTTGGTGGTGCCCAGCAAGGTGCCGTTGAGCAGCATGTGATGAATCTGCCCAACGCCCTTGCTAGTGAGAGCTGTGCTGCCACCATGGTAATTTTGCCGCCCAAAATCCGCGAGCTTAATCTCGGCCCTCTCGCGCCAAGCCATGGCTCACAAGCGGCCTACAGCGGCCAAGGCAACGATCTGCAACGCAGTTTAACCCGCGAGTTTGATTTCACGGGCCAGAGCGCAAGCAGTGCGCCGTTGACGCTGCGTTTTGATGCCTGGTTTGATATTGAAGCCGATTGGGACTATCTCTACATAGAGGCTGCCGCAGCCGGCGAGCCGTTTACCCGACTACTGCCCATCGACCGCAGTGACAGTCGACCAGACTCAGTAATGCCCTCTAAGCAGGGCCATGAGGGCAGCGGCTCACTACCCGGGCTAACCGGTCGCTCAGGGGACTTGGATGGTGATGGACGAGTTGAGAGCAACCCCGGCTGTGATCTCAGCGCAGAGCAGCCCAGTAACGCCGAGCAGATCGACACCGAACAACTCGATCTCTGTACTGAGCCAGTCTGGATCACTGCCGAGTTCGATCTAGAGGCATGGAGAGGACGAGCTGTACGCCTGCGCTGGCACTACTTTACCGATGGGGCTGCAGTAAATGATGGCGCTCTGATCGACAATATTCGCGTTGATGCGATCCAATATTTTGAAAATTTTGAAAAACCTAACGCGCTAGCAGCAGAGAGTGGCTGGATAAACAATGCGTTTAGCCTCTCCGGCGGCCAACACCGCCTGACTGTACCGCACTATCTTTTGCTCGAATATCGCGATCCCTACGCCGACTTTGCGCCGGCACTCAACTACGATGCCAGCCTGACTAAGCCTGGACTGCTATTTTATCCAGAAGAAGGACGCACTGAACCGTCGTTTAAGGCCACTACGATTAACTACCGCTCCGGTCTTTTAGCGTGGTACTACAACGCCGAATATCTGTGGAGCCAAAATGAACCCTCACAAAATGGTCCCGGCAAAGGTTTTTTGCTACTGCTAGATAGCACTGCGCAAGAGTTCTCTCTACCCGGGTTGGAGGGCGAGCTAAAACAAGATGACAATGGCTGGCGCTCTTATCAGTTTGAGCCCGAACAGCAGCCGTTACTCAAACAGCGCTATATCGAAACTGCCTGTTTTTTGCGCCGGGCCGACTATTTCCCCAGCGAGCTGCGCGACCAATACAGCGAGCTCTGTGGCAGTTCAGCCGCTCCTTCAGTTGAAACTGTGACCTACCAGGACCGCCCACTGCGCTACGGCTACACCATCATTAACGAGCTACTGCCCGGTAATAGCCGGCAACAGTTCAAAGCCGCCAGCAGCTTTTACGATATGCAGCCGCGCGCCGGCGAACCGTTCTACCGGCTTTACGACCGTCTATTGCGCAATCGCCACAGTGCCGATGCCCCTTTCGCACTAGAACCTTTTGAAGCGGGCCGGATAACCTGGCAGATAGATGACCAGGGACGAGTAGTGGAACAGAGTCGCTCACCGTTTGCCCCAGTTGCTGAGTTCGATGGGCGCAGCCCCGAGCGCTTTATCAACCCTAACCTGCCCTTTGGCAGTGTTGCCCTGCCCGCTCTGCCGTTTAGCTTTAAACTGCGTCAGCCCAATAGTGATATTGCCCCCAATGCAGCCATCGGCATTGAATACCAATGGCACAGGGAATGAGGCACAAAAATAAAGCCGCTGTTCGTCAACCTTGCCAGCCCAGCTGCGTTATAGATGTTGTGAACGAGCAATAAACCGCTCATAACAGCTACACAACTGCGACATAAACAGGAGCACCACTATGAACAGACAACCCCTATCATTGACCCAAAAATTCGGTATAACAGTGTTGGCTTGTGCCATCACAACTCTGGCAGCTAGCCCAGCCTTGGCGGACAAAAAAAGCCACCGCGGGCCAGACCGCGGCATGTTTGAGCGCGTCGACAGTGACAGTGACGGCTATATCAGCAGCGCCGAGCACGCCGCAGGAGTAGCCGCTATGACCGCTAAAATGAACCAGCGTTTTGCTGATATGGATGCCGATAGTGACGGCAGAGTTTCAAAGGAAGAAGCTGAAGAGCACCATCGCGCCATGCGCGCAGAGCGTCGCGACAAGTATCGCGAAGAGCGCGACTAAGCTCTTTGACCGATGTAACAGCCCCGCTATGCGGGGCTTTTGTTTGTATAAAAACAACAAAATTCCCTGTATCGCTGGCATTTTATTGTGTGCCGCTTAAGATGTTCGTCTCATTGACCGATACGGCGTAACTATGCAATCTACATCCGCCAGCGACAGCTCTGCGACACCTACTCCCGGCCAGCGCTGGATCAATGAGGCGGAGCTCGAGCTCGGTCTCGCGACATTGATCGATAGCGACCCGCGCACAGTTACCTTGCTATTTGCTCAAAGTGAAGAGAGTCGCTGCTATGCACTCAACTCGGCACCACTGGTGCGGATCAGTTTTTCTGCCGGCGACACTATTCAGTTTTACCCCGGCGCTGATCCACAGCAAACTCTGCAAAGCGCAGAGGTAATTGAGGCGATCGATGACAGCGGGCTGCTGTTTTATCGGGCGACTAACAACAACGGTGAAAGTGTTGTCCCAGAGGGCTGGATAGATCCCTACATGCCCCTGCACCGCCCTAAATTGCGACTCTTTAGCGGCCAGTTCGACAGTGGCCACTGGTTTGAGCTGCGCCGCAGCGCACGCCAAGCGGCGCAGCAACAGACCGCCGATCCGCTGCGCGGGCTCAGTAGCGGCCGTATTGCACTGCTTCCGCATCAACTCTATATCATCCATCAAGTCGCTAATCGCCACCGTCCGCGGGTGCTTTTGGCAGATGAAGTAGGGCTGGGCAAAACCATCGAAGCCGGCGCGATCATCAACAGCCAAAAACTCAACGGCCGCGCTGAACGGGTTCTGGTGTTAGTACCCGAACCACTGGTGCACCAGTGGTTGGTCGAGTTGCGCCGGCGCTTTCACCTAGAGCCGACTCTACTCGATAACGAGCGTCTGATAGAACTCGGCGAAGAGCAGAGCCTCAACCCCTTTGAACAGTGCCAACTAGCTATCTGTTCGCAAGACCTTATCTGCGACCCCCACTGGCAGAGCCTCGCCGTGCAAGCTGGCTGGGATCTGGTCGTGGTCGACGAGGCCCACCACCTGCAGTGGCATTCACAGCCTGACTTGGTCAGTGCCCAGTACCGAGCAGTAGAGGCGCTGAGCAGCGCTACCGACGGCTTGTTACTGCTCACTGCGACACCCCAGCAGCTCGGCATCGAAAGCCATTTCGCCCGTCTGCGCCTGCTCGACCCCGATCGTTTTCACTCCCTTGATCAGTACAGCAATGAGCAGCAACAACTTCTGCCGCTCGCCCAAGTGCTGGATGAAATCGATAGCGGCGCACAATTGAACACTGGCTTATTAGATTTTTTACAACCGCTACTGAGTAAAAATGAGCAACAGCTGTTAGCACAGCAGCAGACCAATCGCGAAGACCCCCTTTTGCGCAGAGCACTCTGTGCCGCACTGCTCGACTACCACGGCACAGGTCGCGTGCTCTACCGCAATAGCCGCTCTGCGGTCGGGGGTTTTGCCAAGCGTCGCGCGCATCCACATCTACTGCCGCCACCTGCGCAATACTCAGCCGCCAACCTCGCTAGCCCCACACCTGAACAGCATTATCGCAACAGCGGCGGCAACGATTGGACACGGATAGATCCACGCGTAGCCTGGCTGCTCAACAAACTCAAAGAGTTATCGGGTGAAAAACTACTAGTAATTATTCACTGTGCCGAAAGCGCTCTAGATCTTGTCGATTATCTGCGCATCAAGCGCGGCATACTGGCGGCTGTATTCCACCCGGAGATGAGTGTTGTCGAGCGCGACCGCAGTGCCGCCATGTTTGCTGACGAACCCGACTGCCCTCTATTGATCTGCTCAGAGATCGGTAGTGAAGGACGCAACTTTCAATTTGCCCACCACCTGGTGCTACTTGATCTACCCGCCAATCCCGATCTACTCGAGCAGCGCATTGGCCGTCTCGATCGCATCGGTCAACAGCACACTGTGGAGATCCATCTGCCACTGCTAGCCAATTCAGCCCAGCACAAATTACTGCGCTGGCACCACGAAGCGGCAGATGCTATCGAGCAGCACAGCCCCGCAGCCGAGCCTCTCTACCGCCAATATGTCGACCAGATCGAGCTCTACAAAGCGACCAGCAGTGAGTTCGACGCACTAATTGTCGCTGCGGCCGCCGACCATCAGCAGCTCAAAAAAACACTCAGCGCAGGTCGCGACAGACTGTTGGAGCGCAACAGCTGCCGGCAACCCGAAGCCAACGAGATCGCTGAAATGCTGGTTGAATCCGAGGGTCAATCAACCTTGCGCGACTTCATGGCGACTCTTGTAGACGCGTGGGGTGTCGAGCGCGAAGCGGTTGACGAGCACAGCTGGGTGCTACACCCGAGCAGTGAGATGGCCGAGCCGTTTCCGCACTTAGATGAAGGTGGCGCCACCGTTACATTTGATCGCGCTACCGCCTTGCAGCGAGAGGAACAACTGTTTTTAACCTGGGACCACCCGATGGTACTCGCAGCTAATGAGCAACTGCTGCGCAGCAGCCGCGGTAACACCGCTTTGGCGACTCTCGATGGTCGCCCGCTGAGCAAAATAGGCATCGCCGCCGGTACCATTTTAGTCGAACTCTGTTACCTACTCGAGGCGCCGCAACCCGGTAGTCGTTATCTCGCACCCACCGCCTCGCGATGGCTTTTTGATGAAGAGGGGCGCAATTTAGCCGGGCCACTCAAACCAGAGATTCTTAGCCAGCTGTGCAAGCCGGTGGGCCGACGCCTGGCCACCCAAGCCGCAAAAACCAAACAGCACGAGTTGCGCAAACTGATTGAATTGGGCGAGCAGACTGCCAAGGCCGAGTCGGAAAAACTCGTCGCTGCCGCAGCGGTAAAAGCAGAACAGCAAATAACTCTTGAGCTGGATCGATTGCAGACACTCGCCGAGCGCAACCCTCTAGTTGATAGTAGCGAGCTGGCCGCGCTCGAACTAGAGAGAAAAACATTGGCCGATTTGCTGCCGCGCCTGCAGCTGCGACTCGATGCCGTGCGCGTTATTGTTGTGACATAACCGCCTCAGTGCGGGACTCTACTGCGCCTCCACATTAGTTTACAATCCACGCACAACATCGCCGCAATGGCGCAATAAACTATTTTAAACAGTGAGAACTTGTATGGCCCAATATGTCTACTCTATGAATCGCGTCGGCAAAATTGTCCCGCCCAAACGCCAAATTCTTAAAGACATCTCTCTGTCATTTTTCCCCGGCGCAAAAATTGGCGTGCTTGGCCTCAACGGCTCGGGCAAATCAACACTGTTAAAAATTATGGCTGGGCTGGATACCGACATCCAAGGTGAAGCTCGGCCTATGCCCGACATTAAAGTCGGCTACCTCCCCCAAGAGCCACAGTTAGATCCGCAAAAAGATGTCCGCGGCAATGTTGAAGACGGTGTTCGTGAGGCTGTCGATGCACTCGCTGGCCTCGAGCAGGTTTTTGTCGACTATGCCGATCCCGATGCTGACTTTGATGCCCTGGCCAAAAAACAGGAGCGCCTCGAGGCCGTAATCGAGGCGTGGGACGCGCACAATCTCGACCATACACTGGAGGTCGCTGCCGACTCACTGCGGCTGCCGCCGTGGGATGCTGATGTCACTAAACTCTCTGGAGGTGAACGCCGCCGGGTAGCACTGTGTCGCCTGCTGCTTTCGCGCCCCGATATGATCTTGCTCGACGAACCGACCAACCACTTGGATGCCGAATCAGTCTACTGGCTGGAGAAATTCCTCGAAGGGTTCTCAGGCACCGTGGTTGCTGTCACGCACGACCGCTACTTCCTCGACAACGTTGCCGGTTGGATTCTCGAGCTCGACCGCGGCCACGGCATTCCCTACGAGGGCAATTACACCACTTGGCTAGAAACCAAAGAGAAACGTTTAGAGCAAGAGTCGCGCGAAGAGTCTGCACACGTTAAATCAATGAAAGAAGAGCTCGAGTGGGTGCGCCAAAATCCCAAAGGCCGCCAAGCTAAGAGTAAGGCGCGGCTCGCGCGCTTTGAAGAGATGCAATCTCGCGAGTTTCAGGCGCGCAACGAAACCAATGAAATTTATATTCCCCCGGGCGAACGACTCGGCGACAAAGTCATTGAGCTCGAGGGTGTCAGTAAAGGTTTCAATGACCGACTGTTGATCGACGACTTGTCACTGTCGATTCCCAAAGGCGCTATTGTCGGTATTATCGGTGGCAACGGCGCGGGCAAATCGACGCTGTTTAAGCTGATCAGCGGTACTGAGACTCCAGACTCAGGCAGTGTTGTACTCGGTGAGACCGTCAAGCTGGCGGTGGTCGACCAGAGCCGCGACTCCTTAGATGACAGCAAAAGTGTCTGGGAAGCAGTATCCGACGGCGCTGACTTAATCAAAATTGGTGGCTACGAAGTCTCCTCGCGCGCCTATATCGGCCGTTTCAACTTTAAAGGTTCGGACCAACAGAAAAGAGTCGGCGACCTCTCTGGCGGTGAGCGCGGGCGCCTGCATCTAGCCAATACTCTCAAGCAGGGGGCCAACGTGCTGCTACTCGATGAGCCGTCTAATGATCTCGATGTCGAGACCCTGCGCGCACTAGAAGAGGCGGTTTTGGCATTCCCAGGCTGTGTCTTGGTGATTTCGCACGACCGCTGGTTCTTGGATCGCGTTGCCACTCATATCATTGCTTTTGAGGGCAACAGCGAAGTGGTCTTACACGAAGGCAACTTCACCGACTACCATGAAGATCTGATCAAACGGCGGGGCAACGACAGCCAACCGCAACGCATCAAATACAAACCGTTAAAAAATTAAGGGGATGAAGATGAGTACTATCTGGCATCAGACACCGACTGCCGAGATGCTTAACGCGATCAGCAAACGCGACACCATCATCGGGCAGATAGGCATTGAAATCACCGAAGTGGGGGAGGATTTCCTGCGCGGCACCATGCCCGCTGACCACCGCACCCACCAACCCTACGGCGTCATTCACGGCGGCGCCAATGTTGTCTTGGCTGAAACACTGGGCAGCTCAGCCGGTTACTGTTGTGTCGATCCGGAGCGCTTTCAGGTGTATGGACAAGAGGTCTCAGCAACCCATATTCGCTCAGTCAGCACCGGCATTGTCACCGGCACGGCGCGGCCCATTCACCTCGGCCGCACCTCGCAGGTCTGGGAGACTCGCATAGAAGACGAGCGCGGCAAACTCACCTGTATATCCAAGTTAATTTTAGCGGTGGTTGAGAAGCGGGCTTAAGCGTCTGCCTGCTCGCTGGTCTCTGCATTCCACTGCAGAATGTTCATTTCAATAAAGACAAAGGCGATAAGCCAGATAGCCGCATCCCAAGCAGACAACCAGTCAGCCATAAACAGCCAAGCGAAAACGGCAACCGCCAATACAGCGTAAAGCACCGCTTTAACATAACGGCTTAACAGCATCAGCAGTCCCTCGAAACGACCGCGCAACTGCAGCCAAACATCGGCCTCAAGAACAATCACCACCAAAACCCAAACGGTGGCGTTAACCACATCTAACCATGCCAGCCGCTGCGCCAACTGCCAGCTATCCGCAGGCCCCATAGCCAGCTGCTGATGGTGTACCAGCCAGTCTGTTGACGCGTATTGTTGGCACTGCTGTGCGCTGATCGGGGCATATTCACCTAGCGATTCAACCAACTGGTATCCCCGCGCAGCCATGTCGCAGAGCGCGGCAGAGTCAGCCAACGGGCTCAGTGCGTAGCTCTGCAACACAATTAACCAGTAGCCGTACAGCGAGTAAACAATCACCGAACCCGCCAACAAACGCCCCAATGAGAGCGTGTACTGGACGCGCTTATCGGCTAGAGTCTGGTCGCTAATCACCCACGTCTCCAGCTCAAATAAAAGCAGTAATAGCACCCAAGCCGCGGTATCAATAGTGGAGGGGAACAGGGCAATCAACGACATATCGCCAAAATCTTCCCCATATGCGGCTTGCGCTGCCGCCCAATCATCAAACAAAAACAGTCCAATATTGACGATTAAAATGGCGTAAATGGCATATTTAAACAGCGTAAACATGTGCCAGCGTGAAGCGGAAACAGCATCTGCCTGCATAGTACTTAGATCCCCATCCGCGAGAGGATATCTAGAAGCTGTCTCGCCACCGCCGTTAACTGCGGATGATCTAAGCTCTGTTCGGCAACGGCCTCGCGCAGAGCATCCAGCAGCTGCTGATCGACCGACTCGGGCACTGTGGGGTCAGCCTGCCCTGCTAACTGCTGCAACATGTGGCCAAAAGGGTCGTGACGACCACTTGCGCGATCTAACTCCGCATCTAACTTGGCCCGCAAATCGCGCAACTCGCTTTCTAGCACCTCTCTTTCCATAGCTCTCTCCTGACACAGTGGGCGTTGATCATCTTTATCAAGATTACTGCGTTGTGTCGCTGATCACAATCCATAACCAGCTGCGCGCCAAAAAGCAGCCGGTCAGGCTAAAGTACAAAGCTGGCACGTGATTTGCACTTCTTTTAATCGATAAGATGATACGCCGCCAAATAGTCGACAACTGGCCTATCAAAACCACAATAGCGCGCACTTGCACCGCTATGGTGCATTTTTATGCGCCATTTTTGTGCGCTTACTTTGAGCTTAGCGTCACTGCTCGGCATCGCTATTGGCTTTTTTTCGCTCATTCATAACGAGAGGGCGGAGCTAACTACCTGGGAGTTAACCATGAACTCAACGATGATTCGATCACTACTGCGCGGCGTGACTGTCGCAGTGCTAGGTGCACTGCCACTCTCCGCCTCGGCAGCCAGCTTTGACGGCGCCGACACCGCGTGGATTCTCACCGCAACCGCTCTTGTGTTATTTATGACGCTACCTGGCTTAGCACTTTTTTACGGTGGCCTGGTGCGCTCCAAAAACGTCCTTTCAGTGTTAATGCAGTGCTTTACTATCGCGGCAGTAATGTCACTCATCTGGCTGATCGGTGGCTACTCTCTCGCTTTCGGTGACGGTGGCACACTCAACAATTGGATTGGCAACTTAGACAATATGATGCTTGCCAACATCAGCGTCGACAGCGCCAGCGGTACTATTCCCGAGTCGCTGTTTGCCATGTTCCAAATGACTTTTGCCATCATCACCCCGGCGCTGATGGTCGGCGCATTCGCCGAGCGCATGCGCTTTTCAGCCATGCTGCTATTTTGTGCAGCGTGGCTGGTCCTGGTCTATCTTCCCATAACCCACTGGGTGTGGGGGGGCGGCTGGCTAGGGCAAATGGGTCTTCTCGACTACGCGGGGGGCACCGTCGTACATATCACTGCGGGGGTTGGCGCACTGGTAGCAGCCCTCGTCTTAGGCAATCGCAAAGGCTTCCCCGGTCAAGCGATGATGCCGCACAACCTGACTATGACAGTAACCGGTGCTGGTATGTTGTGGGTGGGTTGGTTTGGATTTAACGCCGGATCAGCTTTAGCTGCTGACGGCAGCGCCGCAATGGCCATGCTGGTTACGCACATCTCTGCTGCTGCCGGTGTGTTGGCGTGGATGATGATGGAGTGGGTGAAATACGGCAAACCTTCTGTGCTCGGAGCAGTGACCGGCATGGTTGCCGGCCTTGGCACGATCACCCCCGCCTCTGGCTTTGTCGGCCCTGGTGGAGCGCTAGTGATCGGCTTTAGCGCAGGGATTATTTGTTACTACGCCACACAGCTAATTAAGCAGCGCTGGCATATTGATGACTCGCTCGATGTCTTTCCGGTACACGGTGTGGGCGGCATTCTCGGCACTTTTTTTGCCGGCATTTTTGCCTCCGACCAGCTCGGCATGTTCAGTGGTGGCGGTTATGCCGAGGGCATGACCATGGGCTCACAAGTCACCGTACAGCTGATCGGAATAGGCTCCACGTTCCTTTACACTGCGATAATCAGTTACGGGCTGCTGAAGCTGGTCGATAGCTTGCTGGGACTGCGAGTGGATGATGAAGAGGAGACCATCGGGCTCGACTTAACCGCACACGATGAGCGCGGTTACGACATTTAGTCTTAGCGCCTGGCTCGGTCGAGTAGCTCACAGAGCTGCTCGACACCATCGATAAAACGCGGCCCATGACGGGCCGTAATATCTGCTGAAATAGCATAGCGATGATCGCCTGCCACAGCCGAGAGTGTCGGCCACTGCGCCCAGAGCGCTAAGCTGGCGATATCTTCGCGATCACTGCCCGCAGTGATCATAACTTGCGGATCAGCCATCAATACCGCTTCAGCGCTAACATAGGGCACGAGCGGTTTAGCGCTGGCAAAGATGTTGACGCCGCCGCACTCCGACAGTGCCGCGCTTATCAGATGCTCGCCGTTGTAGGTAATCAACGGTTCATCCCATATTTGATAAAAATACCGCACAGGCGAGCTATCTCGGTAGCGTTTACGCAGCGTCGTCAATCGCTGGCGGAGCTCATTGGCGACACTCTGCCCCTGTTCAGGGCGACCGACCAGCGCAGAGAGATACTCAACTGTAGCGGGTATATCATCCAGTTGGCGAGCCTCAACCATCACCACCGGCATACCCAACTGCCGCAGTGGCGCGACCATTTTCTCTCCGTTGCCACTCTCCCAGCCAATCACTAGATCGGTCTGTAGTGCTACTATTTGCTCGTAATTGGCCCCGGCGTAATTACTGACCCGGGGCAGCTCTAGCGCAGCAGCCGGGTAATCACTGTACTCATCTGCCCCCACCAGCTGTTCACCTGCACCAATCGCATAGAGTATCTCAGTGATATGCGGGGCCAGCGAGACAATATTTCTCGGCGCCTCGAGCCCCTGTGCAGCAGTACTGATCAGCGCAGTTAAAACCGCACACCGATACCAACTCGCACCCCTCATACCACCACCATCGGCAAACCGCTGCGCGGGTGGCTGACAATAGTGGAATCAACTTTAAAAACTTGGTCGATAAGCTCTTCACTCAATACCTCTGACGGCGCACCCTGTGCAGCTACAGTGCCCTCACGCATCACCACCAACTGATCGGCTACCGACGCGGCCAAGTTGAGATCATGTACTACCATCAATACCGCCACGCCCTCGGCGGCTAAGCTGCGCGCCAATGACAGAGTCATCTGCTGGTGCTGCAGATCGAAGGCAGAGGTCGGTTCGTCCAACAGCAGCACACGGTTTCCCTCAGCGACCGGCTCCCATATCTGAGCTACCACTCGCGCCAACTGTACGCGCTGTTTCTCACCGCCCGACATAGAGGTGTAAGGGCGCCGCTGCAGATAACTGGCATCTAATCGAGACAGCGCTGCACCAACAATTTCTCTGTCGCGCAGTGCGCCGCTCGCATGAGGTATGCGCCCTAAATCGACCACCTCTTCGGCACTGAAAGGAAAAGCCAGCGCCAGCTGCTGCGGCAAAACAGCCAGTTGGCGCGCGCGGGCAATATCGCCCCAACTATTGAGCGGTTTATCATTTAGCAACACCTCTCCGGAGCTGCTTTCAAGTTCGCCACAAAGCACTTTAAGCAGAGACGATTTACCAGCACCGTTGGGACCGACCACCACAGTGACTTGCCCACAAGCAATCTCTAAATCAATGCCACGCAGCAGCTCAAAGCCGGCGACATAGAGCGATAAATTGACGACTTGCAAGCTCATACTAGATCCGCGTGCGCTGTTGATAGAGCAGCGCAACAAAAAATGGCGCCCCCAGTAGCGCGGTAATGATCCCCGTTGGCAGTTCAACCGGAGCCACTACGGTGCGTGCCAACGTATCTGCCGCGACCAGCAACAATCCGCCGCCGAGCGCACTGCAGGGCAGCAAGTAACGGTGGTCGGGGCCGGCCAACATGCGCACCATGTGCGGCACAACTAGGCCGACAAAAGCGACGATACCGGCACTGGCAACAGCACTGCCCACGCCCAGCGCTGTTAAAACTATCAGGCCGCGCTTGAGATTTTGCACGGCCACGCCGAGATGGCGCGCCTCAGACTCACCCAGTAGTAGAGCATTAAGCGACTGAGCAAAGCGCGGCAATACCACAGCCAATACAACCGCCAAACTCGTCATTAACAGGGCGCGATCAAAGCTCGCTCCGCTGAGACTGCCCATTTGCCACAAGCTAATACGGCGCAACGTCGCGTTATCGGCAAAGTAACTCAGCAAACTCCCTGCCGCCCCCGCCAGTGCTGTGATCGCGATGCCAGCCAGCAACATAGTCGCCACCGAGGTGCCCGATGTCGAAGTAGCCAGACGATAGACAACTGCCGTCGCAAGCAGACCACCGACAAAAGCGGCCAGTGCAGTGAGCGGTAGGCCCACCCATTCAGGTGCCCAGCTCCCGGCGAAAACAATGACGACACTGGCACCCACTGAGGCACCACTGGAGACACCCACCAGCGAAGGATCTGCCAGCGGGTTGCGAAAAAGCCCTTGCATCACGGCGCCACACAGCGCCAGAACAGCACCTACTGCCGCCGCCAGCAGGACTCGCGGCAGACGAATCTGCCAAAGAATAGAAGCGATATGATCTGCCTCGCCGTTGACCGCCAGCCACAACTGCTGCCAACTCAACGCACTGCTGCCAACGGTTATTGCAAACAGAGACAATAGCGGCAGCGCGACTGCAAGTGCCGTCGCAAGCCAGCGGGGATCGACCCGACGAACACTAGACATTATTTAGAAATCGACACCGCGGCGCGCCTTGATGCCGCTGTTGTAGGCGTGCTTAACCTCTTTGAGCTCACTGACCGTGTCTGCCAAGGCCTGTAGCTCATTGCCACCACCGCGCCCTGTCACTACAACACTCTGCTCTGCAGGCCGATTGGCCAATGCATCTAAAACCGTCTGCTGGTCGAGATACTTAAAGCTAAGCATGTAGGTGAGTTCGTCCAACACCACCAAATGTACCGAAGGATCCTGCAAAAGCTCTGCAGCTACCGCCCAGGTGCGCTCGGCGGCGGCAATGTCGCCACTGCGATCCTGGGTGTCCCAAGTAAAGCCTGTGCCCATTTGGTAAAAAGTCACTTCAGGACATTTTTCGCGCACATAGAGTTCTTCTCCAGAGAGCTGCTCTCCCTTAATGAACTGCACCACACCAACCTTATAGCCGTAACCTAAGGCGCGCATCACCATGCCAAATGCGGAAGATGACTTGCCTTTTCCGTTGCCGGTCAAGACGATCATTACACCCCGCTCGGTATCTGCTGCGGCAATAGAAGCATCGACGCTCTCTTTGAGCTTTTCCATCTTCTTCTGGTGTTTATCGCTCATTCTCTCTCTCCAATCGGTGTTGCAGGGTTGTCAGTCTGCCCACTGGTAACGGACACCAACGGCTATTTGGCGACTTGGCGTTGAGAAGCCAAATACCTCTTCGTAGTTAACATTCGCCGCATTCGTCGCCTTGGCATAAACCACCAGTTCGTCTGTCGCACGGTAGTTTACATTGATCGACACCAGCGTGAAGGCGTCGAGTTCAACATAACGGCTCCCAGAAGCATAGAAATGTTGATCGATCTGAGTGCCGCTGTGTTGTAAATTAATACTGCTCTGGAGTGTCTCTGAAATCTGCCAGTCCAAGCTCAGTGACGCGATATGGTTGGGTCGGCGCAACTCGTCTCGCTCACCCTCAGCGGCCTCTTCAGTCGAATCTATATAACTGTAGCTACCGTCTAGCGCTAAGAGTTCGTTGAGCTGCCAAGACCACCCCAACTCCGCACCCCGGCGCTGGCTCTCGCCTTCTTTATTGGCCGAACTGAAACCACCCAGGTCGCTGTTGTAAACAAATCCGTTAATTTCATCTTCGAGCGCGCTATCAAAAACGGTTAGGTCGACACTGACTCGATTATCCGGCGACTGCCAATCTAAACCCAGCTCTGATGTCGCCGAGCTTTCAGGCTGAAGGTCTGGGTTGCCAACAAAATTACTGTAAAAACCGTAGCGCTCAGAAAATGTCGGATTTTTCTCAGCCGTCGAATAACTGCTGCGCAAACGCCACTGATCATTTAACTGATAGCTCACTTCAAAACGCTCGCTGCCACCGTCATCAAACTCGCTGTTGTCATCCACACGGCCACTAGCCGCCAGAGTTAGTTGATCAAAAAAGGTTTTGCGCAACTCGAGACCAACACTGTCTGTTTCGCGCTCGCGATCTTGATTGGGATCCAAAATCGAGCCCCAGAATTCGGTAACGACACCACGTCGCTCAAACTCTTCGGTTTCGCGCTCTAGCAGCAACGTGGCACGCCCTGTCTGACTTTGGTAAGAGAGAAAATACTGCCATTGCTGCTTCTCTGCGGCGGTGCTGCCGTCGTAACTGGCGCTGGGATAGTTGCTGTTTTGGCTGTCGGCAATTGTCCACTTAACACGCTGACTGAGACCATTTTTATTTTCATAATCTACGCTCAGTCCATAATGGGAGTTATCAAAATCACTGAAACTAGGGGCGTCAACTATCAGGCCTGTGGCGCTGTCATTTTTATCAAACTCGCTACTTCCTGAACTATTGCGCGCCGAGAAATTCGCTCGCCACTGCTCGCTAGGGCGCCAACTACCCTTTAAACTCAACGTGGTATTGTCGTGACCGTCTCTTTCTGACCCCTCGCGAGCAATATTCTCTCCTTCACTGTCGAGTTTATTGGCTGCCAAACGCAGCGCAACCTGCTCGCTGGCAAAGCCCACGTTTAAACCGTGCTGCCAGGTGGCATTGCCGCCGCGCTCAACAACAAACCCCGCCGAAACCGGCGATTTGTTACTGCGAGTAATAATATTGACTACACCCGCCATCGCATCGCTGCCGTAGAGGGCACTTTGCGAGCCGCGAATCACCTCAATTCGTTCTATATCTGCAGCACTCAGCGTGCCCCAGTTGAGACCGTCATCCTGCGAGGGGTCGTTGGCTTCAACGCCGTCAATGAGTACCAACAACTGATTGGCCTCAGCACCGCGCACACGGATATCACTCATCGAGCCCAGCACACCGGATTGGCTCACTGCCATACCGGGAACATCGCGGAGCAGGTCAACGACAGAGAGCGCAGCGCGATTCTCTATGGTGTACTGATCGATAACACTAACAGCCGCTGCAGCTTGGTTACTGGCCAGCGGGTAATGAGAGGCCGTAACAGTAATCTCTTCGATAACGTCTTGTGCATAACTTGGCGCAACAGCGCAGAGAGGTAACAGAGCCAGCACTGTGCGACTGGCTTGATATATATAGATCAACAATGATTTCAAAGGAGCAGCTCCACAAGCACTCTCACCCGAGCGCATTTAGGGTAAGCGGAGCAGCGATGGAGCAGAGACAAAAACAACAGTACTCGCGAGAATGCGAGCAGAGCATAAAGTCTAGGCAGCAAATCGCGCCCCGCGATTTGCTTGCAGTGTGTTAAGGCCGGTCTCCGGACTCACAAGCGAGTGGCTTTACACCACTCTGTCTGACAACCTTCCCGTGGCGTACCACAGTGGCGATCCTGTCAGACTACTCTTGTTTACCGTTGCGGGGGCAGTGTTGGGGTTGCACCAACTTCCCGTTTCATCACGCTGGCCTGAGACCAGCGGGACACCTTTACACGTAGCAAGTGGAAAGTATTCTAGGCAGGCGAGCGAAGCCGGTCAATCAGTTTGTCGCTTTTCTAAGGGCGCTCCTTCTCGGCAGTGAGCGGCGCAAAATGAAGTGCCCCACCAGGCCAGCCAACAGCGAACCAATGATAATACCCAGGCGCTCGTCAAAGATCTGCATTGGACCTTCTGCCGGGACATCAAATGCCAGCGAGCCAATAAATAGGCTCATGGTAAAACCGATACCACAGAGCGAAGCTGTGCCGTAGAGCATACCCCAGTTGACTGAATCGGGCAGCTTGGCCCAGCCCAATTTAATCGCCAGCCAGCAGAATCCGAATACCCCTAACTGTTTGCCGATGAATAGGCCCGCTGCAATACCCAGTGGCACCGGGTGTAAAAGCTGATCCACCCCTACACCCTCTAAGCTCAGGCCTGCATTGGCAAAAGCAAACACCGGCAGCACCACAAAACCAACAAAACCGTGCAAGCCGTGTTCGAGCGCCCGCAGTGGCGAATAATCTGGGTCGGCTGCATTTTTAAGCGGAATAAACATCGCCAAGACTACCCCAGCAAGGGTGGCGTGAACGCCCGATTTCAGGGTCGCCACCCACATTACCGCACCCAGAGCCATATAAAAGCCAACCCGTGTAACGCCGCGATAATTGAGCACCGCCAGCAGTGGTAGGCACAGTGCGACCACGGCCAGGGCTACAAAAGAGATACTGTCGGTGTAGAAAATGGCGATAATCATCACCGCGCCAACATCATCAAAAATCGCCAACGAAGTTAAAAATAGCTTGATGGAGAGTGGTACGCGCGGGCCCAACAGCGACAACACCGCTAACGCAAAGGCAATATCAGTAGCGGCAGGTATTGCCCAACCCTGCATAGCGAAAGCATCGCCCCAGTTAAAATAGGTATAGACCAGCGCTGGCGCCAGCATACCGCCGACAGCGCCGAATGCGGGCAAGGCAATATTGCCCGGCTTAGAGAGTTCACCTTCGAGCAATTCACGCTTGAGCTCCAAACCCACTAAAAAGAAAAATACTGCCATTAAGCCATCGTTAATCCACAGCAGCAGTGGCTTATCAATATCCAGTGCGCCGATCCGGATTTCAACCGGGATCTCTAGGAATAAGTTGTACCAATACGCCAGCGGGCTATTGGCGACAATAATCGACAGCGCGGCACAAGCCATAAGTATAAGCCCGCCAGCAGATTCCGACTGCAGCCAAGACTCACGTGAGGTAGAACGGTTAAGGGAGTGTGGCACAAAAAATTCTCAGTAATTGTTTACCCATAGTCTACTCGAGCCGCGTTGCAGGTCAATCTAGTGCGACTCATTAAACTTTAGTATAGTCGGGCAAATCTAACTCAGCGCATCCAGTGCCTCAGAAATATTTCTCACCGCCACCACTTCCATCCCTGGCAATGGCTTCTTGGGGGCATTAGCTGCCGCGACAATCGCTTTGGTAAAACCGTGTTTGGCCGCTTCGCGAAGCCGCTCCGGGCCATTGGGCACAGGGCGAATCTCACCGGCCAAACCGACCTCGCCGAATACCACCAACTGGCGCGGTAGCGGTTGGTTGCGGAAACTGGAAATTACCGCCAGTATCACCGCCAAATCGGCACTGGTCTCCAATACCTTGACGCCGCCCACCACGTTGACGAAAACATCTTGGTCTCCCACCATGATACCGCCGTGGCGGTGCAGTACCGCCAGCAGCATGGCCAGACGATTGTGCTCTAGCCCCACGGTTACACGGCGCGGGTTGCCCAAATGGCTGTCATCGACCAAGGCCTGTAGTTCAACTAACAGCGGCCGAGTGCCCTCCCAGACCACCATCACTACGCTGCCCGAAGCAACCTCATCACCGCGCTGTAAAAATATCGCCGAGGGGTTGGCGATCTCGCGCAGACCGCGGTCTGTCATCGCAAAAACACCCAGTTCGTTGGCGGCGCCAAAACGGTTTTTACTGCTCCGAAGTATCCTAAAATGGCTGTCGCTGCTGCCCTCGAGCATCAACGAACAGTCAATCATATGCTCGAGGACTTTCGGACCGGCGAGCGAACCATCTTTCGTAACATGGCCCACCAGCAGCAAAATTGTCCCGCTCTGCTTGGCGTAGCGGACCATCATTGCCGCACTCTCGCGCACCTGAGAGACACTCCCAGGCGCCGAAGTAACCTCATCGAGATGCATAACCTGAATCGAGTCGATCACCAGTATTTTGGGGCGGCGCTGTTCAGCGGTAGCGCAGATCACTTCGACAGAGGTCTCGGCCATTATCTCGACTTTATCGGTCGGCAAGCCGAGCCGATTGGCGCGCATGGCTACCTGCTGGGGGGACTCCTCTCCAGTCACATAGAGCGTGCTTTGCTGTTCGGCCAGGGCGCACAATGTCTGCAACAACAGGGTACTTTTACCAGCCCCCGGCTCTCCGCCCAACAGTACCGCGGAGCCCGGCACCAAACCGCCACCCAGGACCAAGTCCAACTCGCTGTTGGCGGTAGTAATACGGGGTATTTCAGCTAGCTCTATCTCAGCTAAAGTACTGATCTGCCCATCTGCTGCACCAGCGAATCCGCCGCCGCGCGCTACCGGCGCACCTTTGCCCAGGCGCACTTCGCTGAGGGTGTTCCAGGCCTGGCATTCACTGCACTGGCCCTGCCATTTAGTGAAATCTGCGCCGCAATCGCCGCAGACATAGGCGCGCTTCTGTTTTGTAGCCACCGCCATTTCCTCGCAAAAAATTATTTTTCGTCAATGAAGAGAATACCTCAAAACTGTATGAATATACAGCTTGCTGCCAACGCTAGTCTCCACACTTCTTCTGACCTTTGATGGTTTCTGTTAAAGTGGCGACATGTCCCTTTTTCCCGAGAAAGTCCTCACCCTATCGCCCACTCTCGCCGCCGCTATTGGCGTCGAAGAAGCACTGCTATTACAGCTGCTTGGCGACTGGCGAGCACTGCAAAGTGGCGAGCAGCGCGATGGCTTCTGTTGGTATCAAATTGAACTCGCCCAGCTGCACCAGTGCGCCCCGTTCTGGAGCAGCGAACAGCTGCAGCGACTGGTCGCAAGTCTGCATGAGAAAGGCCTTTTACTTTACCGAGGCGGCCGCATTGGCAGCGACAACCTATTCACTTTTGCATTCAACGAAGCGAGCGGCAACCACCGTCCAGCGACAGTAACCGCTCCGCCGGCAGCGCCGCCAACGGTGAGCGCAACCAACCCCGCACCGGCCAAAACTATCGACAACAGCTGGCAGCCGAGTGAAGATGCACTGCGCCAACTCGGCCAACTCGGGGTAAGCCGCGAGTTCTCTCTCACCCAACTGCCACAATTTACCGCCTACTGGCGCGACCGCAATGTCTCGCGACACAGCTGGGAGTCTAAGTTTATCAAAGAGGTGTGGCGCCAGTGGCAGCAGCAGATGAGCACCGACCAACGTCGCGCTGCACAACAGCCGATGTCTGCCAGTTGGCGCCCCTCGGCTGATGCCCTGCGCATCCTTACCGAGCAAGGCGGTATCAACAGCAACTTTATTGAGGACGCTATCCCCGAGTTCGTCCTCTACTGGCGAGACCGCGGCGAACGCTCATCGACCTGGGATTCAAAGTTTATCAGTCATATTCGCCACCAGTGGCAACACTATTGCGGGCTGATTCAAAACGACCACGCACCTCGAGTCATCAGTGCTGACTGGCAACCCAATCCAGCGGTCTACGATCTGCTCGAGATGGCCAACATCGAACGCCGTTTCGCAGAGCAGTTGATAGCCGAGTTTGTGCTCTACTGGCGCGAAAGCGGCAAGCCACAGAGCTCTTGGAGCAGTAAATTTTTACAGTTCGTCAAACGCCAATGGGCGCGCGATAACAGTGCAACGGTAGATAAATCTCATGGCCAAAACCACGCTCAACCATCAACTCGCCTCCGCAACCGCAGCTTTGTCGAAGACCTCACCGACCGCAGCTGGGCATCCTGACAGTGCAGCGCAACCGCCGTTATCCGCAGAGCTGATTGATGCGATCAACCAGGTATTTGCCTTATTTCGCGCCAACTACCACAACCAGTACTACAGCGCTTTTGGCAATGACCAAGGCTCTGTCGCGATCACTAAAAAACTTTGGCTGCAAACACTGCGCAGTTTTCCCGCCGAGGTAATCTGTACAGCGGCCGAACGCATAATCGCCGAAAGTGAATATCTGCCAACGCTGCACAAAATGCTCGACGCCTGTCGCCGCGCCGGGCTGCCTGGCCAACTGCCAAGCCCGCTGGCGGCTTACCGCGAGGCGTGCAATACCGCCAGCCCAAAAGCGGCACAGCACTGGAGCCACGCCGCGGTCTATCTTGCTGGGCGCGACTGCGGCTGGTACCGACTGGCCAACTTTAGTGAGCGCCAAGTACTGCCTGAGTACAGCGAAATTTATCAGCGCTATGCCGACCGTGTTGCCGCCGGCGAAACACTGTGCGTAGAGCCGCCGCCGGCTCTCGAAGAGAGCCCTCATCGCCCCGCTAGCGCCGCGACAGCGGAACACAACATGGCATCACTCAAAGCCCTTTTTGATTGACCCATGGCAGACCCTCTAGCGCGAGAAATCTCTATGAGCGAGACACAGATCACACACAACTCCAGCGCTCGGCGCATGGCAAAAACGGTACTCAATGGCTTTAACAGCTACTTTGCCGACTATCTCAATGCCACCCTAGCCGCCAAAGCGCGCTTCGAAAAAGCCGATTGGCAAGCGGTACAACAAGCCAATGTGATGCGCTTGGAGCTCTATAAAGAAAAAGTCCACCAGACTGTGCAGTTTCTCGGCATCGTCACTAATCGCGACATCCGCTCACTGGATTTGTGGCGCCAAGCCAAATCCGCCTACTCGCAGCTGGTCTCCAATTTCCCCAATTTTGAAATCGCCGAAACTTTTTTTAACTCAGTTTTTGCCGATGTTCACGACCACGACAAAATAGATGACGATATTATTTATGTGCTCTCGTCGCAGATGCTGACCCAGCCGAGCTCTGAGTACTCCATCTACATACACTACCAAGGTAGTGACTGCCGCGATCTGTTTAGACGCCTACTCGAGGAGTCTGAATTCTCACTGCCTTTTGAAGACCTTGAAGATGACTTAGATGGCATTGTCGCCAATTTTGTCGCGCAACACGGTGAGCACTACAACAACGGCACTGTCGAGATAGGCATCGATCTACTAGAGTCAGTTTTCTACCGCGGCAAAGCCGCCTATATGGTCGGGCGCATCACCCTAGATGGCGATAGCCATCCTATGATTCTCGCTATCCTCAACAATGACCATGGCAGTTGCTACGTAGACACCGCGCTATTCAGCCAAGACGATATGAGCGTGATATTCAGCTTTGCTCGCAACCATTTTATGGTCGACGCTCCGCTGCCCTATCAATACGCGCATTTCTTAAAACAGCTGATGCCCAGAAAACGCGATTACGAAATCTACAACGCACTCGGTTTTCCCAAGCACGCTAAAACCGAATTCTACCGCGAACTGGTCGGGCACCTGCGCAGTTCTGACGATCAATTTATTATCGCACCCGGGATCAAAGGTATGGTGATGACAGTATTCACCCTGCCCAGCTACAACATCGTCTTTAAAATTATTAAAGATAAATTTGCCCCACCCAAAGAGGTCACTCACGAGATTGTTCGCGACCGCTACCGATTGGTATCGCGCCACGACCGCATCGGCCGCATGGCAGACACCCAGGAGTTCGACAATTTAGTTTTCCCGCTAGCGCGGTTCTCTCCCGAGCTGATCGCAGAGCTTCAGAAAGTCGCCGCCTCGCAAATCGTTATCGATGGCGACCGCCTGATTATTCGCCACCTCTATACCGAGCGCTACATGACACCGCTCAACATTTATCTGGAGAACGCCGACGAAGCAGAGCAGCGCAACGCCATCGAAGAGTACGGCAACTGCATTAAACAGCTTGCCGCCGCCAACATCTTCCCCGGCGATATGCCGCTGAAAAACTTTGGTGTCACCCGCCACGGTCGAGTGGTTTTCTACGACTACGACGAAATCGAACTGCTCACCGACTGTAACTTCAGGCGTATTCCAGAGCCGGTGCACGAAGAGGACGAACTGCGCGCTGGCACCTGGTATACGGTGGGTCCACAGGATATTTTCCCTGAAGAATTTAGACTGTTCTTCTCTGGCAAACCAAAAGCGCGCAAGGTCTTTGAAGAGATGCACGGCGAGCTATACGACGTAGAGTTTTGGCACAACCTGCAAGAGAAAATACGCGCCGGTTATGTGGTTGATGTCTTCCCCTACCGGCGTGCCAAACGTTTTCCTCGCCACCAAGATGACGACCGCTTACAGATCTACTCGAGTTAATCTTCAACCGATTAGAGAGTCTAACCGCGCAGGGAGCACAACAGCTTAGTCATCTATACGGCGCACAACTCTTTGCGGGAACGGGATAGTGATCCCTGCATCATCAAAGGCATTTTTTACCGCCTCAGTCAGCGCAAAATGGGTTGGCCAGTAATCGCTGCTGGCCACCCACGGCCGAGCAATTAAGTTGACACTACTGTCGGCCAATGTGTGCACCGCCACCACGGGAGCAGGCTCGGCCAGCACCCGCGGATCGGCTGCCACAACTTCGCGCAATAGCTCTTGTGCACGCGTCAAATCGTCGCTGTAACTGACCGAAAACACCAAGTCGATGCGCCGGGTGGAGTTGGCGGAGTAGTTGATAATACTGCCCGAGATGATTTGCCCGTTGGGGACAATAATTTTTTTATTGTCGGGGCTATTTAGCTCGGTAGTAAAGATTTGTATACGCTGCACGGTACCGGCAATACCGGCCATTTCGACATAATCGCCAATTTTAAAGGGGCGAAACACCAGCAGCAGCACACCGGCGGCAAAGTTAGAGAGCGAGCCTTGCAGCGCCAAACCAATTGCCAGACCGGCCGCACCGACCACAGCTACCAGCGAGGCGGTTTGCACCCCCAACTGGCCGAGCGCCGCGATGACAATCGCCGCCAATAAACCCCAGTTGAGCATGTTGGACAAAAAGTGGCTGACCGCTGCATCGACGCGGCGCTGCTCCATCAGCCGCTCAGCCCAATTGACCAGCCGTGCAGCCACCCAGCGGCCGATAATAAATATTGCCGCAGCGCTAATTAACTGAACAGCGTAACCGACCGCCACCCCTTGGGCTTGCTCTAAGTATCCCACCACTGACGTTTCCACACTGTCACCTCGCTATTGTTTACCGCTTTATTCTAGCCCTAAACCGTCAACTTTCTGGAAACCGCGCGGCAATTTATGACCGCGCCTGCCACGCTCACCTATGTAGTGTTCGAGGTCTTTGCCCTTCATCGATAGGTGTCGCTTGCCAGAGTAAACTTGTAGCGCTCCCCCGGCGGGCACTACCGCGCAATCGACCACAAACTCTTCGCGGCTCTGCAGGCGCGAGCTGGGAATACTCAGCAGTTTATTGCCTTTACCGCGAGCTAATTCCGGAACTTCACTGAGCGGGAAGACCAACATGCGCCCCTCGTTGCTGACTAATGCCACCAAGGCGTCTTCGCTATCGATCAACTTGGGCGACAACACGCGCGCCCCTTTAGGCAGAGATACAACGGCCTTCCCGGCTCGGTTTTTGGTGTAAAGATCGCCCACTTTGGCGACAAAGCCGTAACCCGCGTCCGAGCTCAGCAGCACTTTCTGCTCATCGCCACCCATCAACAAATTAGCGATTACTGCCCCCGCCGGCAGATTGAGCCGCCCGGTAGCCGGCTCGCCTTGGCCGCGCGCCGAAGGCAAGGTATGCGCTGCCAGGGCATAGAAACGGCCAGCACTGTCTTGTAAGAACAAGTTTTGGTTACTGCGCCCCTTGGCCGCGGCCAAGAAGCTGTCGCCCGCTTTGTAGTTGAGCGAAGTGGGATCAATCTCATGACCCTTGGCAGCGCGTATCCAGCCCTTGTCTGAAAGTACGGCGGTAATCGGCTCGCTAGGTAACAGCTCGGTTTCGTTAAAGGCCTGTGTTTCAGCGCGCTCGACCAGCGGTGAGAGACGCTCATCACCAAACTCATCAGCCGCTTGCTGAAGCTCTTTCTTGACTAAAGTTTTCAAGCGCGCATCGGAGCTCAGCAGCAATTCCAACTTGGCTTTCTCTTCGGCCAATTGCTCTTGCTCCGCGCGAATTTTAACCTCTTCAAGACGCGCCAACTGACGCAGTTTTGTGTCAAGAATATAGTCGGCTTGTACCTCGGTGAGCCCAAATCGCTCCATCAATACCGCTTTGGGTTCATCCTCAGTGCGGATGATGTGAATGACCTCGTCGATATTGAGGAAGGCGGTCAACAAGCCCTCCAACAGATGCAAGCGCCGATCTACTTTGTCGAGCCGGTGCTCGAGGCGACGCCGTGTGGTATCCACTCGGAACGCGAGCCACTCTTTGAGGATCTCGCGCAGCGACATCACTCCCGGTTTACCATCGCGGCCAATAATATTGAGGTTAACTCGGTAGCTGCGCTCAAGATCGGTAGTGGCGTAGAGGTGGCCCATTAGCCCCTCGATATCGACGCGGTTTGAACGCGGGGTAATTACCAAGCGACAAGCGTGCTCGTGGTCGGACTCATCGCGCAGATCCTCCACCATCGGCAGTTTCTTATTGCGCATTTGCGCGGCAATCTGCTCGAGTATTTTTGACCCCGAAGCTTGGAACGGCAGTGCGGTGACAATGATGTCGCCATCCTCTTTGTGCCACACCGCCCGCATCTTCACCGAGCCGCGGCCGCTCTCATAGATCGCCAGCAGATCGCTGCGCGGGGTAATAATCTCCGCTTCGGTCGGGTAGTCCGGGCCGGGCACAATTTCGCACAGCTCGGCCGTGGTCGCCTTGGGATTGTCCAATAGGTGAATACAAGCCGAAACCACTTCGCGCAGGTTGTGTGGCGGAATATCGGTCGCCATGCCCACAGCAATACCGGTTGTACCGTTGAGCAGCACATTGGGTACGCGCGCCGGTAGTATCTCTGGCTCGTCCATACTACCGTCAAAGTTGGGTTTCCAATTAACCGTGCCTTGGCCGAGCTCGGAGAGCAGTAGCTCGGCATAAGGGCTCAACTTGGATTCGGTATAACGCATCGCAGCAAACGATTTAGGGTCATCCGCAGAGCCCCAGTTGCCCTGGCCATCGACCAGTGGATAGCGGTAGGAGAACGGCTGTGCCATAAGGACCATCGCCTCA
The DNA here is from genome assembly GCA_048549915.1 of Porticoccaceae bacterium. Lineage (GTDB taxonomy): Bacteria > Pseudomonadota > Gammaproteobacteria > Pseudomonadales > Porticoccaceae > LSUCC0057. The sequence continues at coordinate 132,465 of JBLYYE010000010.1, forward strand.
TAGGCGGCGCTGTCCCCATGCGGGTGGAACTTGCCAATCACATCGCCGACTGTGCGCGCCGACTTTTTATGTTTGGCGGTCGCTTTCAGGCCGAGCTCGCTCATAGCGTAAATAATCCGGCGCTGAACCGGCTTGAGGCCGTCGCCAATATTGGGCAGCGCGCGGTCGAGAATCACGTACATCGAATAGTTGAGGTACGCCTCCTCGGTATAATCTTTTAACGGCCGCTGCTCCTGGCCATCTTCGCTAAAGGTCACTCTGTCATTCATAGTGTTGTCTCGTTGTTCTGTGGTGGCGCCGCTCAAAGAATGGCGCGGTCGACCAAGTTGCCTTTAACTTCCAACCAGCTGCGTCGATCGCTGGCGCGCTTTTTACCCAGCAGCATATCCATCACGCTATTGGTATCGTCGCCATGCTCAAGCGTCAGCTGTACTAGCCGGCGGGTGTCTGCATCCATAGTGGTCTCGCGCAGCTGCGCTGGGTTCATTTCACCCAACCCTTTAAAGCGCTGCACATTGGGTTTGCCGCGTTTGCCCTCTGCCGCCAGGCGGTCGAGCACACCTTGCTTTTCTGCCTCATCAAGCGCGTAGTAGACCTCTTTGCCAATATCGATACGAAACAGTGGCGGCATCGCCACATAGACATGACCGGCGACCACCAGCGGGCGGAAGTGGCGCACAAACAGCGCACACAGCAATGTGGCAATGTGTAGGCCGTCGGAGTCGGCATCGGCAAGGATGCAAACTTTGTGGTAGCGCAGCTTTTCCAAGCTCTCTTCGCCTGGATCAATACCCAGTGCCACAGAGATATCGTGCACTTCCTGTGAGCCGAGCACCTCTTGAGGGTCGACCTCCCAAGTATTCAAGATCTTACCGCGCAGCGGCATAATGGCTTGGTTCTCTCGGCTGCGCGCCTGCTTTGCCGAGCCACCTGCCGAGTCCCCTTCGACTAAAAATAGCTCGCACAAACTAGGGTCGTCGCTGGCACAGTCGGCCAACTTGCCCGGCAGTGCCGGCCCCTGAGTGATCTTTTTGCGCACCACCTTTTTGCTGGCACGCATACGCTTTTGCGCATTGCTAATACATAACTCAGCCAGCTGCTCGGCATCGGCGGTGTGCTGGTTGAGCCACAGGCTAAAGGCGTCCTTAACCACGCCGGAAACAAACCCGGCCGCCTCGCGCGAAGAGAGCCTATCTTTGGTCTGGCCAGAAAACTGCGGATCGGCCAGCTTAGAGGAGAGCACAAAGCTACAGCGCTCCCAAATATCATCGGGCGTTAGTTTGACGCCGCGCGGCAGTAAGTTGCGGAACTCGCAAAACTCACGCATCGCCTCTAATAGCCCACTGCGCAGACCGTTGACATGGGTGCCACCTTGCGGGGTGGGGATTAAATTGACGTAACTCTCCTGCACCAGCTCGCCACCCTCAGGCAACCACTGCACGGCCCAATCGGCCGCTTCGCTCGCCGAAGCAAAAGTGCCTATAAATGGCGTCGCCGGTAGCACTTCCCAGCCCTGCAGTGCACTCACCAAATAATCCGAGAGACCATCTTGGTAGTACCACTCCTCACTCTCGCCGCTCGCCTCATCATAAAAACTGACGCGCAAACCACTGCACAGCACCGCTTTGGCGCGCAGCACATGGCGCAACCGCGGCAGCGAAAATTTCACCGAATCAAAGTAACTGGCATCCGGCCAGAAGCGCACCAAGGTACCGGTATTGCGCTGACCACAGCTATCAATGACCGCTAAATCGCTTAATTTGTGCCCGCCCCCAAAAACAATTTGGTGGACTTGACCGCCGCGCTTAACCGTCACTTCCAACTTGGTCGAGAGCGCATTGACCACCGACACACCGACACCGTGCAAACCGCCGGAGAATTGGTAGTTGTCGTTGGAAAATTTACCGCCGGCATGCAGAGTCGATAAAATCACCTCGACACCGGGCAGACCGAGCTGCGGATGGATATCGACCGGCATACCGCGGCCGTCGTCGCTCACTGAGAGCGAACCATCTTTATGCAAGGTAACTTCGATCTGTTTGGCGTGGCCGGCCAACGCTTCATCGACACTGTTGTCGATCACCTCTTGGGCGAGGTGGTTGGGGCGGGTGGTATCGGTGTACATGCCGGGGCGCTTGCGCACCGGATCGAGGCCGGTTAAAACCTCGATATCTTTGGCGTCGTAATTACTCATTAACTACTCATCTGACAGGTGACGTGGGCAGCGGTTACGGCATTGCACACCACCGCTGCGGCGCAGCCACATTATAGCCCCAGCATGGCACCCGGCGGCAACCGCCCAGGCCAATTAAACCCGCACGACCTCACTCTCTATGCGCCCATCGCTGTGCAGCTGGATGAGCCGATAACCCGGGCGCGCCTCATCATCTAGCGCAAACTCATCGCTGCCCGGTGCAAACTGAAAACAGCTGGCCGGCGCACACAGCTGCGCCACCCCGCACCAGTCGACACAACTCTGCTGATGCACATGGCCGCAGACAACGCCGCGCAACCGGGTTTTACCGTCGAACAGGCCGCACAGCTGATCGCTGTCGGCAACGCACATAGTGTCCATCCACACACTGCCCACCGCCGCCAGCGGATGGTGCAAAGCCAGCAGTAGGTGGCTGGCATCGCTCTGTGACAACTCGCCACGCAACCAATCCAGCTCTTTACTACCCAGCTTTCCCGCGGCCGATCCACTCTCGCTACTGTTCAGCAGCAGTAGCTGCCAACCGGCTAAATGGACACTGCGACAACGGGGGAAATCCACCAAGCCGGCTTCAAGCTGTGCCAGGTCGTCATGGTTGCCTGGCAACCAGTAGACCTCGCGGCCGGTGGCGAGCAGCACATGGTTAAGCCATTGATAGGCCGCCAATTCGCCATGCGCGGCAATATCGCCGGTCAGCAACAGCGGCACTGAGCGAGGCACGCTTGCGGCGATAGAGTCCAGCACTTGGAGGAGCGTGTCGCGGCTGTTAATGCCGGCCAGCTGTTCGGCCGGGTCAGCACAGATATGCAGATCGGTAATCTGCAGCAAATGGCTCATGGCTGAGCCGTACCGTGGCTGTCGCGCGCAGCCAACTGGCTGCGACCGTGAATGCTCATTTGCGCTAAAAGTTCGGCAAGGAAACTGTTCCACTGCATCTTTTCATCGCGGGCTAACTGCAGCGGCCGCTCGACTAATTGCCAGGGCACCTTGCGCTCACCACACCAGTCAATCACCTCGCTCATACCGGCGTCGTGGTAGCGGCGCACCTGCAAGCGCACGGCGGGAATCCACTCCGGCCCCTCACTGGTTAACGCAACAGTGACTACATCGCTGTATGGGGCGCACTCAGTCAAGGTGAGCGTTACTGAGCCACTGCTCAACTGGCAATGCAGCTGCGTACCGACTGATGCTGCACGCGGCAACAGCCGTTCCAAACGCGCATGGTTGAGCTCAAAAGTGGAATGCAAACGCCCCAGCGCCTCAGCGGAGTGGCGGCGGTTAAACATAGTCTGTCCTGTTTAGCTGCATAAAATAAAAGCCTTGTGGCGATTGAGATGGCCGGTTAATTTTGCGGCGGCTACTTTAGCATAGCGCCTCGCAGCCGGTCTCGATGTAGCTGCAACCAAAATAACCCCATAGTAAGCGCGGCATTATTGAACTTTCCTGCATCCAGCGCTGCGCAGGCTGCCTGATAAGAGAGGCAGTGCAGTTTAATGTCTTCATGTTCGCCAGCCAAACCGTGCAAGCCACCACCGGCAGTGAGGTCGCACAGGCCACAATAAAGCGCCATCTGTTCGTCGGTGCCACCGCCGCTGACCAAATAGTTGGCGATAGGGTGGAGCTCCTGCAACGTTAAGCCGGCCTCCTCTTGGGTTTCGCGATGAGCTACCTGCTCAGGGCTTTCACCGGCCTCAACAATCCCCGCAACAACCTCAAACTGCCACGGCGACCCCTCTTGCCGGTGCGCACCTATACGAAACTGTTCGATCACCCCCACCTGATCTAAAGCCACATCGTAGAGCAACACCCCAGCGGCGTTGCCGCGCTCAAACAGCTCGCGCTCTACGACGCCACTCCAACCACCGGCAAATAAGCGGTGGCGCAAACTATAGCGGTTGATAGTGAAAAACCCGTTATAAGCCGACTGCTCTTTTTTTATTTCACAATCGGCGAAACTAAATTGGTGTTCAATAGGCTGTTCTGACATAACCACTCCTTATCGATAAAACAGCAACTGTGACCCGTGTGTGCTATGCAGTAATGACGGGATAGCCATAGAGCGCGATAACCGCGATAATCACAGATATTACTGCTTTGGTAAGCTTTCACTTAGTCATCTTTTTTAGGTGCTGAGCGTTTAACTGGTTTTATATTCAAGGAATACTCATGGCCTTACGCAACCCGCTCTCTACCGCGCTTCTCTCCATCACGCTGACCTCGGCTGGCTTCGCCCACAGTGCCGATCTAGAGGAGATTTTTCGTCAAGCGCTGAGCAACGACCCTATCCTTAATGCTGCGCAAGCGACCTACTTGGCCGGCCGCGAGGTAAAAACCCAGAGCCGCGCCGCACTGCTACCGCAATTGAGCGCCGTGGGCAGCTACGGGCGCAGCGAGGATGAGACCTCCACAATAATAGTAGAGGGTAGCAACACCAATGCTGCCACCGAGAGCGAATCCAGCAGCTGGGGGGCCAGCCTTAACCAAGCGGTATTTAACCTGCCCGCCTGGTACCAGTTTAAACGCGGCAGTGCTCTCAGTGAGGCCGCCAAAGCGCAATTTACTGCCGCACAACAGAGCATGATTGTCCGTGTTGCAGAAGATTACTTCAACGCCCTGCGCGCCGCCGACAACCTTGAGACACGCCGCGCCGAACAGCGCGCCATCGGCCGCCAGCTAGAGCAGACTCAAGAGCGCTACGACGTCGGCCTGATCGCCATCACCGATGTTCACGAGGCGCAGGCCGCCTTTGATGACGCGCGCGTCAATACTCTCGAAGCTGAGAGCGCACTGGTAATCGCTTTTGAACAATTTGAAGTACTCACCGGCACCCGCTACGAGGTACTGGCGGGGTTGGCGAGCAACTTTAGTGCCAGCGCTCCCACCGAAACTGCTGAGGCATGGGTTAACTTTGCTCTGGCCAACAACCCGCAACTGCAGAGTGCCGCTCTGCTGCGCGACGCTGCCAGCGCTGGCGCCAGTGCAGGACGTGCCGGCCACCTGCCCTCAGTATCGATGTCGCTCTCCTACAATGACGGCAAGATCGATCGCGACTACCAACAGGTTAATCGCATCAACGACGCGTTACTCAGCGCAATCGACAGCCAGCTCGACAACGAAACCACCACCCTGGCGGTTTCGGTCTCTATGCCACTCTTTACCAGCGGTTTGGTCAGCAGCCAGCGCCGCCAAAGCGTCCAGGAGTCGGTGCGCAGCAGCGAAGATTACACTCTGGCGCGCCGCAATACGATCAAAAACGCCCGCAGCAGCTTCCAGCTAGTGACCACCAATGCCGCCCGTGTCAGTGCCCGCCGCCAAGCCGTGGTCTCTGCGCAGAGCGCACTCGACGCCACCCAAGCCGGCTACGAAGTGGGCACGCGCAATATTGTCGATGTACTGTTTGCCCAGCGCACGCTGTTCCAAGCGCAGCGCAATTTTGCCAATGCCCGCTACGACTATATTCTTTCTCACTTGCGCTTAAAGCAGGTTGCCGGGCAACTGTCGCCAGACGATATCTACCAGCTCAACAGCTGGTTATCGCCGCAGCAAATCGTCAAAAACGGCTAATCTAACTGCGCGGCAATACCCGCTAGTTGGCGCTCTAGCGCACCGCCATTTTGTTCGGCTATACGCTCGCCCGCACTGCCAGCTGCAGCCCGGGCGGCGCTATCGGCCAACCAATCGGCGACACGCTCGGCCAGCTCTTGGCTGCCCGCTACCAGTTGCATAGCGCCTGCAGCAACCAGTAGCTGGCTGGCCTCGCTAAAGTTGTACTGGCTCGCCCCCGCAACAACCGGGCAACCCCACACCGCCGGCTCAATAGGGTTGTGGCCGCCGCGCTCGATGAGGCTGCCGCCGACAAAGGCGATATCCGCCGCCCCGTAAAAAACCAATAACTCACCGATGGTGTCGCCCACGACGACATCCACTGATGCAGACAATGGTCTAGCCGATTGGTCTCTGTGGCGCGCCAACTGCCAGCCACTGTCGGCGACTTGTGCGGCAACCGCTGCGGCGCGATCTGGATGGCGCGGCACCAATACCAACAAAAGTTGCGGGTAGCGCTGGCGCAGTAGCGCAAAAGCCTCTAACAGCTGCGCCTCTTCGCCCGGATGGGTGCTGGCAGCCAGCCATACCTGCCGTTGGCTGCCCCACAGCCGGCGCTGCCGCTCGGCTGCTTGGCGCTGGGTAGGCAGCAGATGAAGATCAAACTTAATATTGCCGCTCACGGTGCAGGCCGCCGGCGCCAAGCCCAGCGCGATAAAACGCTGCGCGTCACTTTCAGTTTGGGCACTAATACTGCTCAGGTTAGCCATTAACTCAGCGCTGAGTCGACCAAAACGCTGGTAACCGCGCGCCGACTTAGCCGACAACCGGCCGTTGAGCAGCAGTGCCGGAATACCGCGGCGGCGGCAGGCAGCTACCGAGTTAGGCCACAGCTCAGTCTCCATAATCAGATAGAGCTGCGGCCGAGTGCGGCGCAGAAACCGCGCCACCGCAGTCGGGGTATCGTAGGGGGCATAGCAGTGTGCGACGCGCTCACCAAAGCGCTGGCGCACCTGCGCTGAGCCTGTCGGCGTCATACTGGTGACCAATAACCGGTGTTTGGGATAGCGCACCAGCAGCGCCTCTATCAACGGTACTGCAGCTATAGTCTCGCCAACGGATACGGCGTGCAGCCATATCACCGGGGCACCGGCAAGCTGCGGGGCGACGAAGCCAAAACGCTCGGCAATGCGCCGACGGTAGTCGCGGTCGCGGCGCGAGCGCCACAGCAACCGCAGTACCACCACCGGCAACAGCGCATAGTAGAGCGCACTGTAAGCGAGGCGCGCCGCGCTCATGCCAACAGACCGTGGCCGAGCAGCCAGTTGGCGGCTCGCTCGGCTTCTGCCAAAGCTGGCGCAGGGTTCAATAGCGGGGGCAGCGCGCCGTCAAACCAGGCCACTTGGCCGCTGGCCCGCAGTGCTTCTATACCTTCTGCCAAACGGTTTTTACCGCCTTTCTCAGGCAGCGCAAAAAGCCCTGTGTTACAGCCTGCCGTGAGCGCCTCGTAGACCATTGAGACGCTATCGCAGCTCACCCAGCAGCGCTCGCTGAGGCTGAGCTGGTCGACCAGCCAACCGTCTGGCTGAGACTCTAGCGGGCAGATCTGCAAGTTGGGCAAGTTCAACGCAGCAAGCGCGTTGAGTGTCGATGCGGGTGTGCGGCGCGAGCAGCTCAACTGCCAGTGCCGCTGATCACTGCCAACTAGCGCGGCTACTTTAGCCACCAGTTGCGGCTCATCCCAGTGGTAGTGACGCGACGCGCCGCCGAGCAAAATAACACCGCTATCGGGGCGTTTAGCAGCGGGCTGCATACGGTTGAGTGCGCCCTCTGTTTGCAGCAGCTTAGAGTGTTGTGGCGGATGATCGTGGCGCGGTAACAGGGCGTAGTCGAACCAGCTCAGTGGCAGCGATGGGCGCATCATCACCACGCTGGGCGCAACGCAATAACGCGCCAACAGCAGTGTCGTGAAGTGGGTGGCATGACCGGCGCAAAGCAGTGCAGCGGGTTTAGAGTCGGGCAGTAGCGAACGCGGCGCACGGCGCACGAGCAGCGCTAAAAGATCGCGGCGCGCAAGTGGTGACAGCGTGGCAATCTCGAGGTTGGGGCGCAACCGCTGCAGCGCCTCGGCCAGGCCCAAACTTTGGTTGAGATGGCCGGGCTTACCGTCGGAGACTACCCAAATCGCCGCCACGCGCGCAATCAATCCGCGATGGGTGCCAACCAGTCGCGGTGGGCGTGGTTGCGGCCGCGCACCACATCAAAATAGGCGGCTTGCAGTTGCGTGCCAATCGGCCCGCGCTTGCCACAGCCTATCTGGCGGTCATCGTAGTTGCAGATAGGCAGCACTTCAGCAGCCGTACCGGTGAAAAAGGCCTCGTCGGCGATATACACTTCGTCGCGGCTAATACGTTTTTCGCGCACTTCATAACCCAACTCGTTGGCCAAGGTAATAATAGTGTTGCGGGTAATGCCGTCCAAGCACGAGGTCAGCTCAGGTGTGTAGATAACCCCGTCGCGAACCATAAAGAAGTTTTCGCCACTGCCTTCGCAGACATAACCTTCTGGGTCGAGCAGAATTGCCTCTTCGCAGCCAGAGGCGAGCGCTTCGCGCAGCGCCAGCAGCGAGTTGATGTAGTTGCCGCAGGCTTTGGCTTTTACCATAGTGATATTGACATGGTGACGCGTGTACGAAGAGGTGCGCACTTTAATACCAGCCTCTAGGGCTTCTGGGCTCATATAGCTCGGCCAGTCCCAAGCGGCAATACCGACATGCACAGTGAGCCCTTCAGCGCGCAGGCCCATTCCCTCAGAGCCGAGAAAAACGATCGGCCGCAAGTAGGCCTCTTTGAGGTTATTAGCCGCCACGACTTGGCGCTGCGCATCGTTAATTTGCTGCTGGCTAAAAGGAATATCCATGTGCAGAATTTTTGCCGAATTAAACAGGCGTTGGGTGTGCTCTTGGAGGCGGAAGATGCTGGTGCCCAAGTCATCTGCACAGTATGCGCGCACGCCCTCAAATACACCCAGCCCGTAGTGCAAGGTGTGGGTGAGAAGATGGGTCTTGGCATCGCGCCAATCGATCATCTCGCCGTCCATCCAGATATACCCGTCGCGGTCTGCAAACGACATTGTCATGATATGTTCCCTAACAGTAATTAATCGGTTTCTGCGCCCATTAGCTCGGCCCAAACAGCTTGCACTGCAGCGCGCTGTTCAAGCAGCGCATCGCTCGGCAGCCGCGCCGGCTGCGCCTGCAGCTGCAAACGGTGGCCAGCACTGCGGTAGGCTTTATACGCTTGTGTAAGTGCTGCGGCGCTCTGCGGCGCTAACTGCCCACCCTCAGCAAGGGCTTCGAGCAGACGAATATTATCGCTCCAACGCACCAGCTGGGGTGCCTTGTGCGCTGCAAATAAAAGTGCGAATTGAACCATAAATTCAATGTCGACGATACCTCCAGCATCCTGCTTGAGGTCAAACAGCCCGGCGTTTGGGCTCGACCCCAGGTGCTGGCGCATTTTGTCGCGCATAGCCACCACCTCTTGGCGCAGCACAGCGCGCTCGCGCGGCCGGCACAGCAGCTGTTGGCGCAGCGCGGCAAACTGTTCGGCCAGAGCTGTGTCGCCCGCGACACAGCGCGCGCGCACCAAAGCCTGCTGCTCCCAAGTCCACGCCTGCTCGCGCTGGTATTTGGCAAATCCCTCCAGCGACACCACCAATTGCCCCGAGTTACCCGAGGGGCGCAGACGCAGATCCACCTCATAGGCGCTGCCGGCCTGAGTCTGAGTGGCCAAAATATGGATGATGCGCTGCCCTAAGCGGGTAAAAAAAGTCGCGTTATCTATCTGCCGCTGGCCAACCGCGGCCGAGGTGGCAAGATTATTATCGGCATTATGGATAAACACCATATCCAAGTCGGAGTTATAGCCCAGCTCAACACCGCCCAGCTTGCCGTAACCTACGGCGATAAACCCGGGGCGCCGGCCATCGCGGCTACCCGGCTCACCGTGGCGCTCTACCAGTTGTCGCCAACCCAGCTCGATAGCGTACTCAACGGCCACTTCGGCCAGCCAGGTAAGATAATCACTCACCTGCATGACCGGCAATACGTCGGTCAGATCGCACGCCGCAACCCGCAATTTATGGGCACTGACAAAATAGCGCAGTGCATTCATCTGCTCCTCAAGGTCGCTGTCGGCAATGCGCAGCACGCTGTTGGCGAGCTCCTCCTGCAGTGCAGCGCGCTCACTGGGAGTGTAGAGCGTGCCGGCATCGAGCAACTCGTCCAGCAATACCGGGTAGCGGGTTAACTGCTCGGCAATAAAGCTACTGCCGCGACACAGCCGCAACAACTGCGCTAGCGCTGCCGGATTCTCATTGAGCAGGGCCAAATAGGCGCTGCGGCGCAGCACTGACTCAATTAATTTAAGCAACCGCAAAAGCGTTTGAGTTGCTTGCTCGCCGCTGCAACCGGGAATAATTTTCGGCATCAAGCGATCCAGACGCTGGCGAGGTTCGCGGGCCAAACTATCCACGGCGCGGCTGGCGGAGAAACTCAGCAGGGCGTTGGCGGCGCTGGCGGCGCTGGCGGCATCGTCGTAGCCGAGCTCGCCAAGTGTGGCCACTAATGGCGCTTCAAGTTCGGCGCGCTCACCTTGCAGCGGCCAGCAGTCACAGTTGGCGTTTTGTTCATCCTCATCCGGCGCGGCAAACAGCGCGTCAAAGCAACTGCTGACCTGCTGGCGGCAGCCCTGCAACTGCTCTAAATAGGCGGGCCAATCAGCGGCGCCCGCCAGCACTGCCACGCGCAGCTGATCCAACTCATCACTGGGCAGCTGCTGGCTCTGGCGGTCGTTGATCGCCTGTATGGCGTGCTCCGAGTGGCGCAGAAATTGGTAGCTCTGCCACAAATTATCGATCTCGGCTTGCGGCCAGATGCCGGCGGCGACAATCTCTGCCAAGGCGACTGCCAGCTCGGTCGTTTGCAGTTGGCGCTCTCGCCCACCGCGAATAATTTGCAGCGCTTGGGCGATAAACTCCACTTCGCGGATACCGCCGGCGCCGCGCTTGATATTGTTGTCCAACTGCTGGCGCGCCACCTCGCGGCGAATATTTTGCTGCAGTTCGCGCAGCGCATCGATAGCGCCGTAATCGAGATATTTGCGGTAAACAAAGGGGCGCAGCGTGGCCATCAGCTCGGCGGCAGCCTGCACCGGCCCGGCGATTACCCGCGCTTTGACCATCGCATAGCGCTCCCACTCCCGCCCCTGAGTAAGGTAGTACTCTTCAATGGCATCAAAATTTAGTACCAGTGCCCCGCTCTGGCCATAGGGGCGCAGACGCATATCGACACGAAAAACAAAGCCCTCGACTGTGGGCGCATCGAGTGCCTTGATTAACTTTTGGCCCAATTTAATAAAAAAAGTTTGGTTGTCGATGCTGCGGGCAGCGCTGCCTGCCACCGGTTGTGTTTCGCCGCGCTCAGGGTAGGCAAAAATTAGATCGATATCCGAGGAGACATTGAGTTCATACCCCCCCAGCTTACCCATACCCAAAACCAATAACTGCTGTGGTTCACCGCTCTCTCGCCCGATCGGCTGGCCCCACTGCGCTTCGGCGAGCGGCGCTAAATAATTGATTGCAGCGTGCACACAGACCTCGGCCAGTGCGCTCATATCGGCTGTAGTCTCTAACAGTGGCGCTAGGCCGGCGAAGTCGCGCCAGACAATACGCAGCATCGCGCGGCGGCGAAACTGACGCAGCCGCTCACCGAGTTGCTCCTCGTCGCTGCAACCCATCAAGCTGGCAGCTAACTGGGCATCCCATTCGGCCCGGCTCCAGCTCTGCTCTAGCTCGCCCGATTCTACCTGAGCCATAAACAGCGCTGGATGCTGGCCAGCCTGTTGAGCGCAATAATCGCTACAACCCCAAACCCGCTGCAACTGCTTGGCAAAGTGGCTATCAGCCAGTTTTTGCTCAAGCCAATGTTGCTGCTCTGCACTACTGCCAAATGCGTGAATACGCTCGCCAGCCAACTCTGCTATTGCTGCGGGCAGTACGTTTGCCACAGGTGTGCGGGGCTGGCTGACAAGTGGCGCAGCTGCGTTCATAAATAACTCCAAGAGGCTTTAATCCTAACTTCGGCGTAACCAGCAGTATGCGATGGCGCCTACTTATTGGCAATCCGCACGCGCTCGCCAAGCACCACAAACTCTGCACATGACGGCCTTTCTCCCCTATAATCGCGACTATGACAAATAACGATTATGTCCGCTTTTTTCGCGGTAGCTCGCCCTACATTAATGCCCACCGCCACAAAACTTTTGTGGTCAGCCTGGGCGGCGAAGCGCTGCACGGCGAAAACTTTCATCGCACCATTCACGACCTCTCTATTTTGCATAGCTTAGGGATCCGTTTAGTGGTTGTGCATGGCGCGCGCCCACAGATAAACCAGCGCTGCCAAACAGCGGGGGTAGATGCGGAATTTGCCAGCCATCTGCGCGTCACCGACAGCGTTGCCATGGAGTGTGTGCGCGAAGCAGTTGGCGCGGCGCGATTTAAAATTGAAGCTGAGTTTTCAATGGGGCTGCCCAATTCGCCGATGCACGGCGCTCAAGTCAAAGTAGTAGGCGGCAATTTTGTCGTCGCCCGCCCGGTTGGAGTACTCAATGGCACCGATTTTTTACAAGCTGGAGAGGTGCGCCGCGTCGATGCCAAAGCCATCAACGAGCAGTTGGGGCTCGGCGCTATAGTACTGGTCTCGCCTGTGGGTTACTCGCCCAGCGGCGAGTCATTCAATATGAGCTATGCCGATGTTGCTGCGCGCATAGCGATAGCACTGGAAGCCGAGAAGCTGATTATGCTCGCACCCAGCGAGCAGCAGCTGCTAGATGACAATAATCAACTGCGCCGTTCGCTGTCGCTCGACGAGCTCGCCCTGGAGCGTGCCCATGCCTCCGATAGCGAGCGAGCGCCACTGCTAGGTGCTGCTTATCAAGCACTGCGCAACGGTGTTGCACGTATACATCTTGTCGATAGCGATGCCGACGGCGCACTGCTCACAGAGCTGTTTACCCGCGATGGTGCCGGCACCCTGATTGCGCGCGACAACAGTGAGATTATTCGCCCAGCCTCAATCGAGGACGTCGGCGGCATACTCGAGCTTATCACCCCGCTTGAAGAACACGGCGTATTGGTGCGCCGCTCTCGCGAGGCACTGGAGTGCGAGATTTCGCAGTTTTCCGTTGTCGTTCACCCCGAGGGGATGCTGATTGGTTGCGCAGCACTCTACCCGGCAGGCGATGGCAGCACTGCCGAGCTTGCCGCCGTAGCGGTACACCCAGATTTCCACCGGCGCGGTATCGCCTCGCGCTTGCTGCAAGCGCTAGAAGTTGACGCGCGCCAAGCGGGGCTTGAACAACTGTTTGTACTCACCACACAAACTGCTCACTGGTTCCGCGAGCAGGGCTTTGTCGAGGCCGCCATTGGCGAGCTTCCCGCTGAGAAGCAGTCGCTCTACAACTACCAGCGCAACTCAAAAATTTACCACAAGCCGCTCTAAGCGCTGCCATCACCCCATTCTTTTTTAGGAGCAGAACTATGCCACGCTACCGTTCACACACCACTACCCAAGGCCGCAACATGGCAGGTGCACGCGCGCTGTGGCGCGCTACCGGCCTGCAAGATGACGACTTCAACAAACCGATGATCGCCATCGCCAACTCCTACACACAATTTGTACCCGGCCACGTACACCTCAAAGATCTTGGCGAAATAGTCGCCGCCAAAGTTAAAGAGGCCGGCGGTATTGCCCGCGAATTCCACACGATAGCCGTAGACGACGGCATCGCTATGGGCCACGACGGCATGCTTTACAGCCTGCCGAGTCGCGATGTTATCGCCGACTCTGTGGAATACATGGTCAACGCCCACTGTGCCGATGCGCTGGTGTGTATCTCTAACTGCGACAAGATCACCCCCGGAATGTTTATGGCCGCCATGCGCCTTAATATACCGGTGGTGTTTGTTTCCGGCGGCCCTATGGAGGCGGGTAAAACCAAACTTTCTGAACACGGCCTCGACTTAGTCGACGCCATGGTCATTGCGGTTGACGACAACGCCACCGATGAAGAGGTAGACGAGATTGAACGCTCTGCCTGCCCTACCTGCGGCAGCTGCTCGGGTATGTTTACCGCCAACTCGATGAACTGCCTCACCGAGGCGTTAGGGCTGTCACTGCCCGGCAATGGTACGGTGCTGGCGACCCACTCAGACCGCCGCGCGCTGTTCGAAAAAGCCGGTGAAACTATTGTCGAGCTGGCCAAGCGCTACTATGAGCAAGATGACGAATCGGTGCTGCCGCGCTCTATCGCCAGCTTTGAAGCGTTTGAAAATGCGATGACACTCGATATCACCATGGGTGGTTCAACCAACACTATTTTGCACCTTCTCGCCGCTGCACAAGAGGGCGGCGTCGACTTCGACATGAGCAATATCGACGAGCTTTCCCGCAAAGTACCTCAGCTCTGCAAAGTGGCCCCCAATACACCTGAATACCATATCGAAGATGTTCATCGCGCCGGCGGCATCATGGGTATTGTTGCCGAGCTCAACCGCGCTGGTTTAATCCATAATCAGCTGCCCACGGTTTATGCAAACACTCTGCAAGAGGCTCTCGATCACTGGGATTTAGCCAATGACCCCAGCGAAGCCGTCCGCACTTTTTACAAAGCGGGCCCTGCCGGCGTACCCTCACAAACAGCGTTCAGCCAGTCAACCCGCTGGCCGTCACTGGATACCGACCGCGCCAATGGCTGTATTCGCAGCTTAGAAAATGCCTACAGCCTTGAGGGCGGCTTAGCCGTACTTTACGGCAACCTCGCCACCGACGGCTGTGTGGTTAAAACCTCTGGCGTAGACGAATCTATCTTGGTGTTTGAAGGCCCCGCCTTTGTCACCGAAAGCCAAGATGCCGCAGTCGATGCGATCCTTGGCGACTACGTCAAAGAAGGCGATGTCGTCATTGTCCGCTACGAAGGGCCCCGCGGCGGCCCGGGTATGCAAGAGATGCTCTACCCCACCAGCTACATAAAATCCAAAGGGCTCGGCAAAGCCTGCGCACTGCTCACCGATGGCCGCTTTAGCGGTGGCACCTCGGGCCTATCGATTGGCCACGCCTCACCAGAGGCCGCTGCCGGCGGCACTATCGGTTTAGTGCGCAACGGCGACCGGATTCGAATCGACATTCCCAATCGCACCATCGACGTACTGCTCAGCGACGAAGAGCTCGACAACCGCCGCGCTGAACAAGACAAACTCGGCTGGAAACCCGTCGAAGAGCGCCCGCGCCAAGTCTCTGCCGCACTGCGCGCCTACGCAAAACTGGCAACCAGTGCCGATAAAGGGGCGGTGCGCGATCTCAGCCAGCTTTAGTAGCCCACTCGACAAAAAGCCCGGCTGAGTGACCCCAGCCGGGCTTTTTTATTGATGATCTAGCGAGGCTGTCGGCCACTGCTGGGCTTCGTGTAGAACACGTAATATTTCAATGCAGCTAGTCGTCACATGCTCTCGATAGATCACGAAAAAGGGTAAAGCATCGATCACCAGTTCTCGCGTATTCTTCACACGCCCTTGGCGGCCAGCACTTGGGTGTTCGGGCAAGATTAAGTGGGTCGTATCGATAATATTCATCACCACATCGATTGACACAACGGGGCTGTTGTCTTCGGTGATATGGGCTTCTATTTTTTCTAAATCGATGCCGGCAAGGTCAGTCCATCTGAGCTGCACGCTTGCCCTCCCATTTCGCTTTGATGTCTTTATGGCCAATCAAACGGCCTTCATCAGCCGCTTTTACTCCCTTTTCTACTTCGCGAATAAACCACTCTTCACGAGCCACATATTGCTTGATAGCTTCGGCCATAAGCCATGCGCGAGGCCTATCCATCGCTTCAGCCATCTGGCCTACACGGGTTAAGGTGTCATCATCTAATCTCACTGAAGTAGCTTTTAAAGGCATAGCGATTCTCCGAGGTTCTCTTAGAACCCTAACTATAGCCGATCTATCGTTCACTGTCTTCATTGGAGCCTACATCCAGCCTCGAGAGTAGAACCTCTTCCGTAAATTCTGGCTCCGTTTCAGATTGTCGCTGTCAATGTATCGTCGAGTGAGTCATATCGACTGCTCCCGCCCAAGTTGGGCTGGAATCACGGTCAGTGCATTAGCACTCTCCACAACGGTAAAACCGTGTAATTCTAAAACGGAAAGAAATATCTGGTAAGCGTCTTCGCGGCGCATGGGCTCGCCTGCGATAGCCGTTACTTGGCCGCTGACCGATGGGTGCAAAACTATCGACTTGTCTGTAATGGCCGAAGCCCAGCCGACTAAATCACTAACATCTGCTTGATAGAGTAAAAGCGAGACCGAGGAGGGGGCTGTGCTCTGTACAGGCTCCGTCGAATTGCCCACGGTATTTTGACTAAAGATAACTACGCAAACACCGAGCCAGAGCGTTTTGTTGAGCCGTAGATATCTGCAGAGGAAAGACCCAAAAACGGGGAAAGCTCTCATTGCTCAACGCTCTGTGAAGCACGCCGCCATTGTTGTAAGCGCTGGTCTAATCCAGGGCTGGGCTTTTCCACTGCCCCTGATGATGGCAGCGTTGCATTCAATGCTGGAGCTTTATTGGCGACGGCTTGATGACCCCACTGTTGAGCAAATTCCAGCACCTCGGGAAAACCCTCGCGCTCCAGCACGACCGCATTGGCGAGAACCTGCTTTAATACAACTCCTTCGTCAATCGTCGCACCCAGCGGGTAAAAGCTAGGACCTGATTTTCCTGTAATTACTGCCCCCACCGCAGTTTCGTCACTGCCGTGAAATACCCCCTTGAGGAGTAACTGCAGACGCGTTTGCGGGAGCTATTCTATATTGATAGCGGTCTTTTCACTGTCCAGTTGGCTACCCATTAGCTGGTAAGCGGTTGGAGGCAATGTTATTGGAGCTGCTTGAGTGGCGATTGAGGCGGGTTGCGGTTTTAACGCAGGGAGTTCTCTAAGAGGTGCACTGCGAAACGGTTCTACTGACCATTGAGAAAATAGCAGTGTCAGGCCTAACAACGCTGCAAGAGCTAGTGCCCAATAAGTATGGGACGTGGCAAATAAATGATCGACAGAGCCGCGAACTTTTATCGCACTAGTCACTGCTGCAACGCTATCCATAGCCTGCCTCAAAGTTTTTTGGTGATTACTTTGAAGCTAGTTGAGCATTACTAATCTGTCAATGTAACTAGTGCTGAGCGACTAATCGAGCCGCTCGCTGCGCCGCTATGATTAAGCGGCGCGCAGTGCCTTGCCCAGCGTTTGTTTACCCAAAGCCTGTGCCGGGGCGTCGTGTTGCCAGGCGAGTTGGCCTGCAATAAATACACTGTCGACGACATGGTCTGGGCGGTTAACCAATTGGTCGTGGTTGAAGAGATCGCGATGAATCCACTGGCGAGCCGCTTGCGCATCGTGGTTGGCGAGCTGCTCTGGGTTAATAATTGTGATATCTGCCTGGTCGCCAATCTCCAGCGAGCCGGTCTTTAAATTAAAGAAAGCAGCTGGATCGCGGGTGAGACGTTGCACCGCTTCAGCTACTTTATCTAACGAGTGGCGCTGTGCAATTTGGAGTGTAATGAGATTGCCGTCGTAAAAGGCCATATTGGTGATGTGCGCACCACAATCGTTAAAGCCGGGCAAAGTGTGCTGGTTAAACAGCAGTTTCTCTAGGATTTCTGGGCGGTCGTTGGCTGAGACGGCATACCAGCGCAAGTCGCGGTCGAAGTGACGAATCAACTCAAACAGAAACTCCCCCTGGGTGAGGTTTCCAGCTGGGCAGCTGGCAAAAAATTGCTGCTCTGTCTCATCTAAACAGAGGCTGTCGCCCTGCTGCTGCCACTGCTCGAAACGCGCTTTAAGCTCGGCAAAGTTGCGCCCGCTCCACGCTTTGACCGGGGCTTTGTCGACAACCATGGTGGCCAGTTCGCGCTTGAAAGTGATCGCTGGATTGCGCTCATCCCAGTCTTTGACAAATTGTTTTTTAAACTGCGGTTGCGCCATCAGATCAGCACGCCCTTGGCGGTCGTCGACCTCTTTGGCAATCAGTTGCATGGCTGCGGGCAGTTCTTCAAAGCCTGGCGTGGTGGCACCATCGCCCCAGACTTTAAACGGCGTTGAGAGGACCTGGAAATGGAACTTGCCACGGAACAACCAAGAGTTGAACAACTTGGCCAAGAACAGCGTGAGACGCCAGGCTTGGCGGTTAGAGGTGGTGTCGATCGCAGTGAGTGCCGAGGTGCGCAGAGCGCGACGTTTAAACCAGCCGCTGGTGCGCGAAAACAGCCTAAAAGTATGCAGCTTATCTTGTGAATCTGGCGTGGCTTGCCATACTCGGTCGTACTCTCGGACGATATCTAGCAACGTGCTCAGCTCTTTGCTGCTGGCGTTGTGGGTGGGGATCTTTTTCTCTGTATTGGGGTTATTGGCCAGATAATGGAAGGGCAAGCTGTCGGTAGAGAAACCGGCGTAACCTTGCTCCATCGCCTGGC
>JBLYYE010000011.1:0-47611 GCA_048549915.1 Porticoccaceae bacterium
CATGGGCTGATCGCCCGACCGCCCAGTTGATCATTCAAATGAGTGAAGCCAGCCACAGTGAGCAGGAAATCGTACCTTACAGCGCTGACCCGCGCGCAATTCTACAATCTGTTGTGGCGCGCTACACACAACTCGGTTTAACCCCGGTAGTGGCCAGCGAGCTTGAATTCCATCTGCTGCAAGAGCAGCGTGACGACAGTGGCCAGCCGCTGCATACGCAGAGTACAGAGCTTGCTCTGCCACTGGGAGGCGATTGTTACAGCCTCGACGCGATGCGCGAAGTAGCGCCTATTATGGATGAGATTGATGCTGTCGCCCGCGCCCAAGGGATTCCCGTCGACACTCTGATTACAGAGTGCGGTGCCTCGCAGTACGAGATCAACTTGCATCATCAGGCCGATGCTGTCAGCGCTTGCGACAACGGCAGCTTGCTGCGCCGTGCTATTCGCGCTGTAGCGCGTCGCCACCAGCAGTTGGCCACCTTTATGGCCAAACCCTTTGCTGAAGAGGTCGGCAACGGAATGCATATTCATTTCAGTTTGCTCGACAAGGCGGGCAACAACGTATTTATTGGCGATGACCAACGCGGCAGCACAACACTCCACCACGCAGTGGCCGGTTGCCTGGCAACTATGGGTGAGGCTATGGCGATCTTTGCACCCAACATTAACTCTTATCGGCGTCTGGCGCCGGGCAGTTTTGCCCCGATTGCCGCCAACTGGGGTTATGAAAATCGCACCACAGCACTGCGTATCCCCGCCGGCGATGCCTCTGCAATCAGAATAGAGCACCGCCTGCCCGGTGCCGATGCCAACGTCTATTTAGTGGTCGCAGCAATTTTAGCTGGGGCGCTATACGGTATTGAGAATAAGCTGGAGCCGACACCCGCGGTTGAGGGTGAAGCACAAGTTGAGCAGCCCGACCTACCCACCAATTGGGATGCTGCGCTGGCAGCCTTTGAGCGGTCAGAATTTATCAAGCGCTATCTGGGCGAAGATTTTGCCGAGCTTTACGCCAGCTGTAAGCGCGGTGAGAAAAGTGAATTTGACCGCCGTGTAACGCGCCTTGAGTACGACGCTTATCTCTGACGTTTGAGCACCAATGTTTGGATGTTATTGGCGTGCAGTTTATTGCGGGCTTGCTCTGCCGCCTGTGGTGTTGCGTAAGGCCCGCTGACCACTCTGTGCCACAGGCCGGTCTCTCCCGATACTGACTCGACACTGGCATCAAGGTTCAGCAGCAGCAAGCGGGCACGCAAACTATCGGCATCACCCGAGTCTCGAAAAGAGCCCACTTGAACAAAATAATCACTGTTCTGCTCAGCCGCGCTCGGTTGAGTGAGTTCCCGCTCGGAGACGATTACTTCACTCTCTTTGAACAGCTGAGGGAAATTAAATTGGGTGGGCTCAGCTTCGGCGCCACTCTCTGCTTGACTACTGTCACTGCCTTTATTGCTGTAGAGATTGGTCTGGTTATTCTCGAGCAGTTTCGGGGCCAACCAGCTCGCCGCTAAACCGACCACTATCCCGGCAAAAAACGAAGGCCATCTGCTGGGAGCCGCTGCGCTGCGCTGCGATTGGCGGCTGGCCTGGGCGCCACTGCGGCGCTTGCTGTGCCCGACTTGAATGGTTGGCAGAGTGGTAATTGGTTTAAACATAATGGCTCTAGTGGCAGTGTCAACGGCTGATCAGCTAATTATAAGCTGCTGCGGCTCTACTCGGTAGGGTTCTTGTGCAGTTCTCTCTTACAGGTCCAGGGGGTCGACATCAACTGTCCACCGACAGCGTTTCGCGCTGGGTAACTTGGCGGCGACAGTGACAGCGTGAGCGAGCAGTTGGTGGCGCTGTTGGCGATCGGCAGCATTGACCTGCAATATATAGCGATAGCGGTCGGCACGTTTTTCTTGGTTGGCCGGCAATGGGCCGAGTAATCCAAGCTGTGGCGTGCAGAAGGCTTGCAGTGCGTGGCGTAATTCGCTCAGAAAACCCTCGGCTTCCTCTGGTTTAGTCGATTCAGCGCGAACTACCGCAAGATGCTGGTAGGGCGGCATATCGGTGAGTTGGCGTTGGGCGAGCAGGGTGCGCCCTATCTCTTGATAATCGCCTGCGGCAACCGCGGTCAGCAGCGGGTGGTCGGGCTGGTGGCTCTGCACCAGCACACGCCCGAGACTATCGCCGCGGCCGCTGCGCCCGGCAACTTGCAGGAGCAATTGAGCAAAGCGCTCGTGAGCGCGGAAGTCTGCGGCAAATAGACCGCTGTCGGCGTCGACAATAACGGCCAGCGTAACTTTGGGAAAATGGTGCCCTTTGGCCAACATTTGCGTGCCAATTAGCAGCGCTGCATCGCTCTGTTCAACTTGAGTGTAGAGCTTTTCAAAAGAGCCTTGGCGGCGGGTAGAGTCGCGATCGACCCTTACTACTAAAAGCCCCGGGAACTGGCGTTGCAGCCACTCCTCTGTCTGCTGAGTGCCTTCACCGACAGTCATTAATGCTCCGCTGCTACACCCCTCGCAACCTCTGGGCAGTGGCCGGGCTAAATCGCAGTGGTGACAGCTGAGCTTTCGTAAGCGCCGGTGGACAGTCAAACGGCTGTCGCAGTGCGGACATTGCGCTACCCAGCCGCACTGATGGCATATTAAGGTGGGTGCAAAGCCGCGCCTATTTAAGAAGACTAAAACCTGCTTGCCCGCAGCTAGAGTCTCTCTGATGGCTTCAACAGTCGGCTCGGCAAGCCCTGCATGGGTTGTGCTGTTGCGCAAATCTATCCACTGCCACTGGGGCGGCAAAGCGTCTCCAGCGCGCTGTTTGAGCGTCAAATAGCTATATCGCCCTTGCTCAGCATTGTGCAAACTCTCCAGAGCGGGAGTGGCCGATCCCAGCAGCAGGGGTATGTTCAGCTGTTTAGCGCGCACTGCAGCGACATCGCGAGCGTGGTAGCGGAACCCTTCATGCTGCTTGAACGAACTGTCGTGTTCTTCATCAACGACAATCATTCCCAGTGCGGGCAGTGGTGCAAAAACGGCCGAACGGGTACCCAAAACGATAGAGGCTCTGCCGCTTGCGGCGCGCTGCCAGCGCCGGCACTTTTCCACTGCGGCAACACTGGAATTTAAGGTGACGATATCGACATTAAAACGGGCGCTAAAGCGCTGTTCAGTTTGTGCGGTGAGGCTAATTTCTGGAATCAGCACCAGTACCTGTTGACCGCGTTGCAGGACTTTGGCAATTAGCTGCAAGTAGACCTCGGTTTTGCCGCTACCGGTGACGCCGTGCAGCAAAGAGCAGCTGTAGCGGCCAAGCTCAATACTATCGAGGGCTACTTGTTGCTCAGTATTGAGCAATAATGAGTCTTGCTCGACGTTCGCTGTCGATTGGCAGGGCTCCGCAGGCTCTAGTGAAATCGCCTCTATAAGCTGCTTCTCTCGCAGAGATTTAATCGCGCTGGCTCCCACCAACTGCTGTAGGTTGGCCTGTGGCTGGGGGCCATCCAAAAGCGCTTCAATGGCCTGTTGTTGTTTTTTGGCACGCTTCAAGCTGCTGGGTGTCAGCCCTTTGCCCAGCGTGGTGAGCTGCCAGCCAGAGATACTGTCATCAACCCGTGCCGAGCCCTCGCGCAGGTGCGGCGGCAGAGCGCCAAGCATCACATCACCGGGGCTGGCATGGTAGTAGTTTTGAGCCCAGTTGAGCAGCTTTAACAATTCACTGTCCAACAGCGGCTGTCTGTCGATTAATTCACTGATCGGCTTGAGTTTTTCACTGGCAACATCGCTCTGTTCCACCACCGCAACAATAATACCGACACACTGACGGCGGCCAAACTCAACGCTCACCCGACACCCAGGCAAGCTCTGTTCCGGCCTTTGAGTGGCTATAGAATAGTCAAACAAGCGCCGCAGCGGTGAAGGGACGGCGACACTGACAATTAGATTGGCGGGGGCAGTTTCTGGGAGAGACATCAGACCTACAGTATAAAATTAACACAACCCAGGAATTTTCTGAGTGATTGCACAGCGGGCAGTGTCACCCACATCGCGTTGCGGTGCAATATTATTACTGAGGATGGCGGTGAATAAGGTTTGCGCTGCGCGCGCGGACTGCCTATAATCGCGCACCTAATCAAGAGCACCGTGCTCTGGCGTCTACTGTTTGGCAATTTGCGGCAGCGGCAGTCGAAGTGGCGGTACAACCCGAAGCGATACTGGAGCAGTCATGAAAGCCGAAATCCACCCCAACTACACCGATATGAAAGCCCATTGCAGCTGTGGCAATGTTATCACTGTGGGTTCTACCCGCGGTGCCGATATCCACCTCGATGTCTGCGAAGCTTGCCACCCCTTTTACACCGGCAAGCAGAAGGTGATGGATACTGGCGGCCGTATTGATCGCTTCAACAAGCGTTTTGGTGCTCGCAGCGCCAAATAATTGCACGGATTGCTGGTGGGGCTCAACCAGGCCTGACAGCAACACAATGCAAAGCAAGCGCTTAAAAAACGTGTCTCACTCAGTGTGGGGCGCGTTTTTTTTCGTCTGGATAGTGCTGCTCAGTGGTCTCTCTCACGGTCAGCCGTCTACCGAGTGTCAGTTGAGTGCCGCACAGCTCGCGGCTCTGCCCCAAGCGCGCGTCGAACATGTCAGCGATGGTGACACCGTGGTTTTTGCCAATGGTGACAAGGTGCGTTTACTGGGGGTGAACACCCCAGAGCGAAGCGGCCGCTACAACCCGGTCGACGAGCCGTTGGCCGCAGAGGCCAAACAAAGTGTAGAGCAGTGGCTGGCAGCGAGCGCGTCTCAAGTTTACTACCGCACAGGCGCCAACCCGCGCGACCGATACCAGCGATTGTTGGCGGCACTGTATGACCGTTCTGGCAATAGTTTGGCAGCATATCTTGTCGGCCAAGGTTTGGGTTGGCAGATAACTTTTGTCCCCGACGACTGGGCGGCAGAGTGTCTGGCCAATGCCGAGCGCACAGCGCGCGAACAGCGCCGCGGAATTTGGGCGGGTGGTCTCTATCCACCTTTAGCCGTCAATAACATCGCTCAAGGTGGGTTTGCTCGTATCATCGGCACAGTGACCCAGCTAAATTTTCAGCAGAGTAACCACACTCTGTCGGGTAGAGCGCAGCTGATTGTGGATGGCAAGCTCACAGTGCAACTCTCCAAGGCGGTAGCAGAGCAGTTTGCGGTGGATGATTTCGTTAGTTTGGAGCAGCGCACAGTGGAGTTGCGTGGTTGGCTCTCTCGGCGCGGCAAAGATTGGCAGCTGCGTCTGACTTCGAGATATAACCTACTACGGCTTGATTAAATGGCTGTAGATTTGGGCGCGCCGTCAGCACGCGTTACAATAGGGCATTGGCTATTTAATTCGTCTTTGGGAGTGCGGCCGTGTCGGCTATCAAAACTTTTTTACAACTACTCGCTATTTTGGCAGTAGCGGCTCTGGGTGGCCTGTTTGCACTGGCCAACGATCAGCTTATCAGCGTTGACCTGCTGATCTGGGTGGCACCGCAATGGAGCAGTGGTGTCTGGCTGTTGCTCACTCTGGCGTTGGGCGTACTGTTAGGGTTTAGCCTCGCGGCAGTGCAATACCGCCTGCGCCTGTTGCGCAACCGTGTTGTCGAGCGACGCTCGGCTCAAGCACACACTGCCGATCAACCTAACTGAACGGCCACAGACAGCGTCAACGCAGTTCAACCCGGCCCCTCGAGGGTTAGAAAACAAGGTTTTTACAATGAACAATCCTCTCTCAAGCTCGCAACCACTGCTGCGCTTACAACAACAGCTAAAAGCGGATCCCGCGCGAGTAGTGGTGGCATTAGATTGCCAAAGTGCCGAACAGGCCTTGGCGTTGGCTGATCAGCTAGATCCCGCCCACTGTAAACTCAAGGTTGGCAAAGAACTGTTTACCCGCTGCGGCCCAGCACTACTGGAAGCTTTGCACCGACGTGGGTTTAATGTTTTTCTCGACCTCAAGTTTCACGATATCCCCAATACCGTCGCCAAAGCGGTTGCTGTCGCGGCGGAGTTAGGTGTTTGGATGTGTAATGTTCACGCCAGCGGTGGCGAGCGCATGATGGTCGCTGCTGGCGAAGCGGTGGCACAGCGCAACAGCGATATGTTGTTAATTGCGGTGACAGTGCTGACCAGTATGGAACGCAGTGACTTGGCGGGTATAGGGATAGACCGCGATCCGGCCGAGCAAGTGGCGCTACTGGCTGCCCTGACCGGGCAAGCAGGTCTGCACGGGGTAGTTTGCTCTGCACAAGAGGCGCCGCTGCTGCGCCAATCTCAAAACGATGATTTTGTCCTGGTCACCCCGGGTATTCGCCCAGCCAACAGTGCAGCGGATGATCAGCGGCGTATCGTTACACCGCGCCAAGCGCTGCTGGATGGCAGTGATTATTTAGTCATCGGCCGCCCGATCAGCCAAGCTGCCAATCCAGCACAAGCACTGGCGGATATTGTCGCCACGCTTCACAGCGATGAGTGAGGTTGAGCTGCGTCGCAGCCATCAGCTCAGCGATGAACAGATGCAGACAATTGCCAACGCAATAGGCGAAAAATTGACAGCCAGACACGGCGGCCAATGCCAGTGGAGCGAACGCTGCATGACTTATGAGTTGCCGGGGACTGCCGCAGCAGAGGTCAGCTGGGATTCCCATTCCATTCTCGTCATTATCCGTCTCGGTGCTCTGGCAGCGCTACTCAAACCCTTAGTGGTGGGTGAGGTGGAGCGCCAGCTCGATCGCTATTTAAGCTAATCTAGCCTTGGCACGCTTAGTTTTCTCTATGCGCGCGTAGTGCAAATGGACCTGTCTGCTAGCTAGAGCTTTACATAAACTCATTGTGAAATTAACCAATGAGGCCGATATTGTGGATTTTTCATCTCTTTTAAAGGTTTGCAGACCATCGTCAATGAAGCGGATTTGGCTGCTCTTAACTGTTCTTTGTCTCTCCTCTGCGCATGCTGCGCAGCCGAATATTATTGTCATGGTCGCCGACGATTTGGGCTGGAATGACGTTGGCTTTCACGGTGGAGATATAGACACGCCAGCGCTAGATCGTCTGGCAGCCGAGGGTGTCGAACTGCATCGGTTCTACACTACGCCAATATGCTCGCCGACCCGGGCGGCCTTGATGACCGGGCGCGATCCAATTAAGTTGGGTGTCGCCTACGGAGTTATCTCACCTTGGGACAATATCGGTGTTCACCCCGAAGAGCATTTTATGCCTGAAAGCTTTTTGGCCGCCGGTTATCAAACGGCCATGGTAGGCAAATGGCATCTTGGGCACGCGCAGATGAGCTACCACCCCAATCAGCGTGGCTTTGAGCATTTCTATGGCCATCTACATACCCAAGTCGGCTTTTATCCGCCATTTGCCAACATGGGTGGGCGCGACTTTCAGCGCAACGGTGTCACAATCAATGATGAGGGTTACGAAACTTTTTTGTTAGCTGATGAGGTTAGCCGCTTCATTCGAGAGCGCGACCGCAGCAAACCATTTTTTGTCTACATGCCTTTTATCGCGCCCCACACACCACTCGATGCCCCCGTGGAGTTGCAGGAAAAGTATAAAGATATCAATATCGATTTGGCGCCAGCGCGTACCGTTCAAACTGATATGACTCGTGCGCGAGCCAAGCAAATGGGCGTGCCCAGTGCGCGACCAATGTATGCCGCAGTGGTCGACGGTATGGATCAAGCGATTGCTCAGGTGCTGAAAACGCTCGATGATGAGCAGATTGCCGAGCAGACTATAGTCGTTTTCATGAGCGACAACGGCGGCGCAGCTTACTCATACGGTGGTGCCGATAATGCGCCGCTGCGCGGTGGCAAAAGCGAAACCTACGAGGGCGGTATACGTGTGGTCTCTCTGCTGCGTTGGCCGGGAAGGGTGGAGGCGGGCAGTCGCTTCGAAAGTATTATGACAGTGATGGATCTGTTCCCAACTTTGGCCGAAGCGGCGGGAGTTAAGTTGGGCAATCAAAAGCCGATAGATGGTCGATCCCTGTGGCAGCCGATAGCACAGAACAAGCCAGCGCCACGCGATGAGTGGGTATTCTTTACCTCAGAGACGCCGATATACGGCGAGTTTAATATTGCGGCGTTCAACGACCAGTGGAAATTGGTTCAGCGTATCGAGCAGAATCAATTGCAAACAGAGGTCACAAACTACTTGTTTGATATCAATAAAGACCCCTACGAATACCACAATCTGGCAGAGCAGCACCCCCAAGTGGTGGCAGAAATAGCGGCGGCAGTCGTCGATTGGCGCGCCCAGTACCCGATCAACGGCACGCGCTCTAAATTAGCGCCGCCGCCGGGCTGGCGAGCGCCTTTAGATTGGGCCAGTTACCCGCGCCCAATGGAGCAGTTGCAAGAGAATTATGCTCCATCCTATGTGCCCAACTCTGCCATTGAGCGCGCTTTAGACAAGCAGCATGGGGATCGAGGTCGGTTGATCTACGATTGATTAGCGGCTGACAGCTGCAAGCATTGCTGCAACTGTCTTTTCATCGTAACCCAGCTGCTTGAGAACGACTGCCGTATCGCCGCCCAACGGTGCTGCGGCAGTGGGTGTCTGGCTGGGAGTTCGCGAAAAACGCGGCGCCGGGGCCGCTTGGGTGACTCCGTCAACGTCAATGAAGCTGTTGCGGGCTTGATTGTGTGGGTGCAGAGGCGCCTCATTCATCGACAGCACGGGAGCAAAGCAGATATCGGTGCCCTCCATCAAATTGCACCAGTAGTCGCGGGTTTGAGTGGCGATTTTCTCGGCGATAATCGCTTTGAGTGCCGGCCACTGACGCGGGTCCATCTGTGCGGAGAACTGTTCGCTGTCGAGCTCTAATGTTTCAATCAATAGCGCGTAAAACTGCGGTTCAATCGATCCTATCGAAATAAACTTATCATCACTGGTGCGGTATGTATCGTAAAAATGGGCGGCGCCGTCGAGAATATTACAGCCGGGGCGGTCCTGCCACATACCTGAGGCCAACATACTCTGCATCATATGCATAAGGTTCGCTGCGCCCTCAGTCATGGCGGCATCGATCACTTGGCCTTGGCCAGAACTGTGGCGCTCGATTACGGCAGCTAAGATGCCCATGACTAAGAACATCGTGCCGCCACCAAAATCGCCTACCAAGTTGAGTGGCGCAACCGGAGTTTCTCCGGCGCGCCCGATGGCGTGCAGTGCCCCTGTCAGAGAGATGTAATTGAGGTCATGCCCCGCAGCGTGTGAGAGCGGGCCATACTGGCCCCAGCCGGTGATGCGCCCGTAGATCAATCGCGGGTTGCGAGCATGCAGTTGCTCTGGGCCAAAGCCGAGCCGTTCAGCTACACCTGGTCGAAACCCCTCGATGAGAACATCGGCTCGGTCGCAGAGTTTCAACAACGCCTCGAGGCCTTCCGCGCTTTTTAAATCGAGAGCAATCGTCTGTTTGCCGCGCTCACTGATTGCTGCAGGGCGGAGTTTGCTGCTGACCTTGCGGCCAACAGTAGTCACCTCAGCGCCCATGTCGGCCAGTAGCATGCCGGCAAACGGAGCGGGCCCTAATCCTTCAATTTCTACTACGCGGATTCCAGCCAGTGGTCCCATAAAAAACTCTTTAGATAATGTTAGGTCTAAACATCGCGTCGTGGCCGCCATCGACAAACAGCAGTGCGCCACAGATAAAACTCGCTTTGTCGCTGAGCAGGAACTCTACCAAGTTTGCGACATCTTCGGGCAAGCCTGGGCGACCGGCGGGTATTGAGGCTACAAACTGGCGGATAGCATCGCCGTAAGTGGCGTCGTTAGCTACAGCGGCTGTCATCGGTGTCTCAATATAGCCCGGAGCAATCGCGTTGATGGTGATGCCACGGCGTGCGTACTCGCCGCTGACAGCCTTCATCCAGCGCGCCACGGCTTGTTTAGAACCGCTGTAACAGTTGTGCCCGCTTTGATCTTTTGCGGCACTAATAGCAACCGCTTCATCGTCGCTGAGCATGGCTTCAACAAGTTCGGGGGCGGTACATTGCGGCGCTGAATTAGAAGAAATTAACACCACACGACCACCCTCTCTAAGCAAGTCTGCAGTGCCTGCGACTAACTCAGTGGTGCCAAAGTAGTTTATCGAGATGATTTTGCCACTGTCTGGGAAATGTGAAGCGACGCCAGCACAGGTAATAATGCCATCCAAGCCCTCGCTAAACTGCTCGCGTGCTTGAGCTATCGCTGCTGCACGCGAGGCAGCATCTGAGAGATCGACAGTAATGTCAGCATCTTTCAAATCCATGACTACAACGCGGTGGCCCGCTTCGCGCAGACAGTTTTTGATGGCGGCTCCTATGCCAGTAGCACCACCACTCATTAGGTAACTTTTCATTTTATAACCCCTTTAAAAGCTTAAACTTAATCACTGTTGATGGATGTTGGCTTCGATAGCGCTGCCCGGCAGGGCTTGCATGCCGCCATCGACTTCAAGGATTTTGCCACTGACAAATGCGCTGGCACTGCTGGCTAAGTAGACTGCTGCCCAGGCGATATCCATCGGCTCACCCATACGCTGTAGCGGTATCCAGCGTGTAGTGGCCTTATGCATAGCCTCATTTTGTTTAATGAAGGCGGTGCTGGGGGTATCTACCGCGCCGGGGGCAATGCCATTGACGCGAATCTCTGGAGCTAGCTCGTAAGCCATGACTTTAGTCATCTGGTTCATGCCGGCTTTGGCAGCTGCATAGGCTGAGAAATTTTTATCTACCATCCACGACAGCGCCGAAGAGACGTTTATGATCGCTGCATCATGGCCCTTGCGCAGCAGTGGCAGGCAGCCATGGATAATCGAGTATGCCGAGGTCAGATTGATGGTCAGGGTATCTTCAAATCGTCGTCGATCGACCTTATCCAAGCTTCCCCAGCCGCGTCCAGCCGCCCCAGCGTTGTTAACTAAGATATCTAGGGCATCAAACTCGGAAGAGATTTTTTCGGGCAAATGGTCTACCTGCTGCTGATCGGTAATATCGCAGGCAATCATTAGCGCTTTAACTCCGTGGCTGCGAACTTCTTCGGCTAGGCTGTCCAACTCTTCTTGATTGCGAGCAATTCCAATGACATTCGCGCCCAACTGCGCATAACTGAGTGCAATAGCGCGCCCAATCCCTTTGCCGGCACCGG
The DNA here is from genome assembly GCA_048549915.1 of Porticoccaceae bacterium. Lineage (GTDB taxonomy): Bacteria > Pseudomonadota > Gammaproteobacteria > Pseudomonadales > Porticoccaceae > LSUCC0057. The sequence continues at coordinate 11,154 of JBLYYE010000011.1, forward strand.
TGACTAGGGCAGTTTTACCGGTTAATTTAAAAGCATCTAGCAGCATAATAATTCCTCTATGTTTATTTTATATTTAGGTGGCAGGTGTATTGGGTTTAAGAGCATTGGCGAGTAGCGTGGCGGTCTCTTCCAGAGTGGTGAAAAGATCTAAATTTTCAACGCTGAGCCAGTTGAGTAGCGCGTAGAGATAACTACCCACTAATACCTGTACTTGGACAGTGACAGCGGTTTGGCTGTTGACATCTCCCTGCTCGCGGCCGGCCTCAACCAGTTGTGCCATGGCGTTGTTTAATCGCGCCATGCGGTCGGTGGATGTACTTTGATCGGCTAAGCCCGACATCCCCTCGACCAACATAATTTGCGTGAGAGCACTGTTTTTGGCGATATGTGTGGCAGAGCGCCGCATGAGATTTTCGATGCGCACTTGGGTTGAATTGCTTTGATCAATCTCCGCCTCAATGTAGCGTATGAACTGAGCGTCCATAATTTCTATCAGTGCGTGAAGAACTGCCTGTTTGTTGGCAAAGTAATTAAAAAATGTAGGTTTGGATATCTCCGCCGCAGCGGCGATGCTGTCCACGGTAGTGTTTTGAACACCCTGTGCGGCGAACAGTTCACCTGCTGCGCTGCAGATGCGCTGATGGGTCAGACGTTTCTTGCGGTCGCGCAGCGATTCGTTGGCGTTGCTGACGCTATCTTTTTTAGCCGTATTTGATAAGAGCGCCGAGGCAGGGCTATTCACAGTAAAGATCCTCTGTTGCAGGTCTATTTAGGGGTTGCCAAGATAGGAATTTAGGATATACCATAGTAAAAAATTTAACCATAGTAAAGATATTTGAGGGTAGCCACTATGTCGCAGTTATTAAAAGATAAAGTCGGTGTCGTCACTGGTTCTGGTGGGGGAATAGGTCGTGCAATTGCCTGCGCCTTTGCCCGCGAAGGTGCCAAAGTGGTTGTGACAGACTTCAATGAAGAGACCGGCCGTGAGACAGTTGAGCTGATAAGCTCAAGTGGTGGCGATGCTCAATTTTTTGCCGCTGATGTCTCTAAAGAAGAGCAAGTCAGCGCCTTGATGGCGTTCACTGTAGAACAGTACGGCCGGCTCGATATCGCCTGTAACAGTGCCGCGGTCAGCCGTGGATCTGGACCAATACACACTTTCGAAAAGGCTGTATTTGATCAGACACTGGAGTTATGTCTTACCAATACCTGGCTGTGTATGAAGTATCAGATCCCACTCATGCTCGAGCAGGGTGCCGGCAGCATCGTCAATATATCCTCTAATGCTTCACTGCGTGGTCAGCGCTTTAACACCGCTTATGCGGCAGCGAAGAGCGGCGTCAATCTATTGACAAAAAGTGCAGCGACCGAGTACGGCCACAAAGGTGTGCGCATCAATGCGGTCTCACCCGGTGTCATACGCACCCCGGGAGTAGAAAAATATTTTGCAGAGCAGCCCAAAATTGCCGAGGGGCTCAAACAAGCCGCGGTGATGAACCGCTTAGGTGAACCCGAAGAGATCGCAGAGGCGGTGGTATTTCTCTGCTCTGAGCGGGCCTCGTTCATTACTGGGCAAATACTTTCCGTTGATGGCGGCGCCGCCGTTAAATAATGTCACCGTAGCATCAGGAGTAGACCATGCTTATTACTACCGATAAACGTACCACACCGATTCCACTACCGATGCCCTGGGGCTGGTACCACGTTCTCTACTCACATGAGCTTAAGAATGGACACTCGGCACCACTGACCTATTTTGGACAGGAGTTGGTGGCTTTTCGGACCGAATCGGGTGTTGCCCGAGTAGTGGACGCCTACTGCCCGCATATGGGCGCACATTTGGGTTACGGTATTCGAGATCAAGCGGGTGGCGGCTCATCAGTAGTGGGTGAAAGTATTGTCTGCCCATTTCACGGCTGGGCTTTTAGTGGTGAGGGTAAGTGTACAGATATTCCCTACGCCAAAAATATGCCACCCAAGGTAGCCCGCGGAGAGCAAGTGCTCGGCTGCTGGCAGGTGCGTGAAATCAACGGGTCTATTTTAGTCTGGTATCACCCGCACGGTGTCGAGCCATTATTTGAGCCCACGGTTGTAGAAGAGCTGTTGGACGATGCAGCCAACTGGGGTGAACCCTCATACCACCAGTGGGAGATTGGTACCCACATGGAAGAGATCGGTGAAAATGCGGTCGATCCTGCGCACTTCAAATTCGTGCACGGTACCGATGACGTCCCCGATGCCGATGTGCTCGAGTTTGATGGTTACAACCGCCGCGGTTTTTTGCGCACGCGCAATACCACCCCTCAAGGCATTGTTGATGGCACCATTGAAAATATGAACTTTGGCCCTGGCCTCGCTGTGGTGCGTTTTAAAGGATTGGTGGACACAGTGCTGATTGCCAACGTTACGCCGATCACCAATGAACTGACTCGAGCTCATTACGCCTTTATCCAGCCCAAGCCAGCTAATGAGATGATGGCCCGCTTTGGCAAGGCGCTAGTAGACAATATCTGCCAGCAGATGGAAGAAGATAAAATTATTTGGGACCGCAAAAAATACTACACCAAGCCACTGTTGTGTGACGGTGATGGCCCTTTTGCTAAATTCAGAAAGTGGTACTCACAGTTTTTGGTGGAGTAACTTTACCTGTGATTTCGTAAGTCAATGAAGCGCCATCCGTTATGGGTGGCGTTTTTTTATTAAGGGAGTCAATATGAGAGCATTTCTTCTAATCCTCGCGTCGGCTTTAGCGGGTTGCAATAGTGAGCGTGTTGCCGAGCCGTTAACTTCTTCACAGCCGATGGCATCGGCTCCCTTTGTTGCACAACAGTGGATTCCTCGCGCTGTACAAATTAAAGCAGTTGTGCACCCCTTTATGGCTGCGGCGGGGCGCAACTCTATGCATGGTGACAGTCACAATAGTGATGTTCACCACAGCTCAGGTCCTGTGTCTATTGATACGGTACAGAGCTCGCGCTTGGGGGCGAAAAGGGCGGGCGGACAGTGTGCCACCAATACATTCACGGCCGATGGTAAACTGATTTTGCTCTGCGCCAAACTCGATGGTTTCAGGATACAGCTACTCGAAAGTAGAACGCTTGAGCTGTTAGCCGAGCACCGTATGCCGATGCGCTCCTCTAGCTTTCAGGCATTACTCGCGTGGGACCGCTCGATCATTATGGCGGACAGTTCAGGGGCTTACTTTTATCTCGATAATCAAGATCGTGTGGTGCTCGCAGATAACCTCAACCGAGTATTGCGATTGGCTTATCGCCAACTCGATAGCGGCGAGTGGGAGTTTTATCAGGACAGTCGCTGGGATCTCTCCGAAGTAGTGCCGAGTGATTGTCTGCGCCCCAGCAATCCGTTTGCCAAAGGGGAATGCGATATGATCACCGGCGTTTTACCAGATTATGACGGCCATCTATGGTGGGTCAGCCGTTACGGTCGAATTGGTGTGATCGATATCGACAGTGGCCAGGTACAGTCCATCGCCTTGCCCGAAGAGGAGATTCAAAATGGTTTTGCAGTCGCAAAGGACGGTGTTTATATCGTCTCTGATCATGCGCTGTATAGATTTGAAAGGAGCTCAGACGGCTATCCCAGGATTATTTGGCGAGAACCTTACGATCGCGGCAGCCAGCGTCAGGTTGGTTCAATCAACCAAGGCAGTGGTACTACGCCAACCGTATTTGGCGATTACATCACCATTACTGATAATGCCGATGGCCAGATTAACTTGCTGATTTACAACCGTACTGCCGCCTCTGAGCGATTACAGTGCAAGATGCCTCTGTTTACAGCGCAGGGTTCGGCTACCGACAACTCAATGATTGCCTTCAACGACACAGTGATTATTGAAAATAACGCCGGTTACAGCAGTGTCTACGGACAAAATGATTGGGCAAATTTACCGGGCGGTATTGAGCGAATCGACATCAATCCGAGCACTGGTCGCTGTGAAAAAGTATGGCGTTCTGCTGTGAATGCGCCATCATCGGTGCCCAAACTGGCGGCTAAAATTGGCGTTGCTTATTTCTATGCTTTCCAACTTGATGATCAAGGTGAACGCCACTGGACGCTGGTCGGGCTCGATGTCGACACTGGTGAAACAGTGGTTAGCATACCGACCGGAGCCGGTGCGCCCTTCAATAACAACTGGGCGCCGATTACCTTAGCTCCAGATGGTACGGCCTATGTGGGTACCAGCCGGGGAGTTTTAGCTCTGTGGGATAGACCCTGAAAAAAGGCGAAAAAAAGCGAGGCCAAGGCCTCGCTTTTTTTATGATTGCCAAGGGAATTATAAAATGCCCGGAATAACTGCTTTGCGCTCTGCGGGGTAGTCATCAAAGGTTTTGTGGAACCAGCGATGGGTGTAGATAGCGCGCGGTACTAAGTTGCCTACTGTCATGGCCAGCACAAAGACCGCACCAAAATTCCAGGTCATCACAGTAAACCCGACAAACGATAGGATCTCGCCTAAATACTGCGGGCAGCTGACAAACTTAAAGCCACCGCCGTAGGGGATTTTGTAGCGCGGTTCGTCGGCAGACGGGTTCTTGGAGCGCAGGTTGCGCAAAATATAGTCAGAGTGCACGTTGAGCGTAAAACCAAATAGATAAATAGCTAAGCCGATGATAAAGCGCGGGTCGCTAAACCAGTCCAATGTATAGTGAGTGCCAAGCTCCGCAATGTACTCGGCATTGAAATAGCCGTGTAACAGCAGTGTTAGCCAGCCAGCAATAACGACGTTGAGGGCAAAAGATGACTCACTACCGGGCTGCACACGCATCAGCAGTGGCGCTACCAGCGCGCGGTTGGTGTAGTGGAACATCCACACTGCGAGGAAAAATAGCGGTACCGGTTCCCAAGCGTTGGCCCCTTGGAAGAAGACAATCGGGAACACCAACAATCCGGGTAGTTCCATAACCACCCAGCCCACTTTAGAGTTGAGTTTAACCCCTTTGCGTTTTTTCCCGCCGCCAAAACGGCCGCCATAAGCTGCGGTGCCAAAAAAACTTCCGACAAAGATCAGTGCGGCATAGATAAAGCCGAAAGTCAGTGCGGTGTCGTAGAAGGTATTGCCGGTGTACCACTGCATGGAGAATCCTCTTTATTAGCGTGGGGTAAATTTACACCCCTCTCGTTATAGGTTTAAGAGCAGAAGTAATGTAATCAATGCCATTGCCTTGAGATACCCGCATTCGGACTAGGTGCGCAGCAGGTGTGAACACGCCCTCAGTGCCTTGCCATAGCCGCCTCAACATCGTCCATTTGTGGGCTGCCGCGGCCATTAACATTGGGTACCTTAGATGAACAACAACAGAAATAAAAAACCTCTTAGATGCGGTTTTTAAAAGGCCCACAATGAACACCTCATCAGCCGCTACAGTCGACAGTTTGTCTGTCAACCACTGGCACCACAGCTTCGACGTTGTGGTGGTTGGCTATGGTGGTGCCGGGGCCTGTGCTGCAATCGCGGCACACGACAGCGGTGCTCAAGTAGCGATCTTTGATGTTGCCTCAGCAGCTGGCGGCTCAACCGCACTCTCCTCAGCTGAGCTGTACTTAGGCGGCGGCACGCGCATCCAAAAAGCCTGTGGCTACGATGATACCCCGCAGGCAATGTATGACTATCTGATCGCCAGCAATGGCCCGCAAGCGGACAGCGAAAAAATTCGCGCATACTGCGACGGTAGTGTCGAGCATTTTGATTGGCTCGAAAAGCTCGGTGTCCCCTTTAAAGAGAGTGAATATAAGCAGCGTGCGATGATGGCGTTGAGCGACGACTGTCTGCTCTATACAGGCAATGAAAAAACACAACCATTTGCCGCCTTGTCACCTCCGGCACCGCGCGGCCACAACCTTAAAATTAAAGGCGATAACGGTGGGCCCTTGTTTATTAAAGTGCTTTCAGCAGCATTGGCTGAGCGCAATATTGCAGAGTTTTTTAATAGCCGAGCATTGCGTTTAGTGGTGGACTCCACTACCGAACAGACCAAAGTGGTCGGGGTTGTTTTCCGTATCGATATGCAAGAGATCTTCGTCGAAGCGCGCAGTGGCGTCGTACTCTGCTCAGGTGGCTTTGTGATGAACCAAAAAATGGTTGCTGAGTACGCGCCGCAACTGCTTCGCTGTACGGTGCCTATCGGCAATCCAGGCGACACCGGTAGTGGTATCGCAATGGGTGTTGAAGCGGGTGGTGTGGCTATCAATATGCATGAAGGGTTCGTCAGCTTGCCGTTTTACCCGCCAGCCTCGCTCACTTACGGTATTTTTATCAACCAGCAGTGTCAGCGCTTTATTAATGAAGATGCCTACCATGGGCGAGTAGGCGCAGCGCTGCTAGAGCAGCGCAGTGAGCGCATCTATCTGTTGCTCAATGTCGAAGATTACGGTGATTATGAGACGCGCTCGTATTTGGGTGCACCGGTAGCGGCGACAGGTGACACTGTGGCCGAGTTGGCTGAAGAGCTTGGCTTAAATAGTTTTCTGTTAGAGCGTTGTGTGGAGAGTTACAACCACTTTGCCTCTGCTGGAGAAGACCCACAGTTTGAAAAAAACAGCGAGTGGCTGAAGTGTTTAAATGGACCCTTGGTCGCATTAGATTGTACGCCGGGTCGCGGCGCACACATGCCATACTTCACCCTCGGCGGTCTGAAGACCAGCGTAACAGGCGAGGTATTGGATAGAGCTGAACAACCGATAGCAGGCTTGTACGCAGCCGGTCGCACAGCTTGTGGTGTACCGCGTCGCGGTGATGGCTACTGCTCGGGTATTTCAGTTGCCGATGCTAGCTTTAGTGGCCGTGTTGCCGGGCAAGCGGCAGCTAACAGCAAAAAATTGAGGTGACCATGACAGAGAAAACCCTAGAGCAGCGTATCGACCGTTTAGAGTCGCTCGATGAAATACGTCAAATGGCGGCTAAGTACTCTTTAGCGCTGGATATGCGCGATTTGGATGCGATGGCTAATTTGTTTCCCGAAGACGTTAAAGTGGGCAAGCAGAGCTCTGGGCGTGCTCATCTAAAAAAATGGTTAGATGAGACGATGCGCAATCAGTTTACGGGTACCTCGCATCATATCGGCAACCATATCATCGAATTTATTAACCCCGATGAGGCTGTCGGGGTGGTCTACTCTAAAAACGAGCATGAAACACCGAGTGAAAACGGTGATATTGAGTGGGTGATCATGCAGATGATTTACTGGGATAACTATCAGCGAATCGATGGCCGCTGGTACTTTAAACGTCGTCTGCCTTGCTACTGGTATGCCACCGATCTTAACAAGCCCCCAGTGGGCGACAATAAAATGCGTTGGCCAGACCGTGAGCCCTACGCCGGTGCCTACCACGACCTGTGGCCTTCTTGGCAGAAATTCTGGCAGAACCCACTCAGCGAAGAGCTGCCGGTAGTGGCCCCACCGGCACCCGCTGAGCAATTTTTGCTGACTATGCGCGGCAAGGCAGCAGCGCCAAAAATTAAAACCCGCTGAGCGGGTGCGAGGAGAACGTAGTGAGTAAACTGGAAAATCTATTGGCGCCATTAACGCTGGGCGACATGCAGCTCAAAAACCGGGTTGTTATGGCGCCGATGACGCGCAGCCGTATTGAACAGGGTGATATGCCCGGCACCATGCAAGTTGAATACTATCGCCAGCGCGCAGGTGCAGGCGCAATCATCAGCGAGGGTGTCCACCCATCACCCAATGCGCAAGGCTATTGTCGCACGCCGGGTATTTACACTTCTGCACACGTCAGCGCCTGGCAGAAAGTCACCTCTGCTGTGGCTGAGCAGGGCGGTGTGATGATCTGCCAAATTATGCACTGCGGTCGCGTTGGGCACCCCGATAACAAAGCGGCAGGTGGTGAATTTGTGGCGCCATCAGCGATTCCTTGCAATGCCGAGATCTATACCGAGACTGGTATGCAAAAAATGACAACCCCGCGTGCATTGGCTAGCGAAGAGATCCCCGCGTTGATCGAAGAGCATGTCGCGGCGGCCAAGAATGCCATAGATGCGGGTTTTGTCGGTGTCGAGTTGCACTGCACCTCCGGCTACTTGATGGCACAGTTTCTCTCTACCGGTAGCAATCAGCGCACCGATCAGTATGGCGGTAGTGCGGTCAATCGAGTGCGTATAGTCGTAGAGACACTCCAAGCGATGGGCGAAGCGATAGGCTTTGGCCGCGTCGGTCTGCGTATTTGCCCCGGTAACCCGTTTAACGACCTGCACGACGATGATCCCGCAGAGACCTTTGCTACTTTACTGACTGCCATCGATCAGCTCGGCCTTGCCTACCTGCATGTGATTCGTATGGCCAGCACCGGCTTGGACAATATCGCATTAGCGCGTAGCCACTTCAGTGGGCCGATTATTGCCAATGACAGCTACGATGCCGCTGAAGCTGACCAAGCGATAGCCTCAGGCGAGCTTGAAGCGGTCTCTTTTGGCCGCCCGTTTGTGTCCAATCCAGATTATGTTGCCAGATTGCAAAGTGGTGCAGAGCTAGCACGTATTAATTTTAAGACACTGTACACACCCGGCGCTGCCGGCTATGTCGACTACCCCTCAATCAGCTAACTAGCGACAGCAAAGGAGACGCCGCATGGCGATGCCCAAAGATATTGGAATCATAGATTTAATGATGGCGGTGCCCAACAACGACACCTCCGATTATTACGACTTTATAAAGCCGCTGCTCATGGATCAGCAGAGTCGTGATATGTTTAAGATGCCAGCCCAGTATATGTTTAAAGATCTGCCCCAAACTGGCCACCAGGATGATTACATCGCCTATACCGTCGATAAAATGGATGAGTTCGGTATTGAGAAAGCGATGATTGGTGTCGATGAAGATCAATACTTCACTCAGAACGAAGCAGTCAAGCGCCACCCGGATAGATTCATTGCTTGTTACGACGCCAACCCCAACCGCGGTATGGAAGAGGTGCGCAAAATACGTCGGCTCAAAGAGGAGTACGATTTAAAAGCCGTCACAGCATTCCCGTCGGGGCTCTGTCCGCAGGTGTCGCTTGCAGACAAGCGCTGGTATCCGGTATTTGTCACTTGTATCGATTTGGATATACCCTTTTGCCCCTGTGTGGGTGTGCCCGGTCCGCGCATCCCTATGGAGCCACAAAAGGTAGAGCACTTGGATGAAATCTGTTGGTTCTTCCCCGAGCTTAATGTAGTGATGCGTCATGGGGGTGAACCTTGGACCGACTTGGCCTGGAAGTTAATGCTTAAGTATCCCAATCTCTACTATATGACCAGCGCTTTCGCACCCAAACACTACCCTGAGAATATTGTTAAGTTCGCCAATACTCGCGGTGCAGACAAGGTGATGTACGCAGGCTATTTCCCTATGGGTTTATCGCTGGAGCGCATTTTTGCCGATATGCCCCACGTGCCATTTAAGGATGAGGTGTGGCCGAAGTTCTTGCGCGAAAATGCACGCCGCGTATTTAAGCTCGATTGATAACTGCCCCGCACAATGGCGGGGCATTCTTTCTAGGGGTAAAAAAGACTGATCGTGTCGACAATGCAGGCGGGCCGCTCTTCTCCCTCGACATCGATAGTGACTCTGACCACTAGTTTGGCGCCAGTTTTGTGTGGCTCTGCGGAGATGACTTCACCGCGGCCGCTGATGCGGCTACCCGCGCGGACGACATTGGGAAAACGAATGTTGTCAGCCCCGTAATTGACACCCATAGAGACGTTGTCCACTTGGAGTAACTGCGGCAAGAATAAGTTGGCCAGCGATAGCGTTAAATAACCGTGTGCTACCGTGGCACCAAAGGGGCCATCCGCTGCACGCACAGGATCGACATGAATCCACTGGTGATCTCCAGTGGCCTCCGCAAATTGGTCGATGCGGGTTTGGTCAACCACAATCGATTCGGTGGGGCCCATAGTCTGCCCAGTTAGATCGAGCAGATCGTTGGGATGGTTTACAACAAGTTTCACAGGGGGCGTGGGCATAGTGGCTCCAATTAGTAGTGGAATTAACGTGCTAACTATTTTGCACGATACCCAAGCAGCGGCCAGCCAATTGGCTAGTCCATTCAGAGTAGCAAGGAGATTTTTGTGAGAGTATCTGGAAAAGTGGCACTGGTCACCGGCGCTGCGCGCGGGGTGGGCCTAGCGACTGCCAAGCGGTTACAAGAAGAGGGTGCCACAGTCATAATTACCGACATTAACGGCGAGCGCGGCAGAGCCAGTGCGGATGAGTCTGGGCTTGTGTTTGTTGAGCAAGATGTCTCGCTGACTGAGGGTTGGCAGCAGCTCGAGCAAAAATTGCGCAGCGACTATGGGCGCTTGGATATCTTGGTTAATAATGCTGCCATCCTTCAGGCTGCCACTGTCGAAGAAGAGAGCCTGGAGGGTTGGCAGTCGATGATGTCGATCAACGCCGGCTCGGTGTTCTTAGCCATTAAAGCGCTGTTGCCGCTAATGGCAGAGCAGGGTGGCGGTTCAATTGTTAATCTATCCTCATCATCTGCACTGATGGGTATGCCGCAATTTTGTGCTTATACCGCCGCCAAAGCCGCGGTGCGCAGCCTAACTATGAGCACTGCCGTGCTGTGCAAACAGCAAGCAAAAGGGGTGCGTTGTAACTCTGTCCACCCCGATGGCATCAATACAGAGATGGTCCGCGAAATAGCGGCGACACTGCCGCAAGGTGACAAAGACCAGTACCAGCGCAGTGCGCCGTTTGGTTGCCAGCCAGAAGATATCGCCAACACGATTTTGTTTTTAGCCAGCGATGAGGCGCGCCACATTAATGGTGCAGCCCTCAGTGTCGACAATACCGCCACTATTCATCCGCCCTATTTATAACTGTTAGAGTGCCAGCTATGAGTAACAAATTAGGACAAGAGCTCGAGGGAAAAGTCGCCATTATCACCGGCGGCGGTGGGTTTATTGGGCGTGCGATTACCCTCGCTTATTTAGAAGCGGGGGCCGATGTCGTGATCTGCGGTCGTCGCCAGCCGAGCGAGGCGATTGCGGCAAACGGCAAACAGGCCTACTTTATTGCAGCCGATATCCGCGACCCGCAGCAGTCACAGCAAGTGATCGATGCGACTTTAGAGCGCTACAAACGTTTAGATATTTTAGTCAACAATGCCGGTGGTACCCCCGGTGTTGACGCGGCCACTGCACCGGCTGCGCTGACCGAAAAAATTATTGCACTCAATCTCACCGCACCCCTAGTGATGTCTCAACAGGCCTATCAAGCGATGCAAAAGAGCCAGAGTGAAGGTGCTATCGTGAATATCGCCAGTGTGGCCGGGGCTCGCCCTGCGCCGGGGACAATGGCTTACGGTGCAGCTAAAGCGGGTTTGCTCTCGGCGACTAAATCACTGGCGATGGAGTGGGGCCCCCAGGTGCGAGTCAATGCAATCATTGTTGGCTTAGTCAACAATCCAGCTGCAGCAGAGCACTACGGTGGTGAAGAGGGTTATCGCAACATTGCCGCCATGCTGCCGCTGGGGCGTATGGCAGAGCCACAAGACATAGCCGATGCTGTGCTTTACCTAAGCTCTAAACAATCGGCTTACGTCTCTGGTGCCACACTAGAAGTGGATGGCGGTGGTGAGGTGCCAGTTTTTCTGCACCTAGCTAAGAGCTAGTAGCCAATATTGGCGTGCAATTTTAATCCGCCAATAATGTGGCAACCTGCTGGCGCGCGCTGAGGATAGCGCCGTCAATATAGCCAATTCCGTCGCAATCGCCGACACTCACTACCCGCTGTCCGCGGCTGGCCAACTGCTCTGCCATAGCTGTATTGGGATTGGCACCTAGGGCAACAATGACATTATCGGCAGCGGCACTGAAGCTCTCATCTTTGACTGTGTAATGCACTTGATGACGCTCAACTGTGATATTTTCACAGCGGTTGTAGAGCTCGCAGCCATGCTCGCGCAGGTCGAGTATCACTTTGGCGCGGCGCACAATACTCAGCTCTGGGGATAGCGTTGCATCGAGGTTGAGCACGGTCACTTTGCGCCCGCGTTCAACTAAAAATTCTGCCAGCTCAACTCCGACAAGCCCTCCGCCTACAATGACTACCCGGTGGCCGAGAGGCATCCACAGCTTGCTGAATTGCCGAACTAAATCAATGGGTCGCAATAACCCCAAGGCTTGAGCTGTGCTGACCATAAAGCGGTAGAGAGGGTTGAGTTTTTTGAGGCCGCGATCATCGCCACCGAGCAGCAAGCCGCGCATCTCTTCGCCATCAAACACATGATTTTGCTCTTGGCCATCAATCGGCGGCGCTGTGCGGTCGGCGCCACAAGCCACCACGACGGCATCGGCATTGAAGGCTGCCAAACTGTCGAGATCCACGTCAGTGCCCGTATTTACAGAGACACCCAAGCGTGCCATTTCGCTTGCCAAGTAATTGATCAGCCGACCGTTGGGCTCATAGGCAAGGGCTGCGATACGGGCAGTGCCGCCCAGTTGCGGTTCCTTCTCATAGAGCGAAACCCGCCAACCAGCCTCGGCCAACAGCCGAGCGCTCTCCATGCCGCCGGGGCCGCCACCGACCACCACGGCGTGTTTGCCACTGTTGCTAGTGGCAATTAAATTCTCTTGTTCACGGCCAACACTGGCATTAACGGCACAACACAGCGGCTGGTTGATAAAAATTTGGCTGACACAGATATAGCAGTAAATGCAGGGGCGCACTTGCTCGGCTTGATTGGCAATAATTTTATTGGGCAGCTGCTCGTCAGCGATAATCTTACGGCCCAAACCGAGCAGATCGTAGCGACCGGCGGCAATGTCTTGTTCTGCACGTTCTGTCTCGATGCGCCCAACGGCCATAATCGGGACATTGAGCTCGCGCTTGGCGCGCTCTGCAAACGGCAGATAACCGTTCTCTTGGTGGACCAATGGCGCCTCTGTAAAAGCCTGCCCTTTTTGGGTGTTGGAGTAGGCGCTGACATCAATGACGTCGGCACCGGCGGCAATGGCTAGTTTAGCGGCAGCGATGAAGTCATCGGTGGTAATACCGCCGGAGATACGATATTCAAAGGCGTCCAGGCGCACCAGAATCGGAAAACCCTCGCCGACAGCAACACGGATGGCCGACAACACTTCAACCATCAGTCTGGCGCGGTTTTCGATGCAGCCGCCGTATTGATCATCGCGCTTATTGGTGGCCGGCGATAAAAAAGAGGAGAGCACATAGCCATGGCCGGCGTGCAGCTCAATAGCATCAAAACCGGCGCGCTGGGTGAGCTTTGCGGCGTCAGCAAATTGCGCTACCAGTGCGTCGATATCGCTTTGATCCATCACTTTGTATTGTGGGCCTCTGCCATCCGGCCCGGCCATCTTAATAAAGTTGCCCAGCTCTTCTCGAGTGAGCAGCGGCATCATATCGTTGCTGCTTTTTTCCGGTTTTGAAGGCACCAATAAGGGTCGGCCAGCGGCGACGTCTTCCTGGGAGATTTTGCCCGAGTGGTTGAGCTGCAGGGCAATTTTGCAACCATGCGCCTGCACCCGGCTAGCAAGGTCAGTCAAATCGGGCAGGTATTGTTCACCGCTAACGCCGACCATATTCGGCATCGAGCAACCGGCTGGGTGGGCAATAGAGGTGGTCTCTAGAATGATTAGCCCGCAACCACCTTGTGCGCGAGCCTCGTAGTAAGCTTTGAGTTTTTCACCGCAGCGACCATCCTCTTCAGCAAAATTACTGCCCATGGCGGTCATAACAAAACGATTTTTTAAGGTCAGCGCGCCGATATTCATCGGTGAGGCCAGTGCGGTATAACTCATAAAAACTCCAAACTATTTTTGCGCGCTTCTTTTAAGCGGCTGCGTGGCTGGCAAGCAATCTCGCATTTTACCGGTTAAGTATCTTTAACCGTTTTCAACAGCTCGATAAAGATACTCCGTTTGCAGTACTTGTTGCCTATTCGAGTAGTTGAGATCAACTTGTATACGGTCAATACTCAGGCAATAACAAAACGCTAATGTACTCGCTTAGCGCAAAAAAAGAAGGGCACGATCGGCCGTTCCAGTTGACCAATGCAGTCACTGCGGCCATGCAGGTATAAGGAGGGTCCGCGTGTTGGAACAGATTACGGTAGTTGCCAGTAAGTTTCATGATTTAATCGATTACCTAGAACGCTTGGGTATTGATGTCGCCCCAGTGGCTGCTGAAGCTAGCTGCTCACTGGCTGAGCTGCGCAACTATGCGCCCGATGAGCCGTTATCCTCGCAATCTTACTCGCGCTTTTACCAAGCCTCTGTGCGTCGTCTGCAAACCATCAACTCAACTATTCCGTGGGCGGCGGGTTTGGGCTCTGATATTTTTGAGTTTCTCTGTTATGCCATTGTCAGTGCGCCAACTCTTCGTGAATCACTTCAGCGCGCCGAGCGTTTTGGTGCGGCTACACAGAGCTTAACCGGCCACTCTATCCGGGTAGAGCAGGTGGGGGAGCGCACCAAACTGCACTACCAGATAGAGCCAAGTGCCATCTCGCCACTGTTTACCCCTGCGGATTGGTCTAAATCTCAAAGCTTAACCACGGTTGCGCGAGCCTCTGGCTTAATGGTGTGGCATGGCTTGTGTGGGTGGCTTATTGGCCATGCTCTTGAGAGTTACAAAATGGCGGTGGCAGCACCGTGTATCGGCGAGGTCTACCAAAATAATGTCGCCCAGGCAGTGGGTTGCCACGTGCTCTTTGGCGCTAATGAAAATGCCTTCGAATTCCCCAGTGCAGCCCTGGATTACCGAGTAGTCCAGACCAAAGACACGCTGCAGTCTTTTTTGGATGCCAGCATCTACCAGCTCAGCTCGGTGGAGAGGCAGCCGGCCTCTGTCTCTTCGGCTATTAAGGGGCTGTTGGGCGCCGATTTTAGCGCGGGGCTACCGAGCTTTAGCGACGTGGCAGAGCGGTTGCATATGTCCGAATCCAGCTTGCGGCGTCGATTGCTCGCCGAGGAGACCAGTTTTCAGATAATTAAAGATCAGGTACGCTGCGAAGCCGCTATGAACCACCTAAAAAGTAGTGCGATCAAAATCAATGAGTTGGCCGAGCTGCTGGGTTTCGCCGAGCCGAGCTCATTTGTTCGCTCGTTCAGACACTGGACAGGGATTACCCCCAAGAGTTACCGAGACCAACATCAAACCTCGGCCACAACAGTACAGCAAACAGCCAGTAATCTTTAAAAGTGTCTTTAGGTGTGATGTTTTTTGCCCATCACTTTGGCTTTTTAAGTTCTGTCCTAACGTCTCAGCCGCGCCTACTGTTGTTGTATTAAAAAAATAATACCGGTAAAAGTTTGCCGGACAGAGGGTACAGATGGACGACTACCGTGCGGTAGAGCAGCTTATCTATCGCTATGCAGAGTATATCGACAGTGGCGACTTAGAAGCGTTGGCGCGCCTCTTTGAGCGCGGTTGCGTGGTCTCTTTGCCCAGCGGTTGGCGAGTGGCTGGTTATCAACCACTGAAAGACTTTTACCTCAAACAGATTATTGTCTACCCGAGCACTGGCACGCCATGTACGGCACACTGTGTTACCAATGTGGTGATAGAAATAGACAAAAAAAGTAACACCGCAGTGGCGCGCTCACAGTTTGTCGTGCGCCAGGCACTGGAGGGCAGCGTCGAGCAGACCATCATGAGTGGGCGCTATTCAGACCAGTTTAGTTGCGACCAAGAGGGTTGGTATTTTACCCAGAGAAAAATACTGCCGACTTACTTTGGCGATTTGAGCCACCATTTTCGCGGTCAGTTAGATCGCACCCCGGCGGGGCAGGTTGCTCCGCCGGACAACGTAGTAGCCTTCGCCGGCGATAAAAGGCTCAACCAATAAGTTCAGGCTTGCCTGGCTAAAATAGAAGTAACAGTGGTAGTAACAACAACACCTAAAGGGGATCACTATGAGTATTGCCAAACCATTTCAAAAAACCGCGTTGGTCGCAGCGCTGATGACTGCCAGTGGCGCTTACGCTGCCATTGAAGAAGTTATCGTTACCGCAGAAAAGCGTGAAGCCAGCCTGCAAGATACACCGATTGCAATCAGTGCTTTAACCAGCGATATGATCGAACAGAAAGGTATCAACAATGTGTCTGACCTGTTTGAAAAAGTACCTGGCGTGGTTGGGTACGAGGCGCCATCTGCACGCGGCAGTATCAGTTTGAATATTCGCGGTATTGGTTCGGGCAATCCTAACAGCCCCTCTACTGACCCAGCCAACGCCCTTTACGTTGACGGTGTTTATCTCGGCTCTGGCTCAGGTAACGGTGTTGATGCCATGGACCTGGAGCGCGTAGAGGTGCTCAAAGGCCCACAAGGTACCCTGTACGGGCGCAACTCAACCGGTGGTGCGGTTAACTTTATTACCAAAAAGCCTGGACAAGAAGCAGCCGCTAAAATTAAAGCGGGTGTTGGTAGCAAAGGGCATGAGTCTCTGAGCATGCGTTTTGATGTGCCGGTATCAGACACGTTAGGTGTAGCCGTTTCTGCTTACAGCCGCCAGCGCGATGATCTCTATGGCAACACTAACAGCGACCAGAGTGGTTTCGAAAATATCGATCGCCAAGGTTACCGCTTTGCCGCTCGCTTTGAGCCTACTGAGACTTTGTCGATTGATTATGCCTTTAACCATGATGAAGTAGACGAGCACACACAGATGATGGGTGTCGTAGGCTTTAACCCAATGGCCTCTGCCGTGGCAAGCACTCCTGGTTATCCTGGTGCCGTTGATATAACAGGAAGTTCTCTTCGAGATACGATCCAGCTAACTGCAGATGGTTACCGTGCATTCACAGGATTTGGTGCAGACTATGCAACAATTGTCCAATGGGCTGACGATTATGTTGCTTGGGCTGACATGCAGGATTTTGATGAAAAACCCAACGCGGGTTCTAGTGACTCTGTTTCAGAGGCGAGCAACGAAGTAGATGCTCACAGCCTCACACTCACCTGGGATATGTCTGATTCTTTGCAGTTCAAGTCGATCACTGGCGTGAGAGAAATCTCAAGCATGAATAACTCAGATTTAGACGGTATGGATAACTCTGTTGATGGCGGTGTCATGGGGAGTGTCCAAATACTGACTATTGCAGGCTTAATGGGTGGAAACCTTCCAGGTATTGATCCAGCTTTGCAACCAGGAATGGCATCCGATATGATCAGTGCAATACAAGATCGTGGCCGTGCAGAGGTATTCAATACCTACGCTACGGTGGACCATGAGCAGTTCTCGCAAGAGTTCCAGTTAGTCGGTTCTACCGACGCTGTTGATTACGCCGTGGGTATTTACTACTACAGTTCAGATTCCGAGCTGCGCAACCACCAGCTGGCAACATTCCCCTTAGCTTCGTCACAATCTAAAGCGTATGACATCTCTAGCGAAGCAACGTCTATCTTTGGTCAAGCCACTTGGCAGCCAGAAGGAAGCAAAATTGCTTTAACAGCTGGGTTACGTTACACCGAAGAGACCAAAGATATTACTTATCTCTGGCGGGGTATGTCTTTTTACGGGCGGACTGATGCATTCTCTCTGAGCTATGGTGGTGTTGGTTTTGGTGATTCTTATGTCACTAATGCAGAAGTAGCTGACCTTCCCGAAAGAAGTAACTTTGGTGAAAAATTTGAAGAGGACTTTGACAATATCTCGGGCAAAGTAACCGCGCAATATTTCATCAGTGACGATACTAATGTCTATGCCACTTATGCGACCGGCTATCGATCAGGTGGGTTCAACGGCGATGTCTATAACTTCACTTCAGAAGAAGCGGACGCCTTCGATGAAGAGACCATTAGCAGTATGGAATTAGGTCTTAAAACCACTTTCTGGGACGGTAAAGCCCAACTGAATGGTGCGCTGTTCTCATACAGCTATGACGATATGCAGGTTTCTACACTCGAGTCAGATGGTGGAAGTATCACCAGCTCGATTGAAAATGCAGGGCAAGCTGACCGTGACGGTTTGGAGTTGAGTTTACTACTAGCGCCTACCGATAACCTCATGCTGAATATTGACTACACAGCAATGAGCGGTGATTTTGATGAGTACCCGGCGAATATTACCGCGGACAACTCACTGGATATGACCGATATCGCTAAACGAGGGCTCTCTCCTGATAACCAACTCATCGTTGGTGCAAATTGGACTATCATGGATGGTGCTAGTGGCAGGTTGTCTCTGGCGGCTGATGTCAGCTACCAAGATGAGACCCAGCCGATTGCCGCTTCAACCGACAAGTATTCTGTCGGTGGAGAAGACGTACCGGTGGCGTTTGCTCAGCACGAGAACGAATCGCGCACGCTGTTAAATGCCCGTTTGAGCTGGAGCAAAGCGTTGGATTCTAGTAATGTTGTTGTCTCGCTTTGGGGTAAAAACATTACCGACGAAGATTACGGGGTGTTTGGCTTTAACTACGGTGCATCCCTGGGTCTCAACCTACACCAATACGGCGCACCGCGCACTGTTGGTTTGGATATCAGCTGGGAGATGTAAATGGCATCTGGTCCGCGCCGTTGGCGGGCCATTTTAAAACGCCAAAAAAAACCGCCACTGGAAACAGTGGCGGTTTTTTTGTGGCTGTAAAACTAGCTAATGCAGGCTTGGCCACCGTCTACAGCAATGCTCTGGCCGCTTACATAGCTGCTGGCAGGCAGGCAGAGCTGTGCGACAAACTCGCCGATATCGCTGTGGCAGTCACCGATGCGTTGTAGCGGGATGGTTTTTACAAACGCCGCGGCCTCCTCGGGGCGGTGCTTGGCCCATTTCTCTAATGCCGGTGAGTTGGCGTGGGGTAAAATGCAATTGGCGCGAATATTATCGCGACCCCACTCGCTGGCGGCGGTGCGGGTGAGCGCACGGATAGCCTCTTTTTCGGCAGCATAGACACCGTAGTTGCTCATATCCCAGCGCTTGGCTGCGGAGCTGGCCATATTGATAATACTGCCGCCATTGGCCGCCAAATGTGGGTGACAGAGCTGCATCAAACGCAGTGTCGCCATCGGGCCAACGGTAAAGGTGGTTTGTACCTGCTCCATACTCTGTCCCAACAGCGGCCCGATAGAGGTGGTGACGGCATTGTTGATCAGTATATCTAGCCGCCCGAAACGGTTAATGGTCTGCTCTACGACACTCTCCAGGGCATCCAGCTGGCCGATATCACAACTGACCGCCAGCCCGTCCACACCATACTGCTCGTGCAGTAAATTGATGGTTGTTTCACATTTAGATAGCGTGCGGCCAACGGCGACGACACGGCAGCCGCGCTTGGCTAGCGACAGCGCAATACCCTGGCCAATGCCTTGGCCGGCACCGGTAATCAGCGCGACTTTGCCGACCAATTGGTCTGCGTTAGTGCTGTTATTTTGTTCACTCATATTTTGCTCCTGTGTCTATTCTGTGTGGCGATCAGCTGTCTTCTGGCTCTATATGCAAAGGCCAGTCGCTGAGGTGGATAACATTAATTGTCTGCATATCAATAAAGCGCGCGCAGCTCCGCTGCATGCTACTGATATGCTGCTGTAACTTCTCTGGGTTACCGACAGCATCGAAAAAAACCTCTAACGAGTTAGCTGCCGCTATGGGAAACTGCTCCTCTACAATGGCGTCGAGCGTCTCGCCACGGAGGGTTCGGATAACTCGGTGCTGGCGGTAGTGGGTGGTTGCTTGTGTCTCTATCGCAATAGCGGTGTGCTCTTGCAGCCAGCGCCGTTCAAACTCCAGCTCAGAGAGCTCCTGTTTAGCGTTAAAGCTGCACAACTGCAGGGTGCCTGCAATACGCTCGGTAGACTCTAAGGGCGTTTGCAGTGGCGCAGAAAAGCGGCACAAGTAAAGTGCGCCACCTGCTGGTAACAGAGCCTCTAGCGGGTTTAAAAACCGAGTTAACTTGCCTAAATCACTATCGATAAGAGCGAGCCGAGCAGTTTCTATTGTGCCGCGATGAGCCCGCTGCCATCGGGCAGCAACTTGGCTGGCGACATCTAACTCTGCCCAGTAACACTGCTCTGGGAGTGCTTGCTTTTGGTTTGCTAGCCACTGCTGCCAGTAGCTCTGCCAGTCTTTTTGACTGTTTTGTGCGCGTTGATCGAGCAGCGCAACCAGTGAGAACACGCGTTAAAAACCACTTAGCGAGGCAAAACGATCGCAATGGTAGCGGCTATCGCCAAACAGTTGGTTGCAAACTCGTGAGCGTTTTAAATAGAGGCCGATATCCATCTCATCCGTTACACCCATGCCGCCGTGTAATTGGGTCGCTTCATTGCTGGTTTTTAGATAGATATCGTTGGCCAATGCTTTAGCTTGGCTAGCCATCTTGG
This sequence comes from Porticoccaceae bacterium, assembly GCA_048549915.1. Classification (GTDB taxonomy): domain Bacteria; phylum Pseudomonadota; class Gammaproteobacteria; order Pseudomonadales; family Porticoccaceae; genus LSUCC0057. The sequence goes on from JBLYYE010000011.1 coordinate 31,461, forward strand.
CTAATTCCACGCGTCCGTTGTCGAGCTGGTAGAGTGCGCCTGCGAGCGCACTTTTAGCCAATTCCAGGTCGCAAAAAAGCTGTGCGCAGCGGTGCTGGAGTGCTTGGAAGCTGCCAATTTTTACCCCAAACTGCTCGCGCTCATTCATAAATGTAACGGTCTGTTCGAGCAGCGCTTCGGCTCCGCCAAGCTGTTCTGCGGCGGTTGCTAAAGCTGCGATATCCAGTGCCTCGCCAATCGCTTGCGCGCACTCACCCGAGCCTAAAAGCGCTTGTGGCTGGACATTCTTAAAGATCAGAGTAGAGACACAACTGCCGTCCATGAGCTGTTCTGTGGTGCACTCTAGCTCAACGCTATTGGCGGCGACCACGGCTACGACACGCCCTTGGTCACTGTTGGCCACGACTAGGTATTGCTCAGCGCAGTCTGCATTGAGCACCATAGTTTTGCGGCCGTTGAGCTTGCCATCTTTTAAGGCAGTATGAAGTTGTTTGGGATTGTGGTGGCTGGCCTCATCGATGGCAACGGCAAAAACAGTGCCGGTAGCGATCGCCGGAAGCCACTCGTTGCACTGTTGTTCACTGCCGGCGCGGGCAATAAGTTCACCTGCCAAAACACTTGAGCCCACCAACGGAGTTAAACTTAAGTTGCGACCCAGTGCCTCCATGGCAGCGCCTAAACCCAGGTACCCAAAGCCTAAACCGCCGTGCTGTTCCGGCAACACCAATGCACCTAAGCCGAGCTCGGCGAGTTGCTGCCAGAGCTCTGGGTTAAAGCTGGCAATGCCATCGCGGTCGCGCCAATCGCGCAGTGCAGCAGGGGGGGATTGCTCGGCAAGCAAGTCGAGCAGTGTATCGCGAAGCATGCTCTGTTCTTCGTTTAAAATCATTGGTCAATTCCTTGTCTTGCTCAGCCAGGTAAGCCTAGCGCGCGCTTAGCAATAATATTGAGTTGGATTTCAGAGGTACCACCGGCAATGGTATGGGCCTTGTCATAGGCCCAATTTTTTACGATAGCGTGCTCGTTTTCGGTAGTGGATGAGTTTTCCCAGCTGAGCCCGCGGTTGCCGAGTATCTCCAGTAGTAGCTCATCTTTGCGCTGCAGTTCAGCCGTGCCGATATGTTTAATGGTCATACCCAAGCGCGGATCTATCGCCTTAGCTTTGGCTTGATGGTAAAGCCGTTCATTGAGGAGCTCTTGTGCGCCTTGGTTCATAAGATGGCGAGCTATGTCGCGGCGTATGGCACCGTCGCTGAGCTTGCCGTCAGCCTCTACAGGGAGATGTTTTTTAGCCAGCTCAGCGATGCTCTCTTGCTCGTTCTCGACCATAGCGCTCATGCTCGACATCAACTTGCGCTCATGTTTGAGGAGCTCTTTAGCCACTGCCCAGCCTTGGTTTAGCTCTCCCACCAGCTGGTCTTTTGGAACTTTGACATTGTCAAAAAAAGTTTGGCAGAAAGAGGATGCTCCGCTGATTAACTTAATCGGTGCAGTGGAGACGCCCTCGCTGTGCATATCGATCAGCAAAAAACTGATCCCCGCTTGCTTTGCGGCATCGGGATCGGTGCGAACCAAGCAGAAAATCCAGTCGGCGCAATCCGCCTTAGTAGTCCAAATTTTTGTACCATTGACTAAGAAATGATCACCGCAATCTTCCGCTTTAGTTTTTAGGCTGGCTAAGTCTGAGCCTGCCGCTGGCTCTGAGTAACCCTGAGCCCAGCGCACTTCACCGCGGACAATACGCGGTATATGCTCTAATTTTTGCTGTTCACTGCCGTAAGCGAGCAGGGCAGGGCCGAGCATCCATATTCCCATATCGTAGAGAGGAGGGCGGCAGTTTAAGCGCGCCATCTCTTGGCTGAGAATCTTTGCCTCTTGATTGTCTAAGCCGCCACCACCGTATTCAGCGGGCCAATCGGGTGCAGTCCAGCCGCGGTCGCGCATAGCCTCAAAATATTGGCGCGCTTCTTCATTGTGGAATTTTTGATCGCGGCCAGCCCAAATCTGTTCCGACTCTATGACGGGTTGGCGTTGCGAAGCAGGGCAGTTGGCCTCAAGCCAGCTGCGTGTCTCTTCGCGAAATTTTTCGTAATCTTTCATAGTCAATCCCAAAACGGTTAACCCGAGCCAAACTGACTCTGGCGTTGTTTAAATAAGGTGTCTAACCGCCAAAGTAGGCGTCAATAATGGCGGCTTTGAGTAATTTCTTGGTGGCATTGCGCGGTAGCTCTGTGCGCGTGAAGACTACCTCTGCAGGCACCTTAAAGCCGGCTAGATGCTGCTGGCAGTAGGCCATAACAGCCTCTTGGCTTAGCCCGTTGTCACTTTTGCGCACAACGGCAGCCACCTTTTCGCCGTAGTGTTCACAGGGGATACCCACTACGGCCGCTTCAGCTACGCCATTAAGTGAGAGAAGGCAGTTTTCTATTTCCGCGGGGTAAATGTTCTCGCCGCCGCGAATAATCATGTCTTTGCTGCGGTCGCAGAGATAAAGCAGCCCCTCTTCACTGATATAGCCGATATCACCGCTGTTAAACCAGCCATCTTCAAAGTCGCTACCATCATTGGCGCCACTGATATAGCGATCAACAGTGCTTGAAGAGCGAATCCAGATCTCTCCAGGTTCACCGTCTGGAAGGTTATTGCCTTGCGCATCAAGAAATTTAAACTCCACTATTGGGCTGATAAAACCCGATGCACCACGACGTTGGCGCACCACAGGCCCGGTAAAAGCAGCTCCCGTACCACCACTTTCGGTTAGCCCCCAGCCGGCACCCGCCATGCTCTCAGGGAGGTACTGGTCGTAGAGATCATAAAGTTTGCCGGGTGTCGCTGACCCACCGGCACTCATATTGCTTATCCGCGAGGCCTCTTCCTGACTGATATTGCCGCGCTCAAGGATATCGATCAGCATAGTCGGTGCGCCCATCAATACGGTGATGCCGGCCTCTTTAACTAAGCGCTCGGCTTCTGCGGCATCCCATTTGTACATCAGGTAGATGGCACGCCCATACTTTAAGTTGACAATAAATTGTGAGAACAAGCCGCTAATATGGAAAAGGGGTACTGCAAGAAGAGTTTTTGCAGGAATCTGCTTAGCCATATAGGCATTTTGCAGATCGGTGTTAGTCATATAGGTGGCTGCGCCGATGAGCTCAATATTAAAAAGTGCTTGAGCACAGTTGAAGTGATTAAAAAGAGCGCCTTTGGGCCGCCCCGAGGTGCCTGAGGTGAACAGTAAAATGGCCTCGTCTGTGCCTGCGATTTGGACTGACACAGCGGGTAATTGCGCACCTTCTAACAGGGCATGTTGCCAGCTGCGCGCTCCGCTTTGTTCAGAATCATTGAGAATATAATCAATACCAAACTCTTCGGGGGCAATAAACTCTTGGCGGGTTTTGTCGCAGATAACTAGTTTAGCGCCGCTATCTTGCAGCCCTTGATGGAGCTCTTCGGCGCGGCCCCAGCTATTGAGTGGCACCACAACCGCACCGCAACTAATGATGGCATTAAAGCTGATCAGCCACTCAGCGCTGTTGCGCATGGCAATAGCGACGCGGTCACCCTGCTTAACCCCAGCACTGTGCACTAAGTAACTGCTCAGATGGTCGCTGGCGGTGAAAAATTGTTCAAAAGTAAATTGTTGCTGCGCAGTGTCTATGAACAGCTGTCCACCAAATTCGCGGCCTTGATTGAGGATATCAAGGAGAGTCGCAGGTGCATTCTTATAAGCTTTTACAGTGTGACTGCCGCGCGGGATCTCAACCACTTCGAACGGCGCGCCAGGCCCAGTAAGCTGTGTAACTACCGCGTGATGTGAGGCAATAATGTCACTCATAAAAACTCCTCTCTCTATTTAAACGCCGCTGGCTGGTTATTATTTTAGGCGGTGCTACTTTATAGTTAGTCTGCCGTGAGACGGGCAACCGAGCTCTATAGTCGCTATGGCCTATAGCGCAAGCGCGGGATAACTTGACCCATTTCAATGAAAAAAAGTATCGTTTATTCAACTACTGCCGGCAATGCTTTTGCGCCTGCGCCTATCGTCCAACTGCATTACGAAAAGCGCTTTAAATAGCGTTAAGCGTTTGCAGAGGCGTCCAAAAGATAGAGACTGGAATACTCAATATGAAAACAGCGCTAACGGAACTTCTCGGCTGCCGATACCCGGTAGTACAGACGGCAATGGGTTGGGTGGCCGATGCCAATTTGGTGATTGCCACTGGGCGCGCTGGGGGTTTTGGTTTTATTGCTGGCGCGGTGATGACGCCACGCGAGATTGAAGATCAAATTAAAGCAGTCAAAGCTGCTACCGATGCGCCGTTCGGGGTGAACTTTCACATGTTTGTGCCCGATGCTGCAGAGATTGTCGCGCTGTGTATTAAGTACCAGGTCGCGGCGGTGAGTTACTCGCGCTCGCCGGTGCCGGCACTGGTCGCCCAATTAAAAGCGGCAGGTATAGTTTGCATGCCCACCATCGGTGCCGCTAAGCACGCCGCTAAGGCTGTGGCTATGGGTGCCGATGCTCTCGTCGTACAAGGTGGTGAGGGTGGGGGGCATACCGGTGGTGTCGCCAGCACAGTCCTGCTACCCGAAGTAGTAAAAAGCGTCGATGTTCCTGTGGTTGCTGCGGGTGGTTTCAAAGATGGTGATGGTTTAGTGGCAGCCCTTGCATTCGGCGCCAGCGGTATAGCCATGGGGACACGTTTTTTGCTGACTCAGGAATCCCCGGTACCGATGGTGACTAAAGAGTGCTATATCTCTGCTACACCAGACCAGATGGTAGTGCGTACAGTGCTCGACGGCATACCGCAGCGAATGCTCTACAACCGCTATTTGCGCTCTTTAGAGAGCAGCTCTTCTCTGGGGATGTTGTTGCGCGCGATAAAAAATGGCCTCGCGTTCAGCCGCATGACCCAAAGCTCACTGCTGGGCATGATGAAGTCAGCTTGGCAGATGTCCCGCAGCGGTGATGTGACGTTTGCCCAGACGATGATGGCCGCTAATGCGCCGATGATGATTCAACAAGCCATCGTCAGTGGCAGGCCGGATAAGGGAGTTTTGCCCGGTGGCCAAATTGCCGGGACTATCGATAATATCCCACCGGTTGAGAGTTTGATTGAAGAGATTATGGCTACTGCTACGGATCGCTTAGCCCAGTTAGAGACACTCAAAAAAGCGCCCTAGATGGCAAACTCGATTACCAAAAATGAAAATGAAGAGAGAAAAATATGCCGTTTAAAACCGAGATAGTCGATTACATCGCTGAACTTATTTTTAATAAGCCTCCGGTCAACGCTTTTGATAGCAGTGAGTGGGCGGCTATTGCCGCAGAGTTGCATCGCCTAGGTGGGTTGGATGAGGTCAGAGTTATTATCGTTAGGGCTGAGGGCAAAGGGTTCTGTGCCGGTGTCGACATAAAAGAGCTGGCGGCGGATAGCAGTAAGATTATTGCGGTGAATAAAGGTAACTACGACACGTTTGAAGCAATACATCGCAACCGAGTCCCGGTGATTGTTGCACTGCACGGTTTTGTTCTGGGGGGGGGCATTGGTATAGCCGGCGCCGCAGATATTGTGGTTGCTTCCGAGTGTGCCCGTTTTGGTGTGCCCGAAGTGGATCGCGGCGCGATGGGCGGTGGTGCTCATCTACAACGACTCTTCCCCGTGCAAAAAGTCCGTCATATGTACTTTACTGGGGAGTTTATTGATGCCGCAGAAGGCTACCGTTTAGGAGCTATTGAGCGGGTAGTACCGTTAGAGCAGTTGCGCGATTGCGCGCGCGGTATTGCCGCCACAATTGCCGAGAAGAGCCCGGCGATGATCGCACTGGCCAAAGAGGCATTGACCGGTATCGAAGATGGCAATCTCGAGGACAAGTACCGCTGGGAGCAGGGCTTTACCCTGCAGGCTTATACCGAAGGTGACTCGCAAGAGGCGCGCGATGCCTTTGTTGAAAAGCGCGACGCCAATTTTTAAACGCACCGCCAGCTCCTCCAAACGGACGATTACGCGGTAGCTGGCAGCGCTATACTCAAAAAAACAATTTAGGGGAACAGCATGGCAAAAGCAGCTGATTATGATCTGGGACCACACACTTTTCCGCGTGGCTGGTTTGTCATTGCCGAGAAAAGTGAACTCGACAAGGGACCGATGGCGGTGCGCTTTTTTGGTCGAGATTTAGCGCTTTATCGCGGTGAGAGCGGCAAGCCGATACTTTTGGACGCTTACTGCAAACATATGGGCACCCATTTAACCGCCAGTGATTCGGCAATGATTGTGCGCAACGGCCACCAGATAGAAGGTGACTCTATCCGTTGTCCTTACCACGGTTGGCGCTACAACGCAGCCGGCGATGTCGATGACATTCCCTATCACGATGGCCCCTGCCCGAAATCGGCTTCTATCCAGTCCTACCCGGTGGTCGACACTATGGGCTGTATAATGGCGTGGTTTGATGAAGAGGGTGGTGAGCCCGACTACGCGGCACCTGCCTTGCCCGAGTGGGATGACCCACAGTGGGTTCAGTGGACGCTAGATCATCTGGGCGAGCTGGATATCCATCCGCAAGAGGTGCTCGACAATATGTCTGATATTCGCCACCTCGGCCCCACCCACGGTGCACCTGCTGAGTATTTTGAAAACGAGGCGCGCAAGCATATCTATATTCAACGTCAAGGCGGGCCGATGCAGCTGTATGGCGGCGTTATGCTCTACACCACCACATGGTATACCGGGCCCGGAATTTTGCTCTCAAAGCAGGTCTGGGGCGATTCTGTGCAGTATGAACTAATTGCTAATACGCCCGTGGATGACGGCAAAATAAAAGCCTGGCACGGTTGTTTAGTCAAAGCCCCGCAGTTGCCAGTGAGTGATGAGGATCGCAGCAATGCAGCGCTTCAGCAGGCGGGCGCACTGGAGGCTTTTGCGACCGATTTTCAAATTTGGCGACATAAAAAACCCGCTTTGAAGATCATGCAACTGAAAACAGATGGCCCGTTTCGCACCGGCCGCAAGTGGTATTCGCAGTTCTACCAATCGCGTACAGGCGCTGCGGCGGTGCACGGTGAGGTGAACGGAATTTACCATGTGCAGGGCATGGCAACACCGGCCGACAAGCAACACAACATAGATGATGGTCTGCCAATTTAACTGCTCTGAGGAGTCACAATGAACCCGGCTGATGCACAACAAATTATTGATCAATACTTAGCGGCTTTAGTCGCTGGTGACTTGGCGGCTGTCTTGGAACTTTTTGCAGAAGATGCCACCGTTGAAGACCCCGTCGGTAGCCCTGTGATACAGGGCCGAGAAGCTTTAGCGGGGTTTTATCAGGTGGCTGTAGACAGTGTCAGCGCGGCCAATACTACCGGAGCTGTTCGCTGTGCGGGCAACGAATTTACCGTTCCCTTTGCTATTGAGGCGAGCTTAGGTGCCAAAGTGGGGATTGAGATTATTGATCACTTCGTCGTCAACGATGAGGGTAAAATCTCAGCGATGCGCGCATTTTGGTCAAAAGAGAACGTCCGGCCACTTTAGTTTTTGTGCAGCTATAAAAAAAAGGGCCTCAGTAGAGGCCCTTTTTTGTACCTGTTGTTGTTCTTCTCAAGAGAAGGTGACTAGGCTTTTTAGAATGAGGCTCACTAGCATAGATTGCTGCGACACACCTGTCTTGGCAAATATTGAGCGTAGCTGTGCGCGCGCGGTGTTGCGCGCAATGCCAAGCTGCTGCGCACTCTGGTCGAGATTGGCGCCTTCGGCGAGGTACTTGGCCAGCATCGACTCAGCTTTTGTCAGCCCATAGATCGACATGAGAATACGTATGTCGATGTCGTAGCTTTTTTCAGGTTCGTTGACGAAAACCATCATATGCGGTGTGTGGCTGGGATCGACACTTTTGTCGATCATCATCGGTTTTATGAGAATTTCTAAATCCGCTTTGCCCGAGGGACGATCAGCTGAAAGGGCATTGACCTGAGCCACTGATTGCTGGCGCTGCGCCTCTAACACTTCGTCGATATAGCCAGAAAACTTCGCTCTAGCTGTGGAGCTATCGAGATGAATGGTGTCGTTAATAATATGGATGCCATCTTTGTTGCGCAGCAGTTCGTCGGCAACTGCATTGCGAGTGATTACTTTGCCTCGTTCATCCAAAGTAATAATGCCAATGCTCTGCCGGCTAAAGGTCTTGCTGTAGAGCTTGCGCTCAGCATCTAGCTGGATCAGCTGCATACCGTTGGAAACTGCGCGCTGGATATGTGGCCCCATCAGTGTCAGCAGCGCGCGCTCTTCACTGCCAAAATTCTTAGCTGTTTTAGGGCGGCAGAAGCGCACACTGAACCGTTGACCATTGGCATTGCGCAAATCGATACCGACCATATGGTGGATATTGATTGGCTTCATGCAGAACTCGTAGAGTTCAGAGTCTTCTAGCGAGCTGTAGGAGTGACATTCATCGAGAGTGACCACTTCGCCCCAAGGCAGATTAGTCATCAAATTGGCGGTGTAGTAGCGATCGGTGTAGGGGTTGTCGTGATCGTCAATAAAGGTTTTAGGCAGGTTTTCACAGCTGACAAACAGCAGACCGCCGTCGTCGGCAACCGGTTCGCGAAGGGTGATAGAAGCAAAGTTTGAATCGATAACTTTGCGTATCGCGGATAAAAAATTATTGTAGGGATCTTCCTCGATATGGCCGTCGTAAAGATGGCCAATCATCTTGGAGAACTCTTCGAGCGTTGGTGTGAGCATTGCGGTGCTTCTACTCCCAATCTAAATAAATCCAGTGGCTGGATACCCCAAACCTTGGAAGCTAATGTAGCAAATTTTTATCGCGTTAGTACAACTACTGGACGTTTGTTTGTTCAGCTAAATTACCGCTGCCTAGCAGCGATCAACGGGCTGATGAGCGACCTATAAACGCCAGAGATTGAGAGTTGAACTCATCGGGATATTCAACCATCACCCAGTGGCCACAACGAGTGCGCAGATGTAGCTGAGCATCGTTGCAGTGATCGATGTATTTTTGGCCACCAGAGGCGGGGCAGAACTGATCTTCGCTGCCCCAAAAAACCAAAATGGGCATAGTCAGCTCTGCTAATCTAGCGGTTAGATTAGGTATCTGCATGGAGGCTAACACCTGGGAGTTTTGTTTTTGTAGGTTATCCCAACGTTCGTCAACCAGCGCTGGTGTGACATGTATGGGATCTGCCACCAATAATTTGAGCAGCTCTGTGAGCACTGGGCGGGTAAACTCGGGTGAGCCCATCGGGAACTTCACCATCTCTTGAATGCCCGTCATATTGAAGTAGACCTCACGCTCTTCTATTCCTCCCGGGGCCATCAGTATCAGTTGTGCGACACGCTCGGGGTGGGCCAGAGCTAATCCCTGCGCGATAGCTCCGCCCAATGAGTTGCCGATGACGACGAGATTGCTTTGCTTGAGATGCACAAGCAAACCCTCTACCGCGGTGACAAAGTAGTCGAGTGTGTAGTCGACATCAGTAGGTTTATCACTATCGCCATAGCCAGGTAGGTCGGGTATCACTACCCGGTAGCCGGCATCGACAAAGGCCTGCGCATTAAATTTGAAATTACTCCAGCCGCTGGCACCTGGCCCACTACCATGCAAAAACAGGACGCTGCCCAGCGGCGACGAAGCGGGCGCCAGATTGAGATAGGCTAAAGTTAAGCCACTGGCTAATGTTAATGACTGTTGAACAGGCTGCTGCATGGTGTCGTTCTCGCAAACAATTAGATAAATACGTCGCCGTTATCAACACCCATAGCAACGGAGCCTAAATTGCGTGCAAACGGGGTCGGATTGTTAGCGACATGGCAACGAGCAATATGTATGTCATGCCATAGCTCTTGAAGTGGGTGGCCGTTGAAGACAGAGCGGCCGCCTGCTGCATCAAAAAGAATATCGACAGCTTCAATGGCTTTTTCAATCACTTTGCCCGCTTGGTAACGATAGAGCACCCGCTCATCGATAGTGGGTTGCCAGTCGGCCGCTTCCATCTTGTCGAAGTTGCCGAGCAAAATCATTTCGAGCTCGTTGATGATGTACTGCACCTTGGCAATGCGCTCTTGAGTTTCGACATCGCCAGCCAGCTTAGTGATGTCTGTGGTGTTATTGCCGGTGCGGGTTTCAATAAACAGTTTAAGAGCAGATTTGAGCGCGCCGATGGCAGGTGTGTTAACTACGCGAATGAACGTCTGTGCCCAGGGTAGGTTGTACATGGGGTTTTCTTGGTCATTGACGCAGTTGAAACCATCCATCTGCTTGTGGGTACGGTAAGCCGGCACAAATACCGGTTGGTCGATAACAATATCGTTGGAGCCGGTACCCTGCAGGCCCATCACGTTCCAGGTATCTTCGATGGTGTAATCTTGGCGGGGGATTAGGAAAGTTCGGTAACCATCACCGGGGATAACTCCGCCGAGCAGTGCCCAGCTGCAGTGATCAGATCCTGAGCTCCAACCCCAACGCCCAGAGACCATGAAGCCACCCTCGCATGATTCAGCCTTGGCGCCCACAGGGTTGTAGGAGCTGCTTACCAAGGTGTTGGGCTCATCTTTGTAGACATCGTCTTGGGCTTGTTTGTCCATCATGGCAATCTGGAATGCGTGCACTGCAATGATGCCGCCGGCCCAAGCGGTGCTCATGTCGGCTTCACCAATACGGATTTGGTCGGCAAAAAATTCTTGCGGGCGCGCTTCAAGGCCACCGTAGGCTTTGGGCAACATCATCTTAAAAAAGCCACTCTCTTTGAGCGCATCAATTACTTCAACGCTGAGTTTGCGATCTTTGCGGTGCTGCGCAGCGTGGCTGGCAATCAGTTTTTGGACGTCTACGCTGATAGTTGAGATAGTCATAATGTTCCCTCTTGGTAATTTTTCTAAATAACGCTAGCCGCTAGACAGCGGTGGAGCTTTGCAGCTGTTCATATTGGCCCTGGTAGTAGAGCAGGGCGGGTTCGCTGCCTTGGTTGTCGCAGCGTTCGAAATTGACCACTCGTCCAACCATAATGATATGGTCGCCACCTTCATAACGGTGCTCTACCAAACACTCAAAGCGGGTTTTACATTCTGTTACTAGTGGAATATTGAGTTCGCCAAACTGCCATTCACCTTCACGCAGTTTTTCACCTTTAGACGAGGCGCAGCGCTGGGAGAGATCGCGTTGCCCGTCGTGCAAAATATGGATCGCAAAGGCATCACAAGCTTGGAAGGCGGCAAAACTGCCTGCGGATTTGTCGATACTCCACAACACCAAGGCCGGGTCTAGAGAGACAGAAGAAAAACTGTTGGCGGTAACTGCTATCGGCAGCAGATCGCCATTCTCAGCGCGCTGTGAAGTTGTCACTACAGTCACACCTGTGGCAAAACTACCCAGTGCATTGCGAAACTCTCGCGGATCAATCGAACTCATAAATGTCTCACTTTGGCTCTGCCCATTCAGGCTTTATATAGGCTAGTTTTTCAAATTCACCCAGACTACGCATACCCTGAATGAGCTAGGCGGTTTTATAGGCTTAGTCCATTCCGACGCTGAAATCGTGTCCCCAAAAACTCGCTACCGTGCTTTCGAATACTTGATACTGGTCCCAGTCATCGACCGTGCGGCCCTCAGCGCCGTATTCGACATCAAAACCACTCGGCGAGCGCATGTAGAAAGAGACCATATGGTCGTTAGAGTGGCGGCCAAGAGTCCCGGTCAATTTTATTTGCTGAGCGATGCGGCGATCGTTGCACAGCCCCACTTGATCCACCGAGCCCACTTCCGTCATTAAGTGAATGCAGCCGGCAGGATGGTCCATCTCAAAAAATGCCAAGCTGTGGTGGCGGGTATTGCAGTGCATGAACCAGAGCCGTTTGTTCGGCTCGGCAGGGTCGGGAGTGAACTTTATATTCATCAGATCCGACAGGCCAAAACCGAGGCTTTGAAAGAACTCGACAGTGGCATCAAAGTTAACCGCCGGCAGAACAATATGCCCCATCCCTTGCTCGCCGGTGACAAACTCGGGGACACCAGCGGGTGAATTGAGGTGGCGGAAGTCGCTGACTCTCCCCCAGTAAGCTTCATGGCAGTTGCCCGAGGGATCTTTAAACTGGAGCAGATTCTGTACGCGACGAGCGGCAATTAACTCTGCTCCGGCCCACTCGAACGGTACTTTGGCAGCGCTTAACTGCTCAGCCAGTTCAGCCAAGCCTTGCTGGTTGTTGCATTCCCATCCACAAAAAGCCAAGCCCTCGCTATCGCTGGTATTGACTACGATGCGAAAAGGGTGATCATCCATTTTGAAAAAAAGATCGCCGGCACTGTCGGCGCCGAGGTGATTGGTGACATCCTCAAGTCCCATCACTTGGCAGCCAAATTTAACCCACTCATCGCGCTGAGCGCTGTTAATTCCAATATAACCTAAGCTATTTATAGTCATGGATGATTTCCCTCTATGTTGGTGCAGTTATGCGTGTTCGCGCAGTTGTGTTTTTTGAACCTTACCCGAAGCGTTGAGCGGTAGAGTCGTCTCTAATCTGAATTCTCTGGGCACTTTGTAGTTGGCCATCACCTCGCGACACCACCGGTGTAGTGTCTCGGCGCTCTGTTCTGCACCTTCTCGCAAGACAATGTAAGCGCGTCCGACTTCACCCATTCGTTCATCGGGTACACCGATCACCGCGCACATAACAATATCGGCGTGGCTGTTGAGAGCAGATTCAATTTCAGCGGGATAACAGTTGAAACCACCACTTATATACATATCTTTGAGGCGGTCAGTGATAGATAAATTGCCTTGGGCATCAACGAAGCCGATATCGCCAGTGTGCAGCCAGCCGTCGTTATCGATTGTTTGGGCGGTGGCCGCAGCGTTGTTTAGATATCCCAGCATCACATTAAAACCGCGCAGGACGATCTCTCCGTGACTACCCGCTGGCAGCGGTTGATTGTTGCTATCGACAATAGCCAGTTCTACGCCAGGCAGAGCACGCCCAGAGGTTTTAGCAATAATCTCGGCGCTGTCGCCGCGTCGACACATGGTGGCAACTCCACAGCACTCAGAGAGTCCGTACGCAGTAATTACAGTATTGATATGCAGTACAGACTGCATCTCTTCAATAAGTGAAACTGGAATCACCGCCGCCCCAGTCGTCGCTTTGGTGAGCGAGCTAATATCAAAATCAGCCAGGCGTGGATGGTTGATGAGCGACTGGAATATAGTGGGCGGGCCGGGCATGACCGAGATCTTTTCGCGCTCAATAGTTGCTAACACCTGGTCGATATCAAACGTGGCCATGGGGATCAGAGTGGCACCCTGCGACAAAATCGCCAACATACCGGCTTTATAGCCAAAGCTGTGGAAAAATGGATTGATGACCAAGTATCGATCGTCGCTGTCGAGCCCTAAGAGTTGTGCAAATTCAGTGAAGGCCTGTACATTTTGCGCGTGCTGCGTCATCACCCCTTTGGCGCGGCCGGTTGTGCCGGAAGTGAAAATTATGTCGGAGACATCACTACCCATCACGGCATCGCGACGTTGTTCAAACAGGGCGGCGTTCTCCGCGAGCCACGCCGAGCCCAAAGCTAGAGCACTCTCCCAGCTGTTTTTGGAGTCTGTGTCACTGCTGTTAATGGCAATGCAGTGTTTGAGGGCCGGTAGCTTTTCATCTTGCAGCGCTTCGAGGTAGTCAAAACCCAAAAAGGTCTCTATGCAAAATAGCGTGCTCGCTTCGCTGTCGCGCAGCAGCTGTGCGGCCTCGCTGCCTTTAAAGCGGGTATTAATAGTCACAAGCACACCGCCGATGGACTGAATAGCCAGTGCCGCAATCACCCATTGGTAGATATTGGGCGCCCATATCGCAGCGCGCTGGCCGTGAGCAAAGCCCTTTGCCAGCAGGGCACCTGCGAGCTGTCGACACTGTAGTTGTGTCTCCTGATAGCTGAGTGAGATTTCGCCATCGGCGAGAAAAATATGCTCGCCGCGTACAGCTACTTGCTGTTCAAGTAACTGCCATGTCGTATTCGCTGTGGTTGGGCTGGTCGCCATAAATAGGTCCAAAAGTTTGCGCAATAGTCTTGCTATGCAATGTAGTGTTTGCCCGCGGTGTTGTCATAGTCTCAATGGGTGATGAAGCTAAAGGCTGCGCTACTGATAATAATTTCATCGCGAAGAGTGTGAGGATCGCACGCTGCTTCTAACACTCCAGGCCAATTTTTAGGATCATTCATGAACAAATTGCAGTCATCAAAAGATGCCATTGCCGCCATTCAAAGTGGCATGACCATCGGCATTGGCGGCTGGGGGCCACGCCGCAAGCCTATGGCGTTAGTGCGCGAGCTTTTGCGCAGTGATGTCACCGATCTCACGGTAGTTGCTTATGGCGGTGCAGATATCGGCCAATTGTGTGCGGCGGGCAAAGTTAAAAAAGTAATTTTTGCCTTTGTTTCGCTCGACTTTATTCCGCTGGAGCCGGGCTTTCGCAAAGCGCGGGAGAGCGGCGCTATTGAGGTGATGGAAATTGATGAGGGAATGATGCTGTTAGGCCTGCGTGCTGCAGCATGGCTTATACCCTTTATCCCCACCAATATCGGCTTGGGAACGGATGTCATCGTTAACGCGCCAGAGCTAAAAGTGATCGATAGCCCCTACGACGAAAAAGAGTGGGTCGCTATGCCGGCGCTTAAATTAGATGTTGCGCTGATACACGCCAACCGAGCTGATAGTGTTGGCAACTGTCAGATTAACAGCCCAGATTTATATATGGACGACTGGTTCGCCCGCGCGGCAGAGCACACTATTGTCTCCTGCGAGGAGTTGATAGAAACAGAGTTCTTTCATCAAGGTGAGCAAGCTAGATCAGTCCACTGGGAGCGTTCGCAAACCAACAGTGTCGTCTGTATCCCCGGCGGTGCCCATCCCAGTTCATGCGACCCCCAGTACGGCTTCGACGTGTCAGCATTTAAAGCATATGCGGCAGCGATTGGCGAGGGCAATTTTGCAGATTATCGCCAACAGGTCATCGGGGCTGATGAGGCGACTTATCAACAAGCAGTGGGTGGATTAGAAAAAATACAGTCGCTGTCACTGCCAGTTTATTAACAACCTTTGAACAGAGCTTGCGGCAGCGACCCATACCCAATTAATTAAGATGGAAAAGAGTTATGTCATCACCCCAAACAACAGACACAAGCGCTGACGATTTCACCCTAGCCGAATTGATGGTGGTGGCGGCGTCAGGTGCGTTTGCCCAAGACGGCGAAGTATTGGCTACAGGAATTGGTGCGCTGCCACGCTTGGCAGCCAGCCTTTCGATGTTGACAGAAAATCCCGACCTGATGATGACAGATAGCCAAGCTTGGTTGTTATCTAAACCCAACCCGATCAGCGGCCGCAGCGCCGGTGATGAGCAAGCGCAAGAGTGTTGGATGGGCTTTAGCCGCATATTTGACAATGTCTGGAGTGGCCGACGCCATGCCATGGTCGGCCCAACCCAGATAGATCGTTTTGGTCAGGCCAACATATCAGCGCTGGGCGGCAGCTACCAGCAGCCGAAAATTCAGATGCTCGGTGTGCGCGGTTTCCCCGGTAACTCTATCTCGCATGCGAATTCATTTTTTGTGCCAGCGCACAGCAAGCGAGTGTTTGTCGATGGAGAGTGCGATGTTGTTGCTTCAATCGGCTATAACCCCGCCCGTTTGCCCAAAGGTTACAGCCTCGATGAGATTGATATCCGTCTGATTGTCACCAACCTCTGCGTTATGGACTTTGGTGGCGATAACCACGCCATACGCCTAGTCAGCTTGCACCCGGGTGTCACGGTTCAAGAGGTGATCGACAACACCGGCTTTGATCTTCAGATACAGGCCAATATACCCACCACTACTGCGCCAACCGCTGCACAGCTGCGTTTGATCGCCGAGCTCGACCCACAAAACTTGCGCGCTCGCCAGCTGAAAGATAACCCGCCGGGAGTTCGCGCGGCTTAATTGCCCGGTGCGAAAAAAGGAGAAGAGTATGAGCGAGCAGCAGACTAGCAGCGAATTAGAAGAGCAAGATATTGTCCTTTACCGCGTCGAGGGGCCGGTCGCCTACGTGACGATGAATCGTCCCGCCTACAACAATGCACAAAATGGTCGTATGACTTACGAGA
>JBLYYE010000012.1:0-9193 GCA_048549915.1 Porticoccaceae bacterium
CTCGGCAAGCGTGTCGCCAAACATATCAGCGACCCTCTACGCTACCGGCAACAATACCTGCACTCTGCTCTTCCAGAATATGCAGAACGCTTTGGGCTTTGCCGTTAACGAGGGTGTGCATCAGGACGGTTGGAATCGCAACAACCAGACCCAGTACGGTGGTGATAAGTGCTTGCGAAATACCGCCAGCCATCGCCTTGGGATCGCCCGCACCGAACAGCGTGATCATCTGGAAGGTGATGATCATACCGGTTACGGTACCCAGCAGACCCAACAGCGGCGCGACCATAGAAATGATCTTCAGCAAGTTGAGACCAGACTCGATAGCGGGGCGCTCTTTGAGCACTGCTTCGTGCAGTTTCAACTCGAGAGATTCTGCATCGAGGCCCGGGTTGGCTTCAGATACCTTGAGGATACGACCCAGAGGGTTATCGTCGTTAGCACTGCTCGCTTTAAGCTGAGCACTGACTTTGCTGGTGATGCCGGTCAGGACAACAAAGCGCCAGATAGCCAGAATAATCGCGACAACAAAGATTGCAGAGATAACGTAACCGACGATACCACCGTAGTGCCAACGCTCAACCAGAGTCGGCGTGTTGATCAAGGCTGCGAGCAAGCTGCCACCCAGAGGACCTGTAGGGTCAACACCAACTTTGGTGAAACCTTCAGTCGCTTCTTGAAGATCAGCTGCGCCGCCTTGGTGAGCACTTGGCTGGCGAGCCAGCTCAGAGACCAGACCTTTCTCGGCGTTGTAGTCGAGGTAGTCGCCGTTGCTCATCAGGTTGTAGCTGCCGACGCGAACCACTTCTTTCTCCACTTGCTGGCCATCGGCCTGCAGGACAGTGGTGGTGAACTTAGCTACGCGGCTGCTTTCAACCATTTCGCGCTGAGTTTCGTACCAGAGGCGCTCAATTTCTTCAATTGAGGGCAACTTAGTGTCGCTGCTCATCTTGGCGATCAACTCGCCCAAGAACTCTGAGCGACCTGGGTACTGAGCACTGACGATAGAAGTGTTAATGCGCTCGCGCACATCACCAGCAGCACCTGTCAGGTGGCCGAACAGCTCTTTAAGTGAGCCCAAACGCTTGTCGCGCTGCTCGCGCAACGTCGCCAACTTGGCGTCGTTATCGCGAATAGTAGCTTCGAGACGGTCTGAACGACGCTCTTCAGCGGCTTTCTCTGCCTGGGCACTTTTTAGCGCTGCGGCTTGCTTAGACTTATCGCGGTTAAAGGCTGCTTCACGAGCGTTGTACTCTTTTGATTCGCTCATTTTTTGCGATTGAATCATCTGCAGCAGTTCGTCGAGGCTCTTGGCATCGGCAGCCAGCGCAGGAGCGCTAAGTGTGGTGGCTGCAACCAGTGCGGCCGCATACTTTATAAACTTTTTCATTGTGCTGCCTCCGGCGCTTTAACGGGCAGTTGAATTACATCCTGCGGCGACAATTTCTTGGCGATACGAATACCTTGGTCGATAGGGCGACGGTACTCAGAGCCGAGCTCTACCCAGCTTTGCGCTGCGTTGTCCCAGACACCTACTTGCGACTTGTCTTTGCTCTGATACATAAGAGCGATACGACCCACACGCAAGACATCTACCTCTACCTCTGAACCACTACTATTGATGTCGAGCAAGTCGCGGTAAGTATCGATAGTGCTGCTGTAACCCGCTTCGATATCGTAAACCTCAAGAATCTGACGGAATTTCTCAGCGTTAGAGAAACGCGCAGAGTCTAGGTTAACAAACAACTGAGCGATCGCTTCTTCGCGAACATCAGACTCAAACGGCAGGTCCAGTGCGATAAAGGCTTCTAGGCCTTCAAGCATATTGGCCATCAGTGGCGGAATGCCGCGCTCAATAATGGTGGCGTTCTCAATAGACTCTTCGAGATCAGCCATCATTATTTTTTGATTTTCGATTTGACGCTCGAGCTGAGAGTTGTAAACACGCAAGCTTTCGATCTGCTTGTTCACTTGTTTGAACTCTTGCAACAGGGTGTCGGTTTGATCGGCTATGCGATCGACGGTGCCCTGCGCAGCCTGTGCGGCTTTCACTTTATCAGCGCCGGCGGCGAGTACGTCGCCGACCTCTGCAGCCTGTGCACCGAATGCAGCTAGGCCACTGGCAATGGCGGCTGAGAGCGCTACTGCTTTTAGTGGTTGGTATTTCATAGTTCCCTCTTTCTGGGTCTATTAGTTGGTTTGCGTATCCGTCGGGGGGCACATGTTGCGCCATCACTGAGCAGCTACGCCTGCAAAAACTGCAGGCGCTTCGCGAAGAGACTTCCCACAGAGGGCTACTTTTTATCAGTGCATTGAGGGCAAAGCAATCTAGACAAGCGCTAACCGCCCGCCACCTCCAGCAAATGCCAGGGCGACGCCGACATTGTTACCATTTGTAACGGATGCCGTGCTTAGGCTTTAGGCTTCGCAGCGGGCCAGCACAACAAACTGATAGCGCGGCTGGCCCGGCTCTTGAATCGGCTCTTGGCGCTCAACCTCGCGCCATTGGCTAGGGTCAATAGCGGGGAAAAACGCATCGGCTTGCGGGGCAGCCTCGACCTCGGTGATATAGAGCTGATTGGCGTGTGCAAGGGCGAGCGCATAAATTTGCTCGCCGCCAATCACCATCACCTCTTCGACATCACCGGCCGCTGCCAGCGCCGCAGCTACTGATGTCACCGCTGTAACACCCTCGGCCGCCCAGGCGGGGTCGCGGCTGATGACAATATTGTGGCGGCCGGGCAGAGGCCGGCCGATAGAGTCATAGGTTTTTCTGCCCATAACAATCGGCTTGCCGAGCGTTACCGCCTTAAAATATTGCAGATCCTGCGACAGGTGCCAGGGTAGTGCATTGTCTTTACCTATGGCGCGGTTTTGCCCCATAGCCACAATCAGTGACAACTTGCTCATACTGCCACCGGTGCAGAGATGGAGGGATGGGATTGATAGCCGGTCAATTCAAAATCCTCGTAACGAAAAGCAAACAGATCATCAATATCGGGATTGATACGCATTACTGGCAACGGCAGCGGGTCACGCGCCAGTTGCGTGGCGACCTGCTGGCGGTGGTTGCTATAGATATGAGCGTCGCCAAAAGTGTGAACAAATTCCCCCAGATGCAGGCCAGTAACCTGCGCCAACATCATCGTCAACAGCGCATACGAGGCGATATTGAAGGGGACACCGAGAAAAACGTCGGCACTGCGTTGATAAAGCTGACATGAGAGCTTGCCGTTGGCCACGTAGAATTGAAACAGTGAGTGACAGGGTGGCAGGCCGGACTTAACCATAACCGGTATATCGGCTGGGTTCCACGCCGAGACAATTAGGCGCCGCGAATCTGGGTTGGCACGCAAATCAGCGACTAAACCGGCCAGCTGGTCAACGCCGCCAAAGTTGCGCCACTGGCGGCCATAAACGGGGCCGAGATCGCCGAATTCGGCGGCAAACGCGCCATCTGTTTTTATCTGCTCAACAAATTCGGCCATTTTGGCGCGCCACTGATCAGAGTAGATAGGGTACTGCTCGCTCTGACCGGTTGCTTTGAGCCAACTTTGAAACGGCCAATCGTTCCAGATACCGACACCGTTCTCAACCAGGTAACGAATATTGGTGTCGCCCGCAACAAACCACAACAGCTCGTGAATAATCGATTTAAGGTGGACCTTTTTAGTCGTCACCAAGGGGAACCCGGCGGCCAAATCAAAGCGCATCTGGTAGCCGAACACACTGGTGGTGCCGGTGCCGGTGCGATCGCTCTTGTCGACGCCATTGTCGAGTATATGTTGTAGCAGTTGATGGTATTGGTGCATAACTTCTCGTAACTTATTGGGGCGGCCTAACCGCTATAACCAGCGCTTGCCGAGTCGGCTGGGCGCCAGCAACCAGAGGCCGATGACAATCATCGGCAGACACAACCACTGGCCGCGAGTCATCCACTCGAGGCCGGCAATAAGGCCGGGGTTAGCGGCGATATGTTGATCCGGCTCGCGGAAGAATTCCACTGCAAAACGGCCGACACCGTAGCCGAACAGGAACAGCCCGCCCACTTGGCCGCGCAACCGAGGCTTGCTGGCAAACCACCACAGCAGTGCAAACAGTAGCGCCCCCTCAAGGAACGCCTCGTAGAGCTGCGACGGGTGCCGCGGCAGTTGCAGCGGGTCCAAGGGAAATACCATCGCCCAGCTGACGTCGGTGGGACGGCCCCACAACTCCTGGCCAATAAAGTTCCCCAAGCGGCCAAACAGCAAGCCGGTAGGCACTAGCGGCGCGGCAAAATCAAATAGCGCCACCGCACTCAAGCGATGTTTGCGCGCATACCACAACAGAGCCACCACTACGCCGATTAGCCCGCCGTGAAAAGACATACCGCCCTGCCAAATTTTAACAATCAGCAGCGGGTCTGCAGCCCAGGCCTGCGCGTTGTAAAAAACTACATAGCCGATACGCCCGCCGAGAATAACGCCCCAGGCACCCCAAACAATTAGGTCGTCTACCGCCGCGCGGGCAATCGGCGAGTTGGACCGTCGCGCCTGTAGTTTCGCCAACCACCACGCGCAGCCGAACGCCAACAGGTACATAACCCCGTACCAGTGCACGGTGAGCGGGCCCAGGGCGAACGCGACGGGGTCAATGGCGGGGTAGGGCAGTGTAGTACTCACATAGAACTCCAACAGTAGCATCCTAGCTGCTGATTATTTCGCCGCTAAGCCTAACACCACTGAACAAAAAAATCCGTACAATGCAGGCCATGTGCTTAATCACTCTTCAGTTTGCGCCTGACAGCGAAACCCCACTTATAGTGGCTGCCAACCGCGATGAGTTTTTTGCTCGACCCAGCGCAGCGCTGCACGCCTGGGAAGACGCGCCCATCATAGGCGGCCGCGATCTCGAGGCGGGGGGTAGCTGGCTGGCGATTGATCAGCGCGGGCGCTTTGCCGCCGTGACCAATTGGCGCGACCCACTGCAGCCCGCCGCCAGCCACAGCCGCGGCGAGCTAATCAGCGACTTTTTAACCGGCTCGGCCAGCAGCCGTGCGTTTGCCCAACAGCGGCTGCAGCGCGGCGGCGATTACGCCGGCTTCAATTTGCTGCTATACGATGGCGAGACACTCTGCTACGCCAGCAACACAGCCGCCCGGCTAGATATCCTCGACGCCGGTCACTACGCCCTCTCCAACGCCGAACTCGACAGCGACTGGCCCAAGGTCAGTGCTGCGCGCAACGCTCTGCTGGAGCTACCCAAAGAGCGAGCCCTCACTCAAGAAGCGCTACTCGAGCTACTCGCAGATCGGCGCACCTACCCCAGCGAGCAACTGCCCAACACAGGCTTACCGCTTGCACTTGAGCAGCAACTCTCTGCCGCTTTTATTGTGCGAGAAGATTACGGCACACGCGCCATGACCGCTCTACAGCTGCGCAAAGACGCCAGCGCCGTGATCACCGAGCGCAGTTACACGGCCAAAGGAGTTTCCGGCGAGATAACCCTGCAACTGCCGGCGCGCGGCTAAAGATTCAGTAGCGGTCGGTAGAGCTTAGTTAGCTCGGGGCGGTCGAGACGTTTAATAAATAGCTGGCGCACCTGCCCTGCATCTGACAGACGCATGGCGCGCTTAACCAACGCTTTTGCCTCGGCGTGCGACACCTGCGAGAGCATAGATTTCACTCGCAGCAAGCTGCTGGCGCTCATTGAAAGGCGCTGATAGCCGAGCCCTAGCAGCAGCACTGCGCCGAGCGGGTCACCGGCCATCTCCCCGCAGACACTCAACTCGCAACCGACACTGTCGGCTTTTTCGCGAATGGTTTGCAGCGCGCGCAACACCGCCGGATGCATGGTGTGGTAGAGGTCGGCAACCCGCGGGTTATTGCGGTCTACCGCTAAAAGATACTGCGTCAGGTCGTTGGTGCCCACCGACAAGAAATCGACTCGACGGCCAATATCGCGCACTTGGTAGACCGCTGCCGGCACCTCGATCATGGCGCCAACCTTTGGCGGCTGCAGCTGATAGCCCTCTTCTTGGGTAAGCTCTGCGTAAGCGCGGTCAATCAGCGCTAAAGCTTGCTCTAGCTCGGGGATATTCGAGATCATCGGCAGTAGAATACGCAGGTTATTAAACCCGGCACTGGCGCGCAACATAGCGCGTATCTGGGTTAAAAATATGTCGGGGTGATCCAGCGAAATACGAATGCCGCGCCAGCCCAAAAACGGGTTGGCCTCTTCGATAGGAAAGTAGGGCAGCGCTTTATCACCGCCAATATCCAACGTGCGCATAGTGACTGGACGCGGCGCAAAGTCACGCAGCTGTTGCCGATAAGTCGCCACCTGCTCATCTTCAGTGGGGAAGCTGTTGCGGGCAAAAAAGGAGATTTCGGTGCGGTACAGCCCCACCGCTTCAGCACCCACTTTTTTGGAGATACGGCTCTCTTGGCGCAGGCCAGTATTGACCCAGAGTGCCAAGGGCTGGCCGTCGGTAGTCACACAGGGCTGGTCTGTAAGCTTGGCGAGATCTTGAGCGAGCAATTTTTCTTCGCGCTGGCGGCCAACATACGTGCGCCGTACTGCGCGCGATGGCTGCGTGATGACATCGCCGCGAAAGCCATCCACTACCAACTCGTGGCCCTCGAGCTCCGGCCAGGGCAGATCGACCGCACCCATCACCGTGGGGATACCCAGCGCACGTCCAATAATAGCCATATGCGAATTGCTCGAACCGCGCACCGAGACCATCCCTGCGAGGCGATTGATCGGTATGTCGGCCAACGTAGTCGCCGAGAGTTCTTCGCCCACGAGCACAATGCGCCGCGGCAGTGGCACCGACTCACGGCGCTCGCGCTGCAGGTAGCCGAGCACACGACGACCCAAGTCGTCGATATCGGCAGCGCGATCGCGCAAGTAAGCATCATCCATTTTGCGGAAGGTGCGCACATGGCGCTGCATGACACTCGCCCACGCACTCTGCGCTGTCTGGCCCGCCTCAATGGCAGCCTCCACTTCGCCAATTAGAGTGCGGTCGTCAAGCAGGCGAATGTACACTTCAAACAGGCCCAACTCTTCACTGCTCAGCTTTGCCTCGAGGCCGCTGCCAAGCTTGCGCATATCGGCAGCTGCTGCTGCCAGAGCGCGCTGTAAACGCAACAACTCTGCTTGGCTATCGCTGCTGTAGCGTTCGGGGACTGAGCCAAGGCTACCTTCTTGAGCAACTAGCACGACGCGGCCAATGCCGATGCCGGGCGCCGAGGGTATACCGATAAAGGTTGTCTCACGCGAACGGCCGCGGCCGCGCTGAGCCAGTTCTAGCAGTGCACCGGTAGCGCCAGCGTGGGCGATGGCGCCAGAGAGCTGCGCGCACACAGTAACAACAAAGGCCTCTTCCTCTGGCTGGAAGCGCCGCTGAGTCTCTTGTTGCAGTACCAACACACCTAATACTTTGCGGTGGTGGATAATCGGCGCACCGAGAAATGAGTGAAAAATGCGCTCGCCAGTCTCTTCAAAAAATGCAAAGGAGGGGTGTTGATCGGCGTTTTCTAAGTTGAGCGGTTCTTCGCGCGCCGCAACCAAGCCAACCAGACCTTCGCGCGCTGCCAAGCGCACCTTGCCGACCGACTCTGGGCGCAGCCCCTGCGTCGCCATCAGCACATAGCGCTGATCACTCTCATCAAACAAGTAGACTGAGCAGACTCCGGCCTGCATCGCTTCGCGCACTTGCTGGACAATAATATCCAGCACCTCGGACAGGCTGCGGGCACTGTTGACCTCATGAACAATAGAGCGCAACGAGGCGAGCACTGCTAGCTCCTGCGCTGCTCAAAGCGGCTGTTGATTGGTGCAAATTCTTGCAGTGCACGGCGGTAGACATTCTTTTTAAAACTGACGATAGAGCGCACTGGGTACCAGTAGTTAACCCACTGCCAGCTGTCAAACTCGGGGGTGCCGGCCGCGTCGAAACGGATTTTGTCTGTATCTGCAGTGAGCTGTAACAAGTACCATTTCTGTTTTTGGCCAATACAGACCGGCGTAGTCCGCTTGCGTCGCATCTGCTCAGGAATATGGTAACGCAACCAGCGCTTGCTCTGGCCAATCAGTTTGACGTCGCCACTCTCTAGCCCGACCTCTTCGTAGAGTTCGCGGTAGAGTGCGTCCTCGGGGCTTTCGCCAGCATCGATCCCTCCCTGGGGAAACTGCCAAGCATTTTGCCCAAGCCGCTTTGCCCAAAATAGCCGGCCGCAACCATCGCTAATCACGATAGCCACATTGGCACGGAAACCCTCTTTGTCGAGCAAAACGCATCCCTCTGGCAACCATCAACACGAGTTGGTGGCGCTTTATGTCGATATTTATGCGCAGCTTGTTAGCGCTGTCGCCATTATTTAGGTACTCAATAGTACTCAGTGTGGCGAGGTTTGCCCAGTGCGATAATTTCTGCTGTGCACGCGCGGTACAGTTTTGGCTTGAGACCGAGCAGCTGCCTCGCTATTCTGCCCACCTACCCACGGTTACCACGAGCAAATAATATGGCGCTGGCACTCTTTGATCTGGACAATACACTGATAGGCGGCGACAGCGACCACAGCTGGGGTGAGTTTTTAGTCGAACAAGGGCTTGTCGACAGCGAGCGCTACCGCGCCATGAATGATCAGTTTTATCAAGACTATCTGGCGGGCAGTTTAGATATCTACGCCTACCTTGAACTCGCCCTAGAGCCGCTCAGCCAGCATCCGATGCAAACCCTGCAAAGCCTGCACCGTCAATTTATGTGCGAGGTAATAGAGCCTTTAATACTGCCCAAAGCGTTAAATTTAATCGATCGTCACCGCAGCGCTGGGGACCGGCTGCTGGTCATTACCGCCACCAACCGTTTTGTAGTCGAACCGATTTGCGCGCGCCTGGGCATTGCAGAGCTGCTCGCCACCGAGCCAGAACAGCTCGCCGGGCGCTACACCGGCAAAGTCATCGGCACACCGACGTTCCAAGCCGGCAAAGTAACTCGCTTCAACAGCTGGTGCCAACAAGAGTCGATCGACCCTGCACAGCAGAGCTATTTTTATTCCGACTCGATTAACGACCTGCCGCTCCTCGAGCTGGTTACTGTACCGGTAGCAGTTGACCCAGACCCGCGCCAGCGCGAGGTGGGGCACGCGCGCGGCGGGGAAAATATTTCACAGCGCGAAAGCGCAATAATTTTGAAAATATAACC
>JBLYYE010000013.1:0-28104 GCA_048549915.1 Porticoccaceae bacterium
AAACTGATCGTGTTGGTGCCCAGCACATCGTCAGTGATGGCAATGTCGGCGATCTTGGTGCGTGAACTGGTGTCGGCATCTTCGGCCAGGCTGGCGACCGCGGAGGTCAACGCGACGCCACTCGGCGCCTCGTTGACATCGGTGACCGCAACAACAACAACCTGACTATCCGTTTTACCGTTCGCTGTGGCGGTAATAGTGATACTGTAACTGGCGTCAGACTCAAAGTCAGCACTACTGTTCAGCGTTACCTCGCCACTGCTTGAATCTATCGTGAACAGCGCGTTATCGCCGCCACGGCCCAAACTATAAACTACCGCGTCCCCTTCAGGGTCCGCTGCTACAGCCGTATAAACTACCGTATCGGTCGCCGCATTCTCAGCCACACTGGCGCTGCTACCTGAGCTTATCACCGGCCCTTCGTCGACATTGGTGACGGCAACTGTGACAACTTGACTATCCGTGTTACCGTTCGCCGTCGCGATAACCGTGATGCTGTAACTGGCGTCAGACTCAAAGTCCGCACTGCTGTTTAGCGTTACCTCACCACTGCTCGAATCAATCGTGAAAAGCGCGTTATCGCCGCCACTGCCCAAGCTGTAGACTACCGCATCCCCTTCAGGGTCCGCTGCTACAGCCGTGTAAACCACCGTATCGGTCGACGCATTCTCCCCCACACTGGCACTGCCACCTGAGCTTATCACCGGCGCTTCGTCAACATCGGTGGCCGTCACTGCCACTGTCTGATTCTGGCTCAAGCCACCACTGCCAGTGGCGACGACGGTAAAGCTCAATGTTGGCGTGCTTTCGTGGTCGATCGGACCGACTACCGTCACAACTCCGGAAGTGGAGTCAATGGCGAAAATATCGGGAGTCCCCGCCGCTAAACTGTAGCTAACCGTATCGTCTATATCGGGATCAGCAGCCACCGCCGTGTAGACAACCGTGCCATTACTGCTGTTCTCAGCGACAGAAATACTGGTCTCTGAGCTAAAGACCGGCGCCTCGTCGACATTATTGACTGTAATTGTGACAGTGAGATCAGAACTTAAACCGCCGCTGTCGGTCGCCACTATGTTTAAAGTAAGGGTTGGTGTGGCCTCGAAATCAACAGCGCCGATTAAAGTCACTTCACCACTGTCAGGGTCTATTTCAAAGGCATATGAACTGCCCGCAGCAAGACTAAATGTGACTGCATCTCCGTTGGGGTCTGCAGCCTCAGCGGTGTAAATTGGAGTGCCAAGAGCGCTATTTTCGTCGACACTCGCAGTGCCATCAGAAAAAAATTCGGGAGGCAACGGGCCAGTTACTTCTGTGATCGGGAGTGACACTTCGAGCTCGCTACTATTGCCCGCACTGTCTGTCGCTATTACCGTGAAAACGTAATTCTGCTGGTCGTCAAACTCGGCGTCTACAGTAAATGTCACTTCACCAGTAACAGAATTAATAATGAAGAGATCATTATCACCACCAGCCGCTAGGGAGTAGGTGATTGGGTTAAGATCCGTCGCTTGCGCCTGATAAACAATAATGTTGGCGCCACTTTGCTCTGGCAGCGGTGATGCCGAATCACTGGAGCTAAACTCTGGCGGCGTGAGGTCGGGACCACTTCCACCTCCGCCACCACCAGCGGCCGCACCCAAAGCAGCCGCGCCAGCACCCGTACCAACCCAAAAGAGGACTGAACTCTCTTCATCTTCGCGGCGCCAAATTACACCACCGTCATCGATAACCGGAGAATCCGAGTTAAAAACCAGAGAACCGCCCAAAGAGAGGGCTAGGTTATTATCACTATTAAAGAAGTCTTCGATGGCGAGGACAAATTCTCCCTCGTACTCCAAAGCGAGTGTGTCGCCCTGTTGATACAGAACAATATTTGCCAATTGCTCTTCACTGACGTCGAGGGTATAAACTTGGCTATCTTGGCCGGCTATTCGTTGGATATCGCTAGGGTCGATGAAAAGCTGTCGCTCGGCTTGATCTAACTCACTCAGTTGTTCAGAAGTATTAGTATTTTGGGGCACATTCAAAGGGCATCTCCTTGCCAACAACCAGACGATAGCTGTATATAATTTTTATTTTACTTTATTAATTTGTTTTGTAGTTTATGTTGTAGTTCTTGAACTGTGCATACGCAAGAGAAAAATACGGGCTTGTTTTTTGTAATATAACTTTGTCATTAGCTGTAGTCTAAAACGTTGGTCATGCCAAACGCTAATGAGGCTTAAATTAAAGACTAATTTTTGAGGGAAAACTGTTTGGCATATAGAAAAATAGCCTTAACCTATCTTCTTTATCCTTTAATATTAACAGCCTAAATATTTTACTGGGGATTCATGTGAAAAAAGCAGTAGCTCTGTTACTTGCTAGCTTGGTTCTTCCATGCAGTGCAATTGAATGGCAGGCAATAGATCATCAACAAAAACCGCAACCGTCGGTAATGGTCACTATTAGCCAGACGGATCGCGTAGTCGATGACAGTTATATCGGCTATCCAGCCCCTGCTACGCTTAATCAGGGTAACCAGCATTTGACCCGCTTTACCGATAAAGAGGGGCGAGTATTTTTTTCCGCAGCAGAGCTAGAGCAGTTTGCAGGGCAGCATGTGCGCTTTAGAGCACAAGATTACCGCGACATTG
This sequence comes from Porticoccaceae bacterium, assembly GCA_048549915.1. Taxonomy (GTDB): domain Bacteria; phylum Pseudomonadota; class Gammaproteobacteria; order Pseudomonadales; family Porticoccaceae; genus LSUCC0057. Next base: position 2,640 of record JBLYYE010000013.1, read on the forward strand.
TTTTGCCACTTGATACTGCATTAGAGCAGGAAATGATCCAACTCGAGCGACTTCCTCTAGAAGAGCGTCCAGCACACTACCCAAGCAATGTCTGGCTATCCCAGCTAAACTTTGATGGCGACAGCCAACTGAAAAAAAACTTCCAGTTAAACTGCGGCTTTTGTCATCAGCAAGCCTCTGTGTTTATGCGCAACGAACGCACCGTAGAGCAGTGGCAGGAGCTCTTCCAGCGCATGAACAGCTATGGCGCCCGCTTACCGGACATTGATCACCAGCGCATTGCAGATATTTTACAGCGCGAATACCGCACCTTGCGCAGTCATCCAGCAAGTGTACCTGCGCCGCGACGCTGGCAGCCTCACCTAGCAGACATTGAGATGACTGAGTGGGAGATTGGCGACGGTTTCTCACAAATGCACGACTTTTTGCTCCATCCCAACGGGCGTGTCTATGTCGGCGATAATCTGTTTGACCGCATTTACGAGGTAGACCCAAAAAAAGGCAGCCATATTGTCCACAAACTGCCCAAACTCGAGGGTGCGCGCAATGGTGGATTGCTCGGCAACCGCTTTAAGGTATTCCCAAAAATAGACAATGCCATGGGTGTGCACTCTTTTGCACTTTCTCCCACAGATGGTCATATTTTTATCACACCCTCCATGCAGCAAGCGTTGGTGGAATTCAATCCGCACACCGGTGAATTCACCACCTACACTTTGGAAGAGGGTTATTATCCGCACACTATTCGCATTGATCAGCAGGATCGAGTCTGGTTTACACTCGCGGTATCTTCGCAAGTTGCCATGTTCGATCGCACCACTAAAAAGTTCACTTATTACGACCTCCCTGCCCGAACTTTCAAAGAGTGGGTCACTCTACAGCTGCTGCCGATTATTTTCTGGTTCGATCCAGAGAACCGCCCACAGCCGGCACCGGATCGCGATGGCAACGGCTTGCCGATGCCCTATGGTATTGATATCGCCAGTGATGGCACCGTTTGGGCAGCACGCCTATACGCCAACGACTTAGCGCGTATCGACGCCAACGACGGATCGATAACTATGATCGACTTTCCCTACCAGGGGCCGCGTCGTCTGCGGGTAGATGCACAGGACAATGTTTGGATTGTCGCGTTCCAAGACTCTCTGTTAGTCAAATACAATCCACGCAGTGGCGAGTTCACCGACTATACTCTTCCTGTGCTTAACGAGCTGCCCTATTCGCTCAATGTGGATAAAACTCGCGGTGTTGTCTGGGTCAACGGCAATCAGTCCGATACTCTTCTTGCAATGGATATCGCCACAGAAACATGGCGCGTCTATCCGCTCCCTAGGCAGCGTTTTTTTACTCGCGACATAGAAATTGATGAAGAGACTGGAGCGGTTTATACCAGCAACTCTCACTTTCCCACCTGGCAGAGCGAGGGTGGTGTTCCTACACTTTTACGCATAACCCCCAAGGGCTCAGAGTGAAATCTATTCTACTATTGCTGGTATTGACGCCAACCCTGGCTGCTTGTGCAACGCAAGCAGTTAGCTCGCTGTTACCGCGAGATAATAACCCTGCGGTGTTGACTGTATTACCCAGCAATCACGCTTTTGAAGATAAGCAAATTAATCGCAGCAATGTGGGCGAGCTTGTCGAAGCATGGCGTTTTCGCAGCGGCGAAGACCAATTAATGAATGAACTGCGCACAGCAGCACAGAGCACACCACTGCTATTGCCAGAGGTGGCGGGTGCTGCGCTTGTGTACTGTACCGCCTTTGATCAAGTCATTGCTCTCGACCCAGCCAACGGTGAGCCGCGATGGCGTTTCAACCCGCACAGTGAGGCACAGTTGCGCGAAGGGGCTGATCGTGGCCGCGCCCATCGCTGCCGAGGTGTCAGCTACCTGGAAGAGCAGCGTGTAGATAAAGGTCAGACTTGTCGACACCGGCTCTTTTTAGCCACATCAAACCGCGCACTGTGGGCGCTAGATGCACTCACTGGGGAGCCCTGCAAAAACTTTGGCAATGCCGGTCAACGGCCCTTGCCCGGCAGCGATCAACCAATCGGCCAGGTCAGTAGCAGCTCGCCTGTGGCAGTGACCGCAGATCGAATAGTGGTCGGCTCTGCAGTAGTGGATTTTGAGCTGGCGCAAGCCCCCCGCGGCACAGTAGCCAGCTACGACTCGCACAGTGGTGAACTACTCTGGCAATTTGATCCACTCCAAGGTCAACCGCACAGTGGCGGCGCCAACGTCTGGGCTGGCATCACCATCGACGAGGCTCATCAGTTGGTATTTTTGCCCACTGGCGCACCCTCTCCCGATTACTATGGCGGCGCTAGGCTTGGCGACAACCGCCACGCCAACAGTTTGGTCGCTCTTGACTTACTCAGTGGCGAAGTGCGCTGGGCGTTTCAGCATGTTCACCACGACCTGTGGGATTTTGATAGCCCTGCGCAACCGATTCTGTTTAAGTGGCCCACTGGGAAAGAGAATATCCCCGCTGTACTGCAACTCACCAAACAGGGTTATCTATTCTTATTTAACCGGCTCACTGGTGAGCCGCTCTGGCCCGTACATGAGCGACCGGTACCGCCCTCGACGTTAGCCGAGGAACAGGCCAGCCCAACGCAGCCTATACCGATTGCACCACCGCCGCTGATCGAACCCAATTTAACTCCGCAAAATGCCTGGGGCATCACCCCGATCGACCGCTGGCACTGCCGCAAACAGATCGAGAAAATCGCCAATCTAGGCCTGTTTACACCACCGGCTTTAGAGCCAACATTAATGTATCCCGGCAGCTTAGGTGGCGCTAACTGGGGCGGTGGCGCACTGGTAGACGGCCACCGCCTATTAGTTAATGTCAATAATGTCGCCTTTTCTGGTCAGCTGTTTAAGCCGACAGATAAACAGTCTGTAACACCGCGCGACCACCCTGCCAATGGCGAGGCAATGCAGGTAGTCATGCAAGGCAGCGGGTATGGGATGGAGGTCAAAGCAATTACCTCGTTTCTGGGCACACCGTGCAACCCACCGCCATGGGGGCAGTTGCTCTCTGTCGATCTCACTGCCGGCACTATAGAGTGGCGCCAGCCGCTCGGTTCAGTGCACGAGATGGCACCGATCAATTTGCCGTTTAAACTTAACTGGGGGACACCCAATCTAGGCGGCGGGATCGCCACCAAGGGTGGGCTATTCTTTATCGCCGCAGCGATGGACCGCACATTGCGCGCATTTGATACCGACAGTGGTGAGTTGCTGTGGTCGCAAAAACTGCCGGTAGATGGTACTGCCACGCCGCTGAGCTACCACTACCGCGGCCGCCAATATATTGTCATCAATGCCGGCGGACACATGATGTTTAACCGCCCGCGCGGCGATTACATTATTGCTTATGCACTGCCAGACGACGAGCCACAATAGAACTAAACCAGAAAAGTAACTTCTTATGGCCAAACCACAGCCAATATCACCCCTCAAAAAACTGCTTAAACTTGCCTTTGTGCTGGCTGCTGGCTATGCAGTTGGCCTACTGGCACTGTCACTCTGGCAACATAGTGGAGATATTAAGGCAACTAAGAGTGCACTGGGTCGTCAACTGCAAGGTTTCGCTCTGCGCAACGCTGACTACCTGCCTATTGCTGCGGTTGGCGGCCATCTGTTCGATAAAAACTGTGCCGGCTGCCACGACGATCCAGCACAGCGCGCACCCAGTCGCCAAGCGCTCAGCCAGATGGCGCTAGAGAGCATTATGGTGACCCTAGAGTTTGGAAAAATGCAGCCAATGGCCGCGCATCTGTCAAAAATGCAAAAGGGTCTGATTGCGTTTTATCTCAGTGGCGACGACAGCGAAAGCTACCAGTGGGTCGATACCGCTCGCTGTAAAACCAGCACAGCAAAGCGAGATAAACCGGTGGCTGGCAGTTGGGCGGGAGTAGGCAACCAGCGCTATAGCCAGAGTCATATCAACAGCAACAATGTCGCAGGGCTTGAACTGGCTTGGAGTTTTGCCCTGCCCAGAGTGGCTGATATGCGCTCTCAACCAGCAGTTGTTGGCGACACGCTCTATCTGGGCGATAAAACCGGCCGCTTATGGGCTCTCGATCGCCACACAGGTTGTGTGCGCAATATGACTAAGCTGAGCAGTGGCATCCGCTCGGCAATAACCGTAGAGCAGAGCGATCAGGGCAGGCAACTCATACTGGCTGACTCACTGGCAACCGTTTACGCCATCGACCCATCGACACTGGAAGTTAACTGGCAGCGCCCAGTCGGCAATAGTGCCTATTCCGTCATCAGCGGCTCCATCGCTTCTCACCAAGGCAAACTTTATATCCCTATCTCCTCTTACGAGGTCGCCGCCGCTGGCCAGCCCGGCCACCACTGCTGTACCAGCCACGGGGATGTTGTGGCTCTGCAAGCAGCCAACGGCGAACCGTTATGGAGCTGGCAGAGCACGCCGCCAGCTACCCAAACCAGTATTACCGCGGCAGGAGTTGAGCAAGTTGGGCCCTCGGGGGCTTCTATCTGGAGTACACCCACTATAGACGCTAAGCGCAACCGCCTTTATGTTGGCAGTGGCGAGAACTTTACACACCCCGCAACCACAACCAGTGATGCTATTTTGGCATTAGATCTCGATAGTGGCGAGCTGCTCTGGGGCTTCCAAGCACTTGCCGACGACGTTTGGAACGCCGCCTGCCTCACTAAAGGAGCCAACTGTCCGAAAGATGCCGGCCCTGATTTTGATTTTGGCGCTTCGGTAATTTTGGCTAGCGATCGATTGGGCCGCGATCGATTGTATGCGGGACAAAAATCGGGACATGTCTATGCTCTCGACCCAGATATTGATGGAGCAGTGATATGGCAGCAGCGCATCGGCAGTGGCACCAGTAACGGAGGGATACACTGGGGGATGGCTTTGGCTGACGATCAGATTTTTGTGCCACTGGCAGACCCAGAGCGGCCAAAGCGTTTAGATTACACGCCGATGCCGGGACTCTATGCCATCGACAGAGAAAGTGGCGAGCGGCGCTGGTCGGTCGCTGCAGAGCGCGGCTGCGAGTTCAGTGAAAGTGATCGGCCTTTGGTGGGCTTGGCTGCCACCGCCAGTGGCGCACCGCGAGATCTTCAGCGCGACTATCTCTGCTCGTTTTACCATGGCCACTCAGCCGCAGTAACCGCCTCCAATGATCTGGTTTTCTCAGCGCGCTTAAATGGTCTGATCGGCGCCTACCGCCAGAGTGACGGCCAACTGCTCTGGCAGGCCAACACCGCTCACAGCAGGCTGGCCGATAACGGGGTTGAAGGGCATGGTGGCGCAATAGATGTAGGTGGGCAGGTTATCGTAGATGATTGGCTCTACGTCAGCTCAGGCTACGGTATGTTTGGCCAGCTGCCTGGCAATTTATTGCTCGCCTATAAATTACCCAAAACTAAGCGCTAAGTTTTAGACTTCTCTGAGAACAGCGGCATCCAGTGCAAAAAACCGAAAATCATAGTTTGCATGAAGTGGTTCTGATTGTCTGTCAGCTGTTGAAAACGCTTGCGAAAAAGTGCGTACTCAATCAGATGGATAACAAATAGCGATAAAAACAGCAGCGCTAAAAATCCTTGATATGGGGCCAGCAATGACCAATGCGCCGAGAGAGGAACACTGAAATAAAAGGCTAAAATCACTACTTTTAATAATTTTATTAACATTTTTCAATTCCTTAACAAACACTGGTTCAGTGGGCAAAGCCTAACCCGAGCCCGCAAAATTTGCCAGTCACAGACGCCACTACGCACCACTGTGCATTACAATGGCTGCCCTATTTCTCCGATCGCTGCTATGAACTCTTCGCTAGAACTTTTCCACACCTCACTGGCGCTTTCAGTCAACACTTTTGGCTGGGTGGTATTGGGCTTAGTGTTGCTGCGCTTGGGATTAGTTAATGTTGAACGTATTGAGAAACTTTCACGCTTCTCTTTCCGCTGGATCCTGCCTTTGCTACTGCTCAGCGGTGCGGCTCAACTTGATTGGGCCGAGCCACACTCCAGCCGTTATATCGTAATTGGTGCTGTGGCTACGCTGACCAACTTACTCTTGAGCTGGGGCTATGCTCGCTGGCAGCAGTTAGCTCGCGAACAGACCGGTGTTTTTGTACAAGCCGCATTCCGATCTAATTTAGCCATTATTGGGGTGGCTCTGTGCGCCACCGCCTATGGTAACAACGGTGTCACAGTTGCAGCTTTAGCCATTGCTGCGTGGACCGCACTTTACAATGTCTTTGCGGTTTGGGTGTTGGGTGCCACCATGAGCGATCAACGCTTAAGCATTAAGCGCGTCGCCATAGATATAACTAAAAACCCGCTAATTTTGGGCATTGCGGCAGGTCTACTAATTTCTATTCCGGCGGGGCCACCTGCGCCCGTTATCGCTCAAATTGGCGGGCTAATTTCCACTTTTTACCTACCGCTCATTCTTATTTCAATCGGTGCAACCATGAATATAGCGCAGCTGCGCGGCAGCGGTGCAGTGGCGTGGAAAGCTGTAGGGTGGCGATTAATTGTGGCACCGACGCTCTCAGTCGCGCTGGCCTATGCTGGCGGTGTGCGCGATATAGAGTTGGGTGTGCTTTTTCTGCTGATGGCCTCACCGGCCGCGGCGGCCAGTTTTATCATGGTAGTGGCTTACCGTGGCGACGGCACATTGGCGGCAAACATATTGATGTTAACCACCCTGCTCTCAGCGATAAGTGTCCCGGTCGGTTTCTTCTTGCTGTCTATTCTGGGAATTATTTGAACCCACTGCGCTGCGATCAAAACACCGCACAGAGAGCACCAGGCTCACTGTACGGTCAGATAGTAGGCTACTGTTTTGGTTTAACTACCAAAAGCGTGACGTAAAACAATCGTCTCAATCCGGTCTGGGCCGGTCGAGACCACATCGGCAGGGGCACCAATTAAGCCTTCAATACGGTTTATATAAGCGCGCGCATTAGCAGGCAGTTGCTCTAGAGTTTGCGCACCCACAGTAGATTCGTTCCATCCAGGCAATGTTTCGTAGACCGGTGTAATGTCGCGATAGTCGTCTGCATGCATTGGCATACCCACTTTCTCGCCTGCACTATTCTCGTAGCCGATACATATTTTCAGCTCTTCTAGGCCATCTAGCACATCCAGTTTAGTCAGGCAGATACCAGAAATACTGTTTATGCGTACCGCTTGCTTAACCAGCACCGCATCAAACCAGCCACAGCGACGCTCGCGACCGGTTGTGGTGCCAAATTCATGGCCTTTTTCGCCAAGATGTTGGCCTACACTGCAAGAGAGCTCAGTCGGAAAAGGCCCAGAGCCGACACGGGTAGTATAGGCTTTGGTAATCCCGAGCACGTAGTCGAGGTAGAGAGGGCCAATACCACTTCCGGTAGCCGTGCCACCCGCAGTGGTATTAGATGAGGTAACAAAGGGGTAAGTGCCGTGGTCGATATCTAGCAAGGTGCCCTGAGCCCCTTCAAAAAGCAAGTTATCTCCGCGCTCACGGGCAGTGTGAATCCACTCGATAACATCACCCATCATCGGCAGTAACTGCTCGGCATACTCTTTAGCCAGGGCCATGGTTGCATCAAAGTCGACCGCTTCGACACCATAATACTGGGTCAATGCAAAATTATGATACTCGAGCACCTCTTCTAATTTGACAGCAAACTGCTCCAGATCGGTCAAATCGCTCAGTCGCAGACCGCGTCGAGCAACCTTGTCTTCATAGGCAGGGCCAATACCGCGGCCAGTTGTACCAATTTTGGCGTTGCCGCGCTTAAGTTCGCGAGCCTGGTCGAGCGCCACATGGTAGGGCAAGATTAGCGGGCAGGCACCGGATAGGATGAGTCGATCGCGCACCTGTATACCGCGCTCTTCGAGCATGAGTATCTCTTTTAATAGCGCATCGGGTGCCAACACAACACCATTGCCAATCAAGCAGGTGACATGTTCGCGCAAAATACCCGAAGGGATAAGATGCAATGCAGTCTTTTTACCATCGATAACTAAAGTGTGGCCGGCGTTGTGACCGCCCTGAAAGCGAACTACCGCAGCAGCTCTGTCAGTCAGCAGATCGACCACCTTACCTTTGCCCTCATCGCCCCACTGTGAACCGAGGATGACTACGTTTTTACCTGTCATTATTGCTACCTTGTGTCGTCAACAGCCGCGCTGTTTAATCGGGTGATAATTCGGAATTATAAATTTTGTAACTGCCAACTGCCGTTGGACCACACCAACTGACGGTCACAGCGCATTTCATCAGCGCAGACCAGTTGGCCGGCAAAACCCTCTACCACGCGTTCCCCTGTGGCGCGCAAACGGGCTATCTCATCGCGCTTGGAGGACTCTTCACAATAGGGCACAAAAATCCCCGCAGCAGGAGCCACCGCCATCTCGCCCAAGTTAGCCAGCACTTTCAGATCAAAAGCGAATCCAGTTGCCGCGCGCGCACGGCCAAACTCTTTGCCAATCTCGTCATAGCGCCCACCGTTGCCAATCGCCTTGCCGTGGCTGGGCAGATAGGCGGCAAATACCAGGCCGGTGTGGTAGTGAAAGCCGGGCGACTCGCTGAGGTCAAGGTGGATGTTCACCCCCGCAGCCTGCAAAACATCAACCACCGCACGCAGCTGATTCAGTGCCTGCAAAACCACAGCTGGGGAATCCGCCAAAACCGTTGCGGCGCGATCGAGCACATCGCTGCCACCGATTAATGTGGGCAGTGCGCGCAGCTGTTCAGCCAGAGTAGGATTGGCGATCTGCTCCGCTATAAAAGATTCAATCTCACTGGCCGCTTTGCGCTGAACCAGTTCAAACAGCTCGTCGCTCTGGGCAGCTTTTAAACCACTGCCTGCCAGCAATCCGCGCAGAATATCGACATGCCCCAAATCAATCCAAGGAGTGGGCAGCCCCGCCTCGCGCATAGTGGCGATGAAAAGCTCGATAACTTCAATGTCAGCGGCGACAGACGCCTCGCCAAAAAGCTCAACGCCAATTGAAATTGGCGCGCGAGATTCCAGCGGACGGCGCGGGCGAGTGTGCAACACAGTACCCGCATAACAGAGCCGGCTGGGGCCCTCGCGACGCAAACTATGCGCGTCCATGCGGACTGCCTGTGGAGTGATATCAGCGCGCACGCCCAACATTCTTCCACTCAGTTGGTCGGTGATGCGGAAAGTCATCAAGTCTAGGTCAGCGCCTGCGCCACATAGCAGCGAATCTGCAAACTCAACCAGCGGGGGTATGACCAGATCGTAGCCACAACGTCGGTAGAGATCGAGCAGCATACGGCGCAACTGCTCAACTTGTTCTGCGCGTTCAGGCAGCACCTCGTCGATGCCATCGGGCAGCAGCCAGCGGTTACCGCTCATAGTTATCCCCTTTCAATACTAGCCAAACCATTGGCTAGCCATTAACAGCCCAAGGCCAGCTGTCACACAACAAAAGCCAAAGATGCGTATATTTCGCGGCGATATGGACTCGAAGCTGAGCAAAATGGCGCGCCAACGCTCCGGCATCAGTGCCGGCATTATGCCTTCGAGAACCAACAGGAGTGACACCGCGCGCAACAAATCGACCCAAATCATTACTCAATGCTCTTTTTTGCTGCTCTTGCAGAAAAAAAATAAAAAAACCGGGCTATCCCGGAGAGTGATTATTTTATCAAAATAGCGTGTGGAGGGGCAGCGCTTTTTTAACCTGGAAAAAAAACCACCATAAAAAACGGGGCCGAAGCCCCGTCTTTGTTTGCTGCAGATAATTATTGGCCGCGCTGATTATTCAGATAGCGGAAGAAGTCGCTATCTGGCTCCAACAACATCACATCGCCTTTGTTGGAGAAGGCTGCTTTATAGGCAGTAAGACTGCGCATAAAGGCGTAAAACTCAGAGTCCTTTTGGTAAGCCGAAGCGTAGATACGAGCGGCATCGGCATCACCATCACCGCGGATCTGTTCCGCGTCGCGGTAGGCGTTGGCGAGCTCAATGGTGCGCTCGCGATCTGCCGAGGCGCGGATTTTCTCAGCTTTTTCTTTACCTGTTGAACGCAGCTCCCGCGCCTCTTTTTCTCGCTCTGCGGTCATGCGTCGATAAACTTGACTGCTAACCTCGTCGGGCAGATCGATGCGCTTAACACGTACATCGACCACCTCGATGCCTAAGCTCTCAAGCACGGTTGCATTGAGTTGCTCGGTAATACTGCGCATCAGTGCATCGCGCTCTCCAGAGACAACTTCGTGCAGTGTGCGCGAACCAAACTCGTTGCGCAGACCGTTGTTAACTCGGTTGGCAAGACGGCTGTTGGCAACCGATTCTACCCCACCTGTCGCCTTGTAGTAGGCTTCAACATCGGCGATTCGCCATTTTGCGTAAGAATCGACTATGAGACGCTTCTTCTCAATAGTAAAGAAGCTCGCTGCAGTTGCATCGAGAGTGAGCACACGCGCGTCAAAGATTTTGACCTGATCGGCAAACGGCATCTTGTAGTGCAAGCCTGGCTGGATATCCGCCTCAATCAGCCGTCCAAAACGCAACTTAACACCGCGCTCGGTTTCGCTGACAACAAATAGAGCACTAGAGGCAACCAGCGCCACTACTACCAAGCCGATGATTAACTTTATTGCACTGTTCATCGTCGTCTCTCCTCGCGGCTGCGATCTGCCGCTTCTTGCAGACGTTGGATCACCTGATTGGTGATTTCGTCAACCATTTGATTATTGCCGTCACTGTTGAGCGCAGTGCCGTTGCTGCCGGCACTTTGCTTGACCAGTTGATCGAGCGGCAGGTACAACAAGTTATTGCCACCCTCTTGATCGACAAGGATTTTAGAGCTGTTGGTCATCACCTGTTCAACCGCGTCTAAATAGAGCCGTTCGCGGGTGACACCCGGAGCCTTTTGATATTCGGCTAAAAGCTTCTCAAATCGGTGCGCCTCACCCTCGGCTTTGCTCACCACCTGAGACTTATAACCCTCGGCCTCTTCACGGAGGCGCTGAGCCTGACCGCGCGCCTCAGGAATGATGCCATTGCTGTAGGCTTGAGCCTCATTAACCAGACGCTCGAGATCTTCTCGAGCGCGGATTACATCATCGTAAGCCGCCTTAACCGCACTCGGTGGACGCGCTTCCTCAATGTTAATCTTGACCACGTTAATACCGCCGCCATAGATGTCCAGGTACTCCTGAAGACGCTCTTTGGTACCTACCGCAACTTGTTCGCGACCCACAGAGATCACGTCATCGAGTGTTGAACCGCCGACCACATGGCGCAAGGCCGAATCGGTAGCATGTTGCAGACTCACCTCAGGATCGCGCACATTGAGTACGAAATCGCGTGCGTTAGAGATGTTGTACTGCACGTTGAGCGTCAGCTCTACGATATTCTCGTCTTTGGTCAGCATCAGACCGCGCGCTGGATACTGGCGCTCCTCGGTGACTCGGACTACGGTAACGCGGTCTATAATTGGCGGATTCCATTGCAAACCCGAACCAACTGTATCGTGGTATTTACCCAAGCGCAGAACCACCGCCTGCTCTTTTTCATCAACTTGGTACCAACCCGCCAAACCCCACAATACTAGGGCAACTAGAAAAATAACCGGGAGCAAGACACGTGCAGCGGGACCATTGCCACCGGCACTGCTGCCGCCTTCTCCGCCTTTTTTACCACCGCCGAGTTTTCCCAGCCACTTGTTGAGCAGCTCATCCAAATCTGGGGGACCTTGGTTGTTATTGCGGTTACCACCCCATGGGTCGTTACCACCACCTGGCTCATTCCACGCCATGCTATTCTCCGTTATCTAGTTACTGCCTTGCGGCACACTGATGACGCACGAGTTGCGCGCCGGACTATAAAAAACCTTATAAAAATCATGGACTAATAAAAATTCTAAGAAGCCGAATTATACTCGACACACTATACCTTACAATGGCATTAAATCGGTCAAGTTCAAGTTGCTTCCGTGCAATATTCTCTGCAAGTCGATCTCTGGAAGCTCAACCTCCAAGGCCATAGAGCCCATCTCCGGGTCGGCCACAACCTCATCGCGAACTGCCTGCTGTCTGTACAGTGCTGCCCTCACCGCACCGTGCTCTGGCATCAAAACTAACCTGCCGTGCAGTAACTGGCCCGGAAGTCTCTCAGCTATCGCGCGCTGTAAAAGGTCTATGCCCACACTCTTTTGCGCAGAGATCCACACCGCACAGGGTTGGCCTGTCTCGTCGCGGTCGATTCGCGGTTGTGGCTCTTCAAGTAGATCAATTTTGTTATAGACCGTCAGTATCGGCAGCTGGTCGGCACCAATTTCTACCAGAACCTCCTCAACGCGCTGCATATTAATAGCGCGCTCCGGCGCTGCGGCGTCGACAATATGCAACAACAGATTGGCACTGGCAGCCTCTTCCAGAGTCGCTCTAAAAGCGTCTACCAACCGGTGCGGGAGATGGCTAATAAACCCTACAGTATCCGCCATGATGACATCACCTTGGCCGGGGATAGCCACTTTGCGCATGGTCGGATCGAGTGTCGCAAAAAGCTGGTCTGCTGCGTAAACATCTGCCTGGGTGAGGTGGTTAAAAAGGGTCGATTTACCGGCGTTGGTATAGCCCACTAACGAGACCGTCGGTGTCTCTGTACGGCTGCGCGAGCGCCGGCCCTGATCGCGCTGTACACGCACTTTAGCCAAGCGCTGTTGTATCGCCTTAATGCGCGCGCGCACCATACGGCGGTCTGACTCTAGCTGGGTCTCACCCGGGCCGCGCATACCAATACCACCTTTTTGCCTCTCCAAGTGAGTCCAACCACGCACTAAGCGGCTGGAGAGATGACTCAGCTGAGCGAGCTCTACTTGCAACTTGCCTTCATGGGTGCGGGCGCGCTGAGCGAAAATATCTAAGATAAGGCCGGTGCGATCAATCACCCGACAGCAGAGCTCTTTCTCTAAATTGCGCTCTTGGCTGGGGGATAAGGTGTGGTTGAAGATGACTAATTCGGCCTTATTGGCCTCTACAGCACTTTTTAATTCATCGAGCTTACCGGTACCAATAAAATATTTCGCATGGGGCGTATCTCGAGAACCCTCTACCAACTCGGCAGGATCACCCCCAGCAGAGAGAACTAACTCTTCAAATTCTCGCAGCGCCTCGGGCTCGCGCTCACTTTGCAAATTGATGTGCACCAGCACGGCACACTCGCCACTTTTGGGACGCTCAAAAAATAACGCCATTTAAAACCGTCCGATAAGGCAAAAAAGAGGCGCCGTGGTTGGCGCCTCATTTATGTGATGTAACCCACAAGTGACGATCTTAATACTCTCCATCTAAATCATCGTGCGGCTCTTCACCCTCTTCACTGCCAGCCGTTTGCGGATTAACCGGTAGACGCACTGGGCGCGATGGCACCACTGTTGAGATGGCGTGCTTGTACACCATCTGACTAACCGTGTTTTTTAGCAGCACAACAAATTGATCGAACGATTCAATCTGGCCCTGCAACTTAATCCCATTAACCAAAAAAATAGAGACTGGAACGCGCTCTTTGCGCAGAACATTCAGAAACGGATCTTGTAAATTATGCCCTTTTGACATGGCATTTCTCCTTGTTGTTGTGCTGCATGTTGTAGCGCAGCGGGGAAGGTCAAACAAACAGTTGCCTCAAATCGAGGCCTAACAAAAAACGGTTGATCCAAAAATTGCCAACCACTGCTCATGATATGCCACTGACTGCAGTGCTTTTCAAGGCCACCTGCAAAATATCTTCACAGCTTTTATAAAGTTCACCATCGTCTACTAAGATTCTCTCACCTGCAGGCCAGCTGCGCATCCATGTAAGTTGTCGTTTGGCCAATTGACGGGTCGCGGCAATACCTTGTTCGATTGCTTGCTGAAGAGTAAGTTCACCTGCACAGTACTGCCAAAGTTGCCGGTAACCGGCCGCTCGCAGCGCTGGCAGGTCAGCATGCAAATCCGTGCGCCGATACAGCTCTTGCACCTCTTCGACAAAACCGTTTTCCACCATCAGATTAAAACGCTGCTCTATGCGCTGGTGAAGCAACGTTCGATTATTCGGCGTTAGCAACAATTGTTCGGTGTGATAGGTGCTAGCCACGGCGACTGAGCGACTCTCTGCGTGCCAAGCAGAGAGTGGCCGACCGGTAAGCTGGTAGACCTCCAATGCGCGCTCGATACGCTGACCATGGTTGGGATGCAGCTGCGCGGCTGTGACTGGGTCCACTGTTACCAACTGCTGGTGTAGTGCCGGCCAGCCCTGCTCGGCAGCTTGCTGACGCAGCAACTCTCTGATCGCTTGATCTGCAGCTGGCAGTGTCGACATCCCCTCCAACAGCGCGCGACAGTAGAGCATCGATCCACCCACTACTATCGGCAGCTTGCCTTCACTGTGTGCCTGCTCAATAGCCCGCTTGGCATCGACCACAAAGTCAGCAACGCTGTAGTGGTAGGTCGGCTCGCAAATATCAATAAGTTCGTGGGGCCAGCGGCGCAGCTCTTCAGTGCTGGGCTTGGCAGCACCGATATTCAGCCCGCGATAAACTTGAGCAGAATCGGCGCTGATTAAACGGCCGTTGAGACGATCGCTGAGCCCCATCGCCAGTGCAGTTTTTCCCGATGCTGTAGGCCCAATTATTATTAAGAGTGGTGGTTTTGAGCTGTCCACTTTAACGTCCGCGCAAAAACAACTTGTCCAACTCGGCCATACTCAGCTGCGTCCAAGTCGGGCGACCGTGATTGCACTGACCGCTGCGCTCGGTCACTTCCATGTCGCGCAACAGTGCATTCATCTCCGCTATCGTCAGTTTTCGATTGGCGCGCACCGAGCCGTGGCAGGCCATGGTTGAGAGAAGCTCATTGCGCTGCTCAAGAACTCGCTCGCTAACACCATGAGTCAGCAGATCGGCGAGAAGATCGCGGACCAAGCTCTCCACTTGTGATCCCCGCAACAGTGCCGGTATCTCTCTAACTACGACACTCTCACGGCCACTGCGTTCAACGACTACACCTAAATTGATCAGCATAGCCGCGGCCTCTTCGACCAGATCGGCCTCGCGCTCACTGACCACCAAATTCTCTGGCACCAACAGTGGCTGCGCAACGAGCCCTTCGCCCTCAAACGCTGTTTTGAGTCGCTCGTAAACGATCCGCTCGTGAGCTGCATGGGTATCGACAATGACCAGACCATTGGCATTTTCAGCCAAAATAAATACGCCGTGCAGCTGTGCCACAGCAAATCCGAGCGGCGGGATTTCTGTAGATTGTGGGCTATCTAGCTCAGCATCGAGCCGCTGTTCGCGCACACTAGAACCCTCACTGCTACCATACAGCGCCTGAAAGGTTTCTATAGCGGCACTAGAATCGACACCGCGATTGGGAGCTGAGTGAGTGCTATACGGCATACCACCACCCGTTTGACCATTGTCACCGCGCAGAGGTAGAGACGGCTGGCCACTTAAGCCACCACTCTCCGCCAAGCCTTGCTGGTGGTTTTCTTCTGCGGCTTGCAGGCGGTCACTTGGTCTATCGGCGGCAACAGTGCGCTTAATCGACGAGGAGATAAAACCGTGTAACTGACGGCTGTCGCGGAATCGCACCTCATGCTTGGTTGGGTGAACATTGACGTCCACCTCCGCTGCGGGCATTTCCAAAAATAAGACATAGGCTGGATGGCGGCCGTGAAACAGCACATCTTGGTAGGCTTGACGCACCGCGTGGCTGACCACCTTATCGCGTATTGGCCGGCCGTTAACATAAAAATGTTGCAGATCTGCCTGGCTGCGTGAAAATGTCGGCAACCCCAACCAACCCCACAATTTCAGTGGGCCCGAGACATTTTCAATATAGAGTGCCTGCTCCATAAAAGCCGGACCGACCAGGTCGGCGACTCGCCGCTCTTGCTCCAATTGTGTTTTTGCCGGTTGCAAAGAGCGCTGTGAACGCTGGTTGTGACGCAACGTAAAGCCAACGTCAAAGCGGCTGAGGGCCACTTTTTTGACTACCTCATCGACACGACCGTACTCGGTGTTCTCTTTGCGCAAAAACTTTCGCCGCGCCGGGGTATTAAAAAACAGATCGCGCACTTCGACTGTGGTCCCGCACGGGTGCGCCACAGGCTTTAACTCGACCGCCATATCTCGGCCTGCCGAGACCGCAGACCAACCCATCTCCGCCGAGGCCACTGCAGAACTAAGTGTCAGCCTTGAAACTGACGCAATACTGGCCAGCGCTTCACCGCGGAAACCCAGTGTAGCGACGGCCTCAAGATCCGTGAGTTGATCAATTTTACTGGTGGCATGGCGCGCCAGTGCTAGCGCCAGCTCTTGCTCAGCGATGCCGCTACCGTTGTCGCGGATACGTATCAATTTAATACCACCCGCTTCGATATCTACTTCGATTTTTGTCGCGCCGGCATCCAGGCTGTTCTCTATTAACTCTTTGACCACTGAGGCAGGGCGCTCGACAACTTCACCCGCGGCGATTTGGTTGGCAAGTTGAGTACTGAGAACTTTAATTGTCATTGTGCGTTTCGCCCTAAAAAATCGATTAGCCTGCGGGGATGGTCAGTTTCTGACCTACTCGAATAGCCGACCCGGAGAGTTTGTTGGCTGCGCGCAACATAGATAATGAGACGCCGTACCTGGCAGCTATTTCAGAGAGTGTATCGCCGCGTTGAACCACATAGACGCGCAGTAACGCAGGGTCCGAAAGATAGCTATCAGGTGGCGGATTCTCTAGATAATAGCTTTGAATCCCGTTAAAAATAGCTTGTGCCATACGTTTTTGGTAACCACTATTAGTGAGACGGCGCGCCTCTGTAGGATTGGAAATAAAACCAGTTTCAACCAGTAGCGAGGGCAGGTCGGGTGATTTAAGTACAATAAACGCCGCTTTTTCGACACGTTTTTTGTGCAGCCGAGCCACCTTCCCCACCTCTTTCAAGACCCGCTCACCCACTTCACTACTGGTGCGCAGGGTGTAATCCATCGACAATCCAAGCAGTGCATCGGCTACCATCCGCTCGCTCGCATCGAGCTTTAGGGGTTCAACACCGCCGATGAGATCCGCACTGTTCTCTCGCTCGGCGAGAAAACGTGCGGCCTCACTGGTTGCCCCACTCGAAGAGAGCGCATATACCGAAGCACCATGTGCTTGCGGATTAGTAAAGGCATCCGCATGGATAGAGACAAAGAAATCGGCACGCTGTGCTCGCGCCGCTGCGGAGCGATTGCGCAGTGGAATGAACTGATCGCCCTTGCGTACTAGATAACTCTCAAAGCCTGGCTGGCTATCGACAATCGCCGCCAATTTCTTGGCGATGGCGTAAGTCACCTGCTTTTCGAGGATTTTATTTGGCCCGAGTGCGCCCGGATCGCGACCGCCGTGGCCTGCATCAATCGCTATAACTAGGTTGCGTCGATGACCGGCCAGGACTGTCTGTAATGTTCGATTGGGTGCTGTCTGGGCGGTCAAATCAATCACCAGACGCTGCAGCTGGCTACCCTCTGCCGCGATAACGAAACTTTTCAACTGCAGCGCTTGTCGGCTTTCCAGCACTACCCTAACTCCGCTGCCGCGGCTGGCAACGCGTAGATCTGAGATCAACGCAGTAGCCGCTTCAACTGCCTCAAGCTGTTGCCGCGCCGGCTGCGAGAGTTCAACCTCGGCTAGATCCAAGACCACGCGATCGGGGCCGCTGAGCTGAAGTAAACTATGTTTGAGGCCAGAGTTACTCTCAAAAACTAGGCGCACTGCAGTGGGCTGATGAGAGAACCGCACTGCATCGATGTTGACTCCACCGGCCTGCGTGGAACTCCCCAACTGTAATACTAAGAGAAAAATAAAAGCCTGAGAAAGTGTAGAAAATCTCATCACAGTAACTCACCGTCAGCCGGCAATTGCTCAACAAAATCGTTGGCCCACTCGCACTCGGCACCCGCATGCCAATTGAGGGTGCGCCCAGCACCATTAGCTAGATCCTCGATCGTCAGGCTCAAATCTGGCTTGGGCAACCAGCCCGCTCCGCGTTGCGGCCACTCCACAAGAGCCACGCCGGGCTGTTCGAGATACTCGGCAAAGCCTAAAAAATAGAGCTCTTCGGGGTCGCTCAAGCGATAGAGATCAAAATGGTTAACTTTAAAGGCACCCAAATCGTAGGGCTCTACCAACGTGTAGGTGGGGCTTTTGACCGACCCAGCATGCCCTAAACCAGCCAGCAAGCCTCGACTAAAAGTGGTTTTACCTGCACCTAGATCACCGTTAAGAAAAATCACTAAAGCCTGCTTTTTGTGATCAATACAAGGAAGCACAAGCTCTCCGACACGCCGGCCATAAGCGACCATCTCGCTCTCGCCGTGCAGCTGTAAACTGTTGGTTGCCGCGCTCATACAGTTTAGTTTGCCAGCAGCTCTACGAGGAGGGGAATAAGATCGCTGGCCAGTAAACTGCGCTCCCCACAACTCTGCAAAGCGCGATCACCTGCTGCGGCATGCAGTGCAACACCCAGCCGCGCCGCATCACCGGTCTCTAAGTGTTGCGCCATTAGCCCACCGATAAGACCACTCAATAGATCGCCCATACCTGCACTAGCCATACCGGGGTTGCCTTCAGCGCAAAGTGCCAGCGGACCATCTTGGGATGCAACCAAAGTCCCTGCCCCTTTCAAAACTGACGCGCACTGCCAAAGTGCTTGCAAATCGCGCACAGCCGCTGCGCGGTCTGCCTGAATGGCACCGCTACTGCGCTGCAATAGCCGCGCAGCTTCGCCAGGATGGGGGGTTATAATCGAGTCTTCGAGAGAGCGGCGTACCTGTAAGCGGCCAGCGGCAAGAATATTGAGCGCATCGGCATCGAGCAGTAGCGGCACCTCGGTTTTCAGCACCTGCTGAAGTAGTTGCTCACTCCACGCGCTCTGGCCCAGGCCTGGGCCAACAACAATAACGCTAGGGCGCTGCAATAACATCTCCAAATCCTGCCCTGAAGTGACACCGTAGACCATGGCCTCTGGGCTGCGAGCCAATACCGCACCCACATGCTCTGAACGAGTGGCCACAGAGACCAAACCGGCACCGCTGCGCAGCGCCGCCTCGGCGGCTAGAGCGACCGCTCCACCACCGCCGTAATCACCGCCCACTATCATGACATGGCCGTAGAGACCCTTGTGGGCATTGCTACTGCGTAGAGGTAATTTTTCCAATGCCTCGTCTCTGTCTATAATCTCTGCAACAGCCTCTGCTGTCTCAAACAACGTTTCGTCGATATCCAGAGTATGCAGTACCACTTCACCTGCCACATCGGCGCCGCGCCCGGTAAACAACCCAAGTTTAGCTGCAATAAAAGTCACCGTCAGATCTGCCTCTACCACAATGTCGCCACTACCTGTGGTCGCACACAAGCCGGTGGGCACATCTAGTGCAACTACGGAGAGACCGCTGGCGTTAATCGCCTCAACGGCTTCGCCGTAGTGACTGCGCAACGCACCCTGCGCACCGATTCCGAGCAGCGCATCAACGACAATGCCCTCTCGACCATCGAGCAGCGCCGCAACAGTGCCGACCCACTCGACCATTGAGTTTTGCGCAAAATCGCGCGCCGCGCGACTCGCTTCACTCAAGCTTGAAAGATCACCCAGTTCTGCAACTGCCACGGCACGACCGCGGCCAGACGCTAACGCTGCAAGGGCGTAACCGTCACCGCCGTTATTGCCGCCGCCGCAGGCGATCAATAACGGCAGTTCTTGACCAAATTCGCGCTCAATCTCCTCTAGGGCGGCGTGAGCAGCGCGGCTCATTAATTGTTGGCTGCTGTGGCCGGCAGCTTGTGCAGCGGCATCGATAGCGGCGACACCGCTAGCGCAGAAGAGCCGACTACTGAGTGGTAGTTGGGTATTGAGATAATCGCTGCAAGATTGAGACATAACGGAACCCAGGGTTTAAAATGTTTGCCGATTATAGGCGAGATTACCTCATGACCGAAGCGCAGCAGTGGGCTGAATTGGCCCTACAGATAAAAAACTGGGCTGCAGAGCTCGGCTTTGCTCAGTGCGCGGTCAGCGAACCCGATCTGACGCTCGCCTCGGAGCGCTTGCAGCAGTGGCTCCAAGCTCGCCATCACGGCTCAATGGAATGGATGCAAGAGCGCGCTGAGCTGCGCAGCTGCCCTGAAAAACTGCTGCCGGGAACACTGCGAATCATCAGTGTGCGCATGGATTATCTCGCCGACAATTCCATGCTGGCAGTGCTTAAAAGCGACGACAAAGCGTACATATCTCGCTATGCCCTGGGTCGCGACTACCATAAGCTAATCCGCAAACGTCTCGCTCAGCTGGCCGATAAAATACGTGCCGCCATCGATGCCATGCCACTCGATGCAAGCCAGCCAGAACTTATCCAGAGACCCTTTGTCGACAGCGCACCGGTGATGGAGAAACCCATAGCGGAACAAGCCGGGCTCGGCTGGATTGGCAAAAATACCTTGTTGATCAATTCTGAGGCCGGATCGTGGTTTTTCCTTGGCGAGTTATTCACTTCGGCCCCTTTACCGGTGGACAGCAGCGACCAAACCGACCAGTGCGGCAACTGCCGCGCCTGTTTGACTACCTGCCCGACCGACGCCTTTACAGCACCCTACCAGTTGGATGCCAGGCGTTGTATCGCTTATCAGACTATTGAGAACCGCGGCTCAATACCCGTGGAGCTCAGGGGCGCGCTTGGCAATCGCGTATTTGGCTGTGATGACTGCCAAATATTTTGCCCGTGGAATCGCGAGCCGGCTCAGACCCAACAAGCCGATTTCGCTCCGCGCCACCAGCTCCAAGACAGCCAGTTGGCTGAGCTGTTTATGTGGTCAGAACAGCAGTGGTTAGAGCGCACAGCTGGGTCGCCGATTCGCCGTATTGGCTACCGCGGCTGGTTGCGCAACCTCAGTGTGGGCTTGGGCAATTGGTCAGATGCCGCAGCTGCCATTAAGGTTTTGCAGAGCCGAGCTGATATCGACGACCAACTCGTGCGCGAGCATATCGACTGGGCACTGCAGACACAGCGACAGCGCCTGGACGATCAGCCTTAGAACTTAAATAGCTGCTGGCGGTAGTGGCGCAGCTCGGCTATTGAATCTTCTATGTCGGCTAACGCCGTGTGTGCACCGCGCTTACTGAAACCTTTTAACGCCTCTGGCTTCCAGCGTTTAGCCAGCTCTTTAAGGGTGCTGACATCGAGATTTCTGTAGTGAAAAAAGCGCTCTAAAGCGGGCATATAATTAGCTAGGAAACGCCGGTCTTGGCAGATTGAGTTACCGCACATAGGCGAGCTACCCGCCGGCAACCACTGCTCCAGGAAAACGATGGTAGCTTGCTCCGCGTAAGCTTCATCGATCTCACTGCTGCGCACTCGATCGGTTAAGCCCGAACCGCCGTGTTGGCGTGTATTCCACTCATCCATGCCATCGAGCAGAGCATCGCTCTGATGGATCGCGAAAACTGGCCCCTGCGCTAACAAGTTGAGTTGGCTATCCGTCACCAGTGTGGCGATCTCGATGATTCGATCATTTTGCGGGCTCAATCCCGTCATCTCTAAATCGATCCAAATTAAATTGTCTGGGTGATATCCCGCCATGACCACTGCTCCAATACTCGCTTTTTTGGTAGGGACGTACTTTAACATCGCCGCAGCTAAGCGGGTAATTAACCGTTAAATCCGCTATGCTGCAGCGGTGAAAATCAATCCTCTTACACTACCAAAGCGTATAAATTTGCCAGCACCGCTGTGGGGCTCGCCTGCACTATGAGCAAACGGCGTCTCAATCAACAGCAACAGCGGCGCATCGACAATCGCCAGCAGCGCAGTCGCGACCATGTTGTCGCAGACTTCCAGCTCGATGATAGCGCAATGCGCTTTGATGGCACGGTGATTGCCCATTTTGGCGATCAGGTTGAGATCATCGACAGCGCCGGAAAGATCCGGCGCTGTCATTTGCGCGCCAATTTAGAACCGCTGGTTGTCGGCGACCGAGCAGTGATTCAAAGCGACGACTCCACCGCCGTAGTGACCGCCCGCCAACCGCGCGACAGCGAGCTCATCCGCCCGGACAACTTCGGCAAACTAAAACCGGTCGCGGCCAATATCGATCGCATTGGTATTGTTTTTGCCCCGTATCCCGAAGCCCATAGCAACCTTATCGACCGCTACTTGGTCGCCGCCGAATTGCAAAAAATTACCCCGTTCTTAGTACTCAACAAAACCGATCTACTCGACGCCACCACGCAAGTAGAGATCGAACAGCTCTGTGAGCTCTACACAGAGATTGGTTATACCGTCATCCGCTGCTCAGCCACGACCGAGCAGGGACTCGAACCACTACTCCACTATTTGTCGGGGCATACTTCAATCCTGGTGGGCCAATCTGGAGTGGGTAAATCTTCACTACTCAACCAGTTGCAGCCGCAAGCTAATAGTAGCGTCGGCGCGCTCTCGCAAGGGGCTGACAAGGGCCGCCATACCACCACAACTTCACGCCTCTACCCCCTTCCCTCGGGTGGGTCGCTGATAGATTCTCCGGGAATTCGCGAATTTGGGCTCAGCCATATCCAGGCGCGTGATGTGATCGATGGCTATATAGACTTTGACGCATACAAGCGCTGTAAATTTCGCGACTGTCGCCACCAAAGCGAACCGGGCTGCGCGCTACTTACCGCCGAGCAGCGTGGCGATATAGACCCTCGCCGGCTGGCCAACTATCGACAAATTGTCGCCACCATTGAGACTCCAGCATCGTGACTTTAGCGCACCCACACGAGGATGACATGCACTGCCTAATTAGTTAGCATCCCCTGCCATCAAAATTGACTATGATCCTATCGAGAGAGCCAGTATGACATCCTCAACCCGCATTGAACTATTTATCGCGCTGCAGCGACTTCTCCCCAAAACCTGGTTGTCACGCTGCATTGGACGCGTCGCCGAAAGCCGCCGAGTGTGGCTAAAAAATGCACTCATTCGAGCAGCTATTCGCCACTTCAATATCAACTTTGATGAAGCCGCCTCCACCGATCTGGCCGATTACGAGTACTTCAATGCCTTTTTCACCCGTGCACTGCGCGAGGGTGTGCGCCCGGTAGATAGCAGCCCAGAGGCGATTGTTTCACCCGCAGACGGGGTTATCAGCCAATTTGGCGATATTGAGGAAGGGCTGCTGATTCAGGCAAAAGGAGTCGAGTACTCTGCAGAAAAACTGCTCGGAAGCCAACAGAGCGCTGCACGCTATGAAGATGGCGAGTTTGCCACCATCTATCTTTCGCCGCGCGATTACCACCGTGTCCACATGCCTTGCGATGGTCGACTTGTGACTAGCCGCTATATTCCTGGCGAGCTCTTTTCAGTCAACGAGAAGACCGCCATCGGCTTAGCGGACCTTTTCGTTCGCAACGAGAGACTTGTCTGCGAATTTGAGAGCGATCGCGGGCCTTTTACCCTAGTCCTGGTGGGCGCCATGTTAGTGGCTGGCATTGAGACAGTCTGGAGTGGCCACGAGCAGCCCGGGCCTGGCATTGTGCGTGAACGCGACCACAGCGATCAAGCGCTCGAGTTTAAGCGCGGCGAGGAGATCGGTCGCTTTAAGTTTGGCTCGACAGTGATAGCACTGTTCCCAGACGACCGTCTCAATTGGCTCAGTATTGTTGAACCAGGCTGCTCAGTGTTGATGGGCGAACGTATCGCCAGCGAAGAGAACTAGAACATTAACCCGCGTGAAAGCGCGGGGAGTAGTCGACCACTTGATTGATAAAGGTCGCCACTCGGTCAGGATTGATATCTGGCGTAATACCGTGGCCCAAGTTGAAGATGTGACCGGTGCCGCTGCCGTAACTCTCTAAGATACGCTGCACCTCGGCGATAATGGTCGCATCATCGGCGCGCAGTAGAGCCGGATCCATATTGCCCTGCAGTGCCACCTTGTCGCCCACCAGGCCGCGAGCCTGAGCCAAGTCAACAGTCCAATCGACACCCAGTGCACTGCAGCCGCTCTCGGCCATCGCTGACAACCACTGACCGCCCCCTTTGGTAAACAGTATCACCGGCACTTCTCGGCCATCGGCATGGCGTTTGAGGCCTGCGACAATATCGTTCATATAACGCAGAGAGAACTCGCGGTAAGCCACATGGCTCAGTGCGCCGCCCCAAGTATCAAATATCTGTACTGCCTGAGCACCAGCATCGATCTGCGCATTGAGGTAGTTGGTCACCGAAGCGGCCAATTTGCTCAGCAGTTGGTGCATCAACTCAGGCTGGGTGTAGAGCATAGTTTTTGCACGGGCAAAATCGCGCGATGAGCCACCTTCGATCATGTATGTGGCTAGTGTCCAAGGGCTTCCCGAAAAACCGATCAGAGGGACAGAGCCGTTGAGCTCGCGCCTAATCATGCTCACCGCATCAGTGACATAACTTAAATCGCGCGCGGTATCGACAACTTCTAACGCTTCAATCGCCTGTTCAGTGCGCACCGGCTTGTGAAATTTCGGACCCTCTCCAGTCTCAAAGTAGAGACCTAAACCCATAGCATCGGGGATAGTGAGAATATCTGAGAAGAGAATGGCGGCATCCAGCGGATAGCGGCGCAACGGCTGCAAAGTGACCTCGCAAGCGAGCTCGGTATTTTTACACAAGCTCATAAAGTCGCCGGCCTGACCGCGTGAAGCGCGATATTCGGGGAGGTAGCGACCCGCTTGGCGCATCATCCAAACCGGTGTTCTATCAACCGGCTGGCACAGCAGTGCGCGCAAGAACCGGTCATTTTTAAGCGGTGCAAAATTTGACGTAGGCTCTGTCATTGAAAATCTCACTTATAAACTGACTGGGCAACTCAATGGCTGCGCGTACTGGATTAGCAAAGTCTCAAACGTCGAGATAGTCGAGGATCCCCTCTGCCGCTTGTCGTCCCTCCCAGATAGCCGTGACCACAAGATCAGAGCCGCGCACCATGTCGCCACCTGCAAATATTTTAGGGTTGCTAGTCTGGAACGGCTTGTCTTGAGCTTCGGGGGCAATCACACCGCCCCAGTCGGCAATATTCACACCGTGCTGGCTGAGCCACTCGGGTGGATTGGGCTGGAAACCAAATGCCACTAAAACAGCATCGGCAGCAATGATCTCTTCGCTACCGGCAATCGGCTCGGGGCGGCGGCGACCGTTTTCATCGGGCTCACCAAGCGCTGTAGTAACAAATTTCACACCGGTGACATTGCCATCGCTGTCGCCGACTATTTCGACAGGCTGGACATTAAAGCGAAATTGAACACCCTCTTCGCGGGCATTTTTCACCTCACGGCGCGAGCCGGGCATATTTTCTTCATCGCGACGGTAGGCACAGGTTACTGAGCTGGCGCCTTGACGGATAGAGGTGCGGTTGCAATCCATCGCCGTATCGCCACCGCCGAGTACCACCACACGCTTACCGCG
>JBLYYE010000014.1:0-11940 GCA_048549915.1 Porticoccaceae bacterium
AAAAAATCAAAACCAGCTCGCCGACGCTTTCACAGCAGCCCGTCAATACTCTCAAAAATTACTTCTAGAAGAACAGCTCGCCGGGGATGACTACCGCCTCCTAGTCGTTCGCGGCAAACTGGTTGCAGCAACACTACGCACGCCTCCCGCGGTGATCGGCGACGGGCTTTCCAATATCACAACTCTAATCAAGAAACTCAATCGAGAGCGACAATTAGATGCGGTCAAACGCCGCTATTTAAAACTTATAGATCCGACCGATAGGGCGATAGTGAGTTATCTTAAACAAACCCAGCTCACGCTCCACAGCGTCCCTGCTCGCGGCGAGAGAGTACAGCTCAGAGGCAATGCCAATATTTCTACGGGTGGAGAGCCACTCAATGTGCTCCACCGCGTCCATGACCATGTCGCCAAATTAGCGATACAAACGACAACGCAGTTTGGTTTGACCATCGCCGGCGTAGACTACATGACCACCGACCTTACAATGTGTTGGCGAGAGTCAGGCGGTGCGATACTTGAAGTGAATGCCACACCAGGGCTAGACCTTCATATCGCCAGCGGCATGGATGAGGTAGGCCTGGGTAAAATCATACTGGGTTTTGAATAAATCCCACTCAAAATTAGGGTATTTACCTGGCTCAAGCTTGACAGAGACTAATCAACTGGCGACCATCTGTTAACTGCTTACTTAAAAGACTTTTACATGCCAAACCCACCCGATCAAATCCTTTTCGATAATCAGCCCGCCACAATCCATGATGGAGTTGTCCCACGCGAAATCTACCAACCGCTATTAAAAGCCTCGGTAGGGCTGCCCTGGAAGTTTGGATGGAACACCCCTGCCAATCCCACAGCACGCTACTGGCATCATGAAGTGGGATTCGGCAACAAGCTCAACACTGAGTGCATTGCTGACAACGTCAAAAAGCACCCCTTAAAGGTTCTCTCTGCCTATCAAGATTGGATACTCGGCCGCGCACCAGCTGGCACCAAAATGCTGCGGTTCTATTTTAACGCCTACACATTTGGCACCGACGGTTGGCCACATACCGACACCGATCGCGAAAACGAGCAGACTGCGGTTCTTTATTTAACCGACAAGTGGGAGCCGGCTTGGGCGGGTGAAACGGTTGTCTTTGACCGCAAAGGAGATGTTGCCTTATCGGCCTTGCCGCGCCGCAATAGAATCATTACATTTCCTTCCGATGCCCTTCACGCACCGCGGCCATTGGCGAGAGCATTTATGGGATTGCGTGTCGTTTTAGTGGTGAAGTTGGGGCTGCCCGCTAGTTAAGCACGGTCAATCTAGCTCGAACTGATAACCAAAGCGCTGTAAATCTACCGCATAAAGCTGGGCAACTTGTTCGCGGGCGCTGCCTTGGCGATAGTAATCTACCTTTTTATCTCGGGCGCCTGTTGTGTGGCTACCGCGCTGAGCAGGGGGCAGACCACGCCCAAAACGAGAGACAAATTCTTGTTCGAGACGGTCTAACGCTTCAACGCGGAACAATTGGTCATAGGCGACAATATCGTCACTTATATGGTAGCTCTGCAACCGATAGTGTTGATCAATAGCACCCCAACCCAATCGTTCGACTCGCAGAGCTAATGCGGCCAAAAACTGCTCAAAAGTGACCTCGGCTATCACTATTTCTCGAGGGGCACAGCTCTTCAATTCGGCGAGTTCGCCCAATACGTTCAGTAGCGGCGGCCTGCGGTTGGTAAAAGTATCCAAAAAAGCTGACAAAATTCGCGAATAAGGATTGCGGACGACGGCAAATTTAAAATAGCTTTCATCATTTAGAATCTGATTAACGCCTTCTGGGCCTAGCTGATAGGGCTTAACAAATACGGAGCGGTTAACTACCTGATGAGGGCCGCTGTGCAGGGCATCACCGACAACCTTTGCGTGTTTTGTATGCCGATAACTATCATCAAAAAACTGTCTGTCTTGCAGTTCGTACTTTGTCAGACTCGCCTTTAAATAGGTACAGGCACATTTCGAAGTTTGCACATAAAGATATCGGTGCTGCAGCGAAAAGTTAAAATGGTAATTGATTTGGGCACCACCGATTCTATCGGCTATACCTGCAAAGTAATCCAAACCTGTACTCCTTCTCGTCAAACTAGAGCACTATGGGTGATGCATAGAGCTCGTGGAGTTGCAGCACTCGATCGACAATAGCCGCGGCCTCACTACAGGCGAAACGGGCGGTGGGAGAGTTGCTTGAGCTGTACGGTGCCAATCGCTCAAGCCACTGTTGCAGATCGTTATCCTGCGGATCATTGCCGACAATAACGTCCACTCGATCACACGCTAGTCCCTCGGCTATTTCTTGCTGTTTATTGATCTCGATGTAAACCACATCCACTTGCGTATCTCGCAACAGCGCTTGGCTGCGGCACAAGAGTGAGAACTGATCATCCGCAAAATCGAGTGCCACTGGGTGTCCGCCAATTTCAGTTTGCACACGACTGGTGAACCCAAGAGTCAAACCTTTGGCCGCCAAATGCTCTGCAAGCTGCTTCCGCCATCCGTCTGAACCGGACCCAACACCGACAATAACAGGGATGCGCCCACTGCCGGGAACCAACTCAGATATCAAAACAGGGTAGAGATGAGAGCTCACAATAGTACCGATTGAGGGTTGCGCGTTGACCTCGCAGATAGCTGCCTTAGAGTGCCGCCAAGAGACCGATATCTCAGGAATTAATAGATCCACTCCCGCTAGATCTAAGCGCAATACCTGGGCAGCTCGGATCGCTAATGCTGCGTTGTCAGGGTGGATTTCGTGAGTGGCATCGACCGGCATACCACCACTATTTACATTGGCGGTATGGCGCAATCTTACGAACCGATCAGTTTCGGGGACACTGGCCAAATTGAGCCCTTGCTTGGCCAACACCAAACGCATTTCATCATTCACAGTAAGTGGCTGCAGTGGGAGGTGTCGCGCAGCTCCGCGCCGTGGGTCACTGTTGGCAGCGGCAATCAGTTTTTCTACGCTCTGTTCGCCATCACCTATCACACCACCGGGAACACGCTCGACAGCGACTAAAACTCGGCCGCGAAAAATCGTCAAGCGGTAATCTTTGCCATAGACATGGTTTTCTAACAGCACCTCCTTGGCGTGCTTGGCAGCCAGTGCAAACGCGCGCTCAACGCCCTCGGGCTTGCGCACATCCGGGGTGACGCCGACACCACCGTCCAAGCTCAGTGGCTTTACAACCACCGGATAGCCTATTTTTGACGCCGCTTTTTTAGCTTGCGCCAAGGTTTTTACCAGACGCTGCTCTGGTACCGGCAAACCTGCATCGCGCAACAAGGCATTAGCCAAGGCTTTGTTGCGCGCTATATTGGCAGATGAAACGCTCGAAAACGGTGTAAATGTACTGTCCATCCAAATGCTGCGGCGCCCTTGCCCATACAGCTGTGTGACAGCGAGCAGATCAACCGTGGGGATATTCAAGCGGTAGGCCGCAGACATTAGCTCAAAACAGTTCGAGGCAGCGGGTGCTGCCTTGCGCAAAGCTTCCAGTATTGAATGCAGTTTTTCGACCACAGGCTCAACAGGCTGCTGCTCGGCGATTCTATTTCCAAGCAGTGCAACCCAGCGCAAAAAAGCGATGGTTGCATTGCGCGCACGCAGAGTAGTTGGCAGACGCAACTTTACAGTCCCTTTAGCCAAAACCTCATATTGAGGCTCGCAGAGCAGGGCCAGATTTGAGCTAGCCAATAACTCAGGGTAGAGAAATACTGCAAAATTAACCGTTGTGGCAGGCCCTGGCAAACTGTCTAAGCGGGCGGCTAACCTGTTGGCCGCAGAGCCCACATGCTCGGCCAGCCACTCTTGCAGCAACGACTGAACTGGCTCATCGAGTAAAACTTCAGGCAAATGTTTCGCCACCACCGAAGGTGAGCGCATGGACGCTATACAACCGCGGCTCATTGTAATTTCTAGGGGCTCACTCATCGAATCACGCTTCAAATATGCCAGAGCCCACTACAGCAGCGACAAACCATCATCAGCTCTGTGCTGACTCTGCTGGGGCGTCAGTATCGTCTTCAAAGGTAATTAGATCGCGTATTTCATTGCCACGCATGCCTACCAACATAGGGTTGCGGACACCGTGTAAGAATGTGACATCAAAGAGCTCGGTGATGTCACCCTCTAGGCGTATCCAATGCTGCACATCCCCTGTTGCCAAGTTGATAAACTGTATACCACACCAAGCATCCGCATCTTTATCTTTGAGGCCCTGATCCAGTGCCAACCCTTCAAAGCGTTTATTGCGAGGTTTAGACAAACCCACGGCAGCGATGTTTCCGTGGATTGACATACCGCGCAAAAAACCCGGACAAAAGGCTAACGGGACAAACTTTTTCGTCTCAAAATCGACGTGGCCAATCTCTCCACTTCCTGCATTCAACACCCACAATTTGCCATTTGACCAGCGTGGCGAGTGCGGCATAGATAGACCTTCACAGACTATTTCGTTGCTATCAATATCAATAATAACGCCGCCATCGTGACGACGATCTCGCCAACCGTCCACGCTGTCACTTTTACACACGGCCGTGACATATTTGGGCTCGCGGTTAACCATTGCCAAACCGTTAAGATGGCAGCGATCTTCTGGTGCCAACTTAGAGATAAAATGTGGCTTCCAGATCGCTTTGAAACTATCGGTGACACTTGGCTCGGCCAAGCAAGAGTACTTTGTATTAACAAAAACAACTTTGCCGTTTTTTCGTATACCCAGCTCATGGATATCTAAATCGCCAATAGTCTGTGCGTTGCGCGGCACATAGACTTTATCGTATGTTTTTTTCATCACCTGATTGGGCTTGAGCATATTCTCAAAACGCCACAACTGATAAAGGCCACCCATATAAATACGCTGCGAATCACCGACAACGCCCATAGCTCTTTCAAAGATTCGCTCGAAAAAATTTATCCGGCCAGACTTATCAACACCAGTAAGATAAAGCCTACCTGTCTGGTAAGAGGTAAAAGCCAACGAAAGCTTGGCCTGCGCCAAGAACGCACCCAAACCGCGCGAACAACTTTTCTCTACTTTAAACTGCTTCTTGGTCCCGGCAGCAGCGCCCGTGTTGGCTTCTGCAGCAACATCGGGTTGCTCTTGGTTTTCTTTGGGTTGGTCACTTTTACTCTCTTTCACACTATTTCCCCACTGAGACTCTGGATATTCGGCAATGATTATCTCACCGATGACACCCTCTAACTAAGAAATTTGCAGAGTTTAACCTCACCCTGCGTGCTACTAGCCGACGGCGTCTACTGTTGTTAAAAAAAACCGGCCCCCCAACAGTGGAGAGCCGGTTTATGATTGCGCAAGTGCCGTTTAGAAACTGAACTTGATACCTGCTTTAGCACCTAAGATAGCGTCATTAGCGCCGCCATCTAGGTAATCTAGGCCACCGTAGAAGACTGCCTCACCGACAGTGCCATTGATACCAATTTCAAGTGCAAAGCTATTGCCGCCCGCATCTGAAATACCCTGTAGACCATTGATTTCATAGTCGTTGGTGGCATCGCTCTCATCAATAGAGCTGACTGTTAAGTAAGGTGTCCAGCTATCGTCACCCGACACGTAGTCGCGACTGAACATGACGCCTACACGGCTTTGCAAGCTATCGCCCTCGGCCTGAGTAAAGTAACCATAAGTTGTCTCTACATCGGCTAGGTTGTTTAAGCTTAGGTTGGCTTCAGAGAGCTGCAGTTGTGGCTGGATTTTCAGCCCGCTTTCAAGCGCGAAAGTGTAGCCAAGTTCAATGTTGTAGCCATCGATCTCGCCTTTCACTTTCTCAGTCACCGCTCCAGACAACACATGTCCGTCTATATCCATATCGCGGTAAGAGAAGTCAGCTACAAAAGAGTCGCTGCGGTATTGGATAAAGGCGCCGACAAAGTCACCGTCAAAGTCACCTTGGCCAATACCACTATTGATATCAAATTCGGCACTACTTGAACCAGCAAACAGACCCAATTTAACATTTTCGCCAACTGCGAAGTCGATGCCCAGTTCAGAGCCATCAACGTCCAACTCAAAACCACTCAGCGTTTCATAGTTATTGCTGACTTCGATATCACCGCTGCTGGCAAAACCGCGCGCCCACAGGCCGACTGTGCCGTTATCGCTGCGCTGTACGCCATCACGCTGGGCAAGGGTACCCACGCTTTGATGCCACATAGACTGCAGCGCAGGGGCCACCGACGTCAGGGTAACACCCGCGGATGAGAGGCTTTCAATGCTAACATCTAGCCAACCTTGCTCAGAGGAATCGCTGGCCCATTCGCGGACGACGTTGTAGTCGAACAAGTGATCATCTGCAAAGGTCACTTCACCAATGCTGATATCCCCGATTTGCTCACCTTCCACATCGACGACTTGAACTGCAAACTCTTCGACGTTGTGGGGCACGCTGTGGATAATCGCATTCAGCAGCGTAGTGCCTTCCAAGTCTCCACTGATCATCAGCATGTCGCTGGCACCCTCGGCACCATCAATATCTACGCTGATTTGGCCGCCATCGCTGGAAAAATCACCATAAATCATCAATGAATCGTCGGTGTCTCCATCATCATCGGTAAAGTCGATATGCCCACTGTTTTCAAGCGCATTGGGGTTATCAGACTCAAAGTATTTACCCATATCGATGAGGTTATCGCCGACAATTTCAATTAGCCCTTGGTTATCAAAGACATTGCCATCTTCACCGGCAAGTCCAAGATCAATCAAGGCATCCGTCATAACGATGCGCCCTGTCTCAGCATTGATGATGCTATCTTCGCCAATTCCGAAATCCGACTCGCCGTAAGCGTTCCAGGTATTCATTGAATTATTAAAGAAGCTGTCATCACCATAGCCGGTACGCACAGCACCTGTAATCGTACCGTCGTTAGTTATCAGTACATCCGAATCAGTACTGATGGCAATAGCCACGCCGTAAGAGTCGTCTGCGGTGGCAGAGATAACACCACCCTCGCGGTTATTTATTACCACATTGGTGCTGTCCAGCCCGTAAAAGTTCATCTCAATACCGGTAGCGTCACCGCCAGCCGATACGTGGGCAGAAATCTCACCGCTGTTTTCTAGTGTAAAGGCATCCGCTGCTACGATATCCGACTGTTCGACATAAGCAAAGCTGCCATCATCGATTTGCAAGTTCATTGCTACCGCAGTCGCCTCACCGTAGTCACTCGCGTCAGCATTAGCGCTGATTACCCCTGCGTTATCCACATTGAGGTAATCGCCCTCTACATACACCGCATTGGCATACGCTATAGAGGCTTCGCCACTGGCCACTGCACTGGATGTAATTTTCTCATCCGCAGAGATATCGAGGCCGACATAGGTAGCACTTGTCACCCACAAACCATAGGATTCAGCGCGCGCATCACCCGCTGGGTTGAGTGACTCAGCACCGGCATAAGCTTCAATTGTGACGTCTTCTAGCATCAGGTTGCTTCCGTACAACCAAACGCCTACAGACTCTGCATAAGCGACCTCACCGGATTCACCACCCAGTAAGCCGCCAGTAGTGACCGCGGTTGATATCGCAATGTCACCTCGGCTTAGGTCAACGAGCTCGCCGTAATCGCCGCTACCGCCGACCCCGCGGAGATCCAAACCGAGCGCTGTAGCAGTGATCTGCGCATCGTCTTGGTCTGCAGTGGCGCTGATATCGACGTAAACGTCGAAGTCGGCCATTGTGAAATTGTTGCCACCTGCGGAAAGGCCGGTAACACTGGAAATTTCTACCGCGTTATCGCCTGCTGCCAATCCATCGACCGCGGCAGACTCAATATTGACGTCGATCGTCAGATCAATGTCGGCTTGTTGGATTTCTACGCTACTGCCAGAGGAGTCAAAATATGCACTGTGCACGCTACTGATGTCTACGAGGTCTGCATCGGCACTGCCTTCACCTAGCAGATCGACATCTAAATTTACGCTAGACGTTAGATTTGCTATGTAAATATAGTCGTTGGCGTAAACTTCCAACCCTGTAATGTTCTCCGCGTAAACCATGTCGCTGTCTGCTTGCAAATGGCCTTCACCCAATACAGAGATATCAATATTGGTACTGATATTGGTCGCGTAGACGTGTGCCGAATCGCTGTCGGCATCATTTTGAACAGTTTGCAGATGGACCATCTCACTGGAGGTATACACCTCACCGTCAATAATAGTGTCAATCACCAGATCACTAGTGACGTTTTCCAGTACTAAGCCGTCCTCAGCGTTCAGATCAAACCCGTCAATATCAAAGTAAACACCGTTGTCACCGGCTTGGACTTCACCGTAAATGTGCGCATCAAAATTGGCATCGACAGTTACATTCTCAGCGAATAAGTAGCCGTTTTCGCTGTATGCGTATATGCCTTCAATATTATCGAAGTCAATGGCATCATCATCGGTCCCCATATTACCGGTGAGCTGACCGGCTAGATCGATCTTAACAGCCAAGAACTCTCCCGCTTCGCCGCCACCTAACTGGATATCGCCGCCTGACTCTTCTACATAAGCATCAATGCCTTCAATTTCTACATCGATGAGGTCGTCGCCCGCGTAGATAAAGCCTGCGACTGGCTCTGCCTCACCCTCTACTGTGCGGTTACTGTTAACAGTCGCGGCTAAGGAGATATCCACAGACCACTCGTCGTCGGCTCTAGCTATACCGTCATTGGCGACATCGACAATCGATATCATCCCTTCCTCGGTATAAGTGTCTACACCGGTCGCTCTCATCTGTATGGCCGCATCGCTCTCTGTACGGCCTTGCGCCAGCTGTACAAGGGCTGCGTCATCAATAGCCACTGAGAAATCGCGCAAAGAAATATCGCTTGGATTGCTGTAGGCGTCGATACCTTTGATATCTGAATCAATGATGTCATCGCCTGCCGCGACATAGGCAAGAGTGTACTTATCTGTGTCGGTACCGACGATATTACTGCTGTTTATAGTCACTTGCAGATCGGTTAGCTCTAAAAGCTCGTTAGCTTCGGCGTACACACCAACCACGTCGGACTGGATGGTGTCACCTGCAGAGATTGCTACCGTGTAGCTTATGTCACCCTCGCTGTAACCAAATATCACACCGCCTTCACTGGTAGAGGCCGAGAGTTCGTTAGCAACCTCGATATCAATCGTGGCGTCATCAACGACTAAGCTGTCGCTGTTAACGGCATGCAAGCCGCGGACTTCGCTCTCAATGATCTCACCGGCGCTGTCGACGAAAGTCCCCTCAGCGGTGATTCCTGACAGGCCGCCCAAGGTAGAATCTAAGGCGCCCAGCAAAAAGTCAAGGCCCGAAGAAGATTCACCGGTTGAGACTATGCCAGACACCGTTGATGTGCTTGCAATGTCCACAGTGAGCGCATCGACTCGGCTCTCGCCTGAGCCATCAAGAATTACGCCGTAGGTCTCTGTATTAATGATATCGCCGTCAGCGTAGCCGTATTGGTCAGTAGGGGCACGCAGATCAATAAATGCGTAACCATCAACAGCAGCGCTGGTGGTTAGCTCAACACTGCTCTGCTCCAGGGTGATATCACCGTCATTAATCACTTCGAGTTGTACGCCAGCGACGGTTAACTCAGCAATGTCGTTACTGTCCCAGTTAGCGCCATCGGCCTCACCGATGACCAATGAGAGCCCCTCGGCGTGCGCACCGGCATTAATAGCCACATCCAATCCGTTAGCGGAGATGTCGCCAAACTCTGAGTAGGCAGCAACGCCCCACGCTTCGGCAAACAGCAGGTCGTTTTCAGTTATTGACCCGGCTGAGCCGTATTTTTCAACGAGAGCTAATACATTAACGCCTTCAGCGCGGGCGTGGACATCGGCCAGTGTCACACTCACATCGGTGAGAGAGACATCACCTACCTCACCGTCATCCCCATAACCGAAGAAGAAGTCTGAACTGTATTTCTGCTCTTCGGTTGGTTCATTTGAGAATACCGCATCGATATTGACACCGTACGCAGAGGTGCGCGCCAAGCCGTTGCCACCCATATACTCTGCGGAAACTCGATTAATATTGATCGCCGCGCCCTCTCCATCCAGAGAAGTCACTACCGAAGAAGAGACCTCGGCCAGGTAGACATCGATATCACTCATCGTGACATCCAGCGCGTCGAACTCTAGCTCGACGCCGGAATCGTCCGTTGCCACTGAGCCTTGCACTCTTACACCGAAGGCTGCGGCATCAGCGAGATGAGAGTCAATCACTGCGTAACCATAGGCTTCACCAACAACACCGAAGAGACCTTCGTTATAAACACCCTCAACCGACGCCGAGACAGCTTGTGAGCTGACCGAGACACCAGCTAACACCAATTCGCCAACTTCAGCCGTCAGGCCTTGCTCGTTGTATTTCGAAGCCAGGTCTATACCGACGGCGTCGACATCTACTCCGTCGACAAAGAAATTGAGCGCCTCCCCTGAGAGCAGGCGCCCGTTAGTCATGCTGCCACTGGCATCCACTTCAACATCGATATCTGTCAGCTGCAGGTCGCTATCGCGACCGTCGACATCCGCCACTAATGCGCGCGCATCCGCTGTAACTGTATTATCAAACGAGTACTTAAACTCGGCCAGATCAAAACCGTAGGCGGCGGCGGCATCGGCATCGGCAGAAAAACTAGCCGCTGTTATCGAGCTATCGCCAGCGACTATAATTTCACCGCCTATCGCCCTCGCAGTGGCCGAGATCTCGCTGTCATTATCTACACTACCGGCACTGGCTGCAGCAGAGGCAGTGGCATCAACCGTCTCCAACTCCACCGCCTGGCCTTCAACATAGAGACCCACTGAGTAAGCCTGTGCATCAGAGATAGCACCACCCACCGCAGTGGCGGAGATATCAGCCAGCGCAGTAATGTCTGCAACATCGATCACATCGCCGAGCTCAAGCTCAGTTTGTATATCAACCGCCGTGGCGCGCACACTGGCGTAACCATCAACACCTGCTGTGGCATCAAGGTCGATATCTACGTGGCCGTCAACACCGCTGCCGGTAACACCCAGATCACCGATCAACTCGACGCCCTCTGCGCTGGCCCTCAAGCGCACGTCATCATCGGCCGCACCCACAGTTGAGATCAAAGCCTCACCGGCAACGTTCTCGACAACCACCAAGCTATCTAAACCACCGTCGTCATTCAGATCAGTGGCTATCGCATTGACTTCCGAATAGACCGAGCCACCCGCTTCGCCTGCGGCGGTAGAGGTCAAGTCGATATCGATATCGACATAACCCGCCACATTAGTAGCCGCTAACTGCTCACCGACTACTAGGCCTTCCGAGCCGGCATCGATACCCCAAGCATTAACGTTGACACTAATATCGGCATCGGTCGTTTCACCACCCAGCGTAATATCACCGTAAGCGCGCCCAGTGACACCCGTCATATCGATATCTTCAGCATCGACATCGACCGCGCGCAGCGACAGACTAGCCTCCAGGTCTGTGCCAGTAACATCTTCGCCGCTGGCGCCACCCGTTATTGTAGCTCTAGAGACACCCTCGACTGATTCGAGCACAGCCATTTCAGCGGAGACATCGACACCATCCACATCACCATACACTGTGCCCGCAGTCGCATCGCCAAACGACAACTCAACCTCCGCCAAGCCATAAACTTCGCGCACATCGGCATAATCTAAACTGGTGAGGTCGACACCATCAGCATACGCATACAAGCGGCCTTGGTGGTCGTCTCCGTCCGCCAGCAAGGTTAAATCAACATTGCCATAACCTTTAGAATTCTCTATGAACAGATCACCGTAATCACCATGCACATCAATACCCTGAGCGCGGGCTTCTGCATAATCGTCGCTCTGCAGTACAACATCAGCGCGCCCCACCGAGTCGTCAATGGTAATCACACTTAAATCTTCGCCGCG
>JBLYYE010000015.1:0-13633 GCA_048549915.1 Porticoccaceae bacterium
ATCAGTCGAACCTGGCGAAGCTTCTCATCCACTCTTCCGCCCACAAAAAAACCCAGCTTGCGCTGGGCTTATTTGAAATGGCGGTGAGAGAGGGATTCGAACCCTCGATACGCGATTAACGTATACTCCCTTAGCAGGGGAGCGCCTTCAGCCGCTCGGCCACCTCACCAATTTTTAAAAACTCTGTAACTATTCATCTGGTGTCTCTGCTCAACATAGAGTAGGCGCTCCCAGGTCGCGCTATTAACATCAAGGTACAAAAATGCCGCCTCTTAATAGGGGCGGCATAATACCATAACGGCCTAAAATTCATAGGCCTTTAGCTGAAATTACTGCTCGTTAGAGCCTGTATCTTTTTCGTCTTGGATTTTTTGGTAGATCTCTTCGCGATGCACAGCGACATCCTTCGGCGCATCAACCCCTAATCGAACCTGATTGCCACGGACACCGAGCACGGTTACCGAGACGTCATCACCGATGATCAGGG
This sequence comes from Porticoccaceae bacterium, assembly GCA_048549915.1. Lineage (GTDB taxonomy): Bacteria > Pseudomonadota > Gammaproteobacteria > Pseudomonadales > Porticoccaceae > LSUCC0057. Next base: position 488 of record JBLYYE010000015.1, read on the forward strand.
TTTCACCCACTCGTCTGGTTAAAATTAGCATCGCACTCTCCGCAAAAGTAGTACATTAGTATTAGAAGTTAAACAGCTGCGGAATTATAACAATAGTGTCATGGATTCCAAGCATTATGACTCTTTGACTGACTCTTTCTCCATTTCAAAAGCACTGTGCAGGGCCCGCACTGCCAACTCTAGATACTTTTCCTCTACAACCACTGTCACTTTTATTTCTGAGGTGGTAATAAGTTGGATATTGATGGCTTCACCCGCCAATGTTTCAAACATCTTTGATGCTACGCCTGCGTGTGATCGCATCCCCACCCCGACCAATGAAATTTTGGCAATCCCAGCATCGGTAGTGACTTCTTTAGCACCAAGCTCACCGGCGATTTTTTGGAGGATCAGCTCGGCCTGCTTTACGTCATTCTTATGTACAGTAAAGGTGATGTTTGCTGAATTGTCGACTGCGACATTTTGCACAATCACATCGACCTCGATATTGGCTGAGCTTATCGGGCCTAAAACCTTATAAGCTACACCAGGCTGATCGGGAATACCTCGGATTGTCAGCTTGGCTTCGTCTCGGTTAAATGCGATGCCTGATACTACGGGCTTTTCCATTCCATCATCCTCTAAGGTTATCAGTGTGCCGGGGCCCTCTTGAAAGCTTGAGAGCACACGCAGCGGTACGTTGTATTTTCCAGCAAATTCTACAGAGCGAATTTGCAACACTTTCGAGCCTTGGCTGGCCATCTCGAGCATCTCTTCGAAAGTGATACTATCTAGACGGCGGGCGCTATCGACAACACGTGGATCGGTGGTATAGACACCGTCGACGTCGGTATAGATCTGGCATTCATCGGCTTTGAGTGCTGCGGCGAGAGCGACTGCTGTGGTATCAGAGCCGCCTCGGCCTAAGGTAGTGATATTGCCTGCATCATCAACACCCTGAAATCCTGCGACAACGACAACGCGCCCTGCTTCGAGATCCTCTTGCATGCGATGGGCATCGATCTCTTCAATGCGCGCTTTGCTGTGCGAGGTATCGGTGAGAATACGCACTTGACTACCCGTGTAGGAGCGAGCCTCTTGGCCTTTGGCCTGCAGAGCCATACTCAACAGAGCAATAGTCACCTGCTCACCAGTTGAGACCAGTACATCCATCTCGCGGGCACTATTACTCTCACCAATCTCATTGGCTAGGCCAATTAAGCGATTGGTCTCGCCGCTCATCGCCGACACGACGACAACTACTTGGTCACCACGCTGACAGTGGCCAATCACTTTGTCGGCTACTGCTTGTATACGCTCTACGCTACCCACTGAGGTACCGCCATATTTTTGTACAATTAAGCTCATCTGTTGGGTTCGCTCTTATTAAACTGTTGGGTAACTATTTACTGCGCCTGCAGCCAGCTGGCCAATGCTTCGAATGCAGAGGGTAATTTGGCAGCTTGCTCGGCTGAGCCTTGAGCCATATCGGGGCGACCACCACCTTTACCGCCGGTGATATCGGTCACTTGTTTGAGCAGCTCACCGGCCTTAAAACGCTCTGTCAGATCTTTGGTAACGCCTGCCACTAGGGCAGCACGGCCATCTTGCTCGGCTGCCAGCACAAACAAGCCTGAGCCAATCTGGTCACGCACTTTGTCGGCGACACCGCGCAAAGATTTGTTGTCAGCTCCCGGCACCACCACTGCTAGCAACTTCACTCCTGCAACATCAATTGCATTGGAGAGAAGGTCGCCACCTGCACCGCCAGCTAACTGAGCTTTGAGTTGGGCTATCTCGCGCTGTTGTTGCTTCGTATCGGCCGCTAGTTTGGATATTTTCTCCGCTAGACGGCTGCGGTCACTGCCAGCAATCGCGGCCAGTTGGCGGACTAAATCTTGATTTTCATCGCAGAGTGCTTCTGCAGCGGCTCCAGTCACCGCCTCGATTCTTCTGACACCTGAAGCCACACTGGTCTCTGCGCTAATGCGGAACAAACCAATATCACCGCTGCGGGCAACGTGCGTACCCCCGCACAGCTCGATCGAGAAGTCTCCCGCAATACTGAGCACTCGCACTTCGTCGCCATATTTCTCGCCAAACAGCGCCACGGCACCGCGCTGTTGCGCAGCATCCATATCCATAATTTCTGTCTGCGTGGCTATGTTAGTGCGAATAGCTTGATTGACGCGCTGTTCTACTGCGCGCTGCTGCTCCAAAGTTACCGCTTGTGAATGAGAAAAATCAAAACGCAAGCGGGTTGAATCCACCGAGGAGCCCTGCTGTGCTACATGCTCGCCGAGCACTTCGCGCAATGCAGAGTGCAGTAAGTGGGTGGCTGAGTGATTGCGCGCTGTGGCTGAGCGGACATCATTGGTGACCTCGGCGTCAACACTGTCGCCGATCGATAGGCTGCCGTTGAGTAATTGGCCAATGTGTAGATGGTGGCCGCTGTTTTTGCGGCAGTCAGCTACTTCGAACTTTGCCGTACCTGCAGTGACCATACCAGTGTCACCGCACTGGCCGCCCGATTCAGCATAAAAAGGTGTGCGATCCAGAATCACGATACCCTGCTGGCCTTCGGTGAGTGTCTCTACTTGGGCGTTATCCAATAGTAAGCCAACGACTTTGGCCTCGCTGGCGAGCAGCTCATAGCCGAGAAACTCTGTAGAGCCCTCAAGTTGTAACGAGTCGCTGTAGTCGACACCAAAGTTCCCCGCGGCACGCGCGCGCTGGCGCTGCTTTTCCATAGCGGTTTGGTAGCCGTCCATATCTATCGTAAAGCCGCGCTCGCGAGCCACATCGGCCGTCAAATCTGTCGGGAAGCCGTAAGTGTCGTAAAGCTGGAAGACGACATCACCCGGCACCACACTACCAGCGAGCTCTGCCAGCGCAGACTCAAGGACACCCATACCGTTGTCTAGAGTGCGAGCAAACTGCTGCTCTTCTTTGAGCAAGGTAGCTTCAATCAAGTCGCGTTTGCTGTTCAGCTCGGGGTAGGCCTCACCCATCACAGCGGCTAACGCTGGCACCAAGGTGTGGAAAAATGGCTGAGTTTGGCCGAGTTTATGTCCATGGCGCAGAGCTCGGCGAATGATGCGACGCAAGACATAGCCCCGCCCTTCGTTGCCGGGAAGCACGCCATCAATGATTAAGAACGCGCACGATCGGATATGATCGGCGATCACTTTCAAAGAATCATGCTGCAGTTCGCTGCTACCCACGGCTTCTGCCGCAGCATTGATCAGATGAACAAATAGATCAATCTGGTAGTTGCTGTGCACTCCTTGCATCACTGCAGCTATACGCTCCAAACCCATACCTGTATCGATAGAGGGTTTAGGCAGAGGTTTCATCTCACCGGCGGCATTGCGCTCGTACTGCATGAAAACCAAGTTCCAGACTTCAATGTAACGATCGAGATCGTCGTTCTCGCTACCGGGTGGGCCACCTGCGACCTCTTCACCATGATCGTAAAAAATCTCAGTACACGGGCCGCAAGGGCCGGTATCACCCATCTGCCAGAAGTTGTCTTCGTCTAGGCGCGACATGCGGGCGGGATCTACACCTACTTCATTGGTCCATATATCAGCTGCTTCGTCATCGCTTATATGCACTGTCACCCAAAGGCGCTCGGGCGGCAAACCCAACACTTTGGTGAGGAACTGCCAAGCAAAATTGATTGCATCGCGTTTAAAGTAGTCGCCAAAACTAAAATTGCCGAGCATTTCAAAGAAGGTGTGGTGGCGCGCGGTATAGCCGACGTTTTCTAAGTCGTTATGTTTACCACCGGCACGCACGCAGCGCTGTGAGCTCACCGCGCGGACATAATCGCGCTTTTCTGCACCTAAGAAGCAGTCTTTAAACTGCACCATACCGGCATTGGTAAATAACAGAGTGGGGTCGTTGCCCGGCACAAGGCTGCTGCTCATTACGGGCGTGTGGCCTTGCTCGGCAAAATAGTCCAAAAAAGCTTGGCGAATAGTCGCGCTGCTCCATGCTGTCGTTGTTGTCACTACAATTACTTCCGTCGTCGTGGCCGGCCAGTGGGTAGATCGCAGCCCATGGCTCGGCGGTTAGCTAGCCAGTTAAGCTCGCTTCGTTAAATGTTGTATTACCCAAAATATGCAGGTGAAGATGAAACACCGTCTGCCCCGCCTCAGCACCGTTATTGATGACCAAGCGAAAAGCGTCCCCACAGCCGGCTTGGTTAGCCACTTGTCCTGCCACCAGCATCAGGTGGCCCAATAGCTGGCGATCTTCGGGGAGTGCATCGACAAGACGCGGAATCGGCTCTACCGGAATTACCAAAAGATGGATCGGCGCTTGCGGTGCAATATCCTTGATTACAAAACAGTGTTCATCGCGATGAAGAATTTCTGCAGGTATCTCACCATCGGCTATGCGACTGAAGAGTGTTTTTTCGGCACTCATCGGTGGCCCATCCCACTGCCCGGATTACTGTGCAGCTTCTCGTCGGCACTGAGTTGGCGCGCCTCACTCTCCAGCATAACCGGTATCCCATCGCGCACCGGATAGGCAAGGCCACTGGCGCGGCACACCAGCTCTTGTTGATCTGCTAGGTACTCCAATGGTGCCTTGCTAACCGGGCAGACTAATATACTCAGTAACTTTTTATCCACGGCAAACTCCCAGGCGTTTAATAGCGCATGTCTTTTTAAACAACGGCGCGAAGTTTACGCAAAAAAGCGTTCTATCGCCATGAATTAGGCCGATATTAGCGGTTAATCGACCTGATCGGGCAGCGCTTTCAAAACTAACTGTGGATCCACACGCACACTGCCCCAATTCATACGCCAATCCAGATGTGGGCCGGTAGCACGGCCTGTAGCCCCTACTGCACCGATCAACTCCCCTTGCTGCAGTACTTGACCTACCTCAACCGCAACCGCACTCATGTGTAAAAAGCTCGAAAAAAGCTGGTAGCCATGATCAACAATAACGGTGCCGCCTGAGTAAAATAGGTCGGGCTCTGCCAACACGACTTTGCCTGCCGCAGGGGCATGCACGGGCGCTCCAGAAGGGGCTGCATAATCGACACCATAATGCGGGCGCCCAGCCACGCCGTTGTAAAAGCGCTGACTGCCATAGACTCCGGTTATAGGGCCATTGGCAGGAGCGACAAAACCCGTTGAGTAGAGCGGCTGCTCAAGCGAGCTGGATCTTGACGCTGAAACTAGCGCTGCTTCGCGGCGGATTCTAGCCAGCTGCTCTGCAGGTGGTGTCACGGTGACTTGAGGAACCCCTTCCACGCGTTGAGTCGGGTATTCGCGGGCAGCCAATTTATAGCTCAGCGGCCAGCGCTGCTGAGTAATATTATCGACCATCTCCAGTGCCACACGACCTTGTGCATCGCGGCTTATACCTAACAAAACACGGCCGTATTGATCTCTCTCTAGTGGCTGTCCGGCATAAAATAGGCTGGTATTATCTGGTAGCTTGGCAACCAGCAGTGCCCCAGGCAGCCATTCACCCTGCCAGTTCAATAATGGCTGGGCAATACTGTTGATCTGGCAACAAACAAAAAGCGCGAAACCCACTAGGCCGCGTGTAAAACAAATTCGTAACCATTGAAAAGTCATTTCACTGAAGCCCTGGGTGAGGTGAAATTGACTCAATTGAGCAGCGCGCAGAGAGACCTGTTGAGCTAAAACTTCCGCCCACCACTGCAACCGAGTCGAAACGCTCACAGAGCCGGCCACTGCGGTTAATCAGAGCAAAACCCTGCTTGGCAATACCAGGGCACTCACGCTGTAGACGCAAAATTGCTTGTTTAGACCCTGACAGTTTAAGCAGTGCCGTTTGATCATCGGTAAAGTTTATCTGTCGCACTCGCGAAAGCAGTATGCAGCCATTGTGGATACCCCATTGACGGGGATCGAGCTTATCTAACTGAGCCAGCCTGTCGGCCATTGACAGCGGTGCTTCACCGTTGGCCACGGCTTGTGTGCCAACCGAGAGTGAAAATAGTGTCAGCCAGACTAAAGCGCAACGCCGAGAAAGTACCAACAAATTTAGCTTGCCTGGTGACATGAGTTACTCCGTTTTCAATTACCCACGCGCCAATCTAGCCTTGAGCATCAGACGCAATCAATCCCTTTAGCGTAACCAAATAGCTCGCTTTCAACCAGAGTATTACAGACAAAGAGTGCGCGCAGTGCTATCGTAAAACCGTCAGCCAAGAACTCTTTTCGCAACTAAATATCGCCATGAATATATTTAAACCGCCCTTAACACTGCGCCACCCGCATATACAGAGCATTTTTAACAGCAAAGGGCCGCGTGAATTGCGTGCCAAAAAAGTAGCCGCCGGCATGAATAGCCAATGCTTGACACTTGAAGCTGGAGATGGCGCCCGTCTGTTGGCGGATTGGGACTGCGCCTCGGGAGATCATCAGCGCCCTGCAGAGGATCTAGTTATTCTCTTGCACGGCTGGGAGGGCTCTAGCCAATCCTCTTATTCAGTCACCACAGCCGGCTCTTTTTTAGCGGCCGGCTTCGATGTTTTACGGATTAATTTTCGCGATCACGGCGACAGCCACCACCTCAATGCAGAGCTTTTTAACACTGAGCGTCACGATGAAGTCGCTGCGGCGATTGGCGATTTCTTGCACAAGCACCCCTATTCCAAGCCAGTGATTGCCGGTTATTCCATGGGGGGTAATTTCACTCTACGCATCGCCGCTGACTTTGGCCCGCAGCTAGGGCTAAAACACGCCATTGCCGTCTGCCCTCCGACCGACCCGGCCAACTCTATGCGTGCAATAAGTTCTGGCAGTGTAATCTACCGGGAGTACTTCTACCGCAAGTGGCGCAAGTCGTTAGTCAAAAAGCTAGACCACTGGCCAGAGCTAGATTACGCCGATGTTTTGGCAACAGCGCGTTCACTAGAAGACTTAAACGCCTACTTTATTCCGCGTTTTACACGCTTTAAGCGTGTTGAGGACTATTTTGCGGCCTATAGCATTACCGGTGACAGGTTAGCGAAACTAACTGTACCCGCACATTTGATTGCAACCGAAGACGACCCAGTTATACCTATCGCCGACCTCGCCGCAATTGAAGGCTCAAGTCAGCTGACTGTAGAACGCCACAACTACGGTGGCCACTGTGGGTTTATCGCTAACTGGCGCGGAGAGACCTGGATAGAACAGCGTATGGTCGCACTGTTCAAACAAGCTTTAGCTTAAACGGCGTTATTCGCTTTCGTTCTGCTCCATAGCAAAGCGAATTTGGTCATAACCAAAACCTCGATAACTCAAAAAACGCTGCACTTTAGCCCGCAACTTATTGTCGTCGCCAACAACAGGGAAACGCCTCAGACGCAACTCGCGGGCCAACTCAAACCAATCCGGCTGACACTGCGCATAGGCTTGCTGGAGTAGTTCTGTATTGATACCGCGCTGGCCAATCTCTCTGCTGATACGCATAGGCCCATGGCCGCGGTTAATGCGCGAGCGCACAAAGGATTCGGCAAAACGCTGGTCGCACTGCAAATTGTCCGCCTGCAACTCTTTAAGCACAACCTCTATCAGCTCACTGCCATCAAATTTAGTGACGAGTTTTTTATGCAACTCTTGCGCTGCGTATTCCCGGCGCGCCAACAACTCCATAGCGTAGGCACGTATTCTAGAAGGTGTAATAGGCTGATCGCTGCGGGTAAACACCTTAGCTTCTCCTATATATATTGCGGACACACTGGGCGCTAGATGGCCAGTCGACGAACCGCTATGCTACGGGATGTAAGATATAAGGGCATAACATGACGGCTGATTTAAAGTTTGATTACAACAACCCCTACCTGAAACAATTCTCAGTAACGGCTGATCAAATAGACGGTTTGGGTCATACCAACAACCAGGTCTACGTAAATTGGTGCCAAGATACAGCCTGGGCACACAGCAAAAGTTTGGGCATCAACCTGCAAGACTACCAGAATTTACAGCGCGCCATGGCCATACGCCACGCCAGTTATGATTACTTGCAAGCAAGCTATTTAGGCGAGCCAGTCTGCGTGGCGACCTGGATCACCCACTGTGATAGGCGACTGAGCTTAGAGCGACAATTTCAGGTTTTTAATTCCCGCTCTGGCACTCTCTTGTGCCGCGCAAAACTGCAGTTTGTTTGCATAAACCTTACAAACGGAAAACCGGCACGCATGCCCTCTCTTTTCAAAGAGGGCTACGGCAACGCAATGGTTCAAGCGCTGTGAATTACTCTGCTTCGGCAGCGGTTGTTGCTTCCACTTCGGGAAGGTCCGAACCCAACTCTTTAGCGCGGATTTTAGCCTCAAGCTCTGCGGTAATTTCTGGATTTTCACGCAGGTAGTTACAGGCATTTGATTTGCCCTGGCCAATTTTGTTGCCACCATAGGCGTACCAGGCACCTGATTTATCAACCATACCGTGTTTGACACCAAGATCGATCAACTCGCCGTAGCGGTTGATGCCCTGCCCATAGAGGATCTGAAACTCTGTCTGCTTAAAGGGTGGCGCCACTTTATTTTTAACAACTTTAACGCGAGTTTCGTTGCCGACTACCTCATCACCGTCTTTCACTGCGCCAATACGACGGATATCTAACCGCACCGATGAATAGAATTTAAGCGCATTACCACCAGTGGTGGTTTCAGGGTTACCAAACATAACACCAATTTTCATACGGATCTGGTTGATAAAGATCACCAAGCAATTAGAGGTTTTGATGTTGCCGGTTAGCTTGCGCAGTGCCTGCGACATCAAACGCGCTTGTAAACCGACGTGGGTGTCACCCATTTCACCTTCAATTTCTGCACGTGGCGTCAAGGCTGCCACCGAGTCAACCACCAATACATCACAAGCGCCGGAGCGCACCAACATATCGGTCACCTCGAGTGCTTGTTCGCCGGTATCGGGCTGGGAGACGATTAAATCGTCCACATTGACACCGAGTTTTTCGGCATAGATTGGGTCGAGAGCGTGCTCGGCATCAATAAAAGCACAAGTGCCGCCGGCTTTTTGCGCCTCGGCAATTACCTGCAGGGTTAAGGTCGTTTTACCCGAGGACTCCGGCCCGTAAATTTCAACCACACGGCCCTTGGGCAGGCCACCGATACCCAGCGCGATATCCAGACCAATTGAGCCAGTAGAGATGGCTGGAATCGCTACGCGCGGCGAATCGCCCATACGCATCACTGTGCCTTTGCCAAACTGCCGCTCAATTTGACCCAGCGCGGCTTGCAGCGCCTTCTCTTTATTTGCGTCCATAATGTTCCTCTACACTCTCTCGGGTTTATCTGCTTTGGGGTGGCCGACTCACTACATACCGACCACAACTGTATGGGTGTACAGTAGTCTAATCTGTCAGGCGTTGCAATAGGCTCAGCAGAGATTTTTCCACGGCGGCCTGCTGAATGGCTTGCCGATCGCCCTCAAAGTGGTGGCAGAGTGACTCTACCTGGCCATCGACAGCGGTGGCGATCCACACCGTCCCCACCGGCTTTTGCGCACTGCCGCCGGTGGGGCCGGCAATACCGCTGGTGGCGATTGCGCAACCGACCGCCAGTCGCTCACAGATACCCGTCGCCATCGCCTCTACCACAGCGGCACTGACCGCACCGTGCTCGTTCAGGCAGGACTCACTGACACCCAGCAGCTGCTTTTTTACCGCATTGGAATAGCTCACCACACCGCCCTCAAACCAGGCTGAGCTGCCTGCCACCGCGGTGCAGGCAGCGGCTACCCCACCGCCGGTGCACGACTCGGCCACCGCCACTGTTCGCCCGCTGCTGGCCAACACAGCAGCCAACTCATCCACAACACCGCTTATCGACATAACCCAAGACCCATCAATCTGAATAGACGCTCTGCACGCCACCTACAACGGCTGCTTGCCGACAGTGTAGCAACCTACCGGCCAACCGCCCACAGCGCGCTGGCAGGATAACCCGGCAGCCCCTACAATGGCCAAGCGGAACCTGCATATTAACGCTAAACTCTCTGCACGCTATAGAGCTCAAATGACTCAAAACACCCCTAAATCTATCGACAACAGCCACACCCCCATGATGCAGCAGTTTTTGCGCATTAAGGCCGAGCACCCAGACCAGCTTGTGTTCTACCGCATGGGTGATTTTTACGAGCTTTTTTTTGAAGATGCAGAGCGCGCCAGCCAGCTGTTAGATTTAACCCTGACCGCGCGCGGCAAGTCGAACGGCAAACCCATCCCGATGGCCGGCGTTCCCTACCATGCCGCCGAGGGCTACTTGGCCAAATTGGTTAAGCTCGGCGAATCAATCGCTATTTGTGAACAGGTAGGTGACCCTGCAACCAGCAAAGGGCCTGTTGAACGCAAAGTGGTTAGGGTTATTACACCGGGCACAGTGAGTGACGAAGCTTTGCTCGATGAGCGCAGCGACAATTTAATTGTTGCCCTAACGCCGCAAGCTGGCCGTTTTGGGCTCGCCAGCTTAGAGGTGAGTAGTGGCCGGTTCTTGCTGCGTGAACTTGCAGATAGCGGTGCCGTCGAGGCAGAAATTGCCCGCCTGCGCCCTGTAGAGTTACTCCATCCCGAATCGCTCGACGGGACACTTATGCAGTTGCTGCAAGAGCTGCCCGGCCGCCGCGCCCTGCCAGAGTGGGAATTTGATGGCGATACAGCCATCGCACTGCTCTGCCAACAATATGGCACGCGCGATCTAAACGCCTTTGGCTGCGACCACTTACCCCTAGGAATTGCTGCTGCCGGAGCGCTACTGACTTATGTGCAACAAACCCAACGCGGCGAGCTGCCACACATCCAACCCATTGTGGCCGAAGCGGCGGAGGACTTTGTCGCGCTAGACGCCGCCACTCGACGCAACCTAGAGCTCGACATCAATCTTGCCGGCAGCGAGCTCAACACACTCTTTAGTGTGCTTAACACCACCCAGACCTCCATGGCCAGCAGGTTGTTACGGCGCTGGCTAAATCAGCCGCTGCGCAATATTGATGCGCTAGAGCAGCGCCAGCAGGCTATTGCCGAGCTGTTAGAAAATTATCGCTACGAACAAATACACCAGACACTCAAACCCGTTTGTGATTTAGAGCGAATATTGGCGCGCTTGGCACTGCGCTCAGCTCGCCCGCGCGATTTAACGCGGCTCGGGCAGTCTCTCGCTGTGCTGCCAGCGCTGTCTTCCCATTGGCAGACGCTTACCAGCCCACGACTGGCCCAGCTAGCGGCAGATCTAGTTGAACAGCCAATACTAGTCGAACTGTTACAACGTGCTATTGGTGAAAACCCACCGGTGACCATACGCGAGGGTGGAGTGATAGCCGATGGTTACGACAGTGAACTCGATGAGTTGCGCCAACTCAACACCAACGCTGGCGAATACTTAATAGCACTGGAAAAACGCGAACGCGAGCGCACCGGCATCAGCACACTCAAAGTTGGCTACAACCGTGTGCACGGCTACTTTATCGAGCTCTCCAAAGGTAGTGCCGATCAGGCACCTGCGGACTACATACGCCGCCAAACACTCAAAAATGGCGAGCGCTATATCACCCCCGAGCTCAAAGAGTTCGAAGACAAGGCACTCAGCGCAAAAAGCCGTGCACTAACACGCGAAAAACAGCTTTACGACGCTTTGATCGAAGAGCTCAACCAACATTTGCAGCCGTTGCAACGCTGCGCAGCAGCACTGGCCGAACTCGATCTACTCGCGGCACTGGCCGAGCGCGCGGCAACCCTGTCACTCTGCTGCCCTACCCTAAAAGCAGACAGCGGCATTCATATCAGCGGCGGACGCCACTTAGTGGTTGAGAGCGTTTCCGACCAGCCATTTGTTGCCAACGACTGTCTGCTCGATGATAACCAGCGCATGCTAATCATTACCGGCCCCAATATGGGCGGTAAATCTACCTATATGCGCCAAACGGCTCTGATCGTTTTAATGGCTCAAATCGGCGCCTATGTCCCTGCCGCCAGTGCCACACTAGGGGTGGTAGATCGTATATTTACCCGCATTGGCTCTTCGGATGATCTCGCCGGCGGGCGCTCCACATTTATGGTCGAAATGACTGAAACGGCCAATATTTTGCACAATGCCAGCCGCAATAGTCTGGTACTGATGGATGAAGTGGGCCGCGGCACCAGCACCTTTGATGGCCTGTCACTAGCTTGGGCGTGCGCGCACTATCTCGCCGAAAAAATTGGCGCGCTTACCCTATTCGCCACCCATTACTTTGAGCTGACCGCCCTACCCGAGCAACTCACCGGGGTTGGCAATGTGCATTTGGGAGCCAGTGAATACCAAGACTCTATTGTCTTCTTACACAGTGTCAAACCCGGCCCTGCCAACCAGAGCTACGGCCTACAGGTTGCTAAACTGGCCGGCATTCCAGACACCGTACTAACACTGGCGCGCCGAGAACTGCATCATTTGGAACAAGCCAGCGCTGCCGTACCCGCTAAAACACTCGATCCAGAGCAGACCCCACAAAGCGATCTGCCCCGTCAGAGCGAGCTGTTTGCCCAACCGAGCAATCCACAGCTAATTAAACTGCTTGAGCAAAGCGAACCCGATGGCCTTACACCCCGCCAGGCACTAGAGCTCATCTACCAACTCAAGGCCCTTGTCTAAAGCTGTATTATGGCGGTACAAAAAGCACCGACGTGGCGTATACAGCTACAATCATCCTGCTATAATGCTGCGCCTAAAGTGGCTGCCGCGGCAGCTTGTATAACTAATCGCAACAAAGAGAGTCGTTAGATGACCTTTATCGTCGGTGATAACTGCATTAAATGTAAGTACACAGATTGTGTAGAAGTCTGCCCTGTAGACTGTTTTTACGAAGGCCCCAATTTCCTCGTCATTCACCCTGACGAATGCATTGATTGCGCCCTGTGCGAGCCCGAGTGCCCCGCCGGTGCCATCTTTGCTGAAGATGAAATCCCCGCAGGCCAAGAAGTATTCCTCGAACTGAATGCCGAGCTAGCAGAAGTGTGGGACAACATCACCGAGAAAAAAGATCAGCTGCCAGATGCCGCAGAGTGGGATGGCAAACCCGATAAACTGCAGTATCTCGAGCGCTAAAAAAGTTTATGCACCCGTAGCTCAGCTGGATAGAGTAGGTGGCTTCGAACCACTTGGTCGGGAGTTCGAATCTCTCCGGGTGCGCCAAA
>JBLYYE010000016.1:0-109478 GCA_048549915.1 Porticoccaceae bacterium
GGGGTGTTGGCCAGTCGCGAAGTCCTTGAGCCGATACTTTTTACCCGGCCTCGCTGCGTGAGAGCTGTTGTGCACGTCCGCTCGACGGAAAGCCTGAAGCACTCCCTGCGTCGCCCCCTTGAACCTTTCGGTTCAAGGCCATGTTGACAGCGGCACCTTGGGCTCTACTCTCTAAATCCCGAATCTACTATGGCTACTGACACCCTGCGCACAGCGTTGCGCAACCAACGCCGCACTCTCTCTGATAAGGAGCAGCGCGCAGCCGCTCAGGCCGTGGCAAAACAGCTCGATCAACAGACCTGGTTTCACTCAGCCAAGCTGCTCGCACTCTACAGCGCGAGTGATGGCGAGATCTCCACCCATCCTCTTTTTCAAAGCTGTACAGCTCGCGGCAGTGCGTGTTTGCTGCCGATTATTGAACCGCAACGACAGATGCGTTGGGCGCTGTGGGGCAAAAAATCGGCTCTTGTCGCCAACCGCTATGGCATTCTCGAACCCGCCTCACCGCGCTCATATGCTTCATTGCAAAGCTGTCAGGTGATCGTTGTACCGCTCGTCGGCTTTGATCGCAGCGGCAATCGCATCGGCATGGGGGCTGGCTACTACGACCGCGCGCTAGCCGATTTCGATAGCCAGCGCCGCACAGTTTTTGTCGGGCTCGCCCACAGCTGCCAAGAAGTTGCTAAAATCACCCCCCAAGCGTGGGATATCCCACTCGACTACATCGCTACAGAACGTGAGCTAATATGCGCAAAACCAAAATAATCTGCACGATCGGACCGGCTTCAAAAAGCTTTGATATGTTGGAAAAACTGGCCAAAGCCGGCATGAACGTAGCCCGCCTAAATATGTCTCACGGCGACCACGAGTCACACGCTAAAGTGATTAAGGCAATCCGCACTCTCAACCGTAAACTGCACCACCCGATTGCGATTTTGCTCGACACCCAGGGGCCTGAGATCCGCACTGGCGATATTGCCGATGAACTACACCTGCGCGCCGGCGATACCATTTCGGTCGTCGCCCGCGGTGAAGAAGATGTCGAGGCCTCCTCTATTCGCATCAATTACGACGACCTGATCAACGACGTCAATGTCGGCGACATCATCACTGTCGACAACGGCCTAATCAACTTAGAAGTGCTGAGTAAAGAAGAGCGGGTCATGCAGTGCACCGTGATAGACGGCGGCTTGCTTAAAAGCCGACGCCACGTCAACTTGCCCGGCATTCGTGTCAACCTGCCGGCAATTACCGAGAAGGATCGTCGCGATATCGCCTTTGCCGTTGATCAAGAGGTCGATTTCATTGCCCTCTCTTTTGTTCGCGAAGCTAAAGATGTGCTTGAACTGCGCGAGCTGCTTGGCAGTAAAGCAGACAAAATTAAGGCGATCGCCAAACTCGAAGACCAAGAGGCGATTAAAAATATGCAAGAGATTGTCGATGTCGCCGACGGCATTATGGTGGCGCGCGGCGACCTCGGCGTGGAGATACCGCTCGAGCATCTACCGCGCGTGCAGCGCCGTATTATCCGCAGCTGTGCCGAAAAAGGACGACGCGTGATTGTCGCCACGCACATGCTGGAGTCGATGATCGACAACCCGATGCCAACGCGCGCTGAAGTCACCGATGTCGCCAATGCGGTCTATGAAGAGGCCGACGCGATTATGCTCTCCGGCGAGACCACCATCGGCAAATACCCCATTAAGTGCGTTGAAATCCTCGATCGCATTGCCCGCTCCACCGAGAATAGTCGCGGCTTGCGCTTTACCGATAAACTCGAAGGGAACCACGATAAACAGCAAATTGCACAAGCGGCGGTCAACTTAGCCGAGTCGATTGCAGCAAAAGCGATCATCGTGCCGACCCGGCGCGGACGCATGGCCGATCTAGTGACCAACTGCCATCCGCAGCAGTCGATTATCTGCGCATTCACCAACGACAGCCGCACACGCCGCCAACTAGTGCTCAACCGCAACGTGCTCAGCTATCGCATTAACTTCAGTTCAGACCCAGAAAAAACTCTCGGTACCGCCGCGGCAATTATGATGCAGCGCGACGAGTTCAGCCCTGAGGATCGCGTAGTAGTGATCTCCGATGCACTCGCAGGCACCGGCGTCGAGGCGATTCAGATCCGTCGACTGGGCGATCTAAACCACCACGAAGCCGATCCTGCGCCGATCGATAGCGACTGAGCTAGAGCGTCAGTGACTTAAAAAGAACTGGCAGGCTGGATTGTCCGTCTCGTTGGTCCACGGGTAACCGATACCGTCGAGAAACTTCGACAGCGCTTTGAGCTCGCTGCGCTCTGCTTGCATGGCCACCAACACACGGCCATAGGCGGCGCCGTGGTTGCGGTAGTGAAACATAGAGATATTCCACTGACCGCCGAGCTGATTGAGAAAATTCGACAGCGCGCCGGGGCGCTCAGGGAACTCAAACGAGAACACCAACTCACTGCCGGCCTGCGGTGCTTGGCCACCAACCATGTGGCGAATGTGTGCCTTGGCGATGTCGTTGTCGGTGAGATCGGTCGCGGTGTACCCCGAAGCAACCAGTTCGCCGACTAACGCTTCGCGATCGCTGTCGCCACTCACTTGCACACCGACAAAAATGTTCGCGGCGCGCTCGCTGGCAAAGCGGTAGTTAAACTCGGTGACATTGCGCTTGTGCAGGGCGCGACAAAATGCGCGAAAACTCCCCGGCCGCTCGTCGATAGTTACGGCCAGTATCGCTTCGCGCTTCTCGCCCACCTCTGTGCGCTCGGAGATGTAGCGCAGCCTATCAAAGTTGATATTGGCACCGGAGTTGATCGCCACCAGCACTTGGCCGCTGACACCCTGTTGCTCTACATATTTTTTCATACCAGCCACCGCTAAAGCGCCAGAGGGTTCACTGATAGAGCGACTGTCGTCATAAATATCTTTGATTGCCGCACAGATCTCATCGGTGCTCACCGTCACCACGGAGTGGACGGTATCGCGCATCACTTTGAAGTTCTCTTTGCCGACCTGTGCCACCGCAGTGCCGTCGGCAAAAATACCCACCTCGGGCAACTTCACACGCCGACCAGCATTCATCGCCGCCTCTAAACAGGCGGCATCAGCGGGCTCAACCGCAATCACTTTGACTTCGGGGCGGACAAAATTGACGTAAGCGGCAATACCGGCGCACAGGCCGCCACCGCCCACCGGAACAAAAATCGCATCAAGATCCCCAGGCAGTTGGCGCAAAATCTCCATACCACAGGTGCCCTGCCCGGCTATGACATCGGGATCGTCGAACGGGTGGATATAAACCAAGCCCTTTTCAGCCACCAGCTGCTGCGCATGGGCGGCAGCGGCATCGTAATTATCACCAATCAACACCACCTTAGCGCCGCGGCTGCGCACGGCATCGACCTTAATCGCGGGAGTGGTTTTGGGCATCACAATGGTCGCTTTAACACCCAGCGTTTTAGCGCCAAGCGCCAAGCCCTGTGCGTGATTGCCGGCAGAGGCGGCAATCACGCCGGTGGCGCGCTCGGCGTCGCTCAACTGCAAAAGCCGGTTGTAGGCGCCGCGACATTTAAACGAAAATACCGGCTGCAGATCCTCTCGCTTGAACAGCACCTGATTGTTGAGCCGCTTCGAGAGCCGCGGTGCCGTGTCGATAGGCGTCTCGACAACGAGATCGTAAACCCGCGCAGAGAGTATTTTTTTGACGTAACTATCGCTGTGTTTTGACATGTTTTTTCCCGCGCTATCTAGCGCTTTCAACTGTTCGGTCGCAGTGCGCCACTCAAGGTCGCAATGTTACGGACAACCGCGCGACTTGGCCAGCGACAGTTGTTCTCCATAACCACTGCAGCTGAGTGTCCAAGCGATTATACTGCACGCCTATCTAGACCTTGTGAGGAGCAACGCGTGACCCAAGACCAACTCAAAGCCGCGGTGGCTGCCGCCGCCGTAGAAACTGTACTACCCATGCTCGACAGCGACACGATTATTGGCATCGGCACTGGCTCAACGGCCAATCTTTTCATCGATGCCCTAGCTGCACACAAATTCGATTTTGCCGCGGCAGTCGCCAGCTCAGAAGCCTCTGCCGAGCGCTTGCGCAGCCACGGCATTGAAGTCGTCGACCTCAACAGTGCCGGCCAGCTGGCGGTATATGTCGACGGTGCCGATGAGACTGATCCGCAACTTAATCTCATCAAGGGCGGCGGCGCCGCACTGACTCGCGAAAAAATTGTTACCGCGGCGTCGCGACAGTTTGTCTGCATTGCAGACGACAGCAAGTGGGTCGAGCATCTCGGTGAATTCCCACTACCGGTGGAGGTGATCCCGATGGCTCGCAGTTATGTTGCCCGCCAGCTGCTGGCAATGGGTGGCGATCCTGTGTGGCGCGAGGGCGTGGTGACCGACAACGGCAATGTCATTATCGACGTGTTCGGCCTCATGCCAATCCGCAAGCCAGCCCAGCTAGAGAGCGAGCTCAACCAAATTGCTGGCGTGGTCTGCAACGGGTTGTTCGCACAGAGGCCTGCCGACTGTTTGCTGCTGGGCAGCCGCGACGGAGTAAAACAGATTACTCGCTAAAATCTAACGAGTGTTCGCAAGCCGCACCAACTGTTCTAGCTGCTCCGCTAGATCGCTCCCCACTGTGGCGTAGCTCAACCCCTGCGCCGCTATATTGGCTGCCAGTTGATGTTGGGCTAAACGGTAGTGAGCGGTGGCAATAATTAGGTACGCCTCCGGCTCGAAACGATCGAGCCGCTGAGCCCGTTCGGCACTACTCAGCGCGGCTCGCCACTGCTCTGCCTGCAAAAGCTCCCAGCTGCGGCGCAACAATTCAGACACCGCTCGCTCAACCCCAAGCGAGGGCGCGGTACTGATTGGCGCAATGGTTTCGCCGCCACTGGTGGTTGGCGGATCAGCACTCACCGCCGGTTCCTCAACTCGCTCTGCGGGTGGCCCTAAAGCTGAGCAAGCACTCAGTAGTGCGCTCAATATAACCACAGTGAGCAACTTAGAATTTTGCATCTGTGTCTATCTTCTCCGATTCATCGATTTGCCTAGTTTAGCACTACAGCGGCTGCTAACGTCCGCGCCACCAGTCGCGCAGCGGCGCCAGCCAATCGTTGCGTTGTCGTTCGGCAGCCAGGCCACAGGCAGCCACACTCTCGGGCGCAGTGCCGCTGATATAAGGCAAGAAATAGCTGTCGGCACAGCCCTCAGCGCTAAGCTGTTGCGCAGGTAATTCAACCCAGCGATAGTCGACTCCGGGCGGGACTCCGAAGGCTAGCGGTTGCAAGCCTATCGCCTGCATGGTCTCGGCCCAGATCGGAAGCGCCCCCGTAGAACCGGTTATCGGCATGGCGCCATTATCGTCGCGCCCGACCCACACCACGCCCATAAAGTCTCCACCAAAACCGGCAAACCAACTGTCGCGGTTGTCATTTGTCGTGCCAGTTTTACCCGCACTAGCGATCTGGCGATCGAGCCAGCGATAGGCGCGCCGCCCTGTACCCTCGCGCATGACGCCTTGCAGAGCGTAGTGGAGCAGATGCATCACATCGCGGCCAAAGCGCTGCTGCGCGGAATAATCGTAACGGCGCAGCGGTTGCTGATCTGCGTCATAAACTTCTCGGATAGCGCGCAGTGGCGTAAAGAACCCCTCGGCGGCGATGGTTTGATAAAGCTGCGCAACCTCCATTGGGGTCAGCGCCAAACTGCCCAACAGCAGCGCTGGATGCGCTTCGGGTTCGCGCTCTAACCCGAGCCTGCGCAGCGTATCCAATACCTTATCGACACCTAACTCGAGACCTAGATTGGCCGCCGCTAAATTGTACGAACGGGCCAACGCTGAGAACAGGGGCAATTCGCCGTGGCTTTTTTTATCAAAGTTCTGCGGCTGCCATAGCTCCCCGCTGTCGGTCGTCAAAGTTATCGGACGGTCTGAGACTGGCGCCGCTAGAGTGTAGTTCTGAGAATCCTCCAGCGCTGTCAGATAAATGGCCGGCTTGATAGTCGAGCCTATCTGACGGCGCGCATCGAGTGCGCGATTAAAGCCCGCGTAGCCAGGCTGGCGATCACCGAGCAGAGCCACCACTTCACCGCTGGCAATCCTGACTACGGTTGCTGCGCTTTGCAGCGTATTGGCGTCAATCTTATAACTCTGTTCTAGCTGCTGCAGACGCTGGGCAGTCGCCCGCTCCAACTGGCCCTGCACCAGCGGGTCGAAGCTGGTAAAAATACGCAAGCCCTCGGCGCGCAGATCACTGTCGCGGTAATCCTGCTGCAACTGCTGTTTAACCCACTCTAAAAACGCCGGATAACGGTTGTAACTACTGCGTTCTGGCGGCACCACTGCCAGTGGCTGCTGTTGGGCGTGGGTCGCCGCAGCTTCTGTAACAACGCCCTCACGAGATAAAATAGACAAGACTAGATTGCGCCGCTGGAGTGCACGTTGCGGCTGTTTCCAAGGGTTGTACCACGAGGCGCCTTTGCCTACCGCGACCAGCAGTGCCATCTCTTCGAGCGCCAACTCAGAGACGGGCTTGGCAAAGTAGTGGCGCGCGGCGAGCCCGTATCCATGAATAGCGCGCTTACCCGCTTGGCCGAGATAGATTTCATTGATGTAGGCTTCAAGTATCTGCTTCTTGCTGTAGCGCCATTCCAGTAGCAGCGCCATCACCGCCTCGCGGAGCTTGCGCTCTAATGTGCGCTCTGAACTGAGATAAAAGTTTTTCACCAGCTGCTGGGTGATGGTGCTTCCACCCTGTATACGCCCACCACTCAAATTGGTTTTTAGCGCGCGCAGAGTACCACTCACCGAGAGACCAAAATGGTTAAAAAATTGTCGATCTTCCACCGCCACTACCGCCTCAACTAACAACGCAGGGAGCTCTTCCAAGCGCAGCAGTTCGCGATCTTCATAGTGCGCAGGGTAGATGCCGCCGATACGTATCGGCTCGAGGCGCAACAGGTGCAGCGGCTGGTCGGAATCGACTTGAGCTAAAGCTTCGATTCGCTGATCGGCCACCACATTTAAAAGACGAGCAGGTTCAACCCCATCGGTAAAAGTGAAGCTTCGACTGTATAGCTCAAAGTGGCTAGCGCGGCGGCGGTATTGTCCGGGGCCGCTGATCTGCTCAACAGCTCGGTAACCTAATTGCTCAAGTTCTTCTTGCAACGCCTGCGCAGTGATCGGCGCGCCGACATAAAGTTCCAGTGAACGCGCGTAAACATGCGCTGGCAGCGCCCACTTGCGCCCCTCAAAAGTAGTGCGGACTTGGCTGTCCAACAGCAACAAAATGGTTACAAAAACGCTAAGGGTTAGAAGCACCAGTCCTTTTCCGAGCTGCCACCACGGGCTGGCTGTACGTCTTTTAGGTCTCAAACTACTTCTCGCATTGTAATTGCCATTACCCTTTACAGTGGTCTCTCTGTGCGCAAGCCTTCTCATTGCTGCGCAGCAATCGCATAATAACGCAACACGCACCCAGGACTTGTACCATGAGCAAAAAATACCAACTCTACGCCCTTGGCAACGCACTCGTCGACACCGAAATCGAAGTCTCTGACAGCGACCTAGAACAACACGCTATCGACAAAGGCGTGATGACTCTAGTCGATGAACATCGCCAAGCTGAGCTCACCGCAGGGCTTAGCGAGCACCTCACCTTGAGCAAGCGCGCCTGTGGTGGATCGGCAGCCAACACCGCCATTGCACTCTCCCAATTTGGCAGCCGCGCTTTTTTCTCCTGCAATGTCGGCGATGATGACAACGGTGAGTTCTACCTTGAAGATCTTGCCGCCAACGGCATCGATCACTGCGGGTCGAGCGGTCGAGATATCGGCACCACAGGGCGCTGCTTGGTTATGGTAACTCCAGACGCCGAGCGCACCATGAACTCTTACCTGGGTGTCAGCGATCAACTGGATGAGAGCAATATCGATTTTACCGCTCTGGCAGCATCGGACTATCTCTATATAGAGGGCTACCTGGTCACCTCAGAAAAAAGTCGCGCCGCTGTGGCTCAGGCCCGCGAGTTTGCGATTGCCAATGGCGTCAAAATTGCGCTGAGCCTCTCCGATCCGGGCATCGTCGCCGGCTTCGGCGAGCAGCTGCGAGAGATGGCCGGCAACCAGATTGATCTGCTGTTTTGCAATGCGGCCGAGGCGATGCAGTGGACTCAAACAGAGGAGCTTGCGGCTGCTCTTGAAAAACTGCAGTGCGAGGTAAACAGCTTTGCTGTGACTAACGGCAGCAGTGGCGCCACCGTTTTCGATGGCTTTAACAACCACCATTGTGCAGCTCAAGCCGTGACCGCGATTGATACCAATGGTGCTGGCGACATGTTCGCCGGAGCTTACTTGCACGCACTCGCCAACGGATACAGTGCGCCTAAAGCTGGTCACTTCGCCAACGTTGCCGCGAGCTGTGTGGTCAGCCAGTACGGACCGCGCTTACACAGTGCTGAATACCAACCGCTGCTACAGGCTCTAGAGGCCTAATCAATGGTGGCTGTGATCGCCACCGCCGGAACTCGGCGCAGTGCGCCGCACGGGCAGTTCAGCTTTCACTACACCGCAGCTCGTCGCTAGCGCAATCTCTATGCTCTCCAAGTGGCTGGCGTGCTCGCCGAGGCCAAACAGCATCAAGTGATTGCCCCCCGGCGCTAATAACAGCGCGTCGCCGGCGGCAATGGCTGGTTTCTGCATTGGCCGCATGCGCATCACACCCTCTTCTACCGACGTACTGTGCAGCTCGACTCGCTCGGCCTGAGGGCTGCTGACAGCCTCGATGGTACAGTCGATGGCGGTGTGGTTGTTGAGTACCGCGAAACCGGCCGTAATCGTTTTACCCGGCGGCACAGCTCGGGCCCAACCCGCATCAACTGTAAGCGCGCCAGACTGACTGCAACCCGCCAACAGTGCCGCCACAACTGAACAAGCTGCCGCTGTCATGAGAAATTTTTTGTTGCGCATAGATCACCTCTTTTTCATGGCGCGCAAGCGCCGCGATAATTTCTAGGTAGCTATCATAACTCACTTGGCGCACAGTGCGACTGCGCTCACCCAGCAGACAATCTCTGCTAAAGTAGCTATCTGCCCCAGCCGCACCTTTGGACACTTTGGAGCTTTACATTGACTCTTATTAAGACATTTAAGACGTTCTTTTTGGCAACCATTCTGGCCGCCTTGAGTAGCCCGCTTTGGGCTGTTGGCGGCAGTAGCTCGAGCCTCTCCGGACTGCAACAACCCGCTTTTCTGCCGGTAGAGCAGGCCTACCAGGTCGACCTTGAACTGATAGAGCGCAGCGATAAAACCGTCACTCTTGCCGCGCACTGGCAGATCCAACCCGGCTATTATCTCTACCAGAAACAGTTCTCTGTTGCCGCCGACAACGCCCTCGCAAAGCTGACTTTTGCCCCTGGAGAGGAGCTCTGGGACGAGTTCTTTCAAGCTCAGTTAGTCGTCTATCGCAACACAACCACAGTTTACGCTGAACTACCGCTGAGCCAGCTTACTGACACCACCTCACTGACGTTGCGCTCGCAGGGATGTGCCGATGCCGGTCTCTGCTATCCACCGCGCGAGCAGTGGTTTGCTGTTGATCTGGAGCGGGGCCTATTCACGCCTCTGCAGCAACCGCGCGCAACACGCCTAGAGAGCACCACTGTTGCGCCACTCAGCCTGTCGCTACTGCTCTCCATGCTTTTGGCCGCAGCTATCGGCGGCGCGATACTCAATTTGATGCCGTGTGTTTTCCCAATCCTCTCGATCAAACTGCTCAGCCTGACGCAACACGCCAATAGCCGCCACCCCACTTGGCTGCACGGGCTTATCTACAGTGCCGGCGTTATTGTCAGCTTTGTGGCGATTGCCGCTCTAATGCTGGCCCTGCGCAGCGCTGGCGAAGCGATCGGCTGGGGATTCCAACTACAATCGCCACTGTTCATTGCCGCTCTTGCCGCACTGTTTATACTCATGGCTTGCAATCTTTTTGGCCTCTATCAGTTTTCGCTGGGCGCACCAACCGCCACACCCGCCTCCACTTTATCCGGTGCATTTGCCAACGGCGTACTCGCCACCATTGTCGCCAGCCCTTGTACCGCCCCTTTTATGGGCAGCGCGCTGGGCTTTGCCATCACTCAGAGCAGTGCTGTCGCACTGCTAATTTTTGCTGCGTTGGGCGCCGGCATGGCACTGCCATTTTTACTGCTGACACTTTCGCCACGCCTGGCCGCCGCTCTACCCAAACCGGGTGTATGGATGGATCAGTTTAAACAGCTGCTCGGCTTCCCACTGCTACTGACCGCTGTTTGGCTGCTGTGGGTGTTTGCCGGGCAGACCTCTATCGACCAGCTGGCTCTGCTGCTGGTTGCACTGATTTTACTGGCTCTAACCAGCTGGAGTTGGGGGCTACTGCAACGCCAGCGCGGCTCGGCCAAGATCGCTCTGTTACTGATCAGCTTATTGGCTACCGGCGCAGCCACCCAGCAGGCACTGCATCAGCAGCAGCAAGCCAACTGGCAGGCTTACTCACCGGCTCTGCTTGAAAAATTGCGCCTTGAGCAGCGCCAGGTGCTGGTCAACCTGACCGCTGATTGGTGTGTGACCTGCTTGGTCAACGAGCGCCGCGCGCTCTCTGGGGAAGAGTTTTCGCAACTTTTGGATGAGACTCAGACCGTCTATATCAAAGGGGACTGGAGTGAACCCGACCCTGAGATTACAGCACTGCTCAACGACCACGGGCGCAGTGGCGTCCCCCTCTATCTGCTCTACCGGCCGGGCGCTGCGCAAGCGGAGTTTCTACCACAATTACTCTCGCCTGCGGCTGTAGCCGATGCACTCAAACTAAAATAACGGATTTTAGCCGCACATTACCTACAAATTTCTTAAATATAGAAGAATTTAGCCGATAATGTGCAAAAGTGCCTACAACTGACCGCATCTTGGCGACAACAGCGTCGATCAGCAAAATAATGCCGTAATTTTCCGCAAAACTGCTCGAAAAATATGTTAAAAGCCTCTAATTTCTGCGAAAAATGCCGCAAAATCACAAAGTAGACAATTTTGAGATTTTCCTGCAAACTGTTTATCTTTATTGATCGAACATCACCCTCAGAGGAGATCGCAATGGCCACTTTACTGGTTCTGCATGGCCCCAACCTCAATCTGCTCGGCAAGCGTGAACCCGAGATTTATGGCAGCGTCACACTCGATGAGATTAATCAGCAGCTTTCAGCCACCGCACAACAGGCCGGCCACACCCTCTCAGCGATGCAGAGCAATGCTGAACATGAGCTGATAGATCGTATCCACGCCGCGCAACGCGAAGGCGTTGACTTTATTTTGATCAACCCAGCGGCGTTTACCCATACCAGTGTCGCTTTGCGCGATGCACTGGCCGGTGTCAATATTCCTTTTATTGAGCTGCACCTGTCCAATGTTTATGCGCGCGAAGAGTTTCGCCAACACTCTTTTCTCAGCGATATTGCGCTAGGTGTCATCTCAGGCTTTGGCGCCGAGAGCTACCAGTTAGCCCTGGCCGCCGCGCTGAAACAACTTAATTCGCTAAACTAAACACCAGCACCCACAAATAAAAGCTAACAAGAGATCGCATTATGGATATCCGCAAAATTAAAAAGCTTATCGAACTGCTCGAAGAGTCAAATATCAATGAACTGGAAATCTGCGAAGGTGAAGAGTCGGTGCGCATTAGCCGCGGCGCGCCTGTTGCTGCGCCAAGCTACACCGCAGCGGCAGCTCCCGCCCCCGCCGCTCCTCAACCGGTAGCAGCTGCCGCTCCCGCTCAGCCAGAAGCTCAGCCAGCAGCAGCTGGCCACAGTGTCAATTCGCCTATGGTCGGCAGTTTCTACCGTTCGCCCGCACCGGGTTCACCCGCCTTTGTCGAAGTGGGCAGCAGCGTGAAAAAGGGCGACGTTATCTGCATCATCGAAGCGATGAAAATGATGAACCAAATTGAAGCAGACAAATCGGGCACTATCGGCGCCATCCTGGTTGATGACGGCGAGCCGGTCGAGTTTGACCAGCCGCTAGTCACTATCGTTTAACTACTGCGTTCGCCACTTGAGCCCACTCGCCCAACTCTGCACAGAGAGCGTCGCGCGACGCCAAGAGAGCCCGATATGACACAACCCCTTTTAGACAAAGTGCTGATCGCTAATCGCGGCGAGATCGCCCTGCGCATTTTACGCGCCTGCCGCGAACTCAACATTAAAACCGTGGCAGTGCACTCCAAAATTGATGCCGACCTCAAGCACGTAAAACTCGCCGACGAGTCGATCTGTATTGGCCCCAATCCGTCGCCGCAGAGTTACCTCAACGTACCTTCATTGGTCGCCGCCATGGAAGTCACAGGCGCTCAAGGAGTCCACCCAGGCTACGGCTTTTTAGCTGAGAACGCTGACTTTGCCGAGCAGGTAGAGAACAGCGGCTTTATCTTTATCGGCCCTAAAGCCGAGACGATCCGTATTATGGGTGACAAAGTCGCGGCCATCCGCGCCATGAAACAGGCTGGAGTCCCCACTGTCCCCGGCTCCGATGGCCCGCTCAGCGAAGACCCGAGCGAACTCAAAGCCACCGCTCTGCGCATCGGTTATCCAGTTATCATTAAAGCTGCCGCCGGTGGCGGTGGTCGCGGCATGCGCGTTGTCGAGAGCGAAGCCGCTCTGGTTAATGCCGTGACTGTCACCAAAACAGAGGCGGCTGCCGCGTTTAACGACGGCACCGTTTACATGGAGAAGTTTCTCACCAACCCGCGCCACGTTGAAGTACAAGTACTTGCAGATGGACAAGGGGGAGCCATCCACTTGGGCGATCGCGACTGCTCACTGCAGCGCCGCCATCAAAAAGTCCTTGAAGAGGCGCCCGCCCCCGGAATACCTGAAGAGGCTCGCCAGGGCGTATTTGAGGCGTGCGTCAATGCCTGCAAACAGATCAACTACCGCGGCGCCGGTACCTTTGAGTTTCTCTATGAAGATGGGCGCTACTACTTCATTGAGATGAATACTCGCGTACAAGTTGAGCACCCAGTGTCGGAGATGATCACTGGCGTCGATATCGTCAAGGAGCAGCTTAAAATTGCCAGCGGCCAGCCACTGTCACTGCGCCAAGAAGATATCGTTTTCCGCGGCCATGCCTTCGAGTGCCGTATCAATGCCGAAGATCCCGACAGCTTTTTACCTCAACCGGGTCTTATCAAAGGCTACCATGCACCGGGCGGACTGGGTGTTAGGGTCGACTCGCATATCTACGCGGGCTATCGCGTACCCCCTAATTACGACTCCCTGATTGGTAAAATTATCACCCACGGTGACGATCGCGAAACCGCCTTAGTGCGCATGCGCAACGCCCTAGACGAGACCGTCATTGACGGCATTAAAACCAATATACCCCTGCACAAAAAGTTGGTCGTTGACGGTCCCTTCCAAGAGGGCGGAGTAAATATTCACTACCTCGAAAAGAAACTAGGTAAATAGTGCAAACTCCTGAGTGGATCGAAATCCACCTACAGTTGCCGCGCCACCAATGCGAGTTTGCAGAAGAGCTCTTGCTCGCCCTAGAAGCCTCTTCGGTGACTCTCGAGGATGCTGCCGACCAACCGCTTTTAGAGCCCGCTATCGGTGAAACTCCCCTGTGGGACCAGGTTATCGTCAAAGGACTTTTCCCCGGCACCATCGACAAGGTGCCGATCGAAAAGGTTCTCGCCGCTGAGCTGGAGCAGCCACCCATCACGCAAAGCTGGGTAGCCCTTGATAATCGCGACTGGAGCCAAGAGTGGAAACGTCACTTTGAGCCACTGCAGTGCGGTCAGCGACTGTGGATCTGTCCCAGCTGGATGGAGCCACCTGTACCCGGCGCAATCAATTTGATCTTGGATCCGGGCTTAGCCTTTGGCACCGGCAGCCACCCGACCACACACCTCTGCCTGAAATGGCTAGAGCAGCAGCCGCTGCAGGGCGCCACGGTTATCGATTACGGTTGTGGCTCTGGCATATTGGGCATTGCTGCCCTGCTGCTGGGCGCCGACAAAGTCATCGCTGTGGACAATGATCCGCTGGCCCTCACGGCCACCGCGGACAACGCCACCAACAACCACATAGAACCTGGCAGAGTGATTACCTATCTGCCAGAAGAACTGCCCAGCGATAGCCGCGCAGACATCGTATTGGCGAACATTCTCGCCGAACCGTTAATTGCTCTGGCACCTGCGCTGTGCAAACTGCTGACACCGGCAGGCAAACTCTGCTTGTCCGGGCTTCTCGACAGCCAGATAGAAGCTGTCACGGCGCCGTACATGAGCGCCCTGCAATTTGACCAACCCGCCATCCAGGAAGGCTGGGTACAGATCGCTGCACACCCGCACTTAGAGTCGAATCGCCATTAGTGGCGAGGAAAAACCGCCCAGCGGCAGTTGATCACTTTTTAATCAATCTGTTTTTAGGTATTATGTCGACCCTTTTTTGCTGTGAAGCCGTCCGGCAAATTGCCCGTATATTCGAGAGCGCTCTGTGTTTGCTATAGGCCCCTATTCAGTTAATCAGCCGACTCTGCTCGCGCCTATGGCAGGCGTCACGGATCTGCCGTTCCGGCAACTTTGCAGAGCGCGCGGCGCTGGCCTTGTGGTCAGTGAAATGGTTGCCTCCAATCCCGACCTTCGCAACAGCCGCAAATCACTTTTGCGCCGCCAATTTTCCGGCGAGCCCGCACCGCGCTCGGTGCAAATTGCCGGCACTGAGCCCGCCACTATGGCTGATGCTGCGCGCTTCAATGTCGCCGAGGGCGCAGAAATTATTGATATCAACATGGGCTGCCCGGCCAAAAAAGTCTGCCGCAAAGCGGCTGGCTCGGCGCTATTGCAACACCCACAGCTGGTCGAGGAGATTCTCAGCGCAGTTGTCGCTGCCGTCGATGTCCCGGTCACGCTAAAAATCCGCACCGGCTGGGACTGCGACAATCGCAATGCAGTTGAGATCGCCCAAATAGCCGAACAAGCTGGCATTGCTGCATTAGCCATTCACGGGCGCACCCGCGCCTGTCGATTTGCCGGCAGCGCCGAATACCAGACTATCGCCAAGGTCGTCAGCTCTACTCAAATGCCCGTTATCGCCAATGGCGATATAGATACCCCTCACAAGGCTGCCGCGGTGATTGCAGAGACGGGGGCATCGGCTGTGATGATTGGCCGCGCAGCCCAGGGCAACCCATGGCTTTTTGAGCAGATCAATCACTACCTGGCAACCGGTGAGGAGCTCGCCGCACCCAGCCGCAGCGAGGTGGCGGAAGTGATGCTAAACCATCTTGCCGCCCTGCACAGTTTTTACGGCGATCTGGGCGGGCTGCGAATTGCCCGCAAACATATCGCCTGGTACCTGCACGCGCAGTTTGCTGACACCGGCGTGTTAAACACTGAGCTGGATAGCTGGCGCCAACGTTTTAACCAGCTCGACAGTGCCGCCGCACAGCTCACAGAACTTGAACACTTTTTTAAGCTGCCATCGGCACTGCAAGAGAGGGCTGCTTAATGCTGCAAAAACCCCCGCACAGCGAAGAGATCGACTACGGTGAGCCAGCGCCACCGCGCACACTTCGCGATCATGTCGCCAATGCTCTAGATAACTACTTCGAAAGCCTAGAGGGCCATGCACCGGTCGACCTCTACGAACTGGTAATGAGCGAGGTTGAACCACCGCTACTGCAAGCGGTGATGAAACAGACCCGCAACAACCAAAGCCGCACCGCAGAGATGCTCGGGCTCAACCGCGGCACTTTGCGCAAAAAACTTAAACAGTACGATTTACTCTAATTTCACTCCACCCATTTTCCATCTATCAAGAGTCACCATCTACCAAGAGGCCTACATGAACGACTTAAAAACTGTCCAGCGCGCGCTAATTAGCGTTTCCGACAAAACCGGCATCGTCGCATTTGCCCGCGCACTCAGCCAAATGGGTGTAGAGCTCCTCTCTACCGGCGGCACGTTTAAACTGCTCGGCGAAAACGGTATTGCCGTTACCGAGGTTGCTGACTACACAGGTTTCCCAGAGATGATGGATGGCCGAGTCAAGACTCTGCACCCGAAAATACACGGCGGCATTCTCGGCCGTCGCGGCACCGATGACGCGGTCATGGAAGAGCACGGTATTCGGGCGATCGATATGGTCGTGGTCAACCTCTACCCGTTTGCCGCCACTGTTGCCGATCCCAGCTGCGACCTGCCTCGGGCAATTGAAAATATCGATATTGGCGGGCCAACGATGGTCCGCTCAGCGGCAAAAAATCATCACGATGTTGCCATCGTCGTCAATGCAGACCACTACACCACGGTGTTGGAAGAGCTCTCTGCCAACAGTGGCCAGCTCAGTTACCAGACACGCTACCAGTTGATGGTGTCCGCGTTTGAGCACACCGCCGCCTATGACGGAATGATCGCCAACCACTTTGGTGCGCGCGACACCGACAACCTTGCCGGCGCCTTTCCGGCCACTTACAACACTCAGTATCACAAGCGTCAAGAGATGCGCTACGGCGAAAACCCGCACCAAGCCGCTGCGTTCTACACCGAGGATCAACCCGCCGAGGCGAGTGTAGCCACCGCCACCCAACTGCAGGGCAAGGAGCTGTCATTCAACAATATCGCCGACACCGATGCCGCATTGGAGTGCGTCAAACAATTCGAACAACCCGCTTGCGTCATCGTCAAACACGCCAACCCCTGTGGAGTCGCGATCGCCGACTCTATTCTCGACGCCTACCAGGCGGCTTACAGCACCGACAGCGAATCTGCATTTGGCGGTATTATCGCCTTTAATCGCGAGTTAGATGCCGCCACAGCAGAGGCGATCTGTGCACAGCAGTTTGTCGAAGTCATCATCGCCCCCACTGTCAGTGAAGAGGCTGTTGCACTCGTGGCTGCGAAGAAGAATGTCCGTCTACTCGCCTGTGGCCTCTGGCCGTCTCAGCGCCCAGAGGCCCTCGATTACAAACGCGTCAACGGCGGCTTGCTGATCCAGCAGCGCGACAACGGCGTTATTACCGCTGCCGACCTCAAAATTGTCACCAAGCGTCACCCGACTGAATCTGAAATTGCCGATCTGCTGTTTGCCTGGAAGGTGGCCAAGATGGTTAAGTCTAACGCGATTGTTTACGCCTCAGGACAGCGCACTATCGGTGTCGGCGCAGGACAGATGAGCCGTGTTAACTCAGCGCGTATCGCCGCTATTAAAGCCGAGCACGCCGGCCTCGCAGTTGAAGGTGCGGTAATGGCCTCTGACGCATTCTTCCCGTTCCGCGATGGCATCGACAATGCCGCCGCTGCCGGCATCTCTTGTGTGATCCAGCCCGGTGGTTCAATGCGCGATGATGAAACTATCGCCGCGGCAGACGAGCATGGTATCGCCATGGTCTTTACCGGCATGCGTCACTTCCGCCACTGATCAAGCCAAAGCTAAGGGTACCGTTATGAATGTTTTAATCATTGGCTCGGGCGGTCGCGAACACGCGCTGGCCTGGAAAGCAGCACAGAGCGCACAGGTCGAGCAAGTTTTTGTCGCCCCCGGCAATGCCGGTAGCGGCGCTGAGGCATCGGTGAGCAATATAGATATTGCCGTCGACGATTTTTCTGGGCTGGCAGAATTCGCCATCGCCAATCAGGTGGGACTGACGATAGTTGGCCCAGAGCAACCCTTGGTGGAGGGCGTCGTCGATTATTTTGAAGAGCGCGGCCTGAAGATATTTGGCCCCAGCGCGGCAGCAGCACAACTTGAGGGTTCTAAAGCCTTCACCAAAGATTTTCTCGCCCGCCATCAGATCCCAACCGCGTTTTATGGCAACTTTACCGAGCTTGAACCCGCACTCGCCTATCTACGCGAGCACGGCGCGCCGATCGTAGTTAAAGCCGATGGCTTAGCGGCCGGCAAAGGGGTGATTGTTGCCATGACGCTCGACGAGGCCGAAGCGGCCGTGCGCGACATGCTCGCCGGCAACGCCTTTGGCGAAGCTGGCCACCGCGTTGTCATCGAGGAATTTCTCGACGGCGAGGAGGCGAGCTTTATAGTTATGGTCGATGGTCAGCAGCTGCTGCCAATGGCCACTAGCCAAGATCACAAACGCGTCGGCGAAGCAGACAGCGGCCCCAATACCGGCGGCATGGGGGCTTACAGCCCCGCCCCGGTGGTCAGCGATGAAATTTACCAGCGCATTCTCAGCGAAGTCATCGAACCGACTGTCGCCGGCATGCAAGCCGAGGGCAATCGCTATCGCGGTTTTCTCTACGCTGGTTTAATGATCATGGCCGACGGCACCCCTAAAGTGATTGAGTATAACTGTCGGTTTGGCGACCCCGAAACCCAGCCGATCCTAATGCGCTTGCAATCCGATCTGGTCGAACACTGCCTGGCTGCGATCGACGGCTCTCTAGATCTGCAACAAGCCAAGTGGGATCCGCGCCCCGCGGTCGGCGTCGTCCTAGCGGCTGGCGGCTACCCTGGAGCATACGCCAAAGGCGCTGTTATTAAAGGTCTCGACAAAAGTGCACCGGCAGACAGCAAGATTTTCCACGCCGGCACCACTCTCAAGGACGGCCATGTTGTCACTAGCGGTGGTCGAGTACTCTGCTCTACCGCCCTGGGCGACACCATCGCAGCGGCTCAACAGCAAGCCTACCGCCTCGCTGAGCAAATCGATTGGCAGGGAATGTTCTACCGTTCGGATATTGGCTGGCGCGCCATCGCCCGCGAAGGCTAGCAGCTAACGCGCGCGGCGCTCGAGCCAGACATCGAGCCCCTGCGCGTTGAGGTTGATATCCATCGCCAATAGCGCCAGCACTGCCTCGCCATCTAAGTCGGGGCGCTGTTGGGCGATTTGCTCGCCAAAATACTTTTGTAGGGCTTGCTCTAACGCAGCACAGCGCTGTTCGCCGGCGGGCAGATCTGCGTGCTGTTCGGCAATTTCACAACTGGCCACTATCTGCTCGCAGAGCAGCTCTGCGCAGCGCTCCACATCGGTGACGGCACCGTAGTGGGTCAGCAAAATCCGCTGCGGCGAATTGGCCGCCAGCAAGCGCACCGAGGTGATGAGTTTTTGTGGATCAAACTGTACCGGTGTCGTGGTGGTTATCAGGTAGTCCGGCGCCTCGGGGGTTGCCGCAAATTCTGGGTAGCGAAGGCCGAACACATCGCCACTGAACCAGCTGCCTGTGCACTCATCCCAGATGCAAAAATGGTGGTTGGCGTGACCGGGCGTATCAAAAAATTGCAGCGTTCGGCTGCCCAATAACAGAACCTCCCCATCTGCGGGACTGATCACTCGCTCTGCAGCTACCGGCACTATCTCGCCGTAGTGACTGTTAAAAGTCTCATCGCCATAGACCGCGCGGGCACCTGCCTCCAACTTAGAGGGGTCAATCATGTGCCGTGCACCGTTGCTGTGCACCACTAATTGTGCGCGCTTAAAGAGCGCCATCATAACGCCGGCGCCGCCGGCGTGATCGAGATGCACATGGGTCGGTATCACATAGCGAATCTGCTCTGCAGAGATCCCATTTTGGATTAGATAGTCGCTTAGCTGCGCCACACTGTAGCGTGTGCCGCACTCAATCACCGCGTATTCGCCGTCGCTCTCGATGAGATAGAAACAGGCCAAGCCCTCTCGAACGTAACCTGTGTCCAGGCACATAATGCCCTCGGCCACCTCTGTTACTGGCAATCTTTTAGTCATCTTCCCTCCGCTGCTTCGACAATACAATTTTTGGCTTTAAACGTTGTTCGATTATTATGTAAGATTAGCTTCCCAGTTTACAGCCGAGGCACAGGCCATGCAGCACCGTCAACTCACAGCTATCGATCGATTTATTGCCGCAGCCGATCACGCTCTGCGCACAGTTGCGGCTAGTGCACCGCAACCTCAGCGTTCAAATCCGGCAGAAGACGTCGAAGGTGACGCATTGACTCCAGCGCAACAACAACACGCTGCCGGTCTGATGCGCGTCAACCACACCGGTGAAGTCTGTGCACAAGCGCTGTATCAGGGTCAGGCGGCAACGGCAAAGTTGCAAACAGTGCGCGCCGATATGGAGCAAGCCGCTCGCGAAGAGATCGATCATCTGGCTTGGTGCGAACAGCGACTCGAGGAGTTAAATAGCCGACCCAGCGTGCTGAATCCGGTTTGGTACGGGCTCTCTTTCGCTATGGGTGCTGGCGCCGGTTTAATCAGCGACAAGCTCAGCCTGGGGTTTGTGGCGGCGACCGAGCAGCAAGTCTGCCAACATCTCGAAGAGCACCTCCGCCAACTGCCCGAGGGCGATCAGCGCAGCCGCAGTATTGTCTCAGCCATGCTTAAAGATGAGGCCCACCATGCTGAGAATGCCATTAAAGCGGGTGGAGTGAAGTTTCCCGCTCCGGTTCTGCGCGGCATGAGTGCGCTCTCGCAAGTAATGACGCGCACCAGCTACCGGATCTAAGTGCTCACTACCACGGCTTAGCCAATTCGCGATCCATATCGTGCACCGACTCTATAAGAATATCAGCTAGCCAACTGTGTACCGCCGAGTGGCTAGTGCGCCGATGCTGAACTAATACAAAAGGGATATTCCCTTGGTGTGGCAGGTCCGAGGGGAATGGACGCTGGGCGATATCAAAAAACTCCCGCTCAGTGCTGAGACCGTACTGGGTCGCCACCATCAAGGCATCGGACCGCTGCACAGTCTCCATCGCTGTCATTAACTGATTGGTCACTAATGCCTTGCGCCGCTTGAGCCCCATCTCCGCCAAAGTGCGGTCAAACCGCGCGCTGGTACTGGCGCTAACTCGCTTGGCAATCAGCAGATAGTACTGCACAAACGGGTAGGCGAGGATATCGGCTAGGCTCAGTTCGGACTGGCTGGCCAGCGGGTGACCACTGCGCATCCAAATAGCAGGGGTTACTTGGGTAAGAGGCTGCGTCTGTAGCTCTTCGCCAAAATCGCGATCCAAGTCGATAGCAAAATCAAGTACGCCCTGAGCGAGCTCTTGCTCTACGCTGGAATCTGTATCGCTGGAGAGCGAGAGCGTCAAACCGGGGGCCATCGTCGACATACGCCGGGTGATATGTGGCGCGAGTTCAAACGCAAAAAACTCCGGAATAGCCACCGATATTTCGCCCTCATAGGTGGCCGGATCAAACTCTTCGCGGGCAATAATGGCCAAGATGCCATCCAGCAATTTAGGCAGATGCAAAGCCAACTCTTCCGCTCGCGGCGTAGCCACCAAGACATTGCCGCGGCGGGTAAAGAGGGGGTCATCGAGCTGATCGCGCAGACGCTGTAAAATCCGGCTCATCGCTGGCTGGGTAACAAACAGGCGCTCCGCTGCGCGCGTCACACTGCGCTCTTCGAGCAGGGCTTGCAGCGCCACCAGTAAATTTAAATCTAACCGCGAAAGTTTCTGTAAGTTCATTGGTCCACCACAACTGGCTCATCGCCATACCATAATTTCATGTTAATTATCAAAACAATGCATTAGAATTATACCGTTCTCATCTCTAAAGTAGCAACTATTGAAACGGGAGCAACAACGCACCCAGAGCTGAACCGCAACGTTACTATCGACGCCAAGGAAGTCAGCTCACTATGTGAGGAGAAAGACCATGGCTTTAGTCTATATTATGATGAGTTTTGCAGGTTTAACTGGCGCCGCAATCGCCCGCGATGAGTTAGCTAAGTCACGCCACACCGGCTCAGTGCGCAGCGCCGCCAACGACAGCGAAATAACTCATAACGCAGCGTAATGAACAAAATGCAACTAATGCATTGGATAGATACCGCAAGATTAACTACTATACTTGCAGATTGATTGAATTGATTTGTTGATAGAGACTTTCTCTGTCAAACCCCTACCCCTCCCTTGTGATCCTTCCAAGGACTTTTTAAGGAGCCTCCCAGGCTCCTTTTTTTTATCTAAAATTTATCGCCTTTAACCTTTAATGGTTTAGGCTTCTAGCACCTCAAAGTCGTGGGTAATTTCTACACCAGCTGAACCCAGCATAATTGAGGCTGAGCAGTATTTCTCTGCCGAAAGCTCTACTGCGCGACGCACTTGGCTCTCTTTGAGAGCGACTCCGGTTACGACAAAATAAAGGTGTATTTTAGTAAATACCGACGGCACCGCATCGGCGCGTTCAGCGCTCATCTCGACGCGACAATCTGTCACTTTTTGTCGCGACTTCTCAAGCATAGCCATGACATCAAACGAAGAGCAGCCGCCGACACCCAGCAGTAACATCTCCATAGGGCGCACACCGAGGTTGCGACCACCCAAGTCGGGCGGCCCGTCCATAACCACACTGTGACCGCTGCCTGACTCGCCCAAAAACATACGTCCATCGACCCATTTTACGGTTGCTTGCATAGCTACTGCCTCGCTCTTATTTTAGTTAAACAGCTCAACCAAGCGCTGGCCTGGCTCGGCATGGCGCATCAGCGCCTCGCCCACCAAGAATGCATTGACATCGTGACCGCGCATGGCGGCAACATCGTCACTGGTATGGATACCACTCTCGGTGACCACAATCCTGTCCGCGGGGATTTTCGCCAATAACTGATAAGTGTTATCCAGCGAAGTCTCAAACGTATGTAAATTGCGGTTGTTGATACCCAGCAGTGGGTTGTCAATGCGCAGCGCGCGGTCGAGCTCTTGTTCGCCGTGCACTTCGATCAAGACATCCATACCCAGCTCTACAGCCAGCGCGTGAAATTCCGCCAGTTGGGCGTCGCTCAGTGCTGCAACGATCAGCAAAACAGCATCTGCGCCCAGCGCTCTAGCCTCAATTACCTGATAACTATCAACGATAAAATCCTTGCGAATAACCGGCAGCGAGGTGGCCGCACGCGCGCGCTGCAAATAATCGTCGCTGCCCTGAAAAAAGTCGATATCGGTCAATACCGATAGACAACTGGCCCCGCCGCGCTGATAACTCTGGGCGATAGCGACTGGATCAAAATCCTCGCGGATCACCCCTTTACTGGGCGAGGCTTTTTTAACTTCGGCGATGACTGCTGCCCGCCCCTGCTCCAGCGAGCTGCGCATAGAACCGACAAAGCCCCGCGCCGGATCAGCTTGTGCCGCGCGTCGACGCAGCTCCTGCTCATCTACTAGAGCTCTGCGTTCAGCGACCTCTTGGTGTTTGCGCGCCAATATTTTGCGCAGCACGGTGGGGGTGGTATCAGAAACTTCTGGACTGTTGGGCATATCATTCTCTTTGTGGGATCAATCAGGGCGAGCGGCCTGACATTGAGTAAAAGCGACTAAGTCTGTGAGTTTGTTCAATGCCAAACCTGTGGCAATAGTATCACTGGCCAGCGCAACGCCCTGCTGTGCAGAGGAGGCTACCCCGGCCACATAGAGAGCCATACCTGAGTTCAAGGCGATAATTTCGGCGGCTTTTTGACCGGCCTCGGTGCGACGCTTGCCGAGTGCGTCGCGGATCAGCGCAAGTGACTCATCAGCGCTGTTGACGATCAGCCCCTCTAACGTTTGCCTCTTTATATTCAAGTCTTCTGGCGTCAGTGTGTATTCACTTATTGCGCCGTTACGCCACTCCGCTACCGCGGTTGGGGCAGCGAGGCTGATCTCATCTAAGCCATCTTCAGAGTGGACCACAGCCACATGTTCAGCACCCAGTCGCCCGAGAACCTCTGCCATCGGCCGGCAGAGCGCGGCGGAAAAACAGCCAACCAGCTGTCGTTTGACCCCTGCGGGGTTAGTCATCGGACCGAGAATATTAAAAATTGTGCGCATCCCTAGTTCTTTGCGCGGACCAATCGCATACTTCATTGCACTGTGGTGAGCTGGGGCAAACATAAAGCCAATACCGAGCTCGTCAACGCAGGCAGCCACATCGGCGCTACTCAAATCGATCGCCACACCGGCAGCCTCGAGTAGGTCTGCAGCACCACTTTTGCTGCTTACCGAGCGATTGCCGTGCTTGGCTACACGCCCGCCGGCGGCCGCCACCACTAAACTGGAGGCGGTGGAGAGGTTAAACAGATTGGCGCCGTCACCGCCGGTGCCGACGATATCGACAAGGTAATCACCATCCACTGCGACGCCGTTGACCAGCTCACGCATCACCTCGACCGCACCACAGATCTCGTCGATTGTTTCACCTTTGATGCGCAGCGCCATCAGCAGGGCGCCGATCTGTGCGTCGCTGGCGCTGCCGCTCATCACCTCACTCATCACTGCGTACATTTCAGCTTGATTGAGATGGCCACCTGCTGCCATGCGATTGAGCGCCTCGACAATAGTCATTTTTATACCCCTGCAGTTTGATCGAGGAAGTTTTTCAACAGCGCATGGCCGTGCTCAGAGAGTATCGACTCGGGATGAAATTGCACCCCTTCGACCGCTAAGCGGCGATGCTTGAGCCCCATAATCTCATCGACACTACCGTCCTCTCGCTGTGTCCAAGCTGTCACTGCTAAAGATTCTGGCAGAGAATTTTGTGCGACAACTAAAGAGTGGTAACGGGTCGCATTAAACGGGTTTGGCAAGCCACTAAAAACGCCTTCACCGGTGTGGTAGATAGGCGATATTTTGCCGTGCATGACTCTGCCCGCACGCACTACCTCGCCACCGTACACCTGACCGATACTCTGATGGCCGAGACAAATGCCGAGCACTGGAATCTTGCCGGCAAACGCTTCGATGGCTGCCATAGAGATACCCGCTTGATCCGGGTCACAGGGGCCGGGAGAGATCACCAGATGGTCTGGATCAAGCTCCGCAAGCTCTGCTACCGTAATTTCATCGTTGCGAAACACCCGCACTTCGGCACCGAGCTCAGCCAGGTATTGGACTACGTTGTAGGTAAACGAGTCATAGTTATCAATCATTACTAGCATAGGGATTTTACCGTCTCTCGAGGCAACATAGAGTGGCCGTTGTTATGCCGCTAGCCGGGTGGGAGCAGACGCGCGCTGCGCCTAAACCACCATAGCCGCGGCACGCATTATTGCACGCGCTTTGTTGACAGTTTCTTTCCATTCTAACGTCGGGTCAGAGTCTGCAACCACGCCGGCACCCGCCTGTACGTAGAGTGTGCTGTTTTTGACTACCGCCGTGCGTATGGCAATGGCCGTATCCATAGTGCCATCCCAGCCTATGTATCCGACTGCACCCCCATAAATACCGCGCTTGACTGGTTCGACCTCATCAATAATTTGCATTGCGCGTATCTTCGGCGCACCGCTCAATGTACCTGCCGGGAGCGTTGCGCGCAGCGCTTCGAGGGGCCCAATACCGGGTGCCACTTTACCCACTACATTGGAGGTAATATGCATAACATGGGAGTAACGCTCGACAACCATCTGCTCGGTGACGCTGACACTGCCCGTCTGGCTGATACGCCCTACGTCATTGCGGCCCAGATCGATCAGCATTAAATGCTCGGCAATCTCTTTGGGGTCGGCCAGCATCTCTGCCTCGAGCGCCAAGTCTTCGGCCTCGCTGTGACCGCGGCGACGAGTGCCCGCGATCGGGCGCACAGTGACCTCGCCATCTTCAAGCCGCGCCAAGACCTCTGGGCTTGAGCCAACCACTTGATGGTCACCCAAGTTGAGAAAATACATATAGGGCGAGGGGTTGGTGTGGCGGAGCGCACGGTAGAGATCAATCGCCGGGCTGTTAAAAGGGGCGCTGAGCCGCTGTGACGGCACCACCTGCATAACGTCGCCGGCCATCACATAATCTTTAATTTTATCGACCGCCGCCTTGAAAGGCTGCTCGCCGAAGCTGGAGACAAACTGGTGATCAATCGGCTCGGGGCGCAGAGAGAGCGCTCTTTGAGCCGGCAGCGGCTCTGCCAACTGCCGCTCAATTTGATCGAGGCGCTGTTGCGCTTGCTGCCACGCGTGAGGCTCGCGGGCATCGACGTGCACAATCAGGGTAAGCGTGCCGGCCAGATTATCAAAGACAGCCACTTCATCCGAGGCCATCAACAATATATCCGGGTTACCAAGATCATCGAGCGGCGCTGAAGCCGCCAGTTTTGGTTCGACATAGCGGACTGTGTCGTAACCAAAATAGCCCACTAAGCCGCCAGTAAAACGCGGCAGCGCTTCCAGCGCAGGCATCCTAAACAAACGTCTGAATCGCTCTACTTCGGCGAGTGCATCATCGGTGCTGCGATTGACTAGCGGTTTGCCATCGCGAACAATCTCCAGCTGGTTGCCAGTAATCTTCAGCACCGTACTGGTCGAGAGCCCAATCAGCGAGTAACGGCCCCACTTTTCGCCGCCTTGTACCGACTCGAAGAGGTAAGAATTTTTCCCGCCGGCCAGTTTTAAATAGGCCGACAACGGCGTCTCTGTATCAGCGAGAAGCTCGCGCGTCACCGGGATACGGTTGTAATTTTGGCTAGCTAAACTAGCGAGGAGCTCGGGTGTCATAAACTGTCCTGTTTGCGGCTGGGTGGGCGTCGAGGTCTCGACGCGGCATTGCTCGACGGTACTAACGCGAGCATCGCCAGCGCTGCTCTGTTGGCAACAGGTTATCGGTAGTGTACATGATCGACCCTAGAAAATTTAACAGCACAATTGTAAGCCAACTGTTGGTCTGTTGGCTATCCCAGCGCTGATAGGTCGAACTACTGCGGGCGCTTGGCCGGGATAGTTTTCAACCAGAATAGACCGCGGTAGTCACCGGCGGAGAATCCGGTGGCGCGATCGTCGGGATAGTGTTTGGCGAGATAGTCACTGACCTCTGGGGTTAGCACGCTACCGTGGCACTGCAGACAACCCGCTTTTACGTAGATCGGCTCAATGTAACCGGTTGCGCCATCTTCTAGCTCGACTTGCTGTGCGCTGCTGCTGTCGCCCTGAAGATAGCTCAAGTGTGCAGACTGCATCCACGGCTCGACAACATTATTTGTATTGCGCGGCTTGTGTGTAGCGCGGCCAAGCTCAATCAAACCGCTGCTGAGGTTACTTTGCAGTGCCGGCGCCATCAGCTGACACGCTTCCATAGCGGCCGTTGTGCCGCCCTTGAGGCCATTTTGCAGCGCCTCGCTGAGCAACTTTTTAAACGGGGCCAGCTGCTTGGCTTGTTGGTCAACGGTGGGTTGCCCGGCGTTCAGTGTGCCGGCACCTAATAGCGTTGTGGCAGCCAACAGCGCCGCTAAAAGTTTAATAGACACAACCAATACCTCTCAGACAGACCGCGTTTGCGGCAAATTAAACGGTAGCCAGCTCGGCGCGCATCTCTGCTATCACCTCAGCGTAGTTATCGCGGTTAAAAATAGCCGAACCGGCAACAAAGGTATCTGCACCCGCTGCGGCTATCTCAGCAATGTTCGCAACACCGACGCCGCCATCGACTTCCAGACGAATAGGATAACCGCTCGCTTCGATCAATGACTTGGCTTGAGTCAATTTTTTCAGTGTACTGGGGATAAATTTCTGGCCGCCAAAGCCGGGGTTTACAGACATTAACAAGAGCATATCCAAACGCTCCATCACCCACTCCATGTTATCCAAACTGGTCGCCGGATTGAGCACCAAGCCGGCTTTGCAGCCGAGATCGCGAATCAGTTGCAGTGATCGGTCGACATGCGCAGAGGCCTCGGGGTGGAAGGTGATGTAGGTAGCACCGGCGTCGGCAAACATACGGATCAAATCGTCGACCGGCTGCACCATCAAATGGACATCGATCGGAGCAGTGACACCGTGTTTGCGCAGCGCCGAACAGACCATCGGCCCAATGGTGAGGTTGGGGACATAGTGGTTGTCCATCACATCAAAATGAACCACATCGGCACCGGCGGCCAATACATTGTCGACCTCTTCGCCGAGACGGGCAAAATTTGCCGAGAGGATTGAGGGGGCAATGAGAAAGTCTGACATGGAGAACTACCTAGTAAAGTGGCTTAATTTGAGCGCCATTCTAGCAATAATGTTCGCCCGGTGGGACACACGCATCAGTGACTAGCGGTCTAAAAGCTGCTCGGCAGCCAGCGGCAACTGACCCGCGCGCACCGCGCGCAACAGATCGAGCAGGTCGAGCACCAAGCGCGGGGCACCATCATCGCCCAACAGAGCGCCCGCAACACCGGGGATTAGTGTGGCCGGCGCGCCGAGTGATTCTACTCGCTGCTCACTGTAGTCGCCGACACTGTCGACACGCAGCGCCAACTGCCAACCATCGCAATCCACTAAAACTGCGGCACTGGAGTGCTCAGCTTGAGTGGGCTTGGAACCTAAAAGTTTGGCCAGATCCGCCAACGGATAGCT
Organism: Porticoccaceae bacterium; assembly: GCA_048549915.1. Classification (GTDB taxonomy): domain Bacteria; phylum Pseudomonadota; class Gammaproteobacteria; order Pseudomonadales; family Porticoccaceae; genus LSUCC0057. Next base: position 28,276 of record JBLYYE010000016.1, read on the forward strand.
CTCTCCGCAGATTTCACGACCCTCACTGAGTGAGGCAAAGGTCTCTACACGCTGGACTGCGCGCCCGCTGAGCAGATAGTCGCAGCCGCCGACCCGCACTGCTAAAACGCGCCGCAACTCAATGGATATCGGCAGATCCAGAGCAAAACGACTACCGCCGCCCGGCTCGCTGTGCAGATGCAGCGCACCACCCAGATCGCGCGCCGTACTTGCAACAGCTGCCAGGCCTATTCCGCGCCCGGCAATCGCCGAGAGCTGACTGGCACCGCTCAACCCCCCGCGCAATAGCGCTGCGATCAACAGCGGTTGGCGCTGAGCATCGCTGCCGTGCAGAAGACCGCGCTGGGCCGCAATTTCACTGAGCCGATCGAAATCGATGCCGCGCCCGTCGTCTTCGACGACCACCGTCAACACCGCCTCACGGCACTGACAGCTGACTTTTATTAGGCCACTCGGGCCTTTGCCGACAGCGCTGCGCTGCTCGCGCGGTTCGATACCGTGGCAGATGGCATTACGCAGCAGGTGTTCGACAAGCGGCACAAGCTGCTCCAAAACTGTTCGGTCGACTTGAGCGCTAGTATCTATATCAATGCGCAGCTCAACCGAGCGATCTAGATCAACCGAGACTGTCCGAACCAACTCTCGCCAGCGCGGCAAAACACTGTTAATTGGCACCATACGCAACGCTATAAGTTGTCGCTGCTGTGCCTCCAGAAGCACCAGCTGACGCTGATGGGCCAGCTTCAGTGATCTATACTCAGCTTTAGGGAGCTGTTCACTCACAGCTTGCAGTTGGCTCAGCAACAGCTGTTGAGCGACGCCCGCCTCGACCATCTGGTGGATCAAGTTATCCAGCGCACCAGGCTCAACTGCGATGCGCTGCTGACTCAGCGCCAATGCAGCGGGGGCAAGCGGAGCAGCACCAGAGTCAATAGGGGGCTCGTCAGTAAAGTTCGACTCGAGCAGCGTATGAAGATTATCTACTCGCTCTCGCCACTCCAGGCGACTGCGCTTTGCCACGGTCGCAGAGTCACTCAACTCGCCTTCCAAGATGTGCGCCATCTCCGCCAACCGCTCGGCACCCACCATCCTCGCGCTCCCCTTAAGACCATGAAGTTGATGACAAAATTGGCTCACCACTTGTGCACTAAGTGGCGCAGTTGCCACTACCGGTTCTACCAGCTGCAAGAGTGCTGCGAGTCGTTCATGAGCCTCTTCTACAAATAATTTTTGTAAGTCTCGATTTTGTTCAGCCATATTGGCCTCCACGCCAATCGTGTAGCGCCACTGTTTTCGCCACATCGATCAGATCCATCTGAGCCGCTGGCGAAAAAGCTGCTATCGGTAGCGGTTGAGACCGATAGCGGCGCGCTAAAACCACCTCCAACGCAGCCAGTAAGTCTGCAATTGTGGTTAACTCGGTTGTACGTATACGCTGGTCCAGCTCTCTGTTGCGCTGATCTAACTGCCTCGCTATGTGGGCAACAGCGAGGCTGAAATCTGGCTCATCAAGCACAACCAGCAACGCCGCGATCTGCTCGCACTGCAGCTTAAGCTGTACCAACAGCGCATTATCAATAGCTTGCAATTGGTGGTGATCGAGCAATCTCTCCACACCAATAATAGAAACGCCGATCTGCTCTGCTAACTCCCGCTGTGCAGTTTGCCGCTGCGCCTGTAAGGCATTCACTGCTCTATTGCCTGTAGTCGCTGCAGCACAGAGAAGAGATTCCAGCTCAACCAACATCTCTATCCACTCCTGCTGAATAGAGGGCGCCCAAGACTCACTATTTTCAAGGTAGTTGAGTAGCGACGGCAGCGCAAATGAGAGACCACTCAGCTGTGCAGTAGCTAGCGGTAAAATCACTATCAATGCTTCGCATAAATGAGTGACCGCACCTGATTGAATCTCACCCTCACTCAACTCGGCATGTTCTAATTCCGATATCAATGCCCTGACATCTGCCCGTAACTCAATCGCTAGAGCGGCAGTGCAGCGCTCTACGCCACTCGCGGCGGGCTGTGCAAGCGGCCAGTTTGACAGCCATTGCGCAACTATTTTTCGCTCGGGCAGCGTCGGCGGTTGGCTGTCGAGACCGTGAAAGGCTAGATCTAATTCAGCCAGCAACCGCATAAACGTCGATTTTGAAGCGGGCTCTGACTGCATCAGAGCTGTCGACTGCGGAGCTAGTGCTGCGATTTGTGCCGTCCAATTGACTGGCCAGCGCTCATCGATTGTCCAGGCCGGCAGTTCTTTAGGCGGCTGCCAATTCTGCTCATTAGCCGTGTAAAAATTGATCAGCGAAGTTCGAAATAACACCGCATCTGAATGGCTTGCCGCATTTTTTTGTCGGCAATAAATTTGCGCCAACAGCTCGGCTTGGGTGGGCGTAAGCTGCTCTTGTTGAGCTGGTTTGGCAGCAAAAGCTTGTTCGAGTCGAGCGGCATCCTCACGTCGATTGGCGGCTATCAACAGCCCGTATAGTTCAGTCCATGGCGCCGCCTGCGGTAGGCCTCCAGCCAAACTAGCTGCGGCAGAGGCGACATGCTCGTCGAGCTGCAAGGCTAGTTCGGCACCGCTCATTCGCGCTCGGCACCCGGCTTAGGTGTGTTGGCCAGGAGCTGTTCTATCTCGCGTTCAAAGGCTTCTAGAGGGTTCGCCTCATATTCATCTTGCGCTGCACCTTGCTCTGCCCCTTCACTGTTTGTCGGGGTTAACTCCCCCAGCGTAAAGTGGCTGATCGAACGACGCATTTCAACTGCCAACAGGGCTAACTGGTCACTGCTCTGTGCGTTGGCCTGGCTGCCCGACAAGGTCGCATTAGCCTGACGCACTACTTCATCCACTCTGGCCGCTATCTGTTCGACCTGACCCGCTTGCGTTGCACTGCTGTCAGAAATTTCGGCAATAATTGGCAGCAACACGTTGGTACTGGTTTCAATCGCCTCAAGCGCCTCTCCGGCCGCGGCCATACGCTGCTTGCCCTCGCCGAGTTCAACACAACTTTTTTGCATCGCCAGATCAGCCTCACTGCTATGCTCTGCAACTTTGCTGAGCAGTTCAGCTATCTCAGCAGCCGCACCCGCAGCACTTTCAGCAAGGCGCTGAATTTCATCAGCGACTACGGCAAAACCGCGCGCCTCATCGCCGGAGCCTGTCGCTTGGATAGCGGCGTTGAGAGCCATAACATTGGTCTGGTCGGCAATTTCTGAAATAACCGCGGCAATCTTGCCGATCTGCTCAGCGCTACCTTTGAGCTCGCCAAGAGAGCCAGCCGCAGCCCCAATCGCACTGTCTATCTGACCCATACTGACAGAGCTCTCGGCAACTCGCAGAGCCCCCTTTGCAGCAGTTTGACGCGCCTGTTCGGCCATTTTTTGCGACTCTCGCGCACGTGTCGCTGTCGCCTCTACCGATGCCACTAACTGCTGCAAGGTTTTATTGGCCGCGCCGAGCTGTTCGAGCTGTAATTGCGCACCCTGCTGCAACGCTTGCGAGGCGCTCTGCTGTGCTTCGCTCTGCTCTCCGATCTCCAGCGACTGTCGTGCCGCAGCGGCGACTAATCTGCGCAGCGCTTCCACAGCGCTGTTGAGTGATTCAGCCAATATCGCTGTGGTACCGCTCTGGGCAGTTAATTGGCGGGTTAAATCACCTTCACCGACCGCATTGAGTTCACTGATTAACGCCTCCAGCTCAGCTTCCTGCTGCTGCTGGTGAAGTCGCAATGAACGGGTATTGGCGCGTGCTGTACGCCATACCATCAGTAGATAAAGCAGTGCTGTCAGCAGCGTAGTTATGGCCGCCCAGCGCAGCGGCGTAGCGGCTCGCTGCCAGAGCGGCTGTGCCGCTCGGCGACGAATCTCTTGCTCAATACGGTCTAACTCCACCAACAGCGGCTGCGGATAACTACCCGCTCGCTTTGTACCTTTTTGCAACAATACAAAATTCGGCAAGCTGCGCTCAAAACCAGCTAGCGCTTCACTCACCTCGAGAAACTGAGTCGCTGCACCGTTGCCTGCAGCAATGGTCTCTAGAGCTTGTAGGGCTTGGTTGATTTGCGCCGCTGTCTGTTGCAGTTGAAGCACAGCCTTCTCTACTTCACTACCCACCAGTTCGGCTAAACCGCGGTCAAAGCGTTGCAGTTGCCACAACTGCTGCTGGGCCAGAACTACCGTAGCAGTCTGTGCATCAGCGGCAATCAGAGTCTCAACTTGCTCCGCTAAGTTCTCTTCCAGCACCGGTAGAGCGCGCGCAGATGCAGCCACTAATTTTTGCCAATCGCTCGCTGCTTGACGCTGCCCGAGCAACCCAGCTAACTCGCGACGCAAAACGACTAACTGTTGGGCAAAACTACGTACCGACTCTGACAGTGGTTGGGCGCGACCATTCGCTTCACTGTACAGCTGCTTGTAGAGCCGCCCCCAGCTGCGATAGAGCGCTTGATCACTCTCCTCCAAGCGTGCAAATGCCCCCGGCTGGCCCGTGGCTACCGAATGGCTGAGCGGGTCTATTTGACGCAGTTCGCTGCGCAAAACCGCACTGTTATCGAGTAACTGTTGATCGGCCAATTGCGCACGGTAGAGCTGTTCAATAAAGACAGCGCAGACACCTGCAGAGACTATTACCAGCAGTAACAGGGTTCGTTTTATCCAGACACTCATATACTTACTCTCGTTATTTGCAAGACCGACCACAACTCTAGTGCGCTGCCGGCCCGCTCTATCCGCTCGCCGCGCCTGATAAAAACGGGCTGTGTTGATTAAAATAGGCGTAGAGTTTGTCGACACTCAACCTGCTCAAGCTGCCCCCCTGCTGGTCGATCACACTACCACTGCCCAGCGCGCCCAGCGCACTCGAAGGGGCCGCCTGTTGGCTGTCGAGGGCCGTAATGATTGCGCCTACGCCGTCAACCTGTAGCGCCAACCACTGTTGGCACCACTCTATAACTAACCATTTTTGGCTTGGAGACGTCGATCCCAGCTCCAAACCCAATAGCAGTGCCAAATCCACCACATTAATAGCGCGACCTCGCCAAGCTGTGATCCCGAGCAGCCAGCTGGCACTGTGCGGCAAACCGACTAGTGGCGTCGGAGCCACTACGGCGGCGAGCTGTTCAAGGGCGATCGCATAACTCTGCCCTGCTAAACTAAAGGTCGCAAAGCGCTGCGCGGGGGAAGCTGCCGAGCGATCCAACCCGTCGGAGTGAGCCATATTATTCATCGCCTCTGCTGGCGTTTTGATCATCGCTGCGAAGAAGAGCCGAACGCACTGCGGTTAACAGCTCATCTGCACTAAAAGGCTTAACTAAGTAGCCATCTGCACCCATCAGTTTGCCCCGCGCCTGATCAAACAAGCTCTGCTTGCTCGAGACCAGGACAACCGGCAAGTGGCGCATTTCACTGTGCCCTTTGAGAATTGCTGTCAACTGCAAGCCATCGAGGCGCGGCATCATAATATCAACCAGCACTAGATCTGGCTGTTTGGCAACTACGGCAGCCAGACCGTCATACCCATCCACCGCCTCAACCACTTGCGCACCCTCTTTCTCCAGGATTGCACAGGCTGCGCCGCGCACAGTTTGACTGTCGTCGATAACCACTATCAGATAGGGCGATAGGTCCATAGATTTAGCTCTTAGTAACGGCGTAGTGCCGGTCAAATTGTATTTTATATTCTAACGCTATTAATACTTGTGCCACAGTGGCAAATCCATCTCGCTCAGGTGACAATGGATGCCAGCTGACCAGAACCGACGGAGCGCGGCCAATGCCTAGAAAACTCGGGGTAGTGATGGACCCCATCGAGACCATCAACTTTAAGAAAGATACCACGCTCGCCCTGCTGCTCGCGGCTCAGCGCGCCGGCTTCGAACTGAACTATATGAAGCAGAGCGATCTTTACATTGAGGACGGCAAAGCTTGCGCCGCTATGCGTGCTCTACAAGTTTTCGACGATGCGCAAAATTGGCACAAACTGGGCGCCGCGGTGGATCAACCGCTCTCTACACTCGACACCATTATCATGCGCAAAGACCCACCTTTTGATGGTGAGTTTATCTACTCAACCTACATACTCGAGGCCGCCGAACGGGATGGCGTACTAGTGGTGAACCGTCCCCAGAGTTTGCGCGACTGCAACGAAAAGGTCTTTGCCACGCAATTTGCTGGTTGCACACCTCCGCTGTTGGTCAGCCGCGACCAAACTCGCCTCAAACAGTTTCATGCCGAGCACGGCGATGTAGTCTATAAGCCTCTGGACGGCATGGGTGGCAGCTCAATTTTTCGCGTTCGCGAAGGCGACCAAAACCTCAATGTTATTTTGGAGACAGTGACCCAATTCGGCACACAAATGATCATGGCGCAACGCTTTTTGCCCCAAATCGACGCTGGAGATAAGCGCGTTTTGGTGGTTGACGGCGAAGTGATCGATCACTGTTTAGCGCGCCTGCCGACTGGCAGTGACTTCCGCGGCAACCTCGCCGCCGGTGGTCGCGGCGTTGTACAACCGTTGAGCGATCGCGATCGCGAAATTGCGCAGAGCGTAGCGCCAAGCCTAAAACAGCGAGGACTGTTGTTTGTTGGCCTCGATATCATCGGCGACTATTTAACCGAGATCAATGTCACCAGCCCCACCTGTCTTCGCGAAATTGAAGCCGCCACCCAAATCCCTATCGCCGACAAGTTAATGGCCGCAATTGTGCGCCAACTCGAAAGCACTGGGGTTGCAGAATAGTTTGTGCGCCGCCATATTGTCACTATGACTGACTCTTCACCCGCCTCTTTCCAATCTCTCAAACACCATTTTTTAGTGGCAATGCCGGGGCTCAACGATCCCACTTTTGAGAGCGCTTTAATCTACCTTTGCGAACACACCGCAGAGGGGGCAATGGGCTTTATCGTCAACCATCAGCTCGACATTCCGATCAGTACGGTATTCAAACAACTCGAACTGACATTTGATGAACAGTGCGGTTTGGCACCTCTATTTGACGGCGGACCGGTGCAGCGCGATCGCGGTTTTATTCTGCACGACGCCTGCGAGCGCCAGTGGCAATCAACCACACATCTGCACAGCGACATCTGCCTGACCGCTTCGCAAGATATCCTCGCCGATATCGCTGTGGGCCGCGGACCAGACTGCGCACTGGTTACCATAGGCTACTCCGCCTGGTCGGCAGGCCAACTCGAGCAAGAGCTGGCCGACAATGCCTGGCTGACTGTACCTGCCAACAGCGATATTATTTTTCGCACCCCTATGGCCGAGCGCCAACAGGCGGCAGCGCAATCGATCGGTGTAGATTTAAGCGCCCTGGCACCCGATGCCGGCCACGGGTAGTCGCTGTTGAATTCCAATAAATCTGAACAGTTGCTCGGTTTTGATTTTGGCTTGCGGCAAATTGGTGTCGCCACTGGCCACACGCAAACGGGTTTGGTGACGCCACTGCAGATTCTCACCTGCAAAGATGGCGGCCCGCCGTGGCAGGCTATAACCAGACTGATTGAAGAGTGGCAACCGGTCCGCTTACTGGTCGGCTTACCGCTGAATATGGACGGCAGCGACAGCGAGTTGGCGCGTTTGGCGCGGCGCTTTGGCAACCGCCTCAATGGCCGCACGGGTATTGCCGTGAGTTGGGTAGATGAGCGTCTGAGCAGCCGCGAGGCGCGCCAACGCAATCGACAACTCGACAACCCCAGGGCTCACGATCAGATCGACGACCTCGCTGCTGCACTCATTGTGCAGCGTTATCTAGAGCAATTGGCCGCTCACTGAAAAACTTCCGGTGCGCGCGCCTGCACGGCGGCAATCGCCGGCTCAATGACTCCAGAGTTCACTAACTGCAACAGGTGCTGGTCGAGTGTCTGCATGCCAACCGCAGCACCGCTTTGCAGTGCCGAGTATATTTGTGGGATTTTATCTTCGCGGATCATATTGCGCACTGCGCTGGTACCGATCAATATTTCGTGTGCCGCCGCACGGCCACCGCCGATCTTTTTCAACAGTGTCTGCGAGACCACCGCTTGCAGTGACTCAGAGAGCATGGAGCGCACCATAGATTTTTCTGCAGCGGGAAAGACATCCACAATCCGATCAATTGTTTTCGCCGCCGATGAAGTGTGCAGGGTGGCAAAAACCAGATGGCCGGTCTCCGCTGCCGTCAGCGCCAGGCGTATTGTCTCGAGGTCTCTCAGCTCACCGACCAAAATGACATCGGGGTCTTCACGCAGTGCGGAGCGCAATGCAGCGCTAAAACTGTGGGTGTCTCGGTGAACCTCGCGCTGATTGATCAGACAGCGGTTGCTCTGATGAACAAATTCAATCGGATCTTCAATGGTTAATATATGGCTCTGTCGACTGTTGTTAATGTAATCAATCAACGCAGCTAACGTGGTCGACTTGCCCGATCCGGTCGGTCCCGTCACCAGCACCAAACCGCGCGGCAACTGCGCCAAACGCTTGAAGGTTTCACCTAGACCAAGCTCTTCGAGACTCAGGACTTGGCTGGGTATAGTCCGAAAGACCGCACCGGGGCCGCGGCTGTGGACAAAAGCATTAACCCGAAAACGCGCAGTCCCTGGCAGCTCATAGCTGTAATCACACTCCAACTGCTGCTGCCACTCAGCGCGACGTGCTGCCCCCGACTCACCCTCACCAAAGGTCGCCTCAATCATCGCCGCGACATCGGCCGCTGCCTGGTCGGGCAGATTCACCTGGGTCACATCGCCGTCAATTCGCAGCATCGGCGGCAAACCCGCCGAAAGGTGCAAATCTGAAGCGCCCTGCGCAGCACTAAAAGCCAGCAATTGATTAATATCCACTTTATACCTCGCGGTTGGGGCGGTGGCGGTTAACCGCTGCCGTCAGTTGCAGTATGCTTAGCAACCAATGATTTAATGAGCCACTGTCATGAGTTCAATAGCTGACAACATTAGCGCCGTGCAACAGCGTGTGCAACACGCTCTGCACAGTGCTGGCCGCACTGACAACAGCGTTCAGCTATTAGCGGTGAGCAAAACCAAGCCCCAACAGGATATTGTTGCCGCACACGCTGCCGGCCTAAAGGCCTTTGGTGAAAATTATCTGCAAGAGGCAGAGGAGAAGATTTCTGCATTGAGCGGTTTCACCGAAACACTGGAGTGGCACTTTATCGGCCCACTGCAGTCAAACAAAGCACGGCGTGCCGCCGAGTTATTCAGCTGGGTACATAGCGTCGACCGTCTCAAAATAGCCCAGCGCCTAGCGGCGCAGCGCCCTGTAGAGATGGCGCCGCTGAATATCTGTTTACAGATCAATATCGATCGCGAAGAGAGCAAATCTGGATTGCTGCCAGAGCAGTTGACCGAGGTAGCTGAAGCGGTATTGTTATTGCCGCAACTGCGTCTGCGCGGGTTGATGGCCATCCCACAAGCGCGCACAGATCTCGCTGAGCAGCGTCAAGCTTTCGCTGCGGTGCGCCAACTACGCGACACCCTCAATGCCACGCTACCGGGGCTGCGCGGACAACCGATGGACACTTTGTCGATGGGTATGTCGGGTGATCTCGAAGCGGCGATTGCTGAGGGAGCTACTATTGTTCGCATTGGCAGCGATATTTTTGGCGCACGAGCGCCACTGGGTTAGGATAAACCGCTACAATCTGCACATCACTACGGACCTCTCCTATGGACTCTCTGTTATTTGTTGGCGGCGGCAATATGGCGCGCAGTTTAATTGGCGGAATCATCGCTGCAGGCCACCGCGCGGAGGCGATTACTGTCTGTGAGCCCAACCGCGGTGCGCGCGAATCTCTGGCCGGCGACTTTGGCGTCAACGTTGCCACTGAACTCGATACCGTCAGTTGTGCACGACGCGCCGATGCCATTATTTTGGCGGTAAAACCCCAAGTCATGGCGCAGGTAGCCGAGGGGCTGGCCCCCGCCTTAGAGCATCGACCGGTAGTCATCTCTATCGCTGCGGGTATTAATTGTCACGCTCTCAGCCACTGGCTGGGAAGCGCCACACCGATTGTGCGCGCCATGCCCAATACCCCCGCACTGTTGCAACAAGGCGCCACCGGGCTGTTTGCCGACGGCTCTGTGACCGCCGAACAAAAACAGTTAGTCGCGGGCTTATTCAGCGCTATCGGCATCGCCGAATGGGTCGCAGAAGAAAGATTGATAGACACCATAACTGCACTCTCTGGCAGTGGCCCCGCCTACTTTTTCCTGCTCATGGAGCTGATGGCCAAAGTGGCAGAGGAGATGGGGCTCAGCGCAGAAACAGCGCAAAAGCTTACCATCCAAACCGCGCAAGGTGCCGCCAATATGGCTGTGCAAAGTAGTGATAGCCCGGCAACCCTGCGCGGCAAAGTCACCTCGCCCGGCGGTACCACCGAGCGGGCGCTGGCGCTGTTTGCCAGCCAGGGGCTGGAGGCGACCGTGCGCACCGCGATGCTGGGTGCCGCAGAGCGCAGTGCCGAGATGGCGGCTGAGCTGACGCCACCTGTGACACCTGAGGGAGAATAAAACGATGGTCTACCTGCTGGGAATACTCTTACAATTAATCAGCACCTTGCTGCTGCTGCGAATCTTGTTGCAAGCGCTGCGTGCGGATTTTTACAATCCTCTGTCGCAAATGGTATTTAAACTTTCAGCGCCAGTAGTCGAACCGCTCAGTCGCCTGCTGCCCCCGATCGGCCGCTTTAACATCGCCGCCCTAGTCGCTGTGCTCGGCATCCGTGTGGCTTTTTTTTCATTTGGCGGCAATCCGCTGCCGGCGGCATCTATCGGCGCCAGCTACTCACTCTTAGTGCTGCTGTTTGACCTCTATTTTTGGGGGATTTTTATTCTCATCATCGCCAGCTGGGTCGGCGGTCACGGCAATCCCATGCTGGCGGTAGTCCAGCAGATTATAGAGCCCTACCTCTCTGTATTCCGCCGAGTGATACCGCCACTGGGCATGATCGATCTGTCGCCTATGGCGGCTATTTTTGTCCTGATTATGGTGCGCGATCGCGGACTGCCGATGTTTTTTAACTGGTTTCAGGGTATTTTGTTGTGATCGTTGCTTGTCCTCACTCGATTACAAACTTAGACTCGTCTCTATCAAATAGAATTGAGTAATACTCCCCGCTATGTCTGACACTCCGCAGGCCGACTCAGTCGGTATCGTCGCCAGCCGCACAGTTGCTATTGAGCAACCGCTGACGCTCGCTTGCGGGGAGGTGTTGGAGCGCCACGAGCTTGAGATCGAGTGCTACGGCGAGCTCAATGGTCGCGGTGACAACGCCATATTGATCTGCCACGCTCTCAGCGGCCATCATCACGCCGCCGGCTACCATCCAGGCGATAGCCGTCCCGGCTGGTGGGACCACTACATAGGTCCCGGTAAACCGATCGATACCTCGCGTTTTTTTGTGGTCTGCCCGACCAACATCGGCAGCTGTTTTGGCAGTACCGGCCCGCTGTCGATCAACCCAGCTACCGGTAGGGCTTGGGGCGCTGAATTTCCACCACTGCGCGCGCGCGATTGGGTCAACTCACAGCGGCTGCTGATGGATAGCCTTGGCATCAATCGCTGGGCTGCCGTTGTCGGCGGCAGTCTCGGCGGTATGCAGGCGATGCGCTGGTCTCTGGAGTACCCCGAACTGCTCGACCACTGCGTTGTTATCGCCTCGGCAATGAAACTCAGCGCTCAAAATATCGCCTTTAATGAGATCGCCCGCCGGGCGATTAAATCTGATCCCGATTTTTGCAATGGAGACTATGCGGCACAGGGTCGCTCACCACAGCGCGGCCTGGCCTTGGCACGAATGATCGGCCACGTCACTTATCTATCAGATGCCCTGATGGGACAAAAATTTGGCCGCGATCTGCGCTTGGGAGACTTTACTACCGGCAGCGCCGATCCGGTGCAATTTGAGATAGAGAGCTACCTCAACCATCAAGGCGATAAGTTTTCTGGCGTCTTTGATGCCAATAGCTATCTACTGATTACTAAAATGCTCGACTACTTTGATCTGGCTCGCGAATACAACAACGATCCGCAAGCGGCATTTAATTGCGCTCGCTGTCAATTTCAGGTGATTTCGTTCTCCAGTGACTGGCGCTTTGCCCCAGATCGCTCGCGCGAAATTGTCGATGCTCTGGTCGCCGCGGGCCGCGATGTCAGCTATTGCGAAATTGAATCAGACCAAGGCCACGATGCCTTTCTACTGCCCAATCCACGCTATCAAGCGGCACTCGGGGCCTACCTGGCGCGCGCAGCAGAGACCGTGGAGCGACGCCAATGAGAGACGATTTTGGGTTTATTACACGCTGGATAGCCCCCAATTCGCGGGTACTCGACCTCGGTTGCGGCGATGGTGCGCTGTTACACGAACTGGCTGAGAAACACGCAGTGCGGGGATATGGGCTGGAAATTGATCCCGACTCCATACAGGCTTGTATTGCCCGCGGCGTCAATGTCATTGAGCAAGACCTCAATAACAGCTTAGATAACTTTGCTGATCAGAGCTTTGACACAGTGGTAATGACACAGGCACTTCAGGCGATGCGTTACCCCCATTTAGTGCTCGACGAGATGTTGCGCATCGGCCGGCAGTGTATTGTCACCTTTCCCAATTTTGGCCAGTGGCGGGCGCGCGCTTACCTCGCCTTGCAAGGTCGTATGCCGGTCACTAAACAGCTCAGCTACCAGTGGTACGATACTCCCAACATCCACTTTTTTACCTACCGCGACTTTGAACAACTCTGCTCAGAGCGAGGTATTGCTATTTTGCAGCGCAAGCGTTTAGCCACTGGCTGGCCCGACCGCTGGCTAACCGGATTTATGCCTAACGTATTTACCGAAACAGCGGTTTATCAACTGAGCCGCCGCTAACTAGGGAGGTCTTTATATGTCTCGTTTGCGCGCACTGTTCTGGGTTCCACTGTGTTTATTGATCGCCTCTTTTTGTCAGGCGGTCGAGGTGCCTCTCGGCGATGGCTATCGGATCGTCTACAGTGCTTTTAACAGTACATTTTTGCAGCCAGAGGTCGCCAACAGCTACCAGCTGCGGCGCTCGCGCGATGCTGGCTTGGTTAATATTGCCGTCGTCGATAGCGACAACCGCACTCACCCCGCTGAGCTCAGTGGGCTCGCCAGCAATATTTTTCAACAGCAGCAGACTCTAGAGTTCCTCACTATTGATGAAGGCGATGCTATCTACTATCTGGCCCCGTTCAAGATTGATGGCGAATCCTTTCTCAGCTTTGATATCACCGTTACCGCGGCGCAACTGGCGCCGAGAACGTTTAACTTTAAGAAACGCTTTTATGAAGAGTGATAGCAGTAGCAAACAGATTGTTTTGGCCAGCGGCAATCAGAAAAAAATAGATGAGCTGCAAACTCTCTTTCAACCGCGCGGTTGGCAGGTGGTACCGCAGGCGCATTTTAATGTCACCGAAGCTGAAGAGACCGCCTGTACATTTGTCGAAAACGCACTGCTCAAAGCTCGCAACGCGGCACTGCTGACCGGACTGCCGGCACTCGCTGACGACTCCGGATTAGCCGTCGATGCTCTCTCCGGCGCACCGGGCATTTACTCGGCGCGCTATGCCGGCAAGGCGGCTAGCGACAGTGACAACTGCGATAAGTTACTGGCGGCACTTGAGGGCGTCGAGGTTGCTCAGCGCGCGGCGCAATACCATGCCGTACTGGTCTTTTTGCGCCACGCCGAAGACCCCACCCCACTTATTTGCCACGGCAGCTGGAGCGGTGTGATAACCACTCAACCTCAAGGCGAGGGAGGCTTTGGCTACGACCCACTATTTTTTCTACCAGAGCTGGGTTGCACCGCCGCACAGCTGCCCGCCGAACAGAAAAACCGCCTCAGCCACCGCGCAGCCGCCAGCGCCCAACTGATTGCCGCACTCGACAACTTTTTACCCGGGTGAGCTCCCCTGCGCTGCCACCACTGTCTCTCTATGTACACATTCCCTGGTGTATTAAAAAGTGCCCCTACTGTGACTTTAATTCGCATACCGCCCCACAAGCACTGCCTGAAACAGAATATGTGGCGGCGCTGCAGCGCGAACTGCGCAACGCCCTAGGCCTTGCCGCGGGTCGGCCACTGCACTCCATATTTTTTGGCGGCGGCACCCCTTCACTGTTCTCCGCTCGTGCCATAGAAGAGATCTTAACCACTGCCGAGCAGACGCTGGGGTTTACTGGCGATATTGAAATCACTCTAGAAGCCAACCCCGGTGCCGCTGAACAGCGCCGCTTCCACGGTTACCGGGCCGCAGGCGTCAACCGGCTGAGTATCGGCGTGCAGAGTTTTAGTGCTGCGCAGCTCGATCAGCTCGGCCGAGTTCACAGCGCTGATGAGGCTCATCTGGCGATTGGCATGGCCCAAAAGGCGGGGTTTGAGCGCATCAATGTAGATCTGATGCACGGCTTACCCGGGCAGACCCCAAAGCTGGCAATGGAGGATTTACAACGCGCATTAGAGAGTGGTGCTGACCATCTATCTTGGTACCAGCTGACATTGGAACCCAATACCGCCTTTTACTCTAGGCCCCCAACACTGCCCGGCGAACAGACGCTCGATGAGATTGCCTTGAGCGGCTATCAGCGGCTCCTCAAGGCCGGTTTTGAACAGTATGAAGTGTCTGCCTACCAGAGTGCCGGCGGGGCTCGCCACAACATCAATTATTGGGAATTTGGCGATTATCTTGCTATAGGCGCCGGCGCACACGCCAAGATCACCACTATCAGCGACGGCAACTGGCAGGTAACGCGCAGCCACAATAGCCGGCGCCCAGAAGATTATCTGCAACGCAGCAACCCTTGTGCCGGCAGCAAAATTATCGGGCACAACGAGCTGCCTTTAGAGTTTATGCTCAACGCGTTGCGTCTTCGCCATGGTGTCTCTGCACAATTGTTCGAGGCTCGCACAGGCCTACCGCTTGAGTCTATAGCCACGCCTCTGGCTCGCCTGCGCCGAGAGGGTCTGCTCGAACCCGGTGTGGAGCGGCTGCAAACGACCGCTTTGGGTTATCGTTTTCTCAACTCTGTTGTCGCCGCCTTCGATAGTGAATAACTGCCAGGCGAACTCTTTTGTAGCGGACAATTCTGTTAAACTGCCACCATGACACAAACCGCTTCCAGCTCCTTAGCAAACCGCGTCGAACCGGCACAAGCTGCCAGATTAATGCGTGCGGCCACCTATGCTTCTACTGGCGTAGCGCTGGTGCTCATCGCATTGAAACTCTACGCCTGGTCGCGCTCAGATTCGATCAGCCTACTCGCTACCCTAGTCGACTCCTGCCTGGATGCCCTCGCTTCAGCGATCAACCTGCTGGCCGTGCGCCATGCTTTGACCCCAGCCGATCACGAACATCGCTTCGGCCACGGCAAGGCCGAAGCGCTTGCAGGACTTGGCCAAGCAGCTTTTATTACCGGTTCAGCTGCGTTTTTATTGGTTGAAGCGGCACAGCGCTTATTTAACCCTGTGTTGCCCAGCGCCACTACTCTGGGTCAGGCGGTTATGGTTATTTCGATTGTGCTGACTTTGGGCCTGGTTCTGTTTCAACGCTACGTGGTGGCTAAAACCGGTTCAACTGCTATCTCCGCCGACGCGCTTCACTATAAAAGCGACCTGCTCGTCAATGCAGCAGTTATTGTCGCGCTATTCTTTGCCGCACAGGGGCAGTGGTTGGTGGATCCTCTATTGGCTCTCGCGGTGGGCTTTTTCATACTCTACAGCGCCTGGGAGATTGTCCGTGAAGCGGGCGACCATCTGATGGACAGAGAGCTCCCCGAAGAAGAGCGCGAAGCGCTTAAACAGGTTTTGGCGGCGCAACGCGATCTGCGCGGCTACCACGACTTGCGCACCCGCCGGGCGGGAACCGATACGTTCATCCAAGTGCATATTGAGCTCGATGATCACCTCAATTTACTCGAGGCACATGTGATTTCAGACCGCATAGAAGAGGCACTGATGGTCGTTTATCCCGGCGCCGAGGTACTCATCCATATAGACCCAGTCTCAGTGGCGGCCCAGGAGCCACCGCCGCCCTACTTGGCCAGTTAATCTTAGGCCGAGGTCGGGACAATCTGTCACCTCGCGCAGCGAAGTGATATGATTGAATTTTTATAAGCCGTGGCACTGCGCCGCAACATTAATAGACTACTGCGAGGATTAAAGATGAGCGACAAGATTATCCACGTCACTGACGGCAGCTTCGAGGCCGATGTACAACAAGCTGATGTTCCTACACTGGTTGATTTCTGGGCACCCTGGTGTGGTCCTTGCAAGATGATTGCACCGCTGCTGGATCAGGCGGCAGATGAGTACGAAGGGCGCGTGAAGATCTGCAAAATCAATGTCGACGAGAATCCTGAAGCCGCCGCCAAGTTCAACGTGCGCGGTATTCCTACTATTCTCGCATTTAAAGGCGGATCGATAGAAGCCACTAAAGTGGGTGCACTCTCTAAGTCACAGCTCAACGAATTTATCGACGCACTGCTTTAATTGACACTCTCCCGCGGCCAGTGTGTTGCGGGAGAGTTATTTTGCTGTTGCGCTTTGCCCTGACGGCGCTATACTCCTTACATCCAAGTGCAGAGCGGCACTCCTTGCCCGCCTCCCTTACGCACTATCAAAATACTTTACTGTCTGTTACTTAGCGCCTCTGCGCTCGCCTATTGCAGGCCGAATTTTTCTCAACCACTAAAAAGCCCGTATGAATCTATCTGAACTGAAAGAAAAACCCATTGCCGAACTGGTCGAAATGGCCGCTACTGTAGGCCTCGATAATCTGGCCCGTTCACGCAAACAAGATATCATCTTTGCCATGCTCAAGCGCCACGCCAAAAGTGGCGAGGACATCTACGGTGATGGTGTACTCGAAATCCTCCCTGACGGCTTTGGATTTTTGCGCTCCGGCGGCTCCTCGTACTTAGCTGGTCCCGATGATATTTATGTCTCGCCCAGCCAAATTCGTCGTTTCAACTTGCGTACTGGCGACAGTATTTCTGGCAAAATTCGTCCACCCAAAGATGGCGAACGCTATTTTGCACTGCTCAAAGTTGACCAGATCAATTTCGATGCGCCAGAAAATTCTAAGAATAAAATTCTTTTTGAGAACCTCACGCCACTCTTTCCCGACGATGTTATACGCCTTGAATCCGGCAACGGCTCTAGCGAGGATCTTACCGGTCGTATCATCGATCTGGTCTCGCCAATTGGCAAAGGCCAGCGTGGCCTCATTGTGGCGCCGCCCAAAGCGGGCAAAACCATTATGATGCAGAACATCGCCCAATCGATCGTTCGCAACAGCCCCGATTGCTACATTATTGTTTTGTTGATTGATGAACGACCCGAAGAGGTCACCGAGATGCAGCGCACTGTGCGCGGTGAAGTGATTGCCTCCACCTTTGATGAACCGCCCACGCGCCACGTACAAGTGGCCGAAATGGTTATCGAGAAGGCCAAGCGCTTGGTTGAACACAAAAAAGATGTCGTCATCTTGTTGGATTCAATCACCCGTTTGGCACGCGCCTATAATACCGTTGTGCCCTCATCAGGCAAGGTGCTGACCGGTGGTGTCGACGCTCATGCACTGGAAAAACCGAAGCGTTTCTTTGGTGCTGCTCGCAATATCGAGCACGGCGGCAGTCTCTCAATCATCGCCACTGCGCTAATCGATACCGGCTCTAAAATGGATGAAGTCATCTATGAAGAGTTTAAAGGCACCGGCAACATGGAGCTGCACCTAGATCGCAAGATTGCTGAAAAACGTGTCTATCCAGCGATTAATGTGCGCCGCTCTGGCACCCGCCGCGAGGACCTGCTGATGGATGAGGCAGAGTTGCAGAAGGTTTGGATACTGCGCAAACTGCTCCACGATATGGAAGACCTTCCCGCGACTGAGTTCCTCGTTGAGAAACTCAAAGGGTTTAAAACCAACGATGCGTTTTTTGGGGCGATGCGCCGCAAATAAGGGGTGAAAATGAAGCTGCGAGATCTGCGCGACTTTATTCAACTGCTCGAGGAGCGCGGTGAACTTCTGCGTATTCACGAGCCCGTCGACCCCCATTTAGAGATGACAGAAATTAGTGATCGGGTGCTGCGCGCCGGCGGTCCTGCGCTGCTCTTCGAAAACCCAGTCGGTCACACCACACCCGTTCTCACCAATTTGTTTGGGACCCCCGAGCGGGTCGCACTGGGTATGGGCCAAGAGTCGGTGACAGCCCTGCGCGAGGTCGGCAAGCTGCTGGCTTTCCTCAAAGAGCCAGAGCCGCCCAAAGGGCTGCGCGATCTGTGGGAGAAGCGTCACGACTTTAAGCAAGTGCTCAACATGCCGGTCAAAGTCGCCGCCAAGCCGCCCTGCCAAGAGGTGGTGCTCGAAGGCGACGATGTCGATCTCGACAAACTACCGATACAAACCTGCTGGCCCGGCGATGTCGGCCCACTGGTGACATGGCCGCTAGTGATTACCCGCGGACCGGATAAAGAGCGGCAAAATCTCGGCATCTACCGGATGCAGAAAATCGCAAAAAACAAGCTGATTATGCGCTGGTTGGCGCACCGCGGTGGCGCCCTGGACTTTCGTGAATTTCAGCGCCGCAACCCTGGCCAACCTTACCCTGTCGCGGTCGCACTCGGCGCCGACCCAGCGACAATTTTGGGCGCCGTGACACCGGTACCCGATACACTCTCTGAATATGCTTTTGCCGGCTTGTTGCGCGGCGAAAAAACCGCTGTTGCCAACTGTTTGGGCAGCACGCTGCAGGTACCGGCCAGCGCCGAATACGTTTTAGAGGGACACTTGCTTCCGGGAGAGATGGCCGATGAAGGCCCGTTTGGTGACCACACCGGATACTACAATGAGGTAGAGAGCTTCCCAGTATTTACTGTCGAGCGCATCACCCACCGCCGCGACCCAATCTACCACAGCACCTACACAGGCCGGCCGCCGGACGAACCAGCAATTCTCGGCGTGGCCCTCAATGAAGTATTCGTGCCAATTCTGCAGAAGCAATTCCCCGAGATTGTCGATTTTTATCTGCCGCCCGAAGGGTGCTCGTACAGAATGGCGGTAGTGAGCATGAGCAAGCAGTACCCCGGCCATGCCAAGCGAGTAATGATGGGCGTCTGGTCTTTTTTGCGGCAGTTTATGTACACCAAATTTGTGGTGGTCACCGACGCCGATGTCGATGTGCGCAACTGGCAGGATGTTATCTGGGCGATGACGACCCGCATGGACCCCGCGCGCGACACCACAATCATTGAGAACACCCCGATCGACTATTTAGACTTTGCCTCGCCCGTGGCCGGGCTCGGCTCAAAAATCGGTTTTGATGCCACCAATAAATTCGAGGGTGAAACCTGTCGCGAATGGGGTGAGCCGATCGCAATGAGCGACGAAGTAGTCAAGCGCGTCGATGCGCTGTGGGAAAAGCTCGGGCTTGAGTAAAAGGCGGCTTTTATAGCCGCCCTACTCTGTTTACGCCTTAATCAGCGACAAAAACTCACTGCGAGTAGCGAGATCATCGCGGAAACTGCCGAGCATGGCCGAAGTTTTCATCGATGAATTTTGCTTCTCCACACCGCGCATCATCATGCACAAGTGCTTGGCCTCTACGATGACGCCGACACCGGCGGCACCGGTCAGCCCTTCAACTGCCTGGGCGATCTGCACGGTGAGATCTTCTTGTATCTGCAAACGGCGAGCAAACATATCGACGATACGCGCCACTTTGGACAGACCAATCACTTTGCCTTGGGGAATATAGGCGACATGGGCACGGCCAATAAACGGCAGCAGATGGTGCTCACACATCGAGTAAAGCTCAATATCGCGCACCACGATCATCTCGCTGCTCTCAGAGGGGAACAGCGCATTGTTAACCACCTCTTCAACCGATTGCTGATAGCCGCGCGTGAGGTACTGGAACGCCTTGGCTGCGCGCAATGGAGTATCCAGTAAACCCGGGCGCTGGAGGTCGTCGACCTCACCTACGATTGAGCGATAGGCGGCTTCAAACTTTTCGACTGACATGGTAACTCTCCGTTCTGGCTGCTCGGAATTAGCAGCTAAAGTTGGTCCGCCTAATTTTTACAGTGCGCAGGTGACCGGTCTGCTGGCCATGATAACATTGCTGGGCTGGTTGGCGAGCCCAACCCACCCATTTTCTCTTTTTGGAGTCCACCGCGTGACGCTTTCAAATAAAATTCTTTTTGGCATGGTTGCAGGCGTACTACTCGGCTCTCTACTCAATGCGAGTTTTGGTAGTGAACTCACCCCCATGCTGGCTTGGGTGATAGATTCGGTGTTTGATCTGGTTGGCCAGGTATTTATCGCCTCGCTCAAATTACTGGTGGTGCCTTTGGTGTTTGTCTCTCTCGTCGTAGGCACCGCGACTATTAGCCCGGGCGTCAGCCTTGGAAAAATCGCTACTAAAACCATTGGTTTTTATCTAGTGACTACCGCACTGGCGATCACTGCCGCGGTCGTCTTTGCCAATATCACTGATCCGGGTGTCGGGTTAGACCGCAGTTTTGAAGGCAGTTATTCAGCGCCTCTGCCGCCGACAATCAAAGAGGTCTTAATCGGTATTTTTCCGACCAATCCTATCGCGGCGATGGCCGAGGGCAATATGCTGCAGATTATTGTTTTCGCCCTGCTGGTCGGTGTTGCGCTGGCCCAGGTCGGCGAGCCGGGTGTCGCAGCACTACGGTTTTTCCAGAGCATCAACGACGTCAACATGCGCATGGTAACTATATTGATGCACTTGGCCCCTTGGGGAGTCTTTGCACTGTTGACCACGCTGTTTAGCGCCGAGGGTTTTGGTGCGATTATTGCGCTGGGCAAGTACTTTTTCACCGTTGTCGGCGTACTGTTATTCCACGGCGCTATCGTCTACCCACTACTGTTAATGGCTCTGACCCGGCTCAACCCAATAACTCTGTTTAAAAATGTCCGCCCCGCCGCACTGTTTGGCTTTAGTACCGCGTCATCAAACGCGACGCTGCCAATCACCTTGGGCGTGGTGGAGAACCGCCTAGGAGTCAATCCCTCTGTCGGCTCTTTCACAGTTCCGTTGGGCGCCACCATCAATATGGATGGCTCGGCCATTCTACAAGGTGTCGCCACGGTATTTATCGCCCAGGCCTACGGTATCGATATTGGCTTGAGCGGTTACTTAGCGGTGATAGCCACTGCCACCCTAGCCTCGATTGGCACCGCCGGCGTACCCGGCGCAGCGCTGATTATGCTGTCGATGGTGTTGCAGCAGGTTGGCTTGCCCGTCGAAGGTATTGCTCTGATCATTGGTGTCGATCGCCTGCTCGATATGATCCGCACCGCGGTCAATATCACCGGCGATTGCGTTGTCTCGACCGCAGTCGCACACAGCGAGGGCCTGCTGGACCGCGATACCTATGCCGACATCAATGATCGCGACAATTATTAACCGCTCAGCCACTGTTCGCTGTCATCTAAATCGCATCTTAAGCGTTATAATTTAGATCTTGCCGGTGTTCGATGCATCGGTACAAAACCAAGGAAGCCCAATGGCTAAGACTCGCACTGCCCAGCGCCAACGCAATTTGATTGCTGTGATCACCCTGTTAATTGGAATAGCTGCTGTCGTTGGCGTCGTTGTCCTCAAGCCCAAACCCACGCCTCAACCGCGGCCTCAGCCACCGGCGCCTGAAGTCACCGTTATTACAGCCTCGCCTGGGTCGGTTACCCTGACTATTGCCGCTCAAGGGACTGTCGAGCCAAAGGTCGCCGTCGATCTAGTAGCCCGAGTCTCTGGGCAAATTGTCTCAGTGGCACCAGAGTTTGCCGCCGGTGGATTCTTCAACGCAGGCCAAACCCTTTTGAGCATTGAACCGGCTGACTATCAATTTGTCGTCGCCCGCGCCCGCTCACAGCTGGCTAAAGCCAATGAGGCTCTCGCGGTTGAGCGCGGCCGAGCCCGCCAAGCCGAACGCGAATGGCGCGACTTGGGTGATGACGTCGCCAACTCTCTGTTCCTGCGCGAGCCGCAGCTTGCAGCCGCCCAGTCAGCGCAATTGGCGGCCCAAGCCGATCTAGATAAAGCGCTACTCGACTTAGAGCGCACCACGCTAGAGCTCCCTTTTAACGGCCGCGTAGAGCAGATAAACGTCAATGTCGGCCAATTTGTCACTGCCGGTAGTCGCCTTGGACGTCTGTACGCCCGCGACAGCGTAGAGATTCGCTTGCCATTGACTCTGCGCCAAGCTGAGCTGATTGCGCTTCCACAAGCCGAGCAACACAGCGCCTATCCGGCGGTGAGCATAACTCTGAGCGACCTGTTCAACGAGCGCCAATGGCAGGGACAACTGGTGCGCAGCGAAGCGGCCCTGGATAGACGCAGTCGCATGTTAGTAGCCATCGCCGAAGTGAATGGCGCAGCGGCATCGCAACTTCCTATAGGGGCTTTTGTCGAGGCACAAATCACTGGTAAGAGCGTTGAAAACGCTTTAGAACTGCCCCGCTCTGCGCTCTACCGAGGCGATCAAATTCTCCTCGTAGACAGTGACAACCGGATTCATTTCCATCAGATTCAAGTCATTCAAAACCGTCAGCAGACTGTTGTAGTTAGAGGGATTGAACCGGCGGCCAGGGTGGTCACCAGCAAGCTCTCGCTCGCTATCGAAGGTATGCAAGTCACTCCGCTAGAAAATGCCGCCCCGCTTGAGAATGGAGCGCCGCTGAAGTGAAGCGCTCAATAAACTGGTTTATCGATAACCCGATAGCCGCCAATCTCTTGATGATTCTGATTGTTGTCGGCGGTTTTGTCGGTATTCGCGATATCGGCAAAGAAGTCTTCCCGACCGTACCTGTCAATTTTATTGAGGTGAGCATGCCTTATCCCGGGGCCGGCCCCCGCGAGGTCGAGGAACAGATTGTCATCCGCATTGAGGAGGCGATCTACAATCTCGACGGTATTAAGCGAGTTAGCTCTAGCGCACGACAAAGCTCCGGTAGAGTCACCGTCGAGCTCGACACAGATGCAGAAATGAGCAAAATGCTCAACGACATCAAGGGCAAAATTGACGCAATTACCACCTTCCCGGTCGACGCCGAGCGGCCTATTGTGCGCGAACTGCTCGAGCGCAACGAAGTGATACGCGTCGCCATCGCTGGCGATGTTGATGAGTTGGTATTAAAGCACTACGGCGAGCGGGTACGCGATCAGCTCGCAGCGCTGCCGAGTATAGATACGGTTGATCTCTGGGGGGTGCCTGAGCGGCGCTTTTCTGTAGAGCTCTCCGAGGCGGCAATGCGCCGCTTTGGGCTCTCCTTTGATCAAGTGGTCAGCGCTATCCGGCGCAGCTCTCTCAACTTGCCGGCCGGCACCGTCCGCGCCGCAGCCGGGGATCTGCAGATCCAGACCCGCGGCCAAGCCTACTCTCCGGAAGAGTTCTATGAGATCCCTATCTATGCCTCAAACGATGGCACTGAGCTTAAGTTAGGCGACGTCGCCACCGTCTATGATACCTTCGCAGAGACCAGCCGGTTGACGCGTTTCAACGGTCAAAAAGCCATCTTTCTCGGCGTTTACGTCGGCAAACAACCCGACATTGTCGCCAGCACTGATGCTGTAAAGGCTTATATCGCCGATGCCGCCAGCGTCCTCCCTGACGGCTTAACTGCGGGTACCTGGCTGGATATGTCGGGCATGTACGAGGGCCGTTTGCAGCTGCTCTCTCGCAACGCCTTGGGCGGGCTAGTTTTAGTCTTTATCACTTTGATGTTATTTCTGCGCCCACTCTTGGCCATGTGGGTTTCAGCGGGCATTGCTATCGCCTATATGGGGGCACTTTGGTTGCTGCCCGGAGTCGGACTGACACTCAATATGCTCTCGATGTTTTCGTTCCTACTTATCTTGGGGATCATTGTCGACGACGCTATTGTTGTCGGCGAAAGCATCTACAGTTATCAGCAGCGCGGCTATAGCGGCATTGAGGCCGCACGCCTAGGCGCGCAAGCAGTAGCCAAACCGGTCACCCTGGCCGTGCTCAGCACGATGATTGTCTTTGCTCCTATGCTGTTTCTGCCTGGGGTATGGCCCAAACTCATCTGGGCAATCCCTACGGTGACTATTGTTGCGCTAACTTTCTCGCTGATTGAATCGTTTTATATCCTCCCTTCGCATCTTGCGCATATGCGCCCCGAGCGCACGCCAACTGGCGGTTGGTTGTTACGTCTGCACAATCTGCGTATGCGCTGCGTCAACGGCTTAACAGCGTTTGGCCGCGACCGCTACATGCCTTTTCTCAATTTGGCACTCAAGTGGCGCGCATTAACGCTGGTGCTGTTTACCCTGGGCCTGCTGCTCTCCCTCTCTCTAGTGGGCGCTGGCTATATCAAAAAGAGCTTCCTGCCCAATGTCGCCTCTGATTTTATTTTTATGCGCATCAATATGCCCTCAGGCCATCCGAGCGAGGCCAAAGAGGAGATCACTCTGCGCGCCGAACGAGCCGTAGCTAAACTACTCAATGATCCCGAGATCAGCGCCAAAATCGATAGCGAAAAATTGGTTAAGAACCAGCTTAGTTTCATGTTTGGCGACAATATTCGCCTGGCGCTAGAACTACAACCCGATGTCAGCGGCAAAGTCTCCAGCGCCTTAATCGGTGAGCGCTGGCAGCACTATATCGGTGAAATTCCCGAGGCGCGCAGCTTCACAGTCGATGCCAGTATCACCCGCAATGTGCCATCGGCGTCAGTGTTGTTGACCTCTAACGATCTCGATCAACTCAGTGCTGCGGCTAAATTTGTCAAAGAGCGCGCTGCCCTGCTACCGGGAGCCCGCAATATCCGCGATGACATTCACTCGGGACGACACGATTTAGATATCAGTTTGCGCCCGCACGCCAGTCTGCTCGGTGTAGGTCTCAGCGATATCGCGCGCCAGGTGCGCTCGGCTTTTTACGGCGCCGAAGCACAGCGGATACCGCTCGGACGCGATGATATTCGCGTCATGGTCCACTACCCACAAGACGATCGCCGTCGTGTTGATAGCCTCGATGATCTGCGCATTCGCCTCAATGACGGCACACAAGTACCCTTTTATACGGTTGCTGAAACTGACTATGTTCCCGGCTACTCTAGAATTAACCGCCAAGATCGTCAGCGCAGCGTCAAGGTGAGCGTCAGTGCGACCAAAGGCGAAATGACACTCGGCGAGATATCACAACAACTCTACGGCACGATCGCCGATGAGCTGCACAGCCAATTCCCTGCGGTGCGTGTCGTCAAAGATGGCGATCAGCGCGAAGAGGATGAACTGAGCGCTGCGGTGATCAAGTTCCTTATGTTGTCGCTCGGCTTGATGTACTTGATTATGGCGGTTGAGTTTCGCTCCTACCTAAAGCCTTTTGGAATTCTCGTGGCAGTGCCGTTTGGTATTATGGGGGCACTGTTTGGCCACCTCCTGCTCGGCCTAGAGGTCAGTTTCATGTCCTTTATCGGGGTGCTTGCAGCATCAGGCGTGGTGGTCAACGACAACTTAGTCCTGCTCGATCGCGTCTGTGCATTGCGCCACGAAAAAGTGGGTCTCAAGGCCGCCCTGATTCAGGGCGCTGGCGATCGTTTTCGCCCTATCTTACTCACCTCTATTACCACCTTCGCCGGGCTGGCACCGATTATGGCGGAGACCAGTATGCAGGCGCGCTTCCTAATACCCATGGTGGTCTCACTCGCTTTTGGTGTGTTATTTGCGACACTGGTCACACTGATATTGGTGCCGTGTCTTTACTATGTGGGGGCGCGAACGGTAGAGCGACTGCGCCCAGGCACGGTGTATGGAGTCAATCAGTAAATCGGATTAGTTGCGCTGTCATAAAAGTGCCATCATTTTTCTATTTGAGTGACATATCTACCGCCTAACGTGGCGGTATGAATATCAATCCTGACAATGTACTGCTGTTGCGCAAAATCCAACAGCTCGATATTTCACTGTTCAGCTGGGTACTGGCTCGACCGCAGTTCGATATTTGGCTGGCACTGGCAAAACCGCTATCGCGCAGCGCTGATGGTTTTCTTTATCCCTTGGTCGCTTTGCTACTTTACTGGCAGGGCTGGTCTGCCATTGCCGCAGCGATGGCAGTGGCTTTTGCAGTTGAACGGCCTCTTTACTGGCTGCTCAAAAATAGCTTTAAACGCTTTCGTCCACCGGAAACTCTGCCTGGCGTTGTCAGTGCAGTGGTTCCCTCTGACCGTTTTAGCCTGCCCTCTGGGCACACTTCTGGAGCGTTCCTAACCGCCACTATAATCAGCGCGGCTTTCCCCGCGCTCAGCTTACCTTGTTACCTTTGGGCGGTAGGGATCGGCTGGAGCCGTATCTGCTTGGGCGTCCACTTCCCCACCGATACCGCCGTTGGCGCTCTACTGGGTATCACCTGCGCACAGTGGGCCTTAGGTCAGTTCATCAGCACACCCCTTTTTTAACCTTTCAAGTAAGCTAGGAGAGCGATTGTGAAGCTACTATTTGGAGTGCAGGGTACCGGCAACGGTCATATATCTCGCGCACACGCCATGGCCCCAGAATTGGCCAAAGTAGGCATTGAAGTAGACTTCCTGTTCAGCGGCCGCGAGCCGAGCCAGTATTTTGATATGCAGCGCTTTGGTGAGTATCAAACCCGCAGGGGTTTCACTTTTGCCACCGAACAAGGCCGCATTAACTGGCTTAAAACTCTTAAATGCCTCAATCTTAGTGAGCTGAGACGCGACATCAATGAGCTGGATCTCTCTGGCTACGATGCCGTTCTGAACGACTACGAACCCATTACAGCACACGCTGCAAAACGGCAGAAAATTCCCGTTATTGGCATTAGTCATCAAAATGCTTTTCGATACAGGGTGCCCAAGGTCCCTTTCCGGAGTGTTAATTTCGCCATTATGAATCGGCTGGCACCTGTAGATACGGCCATTGGGCTGCACTGGGACTCTTTTGGAGAGAGCATTTTACCGCCCATTGTAGACCCTGTTCATCAGTGTCATTCAAGCCACTCAGAGCCTACTGTGTTGGTCTACTTGCCGTTTGAAAATTTAGCCGAACTCAGCCATCTGCTGGCGAAAATAACGGATCAACAATTTATCGTCTATCACCCCGAATGCGTTGCACAGACGACGCATAACTGCGAATTTAAACCACTATCGCGGGACGGCTTTGCCGCCGATCTCGCCCGCTGTGAAAGTGTTTTTTGCAATGCCGGTTTTGAGTTGCCCAGTGAGGCCTTATCCATGGGTAAGCGCCTGCTGGTCAAGCCTGTCAAAGGGCAGATAGAACAGCTCTCTAACGCGATGGCCTTAGAGCAGCTGAGATTAGGATGGAGCACCCGGCGTCTCGACCGAGAGTTAATTAGCGACTGGTTAGAGACCACACCCAGCCCCGCGCGCAGTTATCCCAATGTCGCTCGCGCTTTAGCCGAGTGGTTAGCCGCTGGGCGCCGCGAGAGCTTGAGTCGACTGAGTGCTAGGCTCTGGAAGCAGAGTCGATCAATTTCCAGGTCAGCCAGTAGTGATCACTCACTGTCTAGCTTAGCACTGGCTTCAGTGGACTAGTTTCAAACTGGGAGTACGCTATGAACGCAATCACTCGCCCACCTGTCACGCTCAACTCTCTCAGAGCAGTATGGATCTCAGATCTTCACTTGGGCAGCAAACCGTGTAAGGCCGACTACTTACTCGACTTTCTAAACACAGTGCAGTGCAAAAAACTCTATCTGGTCGGCGATATTATCGACCTGTTAGCACTCAAACGCTCTTTTCACTGGCCGCCGAAACATCAACAAATTATTGAACGTATTTTAGCCATGGCCGACGCCGGTACTGAGGTATTTTATATACCTGGCAACCATGATCACGCGATGCGCAGACTGGTCACTCAGACGCTCTCCGGTGTCAGAGTAGAACACGAGATGGAACACATCTCTGCAGACGGTCGAAGATTACTGCTTTTGCACGGTGACCGTTTCGATAACTGGATACGCTT
Organism: Porticoccaceae bacterium; assembly: GCA_048549915.1. GTDB lineage: Bacteria > Pseudomonadota > Gammaproteobacteria > Pseudomonadales > Porticoccaceae > LSUCC0057. The sequence goes on from JBLYYE010000016.1 coordinate 56,279, forward strand.
CTCCCCCATCAAGCGCTGGCTGGGTGACGCCGCCTATGATTTTCTGTTGTGGCTAAACTGGATCAATTTCAGTGCACAAAGATTACTTAAGCGGCCTTATTGGTCACTCGCACACGCTGTTAAGACGCGTGTCGGCAAAGCCCGCGAAACGATAGAGCAGTACGAAAAAACCGTGGCTCAATACGCAGCTGAATTAGGTTATGACGGCGTCATTTGCGGTCATATTCACAAAGCTGAGCTAAAGAAAATTGCAGGGACCCTCTACCTCAACGATGGGGATTGGGTCGAGAGTTGTACCGCCATTGTAGAGACACAGACAGGCTGGTTCGAGCTACTGCACTGGGCGGATCGCCGCGAGCGATTGCAGAGCTGCCAAGATCTCGAGCTGGCAAACAGCACTACACAGGCAGAGGGTATTTGTAACCGCTCATCGATCAGGTAAACTGCTGTAAAAGATGACTCACAGTAAGGTTAAACATGGTCGCCTACCTGTTAAAAACACCCCATCAAGATTATTTGGATAAACACGGCGAGTGGCTCGCGCAGCCGCTCCGCTCTGCTCTCATGCATTTTCGATACCGCGATGAAGCGCTCAACTATCTAGTCGAACTCAACGCTAAACAGCCAGAGCTTCGCGCTCAAGTTGTCGAAGTTCAGCTCGACGATAAACAGCGCCCTATCCTCATCGATCAGGGCGATATGGCCCGCAACAGTGACGGTAGCGAGCTGCGTTACTCTGAGCTTGCGTGAGCTCCTCCACTATTCTCACCCAGCGCCTGGCGCTACTCAATCGTGCCGGCACTGACAGTGGCCTGAATGAACTCGTGCGCGGGCTAGAAAAAGAGAGCTTGCGCGTCGCAGAAAGTGGTTTGTTAGCGCAAACTCCTCACCCGACTCAACTCGGCTCTGCGCTGACTCACCCAGCAATCACAACTGATTTTTCCGAGGCGCTGCTGGAATTTATCACGCCACCGAGCCAATCGATAGACACTCTTCTTGAGCAGCTCGACCAAACCCATCGCTATGTTTACACCGCCATTGGCGACGAGCGGCTGTGGGCTAATAGTATGCCCTGCCAGCTCAGCGGCGACAGCCACATCCCTCTCGCTCAATACGGCAACTCTAATATTGGCAAGATGAAGACGCTCTATCGCGAGGGCCTCGGCCACCGCTATGGCCGGCTTATGCAGACTATCGCCGGCATCCATTTCAACTTTTCACTCAGCGACAAAAGCTGGCAACTACTGCGTGCCAACGAGGCGGCCACAGTTGAGCTGAGCGATTATAAAACCGAACAATATCTTGCCGGTATCCGCAATTTTCGTCGTTACTTTTGGCTCTTGCTCTACTTGTTTGGAGCGGCGCCTGCGGTCTGTCGCAGCTTCGTCAATGGCCGCCGCCATCAATTGGTACCGCTGGGCAACGATCAACACACCCTGCATGCGCCATTTGCCACCTCTCTGAGGATGGGTGACCTCGGCTACCAGAGCGATGCTCAAAGCTCGCTGTTGGTCTGCTATAACAATCTCGCCCAATACCGTAAAACCCTACTCTCCGCTCTGGTTAAACCTTATCCAGACTTTGAAGAGATTGGTCTCGCCGACAGCAGCGGCCATCGACTGCAGCTCAACACTCATCTACTCCAGATTGAAAATGAGTTTTACAGCCCGATCAGACCCAAGCGGACCGGCCTTGCGGGTGAGGCCCCAATCAACGCGCTCAGTGCGCGCGGCATTGAGTACATAGAAGTTCGCTGTCTCGACCTTGATCCATTTACCAACGGTGGTATCAGCAGCGAGACCATTCGCTTCTTAGATACTTTCGTACTCTACTGTCTGATCAGCGACAGTCCTGAAGCGGACGAGGCCGAATGCCGCGACAATCTCGAGAACCAGAGCCGTATGGTCTATCGCGGCCGCGACCCCGAACTCACCCTGCTGCGCGCCGGCAGTGAGATACCGTTTTCCAGTTGGGCCGAGCAACTCCTCGACGAGCTTGCACCTGTCGCAGATCTTCTCGACCAACAGAGCGATGTGGGTGGTTACTGTGAGGCTCTCTCCACCATGCGTTTGCGCGTTGCCGACAGCTCGCTGACACCTTCGGCAAAAATATTGACCGAGCTCACCGAGCGCGGCCAAACCTTCTACCAATGGGCTGCTGCACGAGCCGCCGAACAGCGCGATTTTTATCAACGTTGCCCGCTCTCAGAAGCAGCTTATGCACAGCAAGTGCAACTGGCCGAAGTGAGCCTCACAGAGCAACAAAAACTTGAGCAGGGCGACTCTGGCGAGCCCTCTTTTGATGAATTTCTCAGCCGTTATTACAGCCAATATCAGCTTGATTAAAGAGTCTCTAGCGCTGTGAATTATCTCGCCCACATCGCACTCTCTGGACCCGAACGCGAGCACCAGATCGGTGGTTTTTTAGGTGATTTCATCAAAGGGTCTCTGCGCGGCGAGCGACCTGTGGCGATAGAACAGGGCATCGCACTGCACCGTCAAATAGATCGCTGGGGCGACAGCCAACCGGAAGTCGCCAATTTCTATCGCTATTTTGACCCCTCTTGGCGACGTTACGCAGGTATCGTCTGCGACATTTATTTCGATCATCTGTTGGCTAAACACTGGCAAAAACTGCGCCGCGACGAGCTAGATAACTTTTGTTGCCAGTTCTACACTGATCTAGCAGAGGTGTTCGAACTGCTGCCAGAGGGCGCCCAACGGTTTGCACAAACAGCACCCAAAAATAGTTGGTTGCAAGGCTATCAATACTTTCACCATCTGCCCGTCATTCTCCATCGTGTCGGCCAGCGGTTTAAAAAACCCGTGGCCTTGGAGCAGTTGGTGAATGATCTCAGTTACAATCACGATGCTATTGAAAAAGATTTCTTTTCACTGTTTCCTCGCCTGCAGGCGTTCAGTGATCAACAACGCCAATTGTGGTAATTACCGACTCCCCACCTATGTCTACTGCTGAGACCACACAATGAATAACTCTCTGTTTGCCTCACTCCTTTTACCTAGTTCGGCCCGTGTTTGGTACGTCATCCTAGTACTGTGGTCGGTCCTTTCAATGCTCGGCGCGGTATTCTACTTTCAAATGCACTTGGGCTTAGAACCTTGCTATCTGTGTATCACTCAACGCTTTTTTGTGGTGGCTATAGGGGTTGTCGCAGCCATCGGGCTATTGTTCAAACCACTGAGCCGTATGCATTGCAGCTTACATCTCGCCATCGCCGTGCTCAGCATAGCGGGTAGTGGCTTTTCGATAAAACAGCTCTGGCTGCAAAATTTATCAGCCGACCAAGTGCCTGCCTGCGGCCCGCCGGTGGAATATCTTTTCGATGCTTTTCCGGCCAGCGAGATCATTGCGATGTTGATCCAAGGGGACGGTAACTGTGCAGAAATACAATGGCAGTTGCTCGGCTTGAGTATGCCAGCCTGGGTTTTGATCATGTTTGTCGCTGTTCTCGGCGTCACTGTCTGGCGTCTACAGGCAGCACGTCAAAAGCATTGAGAATCCTGCTCGGACTCATTGCGCTAGTCGCCTTTAATACGCTTGGCGGCTGGCTGGCCAGCAGCTGGCAGCTGCCTCTGCCCGGTGCTTTAGTTGGGCTAATACTGCTTTTGGCGGTTTTGCTCACTGTGGGGCGCAGCTGGCAGGCGCCTCTGGGGCGCGTCGCCGAACCCTTGATCGCCCATCTGTCACTACTGTTTATTGCACCGACGATAGGTGCCTTTTATCTTTCGCAACACCTCAATGAACAGCTGCCACTCATCGTAGCTATTCTTTTTATCAGTACTTCTATAGCTATAGCTCTGTTAACACTTCTAGTGCGCTGGTTGATACGCGACAAGCGAGCGCTAAAACAGTGAACACTACCCTGTTGCTGGAGACCATCGCTGGGCAGTGGCAACTACTGGTACAGACGACACCGGCTGTCATGATTACCGTAGTCGGCTATGCGGCCGGTTTATGGTGTTACCGGCGCGCTAAACGCCCATTACTACTCCACCCTCTGCTGATCGCTGCGCCGGTGATCTTCTTGATTGTCGACGCCCTCGCTATGCCAATAACCGACTACCACCGCGGCAATGGTGCACTGACCTTAGCACTGCAATTAGCCACCGTGGCACTGGCTGTGCCTTTAGCGGCACAAGCGCGCCATCTTCCCCCACTCTATCGCCCGTTGTTGGTCGTGGTCGCCTTGGGCGCTGTGGCCTCAGCCGCTTTAGCCTTGGGGCTTGCCGCACTACTGTCGATTGACGAGCAACTACTGCGCTCAATCGCCGCTAAATCCGTTACCACGCCGATAGCCATCGGCGTCACCGAACAGCTCGGCGGCATTATCGCCATCATCGCTCTCTCTGTATTGTTGACCGGCCTGTTCGGGGCTCTGGCAGCAGAGGCTATTTACAGACGTATCGGCCTCGACGACGACCGTTGGCAGGGTCTGATACTCGGCATCTGTGCGCACGGAATCGGCACTGCCAAAGCCTTTGAGACCAGCCCGCGCTGCGGCGCTTTTGCCACTCTTGGCATGGGACTTACCGGCATATGGTCGCCTTTTTTCCTGCCCTATTTACTGACTCTGTTTATCTGAACGCGTATAAAAAAACCTCGCCAGCACAACCGGCTGACGAGGTTTGGGCCACTCTTAATAAAGTTGTTATTCGCCGACGTCAGCGGAGAGTAGTTCGACTTCAAAGATGAGCGTGGCGTTGGGACCAATAGGGCCGCCGGGCGTGCCCGCCGGACCGTAGGCCAAATCAGCTGGTATCACCAACTCCCAAGTTGAGCCCTCTGGCATCAGCTGCAGAGCTTCTGTCCAGCCTGGAATGACTTGATTGATACCAAAGCGAGCCGGCGTGCCTCGAGCGCGCGAACTATCAAAGACCGTGCCATCGATGAGGCGACCTTCGTAGTGAACCTCGACATTGCTTTGCGCTGTCGGCAGTGGGCCGCTACCGGGATTAATCACTTTGTACTGTAAGCCACTTGCCGTGGTCACAACGCCTTCAAGTGCTCCGTTTTCCGAGAGAAAAGCGCTACTAGCGGCCAAGTTGGCTTCACTCTCGACACTCATTTGAGCTTCTCTATCCGCGGTGGCGGCCTGCTCTTTCGCTGACATTTCGCTTTCAAATGCAGCGATCACCTCGGCGATCTGCTCCTCGCTCAGTGCAGGCTCGCCCCCGCTCTGGCCCGCCTCAACGCCGGCGCTGAAACTGGCCAGATCGATAGCGACACCACTAGTTTGCAGTTGCTTACCGGTGGTAAAACCCATCATGTAACTGAGCTTCTGCTCTTGGCTGTCAAGTGCTGGCGCTGCGCTCTCTGGCTCTTGGTTACAACCGGCCAAAGCGATAGCCGCGGCGAGTGGCAGCGCAGTGGCGGCCTTAAAAAGAGTGTGCTTCATTGCGGATCCTTTTAGTTAGTCTGTCTATGAATGTTTAATTTACGGTTTAATACTAGGCCATCTCTAACAGAGTATCGACCAATATATCGATCCCTGCGGCTGCCTCGCCAATAGATTGCGCCACCATGTAAGCCGGAGTCGTCACCAACCTATTTTTACTGTCGATGCAGATCTCTGTCACTGTACAGTCACAGTGCTCAGCACCTGTCGCCTCAATTGCGGCGGCGGTTTCTGCATCGCAGCCGATAGTGCACTGGCTGCCGCTGCCAAACAAACGGCCGGTCATGGCCGGTGCAATACAGATCAATCCGATCGGCAGTTTGTGTTCGCGAGCAGCGCGCAGAAATGTTTCGACATCAGGTTGGATTGTCAGTTCACTGCCAGCAACGGCAAAGTCACACAAATTTTTCGCTGCCCCAAAGCCTCCCGGCACGACGACGGCATCAAACTCTTCTACCTTAGCGCTGGCGATGTCGGCAACTGCGCCGCGGGCAATGCGCGCCGACTCAATCAACACATTGCGAGTTTCGCCGGCCATCGGCTCGCCGCTGAGATGGTTGATGACATGCAGCTGGTCAATATTTGGCGCCAAACAGGTTACCTTGGCAGCGGCGCGATCAAGGCGCAGTAGGGTCAAAACTGCCTCGTGAATTTCACTGCCATCGTAAACACCACAGCCCGCTAATATCACTGCAACACGCTTACTCATACCACTCCCCTCTCTGACTACTTAATAAATAGAAGATCCCACACACCGTGTCCCAACCGCTCTCCGCGGCGTTCAAACTTAGTCTCTGGCCGGAATTCAGGGCGCGGACAGTAACCGCTCTGTGCGCCGTTGCCTGCGGTGGAGGTGTTGGTTAACCCCTCGAACTGCTCTAACAATTCTAGCATCTGCTCTGCATAAGGCTGCCAATCGGTCGCCATATGCAAAATGCCCCCAGGTTTTAACTTAGACGAAATCAGACGCAAAAATTCCGGCTGTACTATGCGGCGTTTATTGTGCTTTTTCTTGTGCCAGGGATCGGGAAAATAGAGCTGAAAGCGGTCTATCGATTCATCCGGCAGACACTCCGCCAGTACGTCGTTTGCATCCGCCATATACACTTTTAAATTCTTTAAACCCAGTTGGTGCGCTTCATTAATTAAGCGGCCGACTCCGGGAGGATGCACCTCTATACCGATAAAGCTCTGCTCGGGGGCCGCTTCCGCCATCTCCAGCAGTGAGTCGCCCATGCCAAAACCGACCTCAACCACCAATGGTTTGAGCGCACCAAAACTCTGCACCAAATCGATCGGGCCATCGGCCAATTTAAGACCATATTGTGGCCAAGCCAGCTCAAAGGCTCGTCGCTGTCCCTCCGTTAAACGGCCGCCGCGGACAACAAAAGATCGAATACTCTTGTCTCTAAACTCTGGCTTTAATTCAGGGGGTTGAGTGGTTTCTGACATAATTATTGCTCTGTTCAGTGATCGCCAATGGCGGCGTAGATTAGGGTTAACCAACCACTGATATAGGCTATACCCCCCAACGGAGTCACCATGCCTAACTGGGGTAGATCGAGTAGGACTAAAAGATACAGCGAGCCACTAAAGAGTAGCGTACCTAAAATAAAACAACTTGCCGCGATTGAGCGCAAACGGCCTGTCAACGGTCCCGCCCAGAGCAGGCCCAAGCCCAGAGTGTGAATAAATTGGTAATTGACCCCGGTTTGCCACTGGCTCAAGCGCAGAGCACTCACGTGCGCTGACAAACCATGTGCGGCAAAAGCCCCCAGCATTACACCCAACAGACCAAATACGGCGGTGACAAACAGTAAAAAGCGGGGTGACATTAATTTTACCTGCGTTAATAGTGCAATAAAAAAGACCGCCAAAGGCGGCCTTTTTAGTGGAGTCGACGCAGTGCTAGCCCTCGAGCAGAGAGCGCACTTTTTTCATCGCATTCTGTTCAAGCTGGCGAATCCGCTCAGCGGAGACCGAGTACTCAGCCGCCAACTCGTGCAATGTCGCCTTTTGATCGTTGAGCCAACGGCGCTGAATAATGTCACTGCTGCGCTGATCGAGAGACGCCAGTGCAGTGTGCAGACGACTGTTGCTGTCTTGCTCGAAGTTGTCAGCCTCCGCCAGCAAGGCCGGGTCGCCACTGTGATCTTCAAGATAATTGGCCGGCGCGTAGAAGGCAGTTTCGTCATCGTCGTCGCTGGGCGCATCAAAGGTGGCATCGCGCGAGTAGAGACGTTTTTCCATCTCCATGACATCTTTCACTTCAACACCCAAGTCGGCTGCTACCGCTTGCGCCTCGTCGGCAGAGAGCCACTCCAGCTCTTTTTTAGCGCCGCGCAAATTAAAGAACAATTTTCGCTGTGCCTTGGTCGTCGCCACTTTGACAATGCGCCAGTTGCGGAGGATAAATTCGTGCATCTCGGCTTTGATCCAGTGGACCGCAAAGGAGACCAGGCGCACGCCTTTTTCTGGATTGAAGCGGCGCACCGCTTTCATCAGGCCCACGTTGCCCTCTTGGATCAGATCGCCGAGCGGCAAGCCGTAACCGTTATAGGAGCGGGCGATATGGACAACAAAACGCAGGTGCGATAGGACCAGACGGCGCGCAGCGTCGAGGTCATCGTTGTAAAAAAGCTCTTCTGCGAGGTTTTTCTCTTCTTCAGCGGATAGCACGGGAATCCCCGCCGCCCCCTGAATATAAGCATTCAAGTTGCTGCCTGGGGTCATCCACTCCATAGTTTGAAGCGATTGATTCATGGCTTTCTCTCTCATTGATAGTTTCTGTTCAGCTCGTTGCCTGTGGCGGACCGTCACTAGACTACTAACCAGTCTAGCTTATCTATTAGTCCTTTTCCAGCGTCGAAAAGTTCCCTGCAACTACTTGTTTATTGGTACTTTTAAGGAATTTTCAAGGCATGCAAAAAGACCCTATAACTACTCCGACGCAATCTCTCGCAACTGCCCCATGACGGCAATAGCTGCGGCGCTGGCACCGACTAGAGCACTGCACACCAGCAGCACTATCGCTTCAATTAGCGTCGGACCGCGCAGAGTAAATTGGCTCTGATAGAGCGCGGCTAAGTCACTCGCAGTGACGTTGATGACTGCGGTAGTAATATAAAGACCGACCAAGGCTAACAGTGCACCGAGCAGACCGTAAAGGGCGCCAATATAGAGAAATGGGCGGCGCACGTAGCTATCGGTGCCGCCCACCCATTTGATCACCACAATTTCTTCGCGACGATGGTCGATTGCCATCTTGACTGAGCTGCCAATCACGACCACCACACCGAGCAGTAATACCAACGCAGCTGCGCCGAGGAGCTCTCTGGCCAACTGTAAAATTGCGTGCAGGCGCTGCAACCAGAGCACGTCTAGATCGACCTCGGCGACATTGGGCAGTGCCGCCAATTGGCTACGCAGCTGTTTGAGTCGCTCGGCGCTATCTTCTCCCTCAATTTGTAGTGCCAGCTGATCAAGATTAATACTCATCTCAAAGAGTGCCGGCAGTGGGTTGTCGGGCAGGCTTGCCAGAGCTCCGGAAAAACTACTGGATTGCGCCATCGCTTGCAGAGCCTGTGCCGACGACGTAAAGCTGAGATCGACCAGTTCGGCGCGCTTCTCCAATTGGCTGCGCAAAACCGCCAGCGCTTGTTCGTCAACGCCGGTTTGCGCATAGATAGAGACCCGTGCGGGCTGCTCTGCAGATGGCACCAAGCGAGCGACATTTTCGACACTCAAGTAGAGGGCTGCCGGCAGTGCAATGGCAATAGCCACCACTGTGCTAGTCAATGCCGTCTGCAACCGATCCGACCCCAAACGTTTGAGGCTCTGCCCGAGAGTCATCCAGTGGTGGCTTAAATAGCTGCGCAACGGGTTGCTTGTTTGGCGTTTGCTGGTCTGTCTTTTACTCATGAGCGGCCTGCTGGACCATGGCGCCGTGATCGAGGTGGAGTACTCGGCAGGGGTTTTGACGGATAAGCTCAACATCGTGAGTGGCGACTAGCACGGCAACACCCGCCTGCTTAAAGCGGGCAAATAGCGCCATAATTTCAGCCGAGAGTTCGGGGTCTAAATTGCCAGTGGGCTCATCGGCGACAACAATGCGCGGTTTGTGAACAATCGCACGTGCAATACCTACCCGCTGCTGCTCACCACCGGAGAGGGCCAACGGTCGTTTGCTTTCCAGCCCAGCCAGACCGACTGCCGTTAAGGCTGCGCGCACGCGCTGCGCAATAGCACTACCGGGAAGCCCGCAAACCTGCAGCGGCAGGGCAATATTGTCAAAAACTGAGCGATCGGTAAGCAGCCGATGATCTTGAAAGACGGCACCGAGTTGGCGCCGATAATAAGGTATCTGGCTGTGTGGCAACCGTCCAATATTGTGCCCATTGACCAGTATAGTGCCGTGTGAGGGGCGCTCCATCACCATCAACAACTTCAACAGAGTACTCTTGCCTGCACCGGAGTGGCCGGTTAAAAAAGCCATCTCGCCGGCCGCGAGCTCAAAGCTGACGTTTTTAAGCGCTTCGCTACCACCGCTATAACGCTTGCTGACGCCGTCAAATCGGATCATCTTACTCACTTTATTCGCTTGCGCTGAGGGTCTCTGGCGCTACTCCCCAGAGTGCTGCGACAAACTGTTCGGCGTCAAAGGGTTGAAGATCTTCCACCGCTTCACCGACCCCAATATAGCGCACCGGCACACCGAATTGAGCCGCCAAAGGGAGAATTACTCCGCCTTTAGCCGTACCATCGAGTTTAGTTAAGGCGATGCCTGTGACTCCAGCTGCCTTGTGAAATTCCCGCATCTGGGCCAGCGCATTCTGTCCTGTTCCAGCATCGAGCACTAGCAACACCTCATGTGGCGCATCGGCATCGAGCTTGCCCAGCACCCGCTTAACCTTGGCCAGCTCCTCCATCAAGTGGCCCTTGTTGTGCAGGCGTCCAGCCGTGTCGGCTATAAGCACATCAACTTCACGCGAGCGCGCCGCCTGCACCGCATCAAAGACGACCGAGGCGCTGTCGGCACCGGTGTGCTGCGCAATCACCGCCACGTCGTTGCGCTCTCCCCAACTCTGCAACTGCTCCACCGCTGCTGCGCGAAAGGTATCTCCCGCAGCCAACATGACACGGCTGCCCTGAGCCTTAAAGCGATGGGCTAATTTGCCTATTGTGGTGGTTTTGCCAACCCCGTTGACGCCGACTACCAGCATCACACAGGGCTTGGCAGCAGTCTCAAAAGGCAGCTCCACCGGCTTTAACCGCTCGATCATGAGTTGCATTAATGCTCGCTGAACTTGATCGCTATCTTTCAGCTCGCTGCGCGCCACACGCCCAGTCAATGTCTCTAAAAGCTCAGTGGTCATCTCAATGCCGGCATCGGCCATCAACAAGTGTGTTTCGAGCTCTTCAAAAAGTTCATCATTGAGTTCGCGCTTACCCAAAAAGAGCGAGTTGAGCCCGCTGCCGGTCCGCCCCAGTGCGGCGCGCAACCGATCGACCAGTTTTTTGGGCGGCTCAGCGGGGCTCTCGCCGGATTCGGGCTGCCTGCCGCGCAAGCGATCCATTAGGGTTCTTTTTGCCGCTTTCTGTTCGCTCATATATAGTCAGCTGAAAATCGTTTGTTGATGAAACTGATCCGCGCCAAACCAGCCTTCTGCTTGGCCGCGAACCCGCAAAGTATTGTATTCTAACACTCTTTACTGGGAGGTTTTGCCTCACCCAGTGCCATTAGTTTACCCACAGCAGGGAGTACACTATCCGTCGTCCAGCCCGCTCCGCCCGCAGTCATGCTGGCGATAATACCGCCACTTCGGTGCGCCTGATAGGTGGCCGTTGGCGCGGCCGCAAACTCCCTGTCACAGCCGCACCCGGCCTGCGCCCGAGTGGCGACCGCATCAGAGAAACCCTGTTCAACTGGCTGACCGGTGAGCTGGCCAACTGCCACTGCCTCGACCTCTTTGCCGGCTCTGGGGCACTCGGTTTTGAAGCGCTATCGCGCGGTGCTAGCCGCTGTGATTTTGTTGAACTGGAGCCTCGCGTAGCAACTCAACTGCGCCTCAATGTCGAGCGTCTTGAAGCCACAGCCGAGGTGCATGCTACCCGCGCAGAGCATTTCTTAAGCCGCGCGGCGCAGCAAAGTGACCGGCAACTCTATCACTGTGTATTTTTGGACCCGCCTTTTTCGCAAGCGCTGTTGACTGAAATCGCAGCGCAATTGGAGGCGAGCGCTATAATGGATGAGCAGTGTTGGATTTACTGCGAGCTGGGCTCAGATCAAACTTTTTCTGCGCCAGTTACTTGGCAGCTCCACCGACAACGCAGCAGCGGCGCGGTGAATTATCGACTTTACCGCCGCCTTGCCGCCAACCGCACTATTGCGTAGTATGCCCCGCCATCACTTGGTGGCACTAGGCTACCCGACCAAACAGGAGCATTGCTGACTATGCGCACCATTGTCTACCCCGGCACATTCGACCCGATTACTAACGGACATATCGATCTTGTGCAGCGCGCGGCCAAGCTTTTTGACAAAGTGATCGTCGCTATCGCTACCAGTGAAAAGAAGAAACCACTGTTCGCTATCGAAAAGCGTATCGCGCTGGCCGAGCAAGTGCTCGGGCATATCGACAACGTCGAGGTGCGCGGGTTCGACTATTTATTGGTTAACTTCGTCAACGATTGTGGTGCTTGTGCGGTTATGCGCGGCCTTCGCGCAGTGTCTGACTTCGAGTACGAATTTCAGTTGGCCAATATGAACCGTGCGCTGTCACCCAACATTGAGAGTATCTTCCTTACCCCGGCAGAACATCTCTCTTACATCTCCTCCTCGCTGGTGCGAGAAATCTCTTCACTCGGCGGCGAGGTCAACAAGTTCGTCCCCGCCCCAGTGGCGCAGGCCTTGGCGAACAGCTTCAAGTCTTAGTCTTCTAGCGCTGACAGCGCGGGCAAAACACCGAGCTGCGTTGGCCTAAACGCTGTTCACGCAGCTTGCCGGCGCAGCGCAAACAGGCCTCTCCGGCGCGCCCGTAGGCCGATAATTGTTGTGCGAAGTAGCCCGGCTCGCCGTTGCCATTGACAAAATCTCGCAATGTTGTGCCGCCCTGTTCAATGGCGGCAGACAAGACTTTAACTATTTCCTCCGCCAAGCGCTGGTAGCGCTTACGGCTAATGCTACCTGCCGCCCTATCCGGGCGGATACCTGCATTAAACAGCGCCTCGGTAGCATAGATATTGCCCACACCAACCACCGTAGCATTGTCCATAATGAAAGGTTTTACCGCCACTTTGCGGCCGCGAGAGCGCTGCCAGAGCCGGGCAGCCGTAAACTCCAGGCCCAGCGGCTCAGGACCCAAAGCAGCCAACTGCGGATGCGTCCCTGCACTCCACAGGCAACAACCAAACCGGCGCGGGTCGTGGTAGCGCAACCGTGCACCATTGGCAAATTGCCACTCTATATGGTCGTGCAATCGGCGTGGGGTCCCGAGCTCGGCGAGACGCAAACTGCCGCTCATACCTAAATGTAACAACGCACTGCCGGTGGAAAAATTAAACAGCAGGTATTTTGCGCGACGATCGATCGCCAGTAACTTTTGTCCGACCACCTGCTCCGACAGATCGGCTGGCACCGGCCAGCGCAGTGAACCGTTGTGAACAGACAACTCGGTGACCACACTGCCCACTATGTGCGGCGCAATACCGCGACGCGTGGTCTCTACTTCAGGTAATTCGGGCATAAATCAGACTCTTTAACAAATCACTATTAGCGTTAGGGCTGTTTTCTGGCATACTTAATCTATTCAGACCACCATTGGCAAAAGGTCGATGACCCCGTAGAATGCCCGCCTTGTGGTTACATTGTAAAAGAGTAAAGGTAATACACCTATGGCTTTAGGAAAACGTCGCAACAGCGAAGAAGAATCGGAAATCGACTTGACGCCGATGCTCGATGTTGTCTTCATCATGCTGATCTTTTTTATCGTTACAGCATCGTTTGTCAACGAGTCTGGACTCGACGTCAATCGTCCGCCGACTACCGACCAACCGCCACCGCCCGATGATCCCACCAAGCGCAATATCGTTTTCCGCATCTCCGAGAGCAACGAGCTTCTACTCGATGGCCGTCGTATTGATATCCGGGCTGTGCGCGCTAACGTCGAACGCATGAGCGCTGAAAATCCTGAGGCCAAAGTGATTATCGACGCTCATCCAAAGTCTAAAACTGAGCTCTACGTGCTGATTGCCGACCAAGCTCGCGAAGCCGGTGTTTACGATGTATCCCTGGCTACCGACAACGAGAAGTAATCTTGCTCTGTTGTACGCAAAAGCCCTGTAGCAAACTACAGGGCTTTTTTGTTGGCGGTTCCAGATGAGCGGCGCGCCCACTGAAACGCGCTACACTACCGCTGCACAACGACTGCAAAGTGACGCGTGGCACAGTATAGAATTGGCTGAGCAAAGCGATCAGCCGCATCCCGATCTGGCTGCTCACCTCCAGTACTTCTCTCTGCCACAGCCCGCCCCTAATCTACTTTTTAGCAGTGGCAGCCTGCGAACTGCGGCCACAGCAAACCTCGGATGGTACCGCTGGCAGCCGTTGCGACCCCAATATCGAGCGATTGTAGTGCATGGCTATATGGATCACACTGGACTTTACGGCCATCTCATTCGCGAGCTGTTGGCACGCAATTGCGAAGTACTCTGTTTTGATCTGCCAGGGCACGGCCTGAGCAGTGGCGAACGCGCATCTATAGACGATTTCAACCACTACCAGCTGGCGCTGCAAGCTATTCTTGAGCTACAAGAAAGTTGGCCTTCTCTGCCGCTTGTCGCTTTTGGGCAAAGCACCGGAGGCGCCATTCTGTTACAGCACTTAGTGGAAAACTCAGCGACCCCATCACCGTGGCTGGCCGTCAACCTCTTTGCACCGCTGTTTGAACCTGCTGGCTGGCGCTTTAATCGCTATCTACTGCGCTGGCTGTCGCCGTGGCTAAAAAGTATCCCCAGAAAATTTAAACCCAACAGCAGCGACACTCAGTTCAACCGCTTTTTATCCTCTGCAGACCCGCTGCAGACGCGTGTAATACCGCTGCAATGGCTGAGAGCGATGGCAAATTGGATAGGAGTTTTTCAGCATCACCACTGTGATCACCCAGTCAATATTATTCAGGGTGACCGCGACAATACGGTCGCTTGGCGCAGCAATCTGGTGCACTTTCGAAGCCATTTCAGCGCGGCATCAATTACTCTAATAGACGGTGCGGGGCATCAACTGGTTAATGAGAGCGACGCACTGCGCAAAAAAATCTTTGCCGCAATAAAGATTTAACCACCCACTACCGGTCGCGACTGGCCATTCTCGTCAATGGCGACAAAGACAAATTCGCCCTCGGTGACACGGTGTAACTCCTCACTGCCGCGCGGTTGGCACCAAACCGCCAGCGCTAATTTGATTGAGCTGCGGCCGACCGACAGCACTTGCCCGTAACAGCTTATGATGCCGCCAACAGGCACCGGCCGCAAAAACGACATACTCGAAATCGCTACCGTAGCCGTGCGCCCTTTAGCAATCCGCTCGGCCATTACTCCTCCCGCTATATCCATCTGGCTGAGTAGCCAGCCGCCAAAAATATCGCCGTTGGTGTTGGTCTCTTTGGGCATCGCTACCGTCTGCAGCAGAAGCTCGCCACTCGGCTGATGTTCTTGGTCAGTCATATAAAACCTCTAATTAGGCGTAGATTAAATTTGGCAACCAGGTCGCCAGCTCAGGCCATACCGCCAGCAGCGTTAGAAGTAGCAGTTGAATGGCGATAAACGGCATAACACCGCGGTAAATTGCCGGCGTAGAAATATCCGCTGGCGCCACACCGCGCAGATAAAACAGTGCAAAACCAAACGGCGGCGTTAAAAAAGAGGTCTGCAAATTGATCGCCACCATCACACCGAGCCAGATGGGATCGATACCCATAGCTAACAAAATAGGCCCGACAATGGGGATAACCACATAGGTAATCTCGATAAAATCGAGGATAAAGCCGAGTAAAAAAATGACCGCCATCACCACTAGCAGCGCGCCCGTTGTACCTCCGGGCATCGCATTGAAGTAGCCACTGACTAACTCTTCTCCACCGAAGCCCCGAAACACCAATGAGAACAGCGCTGCACCAATTAAAATGAGAAACACCATAGCCGTCACTTCGACGGTACTGCGCAGCACTTCAGTTAAGCGTTTAAAGTCGAGCTGGCGTTTCGCCAATGCCAGCAGCATGGCGCCGACTGCACCCACTCCAGCCGCTTCCGTCGGTGTGGCAGCACCGACCAATATCGAGCCCAAAACTGCCGCAATTAAAATAATCGGTGGCGCTAGTGTTGCTAGCAGTCGCGGTAAACTGGGGTATTTGGGTGCCGGCCGTGCCACCGACTTATCGGGGCGCACAAATACAGTTAAGTAGAGGCCATACATCAATACCAGCAACGCCCCAGGCAGTAGTGCGCCTACAAATAGATCACCCACAGAGACCGTCTTAGGGTTGAAGACACCCATATTCAGCTGGGCTTGTTGATAGGCGGTTGAGAGAATATCACCGAGCAGTACCAGTGCTATTGAGGGTGGAATAATTTGTCCCAGCGTTCCTGTGGCACAGATCATGCCAGTCGCCGCACTATCGCTATAACCGCGCGCGCGCAGGCTTGGCAGCGACATCAAACCCATAGTGACAACCGTTGCACCCACGATACCGGTACTAGCTGCCAACAATGTCCCAACCACTAACACTGACAGCGGCAGCCCACTGCGCAAGCCGCCGAGCAGTTCACTCATCGCACCGAGCAGCTCCTCGGCCAGTTTTGATTTTTCCAGCATCACTCCCATCAACACAAACAGCGGTACAGCAATGAGCGTGGTATTTTCCATGACACCAAAGACTCGGCTCGGCAGCGCGTGCAGATAAGCGCTATCAAAGTAACCACTCGCCAAGCCGCCTGCTGCAAAAAGTAGCGCTGTACCACTGAGAGTCAGCGCGACTGGGTAGCCGAGCAGCAGAGTGACACAGACACAGACAAACATGAACAGTGGGATCCACTCCGCCATCACAGTCTCACCTCACTGCGCGTCGACTGATTCGGCTCGGTCGCACCGAGCAGTTGTAAAGCTGTTTCAATCAACGTCACCAAGGCATGCAGAGTCATCAGCAGCGGCAATGCCAGCAACAAGCTTTTCAACACATACCGGTAAGCTAGCCCACCGCTATCGCTAGAGCGCTCAGCCATCGCCCAACTCGCCAAGACATAGTCCCAGGCAAACCAAAACAACAAACCCATCACCGGCAGCAAAAACAGTAGTGTGCCGATCAGGTTGACCCAAAGCTGTCTGCGACGGCTAAAACTGCGATAGAAAATATCCACGCGCACATGTTGATCGCGCTGAGCCGCATAGGCCGCACCCAACATAAACACGGTGGCGTGCAGATAAGTGACGCTCTCTTGCAGAGCGATTGAGCCTATTTCAAAGAAATAGCGCAACACGACAACTGTGGCAGTCGTTACAGCCATAGCCAAAACTAGCCAACCCAATAGCGCACCCAATCGGTCGATCAACCCGCGCAACTGATGTGAAACAACTAACAGCCAGCGCACCGGCATCGCCGTGCCGGCCAAATTGCCACTTTTCAATATCGTGATCCTTACATGGTCTTATCTAATCGGTGAGTATTGTACGCCAATCAAGGTTGGCGCAACTGTGCTCTCTGCTCTGCAGCGCGCTGGCCGTACTCGCCCCCCAGTTTTGCCGCCTGGCTGAAGTAACTCTCTGCAGTGGCTTGATCACCGCGTCGCT
This sequence comes from Porticoccaceae bacterium, assembly GCA_048549915.1. Lineage (GTDB taxonomy): Bacteria > Pseudomonadota > Gammaproteobacteria > Pseudomonadales > Porticoccaceae > LSUCC0057. The sequence continues at coordinate 73,537 of JBLYYE010000016.1, forward strand.
GTGCGATCACCCCCAAATAGTAGGCGGCTTGAGCTGTCTGCAAGCGGGAGAAGCTGTCGCGGTAATCTGCGGCAGCTTCACTGATCGCGTCGCGCTGCCAACGCAACTGCGCTCGCTGCAAATAGGGCAGGAAGTATTTGGGGGTTTTGCGGATAGCGGTAGTGAGGGCTTTTTCAGCCTTATCAGGCCGCTCTAAGCCTCGCCAAATGGCTGCGCGCAACAACCAAAACTGCCCCTGCTGTGGCAGTAGTTCTACCGCTACTGAGCTCTTTACCAGCGCTTGGTCATACTCTTTTTGACGGAGCAATTTACCCGCCTCTTCAGCCGCCAAATAGGCGGGTTCTGCGGCAGTTAACGCTGCGGTCATACGCTCGTATCTCTGCCGGTAGCGCTCACCGGCCACACCAAGCTCTGCTACCTGCTGACGATTGGCATCGACGCGCGCCTGCGAAGGTGGATGGCTGGCAAACAGCGCTGAGATGAAGTCGTTGCTGCGCGCTTCGCTGAGCTCAACAAATGTCTCTTGCAGCTCTACTGCAGCGAGTGGGTCGTAGCCGGCGGCAACCATTAATTTAATGCCGTGATAGTCAGACTCGAGCTCGTCCGCACGGCCATAGCGAGCCATCCAAGCCGCTGCGCCATACTGCGAGGCGGTACCAAACCACTCAGCAGCTTGCCCCTCAGTTCCCACCGCGATGGCTGCCAACCCCACATTGAGCAACATTGAACGGCTCATCTGTGCAGCGCCGTGGCGCGCCGCCGCATGGATAATTTCATGGCCGATGACCGCGGCCAACTGCGCCTCGTCGCGAAGGTGGCGCAACAAACCGCTATTAATGGCGATTTTGCCACCAGGCAGCGCCCAAGCATTGGCGGTGGAGTTGTTGAGAACCACAAACTCATAGGGCAGATCAGGCCTGTCACTGAAGGCGGCCAACCGCGCCCCTACGTCCGCCACATAGTCGCTCAACTCAGGTTGGAGCGTATAATCACCACCTTGTTGCTGACGGTAGTTGGCATAGTTAGCTCGACCCAGCTCAATTTCTTGTGCTTCGCTGACCAGTGCCAACTCGCGCGCTCCGGTGACTGGGTTCACTGCGCAGGCTGTCAAGGCTGCGCCAACAACGATCGCGACTAAGCCGCGCTGTAACGCTCGGCTGACCTCTTCTATTCGCTGCATTGCTCTCTCCTTGGCGATTTAATATGCGCGCACGTCCCCCTTTAACTGGCGACCTGCGCGACTATAATAGAAGCCTCACTGTTGCGCCGAAACATCCGCTAAGGACTCCGCTATGTTGATAGTAATCTCTCCTGCAAAAAAACTCGACAGCCATCCCAGCCCATGGCCGGAGAACTTTCCGGCGGTAACACAACCGCAAATGCTCGATGCGTCGCGTGAGCTCATCGATCAATTGCAACAGCTAACACCGGCCGAGGTCGGCGGATTAATGAAATTGAGCGACAAGCTGGCGACACTCAATTTCGAGCGCTTTCAAACTTGGTCAGAACCTTTTACCCACGACAATGCCCAACCGGCGCTGTTCGCGTTCCAGGGTGACGTCTACCAGGGACTCGATGCCAACCAGTTGTCGACCGAAGAACTCCAATGGGCTCAGCAACACCTGCGCATTCTCTCAGGGCTCTATGGAGTACTGCGACCGCTCGATCTGATGCAGCCATACCGATTGGAGATGGGCACTAAATTTGTCAATCAACGCGGCAACAATCTCTACCAGTTTTGGGGCGATGCGATCACTGCACAACTCAACCAGACCTGCGCAGAGACCCAACACGGGGTTGTGGTAAATTTGGCCTCCAACGAATACTTCAGTGCAGTCAAACCTGCACAGCTCGATGGCGAGCTGATCACACCGCAGTTCTACGACCGCAAAAACGGCGAATATAAAATAATTAGCTTTTACGCCAAGCGTGCGCGCGGCTCGATGGCCGCCTATATCATCAAAAATCGTCTCACAGAGAGCCAACAGCTGCTGGATTTTGACCTCGACGGCTACCGCTACAGCGACGCCATGAGCGAGCCTGGCAAGCCGGCGTTTTGTCGCGATCCCGGTTAACTGCCAACCATCTCCCAGCGGTAATCGGCCAACAGCATGACGAACAACCACAAGCCAACCCAGTGGTTATTCAGGAACGCTTTAAAACAAGCTTCTCTGTCGCGCCCGCGCGCCCACCACAGCTGGCGCATAAATAGCCCAGCGGCGACCGCTGCGCCGAGGGCAAAAAATCCACCGCGGTGATAGTGATAGCCAGCCGCAGCTAGAGCCACCAGAGCGCCCAATTGACACAAGCCGATCAGCCAGAGATCTCTGTGACCTGCCCAGACAGCCGTCGATTTTATCCCTACCCGCAGATCGTCATCGCGATCGACCATAGCGTAAAAAGTATCAAACGCGATAGTCCAGAGCAGTACGGCTACAAACAGTGGCACCACATCGAAGAGGCTGCGCGACGCCATGTCACCTTGCAGTGAAAAGATAATCGGCACGCACCAGGCCCAACAGAGCCCCAGTATCAGCTGCGGCAGATGAGTAAAACGTTTACAAAACGGGTAGAGTGCAGTCAGTGCCGCACCGGCAGCCGCCCACCACAAAGTCTCGATAGAGCCGGCACTCAAAACCAATAGCAGTGCCACAAAGAGCAGCGAGAAAAACAGCAATAGCGCTGCGCGCGGGGCGATCTCACCACTTGCCAGTGGCCTCAGCGCCGTCCGCTCGACCTCGCCGTCCCAGTGGCGGTCTGCGAAATCGTTGACGACACAGCCGGCGGCGCGCATCACCAAAACACCCGCGGCCACCACACCGACAAGTGCCATATCCGGCTGACCGGCAGTTGCCAACAGCACAGCCCAACCCGCCGGCCACAACAATAGATAAGTGCCTATTGGCCGATCTAAGCGCATCAGACGGATCCAAGGGTTAGCTTTTAAGTAAGTGCTTACTTTCATGTAATACTTTCTTCTTTGTTTTTTATTTTTTCTAAGAACGGCTCTAAGAATATTTCGGCGACCAATAGCGGCCGCTGTGCAACGGTAAATCTGGAGCGCCGGCCGTAGTGTGCTGGAACCTCAAAGTTCAGATTTCGGCAGTCGGCGAACTCAAAGCCCGAGCGCTGCAGAGAGCGCTGCGCAAACAGTGCCTCGCCGAGCGGGCGTGTTCCCAAACGGCGCAAATGAGCTAGCGGGCCGGAGAGTGTAGCGAGCGGCACCACGGTGCGAGCCAATACCCACGGTCGACCACAGCCGTGCAGCAAAACCTCGCGGATCATGGCCAATTGGCGTGGGGCTAAGTTGAGCTGAGAGCGCTCATCTGCGTGCGGTTGGGCTATCTCTTGGCGCAACAGCTCGACCCTAAAATCTCCTGCGGAGAGTTTTTTTAACTGTGCGGTAAGCGACTGATTAGCTGACAACCAACCGCGCCACAGCGGTGGCACAGCGAACAGGCTGGCACCGCCAACCCAATCCAGTGCGCTGTAGCTCTGCAGGCACAAGGGAACTTGCAGGCCCCAGTTTTGCGGTCTACTCAAATCGTTCAATGGTCAGTTGCCTTGTCGCGCTGTTCAGCCCTGAAACAGGTCATCAATGGAGAGATAACGTTCACCTGTATCGTAACTAAACACTAAGACTTTGCTGCCGGCCGGCAACTGCTCTGCACAATCGGCAACAGCCGCCAGTGAAGCCCCTGAAGAAATACCCACCAACAGCCCCTCTTCTTTGGCTGCGCGCACCGTCATAGCAAAGGCGTCGCCCTCATCCACACCGATAACGCCGTCGACACACTCGGCGTTGTAGACCTCTGGTACAAATCCAGCACCAATGCCCTGCAGGCGATGCAGCCCCTTGGCGCCGCCACTCAATACCGGTGAAGCGGCGGGCTCTACCGCTATGACCTTGAGATCGGGCCAGTGCGGTTTGAGCGCCTCGGCTACTCCAGTGATATGGCCGCCGGTGCCGACACCGGTAATGATGTAGTCGAGACCCTCGGGAAAGTCGGCAAGAATCTCGCGCGCCGTGGTCAAACGATGCACTTCAGAGTTGGCTGGATTAGCGAACTGTGAAGGCACCCAGCTATTGGCAGTGGCTGCGGACAACTTATCGGCCTCGGCAATAGCGCCACCCATCCCCAGCTCTTTGGCGGTCAAAACCAGCTCAGCACCGTAGGCTTTCAATATTTTGCGTCGCTCTATCGACATCGATTCGGGCATAGTCAAAATTAAACGGTAACCTTTCACCGCACAGACCATCGCCAAACCGATACCGGTGTTGCCGGACGTTGGCTCAATAATGGTGGTATCTTCGCGCAACAGACCATCGCGCTCGGCGGTCTCGATCATGGCCAGCGCAATACGATCCTTAATGCTTGAACCGGGATTAAACCGCTCGACTTTCATCCAAGTCTCTATGCGATCATCAAACAGGCGGTTTAGGCGCACAACCGGTGTATCGCCAATAGTTTGCAAGATATTGTCAAATTTCATCGCACTCTCCTGTCACTGTTCAGCCGTTATTGAATTTGCAGCGCACCGCTCACCAGCGCGATGGGTAGAGGCTTGGCGAGCCAGCCGGTTGGGCTCGAAAACGCTTGTACTCCCACTGATACTGCTCGGGCGCCAAATCGATTATCGCCTCGACGCCTTGGTTTAAAGCCGCCAAAGAAGCGTCTTGGTCAGCAGACCAGAGCTGCTCGTTTGGTGGTAGTGCATGCAGCGCCCAGCCCCCTTTGACACGCACCGCTGAGACCATAAACGCATTGGCCTCTGTGCGCTTGAGCAGATTACCGACCAGCGTCATGGTGCGCGCGGGATGTCCAAAAAATGGCGCAAATTCACCGCTGGTGGCTGGCGGTTGTTGATCTGGCAATATTCCGGTGATCTCTCCGCGCTTTAACGCTTTGATCACTCCGGCAACACCGCGCACATCGGTCGGCAACACCTTGGCACCAATCCTCTCGCGGGCAGACTTAATCCAGTCATGAAACGCTTTAGAGCTGGGCGGGTCGTAGAGCGAAGTCATCGCTGCGCGCTGAGCTGCCCACATACCTATCACTTCCCAGTTGCCGTGGTGCGGCGCAATTAGCACCACCCCTTTTCTCTCTGCTATAGCGGCTTCAAGCTGGTCGACACCCGATAAATCGACAATATGTCGCGCCAGCCAGGTCGGCGAGCGGTTCCAGACCGCGAGAGTTTCAAAGAACAGAGTCGTCAAATCGCGCGCTCGCGCCTTCACTCGCTGCTCCTGTTGTTCGGCGGTCAACTCGGGAAAACAGAGTGCAATATTGCAGCGCATAACTCGCACTGTCGCGCTGTTACTGCGGTAGAGCAGCCAGCCCAATAGTGAGCCCAGCGTGCGCAACAGACCCAGTGGCAACCAGCCTAGCAGGCGCAACGGGAAGATAATTAAGTGTTCTCGTGTCACACACAGCTCCTGCTCAGAAAGGCGGTGTAAAGGGTCGATCGGGTTTACGGTTGCCAGTCATTATAGCGGTTAAACCACCGCTTTGGCGCACTGACAAAACTACTGCCGCACCTTTCTTTATCGTACTACCCCCGTATAATTGTCAGCGTATTTTTTTAGAGAGCGATCCCTGTGACGACACCTGCTTCCCCTTCAAACTCTACACCTAGCGCCACTGCAGCAGCACCGGCCACCTTTCAAGAACTTATCTTGCGCCTGCAACAATTTTGGGCGCAACAAGGCTGTGTGGTCTTGCAACCTCTAGACATGGAAGTGGGCGCCGGAACATTCCACCCCGCGACTTTTTTGCGCGCCATTGGACCTGAGCGCTGGAACAGTGCCTACGTGCAACCCTCGCGCCGACCCACCGATGGTCGCTACGGAGAAAACCCCAATCGCCTGCAACACTACTATCAGTTTCAAGTCGTCATGAAGCCCTCTCCTGACGATTTTCAGGAGCTCTACCTGCAATCGCTCAACGCGCTCGGTATAGATACGCTCACCCACGATGTGCGCTTTGTCGAGGACAACTGGGAGTCTCCTACTCTCGGCGCCTGGGGACTCGGCTGGGAGGTGTGGTTGAACGGTATGGAGGTATCGCAATTTACTTACTTCCAGCAAGCTGGCGGGCTAGAGTGCTATCCAGTCACCGGCGAAATTACCTACGGGTTGGAGCGTCTGGCCATGTATGTGCAGGGAGTCGACAGTGTCTATGACCTCATCTGGGCACAAGGCCCGCATGGTCCGGTCACCTACGGTGATGTCTTCCATCAAAACGAGGTCGAGCAGTCGACTTACAACTTCGAGCATGCCGATGTGCCTTTTTTGTTTAACTGCTTTGAACAGTACGAGCGCGACGCAGTGAAACTAGTTGATAACCAACTGCCACTGCCCGCCTATGAGATGGTGATGAAAGCCTCCCACACGTTTAATTTGCTCGATGCACGCCACGCGATTTCAGTGACCGAGCGACAGCGCTACATTTTGCGTGTTCGCACACTGGCTCGCGCAGTTGCCGAGGGTTACTTTGCCTCGCGCGCTGAGCGCGGCTTCCCGCTGGCTGAGCCCTCAATTGGGGCTGAAGCGCTAGAGCGCTACCAAGCCTTGCAGGCGAAAAAACAGGAGCAGCCCGCATGAGCCATGATAGCCAACCCCTGCTGATCGAAATTGGCACCGAAGAGCTGCCGCCCACCGTCTTGGAGACTCTTGGCAATGCGCTAGCTGTCGAGATACACAAAAGACTCACCGAGCTCAATATAGCTCACTCAGGCTGCCACTACTTTGCTGCACCTCGCAGGCTAGCCGTCATTATCGACGAGTTGTCATCAGCGGCCCCGGACAGTGAGGTGACCCAGTGGGGGCCGCCGCTCAAGGTGGCCTTTGACAGCGACGGCGCGCCTACTAAAGCGGGCTTGGCATTCGCCACTAAAAACCACATACCCCTGGAGCGACTGGCCGAGTTCAGTGCTTCCGATGGTCAGCAAGATAAGCTCTCGGTAACCCAAACGATTGCCGGTGCCAAGAGTGCCGAAGTGCTGCAAGAGATTGCTGCGCAAGCACTGCAAGCCCTGCCCATACCCAAGCGCATGCGCTGGGGCGATAGCCGCGCCGAATTCGTCCGCCCGATCAAATGGCTAGTGGCGCTGTTGGGAGACAGTGTCGTTGACATGCAGCTTCTCGATGTCCCCAGCGGCAGAGAGAGTCGCGGCCACCGCTTCCATGCTCCCGAAGCCTTCACTGTTGAAAGCCCTGCACGCTATCGCGAACAGCTGCGCGAGCACTTTGTCATGGTCGATGGCGCTGAGCGCCGCCAACTCATCAGCGAGCGCATAGAAGCGCTGGCTAGAGAGGTCGACGGTATCGTAGTGGTCGATCCGGATCTGCTCGACGAAGTCGCCTCGCTCAATGAGTGGCCAGTACCTTTGCGCGGCCGTTTTGATGACGAATTCCTCCAGGTGCCCGCCGAAGCACTCATCTCTTCGATGGCCAGCCATCAAAAGTATTTCCACATCACCAACGGCGAAGGTGAACTGCTACCCTACTTCATAACGGTTGCCAACATTGAGAGTCGCGACCCAGCAAAAGTGGTAGCGGGCAACGAGCGGGTCATCCGCCCGCGTCTTGCCGATGCTGCATTCTTTTACAGCAATGATTTGAAAATACCCCTCAGCCAACGCCGCGAAGATCTGCGCAGCGTCATTTTCCAAGCGCAGCTGGGCTCCCTTTTTGATAAGAGTGAACGAGTCGCCACACTGGCAGCGGCCATAAGCCGAACTGCCGCCGTTGACGATGCAGCCGCTGAGAGTGCCGCCCGCGCCGGGGCGCTGTGCAAGGCTGATCTAATCAGCGACATGGTGGGTGAGTTTGCCGACTTACAGGGTGTCATGGGGCGCTACTACGCCCGCGCCAACGGTGAATCCGACGCTGTCGCCGAAGCGATTTACGAGCAATACTTACCGCGCTTCGCCGGCGATTCCATCGCCTCAACGGCGGCAGGTAGAGCGGTAGCAATTGCCGATCGCCTCGATACCATCACCGGGATTTTTGCTATCGGCCAACCGCCGACCGGCTCCAAAGATCCGTTCGCATTGCGCCGCGCCAGTCTTGGGGTATTGCGCACCTTGATAGAGGGCCAAATGGATATCGATTTGGCTGAGTTAGTCGCACTAGCGGCTGCCGCACAACCTCTTGAAAAACCCGCAGATAACTTTGAGAAGTTAGCGCTTACTTACATCTTGGAGCGCTTAGAAGGTTACTATCGAGATGAAGAAATAAATATTGCCTGCCTCAACGCCGTACTGAAAAGTGGTGCGCGTAACCCCTTGGATATCGACCATCGAGTGCGCGCTGTGGCGCATTTTGAAACCCTTCCAGAAGCTCAGGCACTGGCGGCCGCAAACAAGCGTGTTGCTAACATTCTCGCTAAACAGAGTGGCGACTCAGGCGCCGCCGGTAGTGTTTCAAGTGAGCTGTTGAGCGAGCCTGCCGAACAGCTGTTGGCCAGCCAACTGGCCAATCTGCGCCCCCAACTCGAGCAACTATTGGCTGCCGGCAACTATCGACAAGCACTGGTTGAACTGGCGTCACTGCAGCAGCCGGTAGACCAGTTTTTTGATCAAGTCATGGTTAACTGCGAGGATGACCGAACCCGTCAAAACCGGCTTGCACTACTCACCGAGCTGCGCGCGCAGTTCTTATCAATAGCCGATATTTCGCAACTTGCAGGCGCTTAAATGCAGCTACTAAACTCGCTGCGCTCGCTGCTCTTTCAGATCGGCTTTCTGGCTATTGTGATTATCGGCAGTGCTATTAGCTGTCTGCTGTTTTGGTGGCCTGGGCTGATCTCACAGCGTCTCGCTGCATTGAGCTCGCGGGCAATTATGCTCTGGCTGCAGCTCTGTTGTGGGGTAAAAGTCGAAGTCATCGGCCGAGCAAACATCCCCGCTGATCCCGTCGTAATCCTCAGCAACCACCAGAGTACCTGGGAAACCTTCTTTTTCTGGCAGCTGTTCCAACCAATGGCTTTCATATTGAAGCGCGAGTTGCTGCGCATCCCTCTGTTTGGCTGGGCGCTAGCCACCACCAAACCCATCGCCATCAGCCGCGGCAACCCAGGCGGCGCAATTCGGCACGTTTTGCGCGCCGGACGCGCCCGGCTCAAGGCGGGCAGTAGCGTGATTATCTACCCCGAGGGGACTAGACGCACCAGCCAGACCTTACAACCCTACAAAACCAGCGGTGCAGCCCTCGCCAAAGCGGCTGGCAGTGCAATTTTACCGGTCTATCACAATGCCGGTATCTGCTGGCCAGTTGAGAGTTGGCGCAAACAGCCCGGGGTGATTACCGTAGTCATCGGCGAGCCTATCGAAACTGCCGGTGAAGACCCTAGAACATTGACGCTGCGCGCCCAAGAGTGGGCGCACCAGCAAGCCAAAAATATCAATTAGTCGTTTATAATCAATAACTTACTAGACATCCAGGTTAACCACCGAGAGTGCGTTGGTCTCGATGAAGGCGCGGCGCGGTTCAACGTGATCACCCATCAGTGTAGTGAACATCTGGTCGGCGCCAATCGCATCTTCGATGGTGACGCGCAACATGCGTCGACCCTCTGGATCCATGGTGGTCTCCCACAACTGCTCTGGGTTCATCTCGCCGAGCCCTTTGTAGCGCTGTGTATTAATCCCTCGGCGCGATTCTGCCATTAACCACTCCAGTGCCTCACCGAATGTGGCAACGCCCTGCTGACGCTCTCCGCGGCGTACAGTGGCGCCCTCTTCGATCAGTCCATACAGCGTTGCGCCGAGTTCAGTCATGATGCGGTATTCACTCGATTCAAAGAAATGGCGCTGTAAGGCAAAATCCGTAGGCACACCGTGAGCGGTGATTGTAATCACCGGCTCGTAAAGACTCTGTTCGCTGTTCTCACGCACAGCAACTGAGTAACGGTGTGAACCGTTGTCCAGTTCGGCCAACTGCAGCTGCAGAGCCGCCGCCCACTCTTCGACCTGAGCGCTGTCGGTGAGTTGCTCAGCGCTCAGCGCCTGGCCGTGCACCAGCCCGTTGAGGATTGCAGTGGGGTAAGCTTGAGACATACGCTCGATCAATGTCATTACTTTGCGATACTGGGCGACGAGACTCTCTAGCGCCGAACCCTGAATCGCAGGCGCTGTCGGATTGACGTGCAAAGCGGCGTCATCGAGTGCCTTGCCCGTCAAGTAGGCGGTCATTGCCGCATCGTCTTTAATGTATTGCTCGCTCTTACCGCGGCTCACCTTGTAGAGAGGTGGCTGGGCAATAAATATATGTCCGTTCTCGATTAACTCGCGCATCTGTCTAAAGAAAAACGTCAGCAACAGAGTGCGAATATGCGACCCATCGACGTCCGCATCCGTCATGATGACCACTGTGTGATAGCGCAGTTTTTCTAGATTAAATTCGTCTTTGCCAATACCGCAACCCAGCGCGGTAATCAGAGTGCCAACCTCGGCGCTCGATAACATTTTGTCGAAACGCGCCTTTTCTACGTTGAGAATTTTACCCTTGAGTGGCAGGATCGCCTGAGTTCTGCGGTCGCGGCCCTGCTTAGCAGAACCGCCGGCCGAGTCACCCTCCACCAGATAGAGTTCAGAGAGTGCCGGATCTTTCTCTTGGCAGTCAGCTAGCTTGCCTGGCAGGCCGGCAATATCCAACGCCCCTTTGCGGCGAGTCATTTCGCGCGCTTTGCGGGCAGCTTCGCGCGCGCGCGCCGCATCGATCATCTTGCCGACGACCAATTTTGCTTCCTGGGGAAACTCCATCAAGTAGTCAGAGAACTTTTCGCCCATCTCCTGCTCTACCGCCGTCTTCACCTCGGAGCTGACCAACTTATCTTTGGTCTGCGAGGAGAACTTAGGATCTGGGACCTTAACAGAGATAATCGCAGTTAAACCCTCGCGCGCATCATCTCCTGTTGTAGCAATCTTGGCTTTGGCGCCAATCCCCTCTTTTTCAATATAGCTGTTCAAGCAGCGGGTTAGCGCCGCACGGAACCCCGCCAAGTGGGTGCCGCCATCGCGCTGAGGAATATTATTGGTGTAACAGTGCAGATTCTCTTGGAAGGTGTCGTTCCACTGCAGTGCCACCTCTACGCCAATGCCGTCCTCGCGCTGTGAGGTGAAGTGAATCACCGAGTTTACTGCGCTCTTATTGACGTTGAGGTACTCAACAAACGCGCTCAGACCCCCTTCGTACTGATAGGCTTCCTCTTTGCCGCTGCGCTCGTCATGAAGCACAATACAGACACCGGAATTCAGAAAAGAGAGCTCGCGCAACCGCTTAGCGAGAATTTCGAAATGGAACTCGATGTTGGTAAATGTCTCTTCAGAGGGAACAAAATGGACCGTTGTACCGCTCTCCTCTGTTTTGCCAACAACCTTCAAGGGTGCCTGTGGTACACCGTGGGAATACTCCTGCTCAAACACTTCACCGCCGCGCTTAATGGTTAAGCGCAGCTTCTCAGAGAGTGCGTTTACCACCGAGACACCCACACCGTGAAGGCCACCAGAGACCTTGTAAGTGTTATCATCAAACTTACCACCGGCGTGAAGGACAGTCATGATAACCTCAGCCGCCGACACGCCCTCCTCGTGCATTTCAGTGGGTATGCCGCGCCCATTATCTGAGACAGAGACAGATTCATCGGGATGGATCACTACGCGGATCTCACTGCAGTGGCCAGCCAACGCCTCATCGATAGAGTTATCGACAATTTCAAACACCATGTGATGGAGGCCAGTACCGTCATCAGTATCGCCGATATACATGCCAGGTCGCTTGCGGACCGCATCTAGCCCTTTAAGCACCTTAATACTGGAAGAGTCATAGCCCTTCTGGTTGGCATCTTCACTCATGGTCTTCACTCCCTTATCGGCGATTTGCGCCGCTACTCTCTCTCTGCTGTGACAGCCCCGTGTTCCACATGGAACATCGAAGCTGACCCAATCTCTTGGTGAAATGGGGAAAAATCCGCCCTATCCACTCCTGTTATAAAACTTTGTCCCTGCAGCGCAGCAACAGCCGCCAAAACCTCTCCGCGATGCCTGTAGTCAAGCTCTGCCGGCAGGTCGTCAATAGCCAGAACGCAAGGCTCACCGCATCTGTGCGCGTACAGCTGCGCTTGTGCCAACTTCAGCGCGTAGACCAACAACTTGATCTCGCCTCGCGACAAGACCTCAGAGGCAACGCGACCTGCCACAAGCACTCGCAGCTCACCGCGATGGGGGCCCACTGTTGTCATGCCTCGGCGCCTGTCACGATCCTGTGATGCCTCCAGCGCTTCAAGCAAGTTGGCATACTCTAGCGACCAGCCCGGCTGATAAACCAGCGCGACCTCACCCAGCGCACCAAAGCGCGACAATTGCTCAGTGACCAGTGGCGCCAGCGCTGCAAGGTACTCCTCTCGGAATTGACCCAGAGCTGCACCATGCTCTGCAATTATGGCGCTCCAAGGAGCCAGTAATTCATCGCTTATTCTACCACGCCGAAGCAGCTCATTGCGCTGTTTTAAACCACGCTGATAGGCTCTCCAGTGACTCTTATAGCCCTGTTCCACATGGAACACACCCCAATCAATAAACTGACGGCGTTGCAGGGGCCCTCCCTCCAGCAGAGAGAAGCTTTGCGGCTCGATAATTTGAAGGGGGAGCAGTGATGAAAGGTCTAGTGCACTGGCGACAGGTTGGCCGTTGTGGCGGGCCTGAGCGGAGCCTGTGCGCGGCCGTTTGATACCTAAGGTGAACGGCTGCGAAAACTCTGCACCAGCGGCAGGCTCGCAACGGGCAGAGACAACCAGCTCTTGAGCCTCATAATTAATCAATGTCTTGGGATCGCGCTGGCGAAACGAGCGCGCTCGACTCAAAAGCGACAACCCCTCTAAAAGACTGGTTTTACCGCTTCCGTTCTGTCCAAAAAGGATATTGCTGTGCGGATTGCACTGCAGACGCACCTCTGCCAGGTTGCGCAGTGCAAATAGATCGAGCCGAGATAGGTGCACGGCGCTACTCGAGGCGTTTCGCTTCGCTCTTTCAGAGCCTCATAGGCATAACAACATAGACAGCGCCACTGCTGTCGGGGTCTTCAATCAAAGCGCTGCTGTTGGCATCGGCCAAGGTAAGGCGAATACTCTCACCTTTAAGCGCATTGACGACATCTATCAAATAGCTGACATTGAAGCCCAACTCCAATTCGGTTCCTGCGTAGCTCACCGCGACCTCTTCCTCGGCCTGCTCCTGCTCGGGGTTATTGGCGGTCAGCAGAAGCTGGTCGTGGGCAAGATTGAGTTTGATGCCGCGATACTTTTCATTAGAGAGAATAGCTGTGCGACTAAACGCCTGCTTGAGCTCGGCTCGATTACCTTCAATAACTTTATCCCCACCTTTGGGCAACACGCGCTCATAGTCAGGGTAAGCGCCATCGACCAGCTTGGAGATAAACTGAAAGCCTGCAGTGGCAATGCGCAGGTGATTGTTACCCAGCTGTACTTGGATTAACTCGTCGTCAGACAAAAGTCTCGCCAACTCCACCACCCCTTTGCGCGGCAAGATCGATTTGGTTGTCTCTGAAACACTGCTGGCACAAGGGTGGTCGGCCAGGGCCATGCGGTGGCCATCGGTAGCCACCACACGCAAATTGGCTTCGCTAATCTCCCAAAGCATACCGTTCAAATAATAACGCACATCTTGCTGGGCCATCGCAAAGGCCGTGGCATCAATCAATCGCTTGAGGTCGACAGACTGGATAGAGACGGTTGCTGAGCTCTCACCACCATCAACAGAAGGAAACTCATTGGCGGGCAGCGTGGAGAGGGTAAAGCGACTGCGGCCGCTTTTGACCTGCGCACGACCATCAGCACTACTGAAAGTAATCTCCGCCTGATCGGGCAGAGAGCGGCAAATGTCCATGAATTTTCGAGCGGGGACAGTTACCTCACCCTCTTCCAACTCTCCATCGACAGCGGCATAACCGACTATTTCAACTTCAAGATCGGTTGCAGTAATTGACAGGCGTCCATCGCGCAGAGCGAGCAGCACATTGGAGAGTATGGGCAGTGTCTGGCGACGCTCCACCACCCCAACCACCATCTGTAAAGGCTTCAGAAGGGCTTCTCTTTCTAGTCTGAATTTCATTTTTTTACCTTTTAAATCAATTACTTATTTATGTTGAGAGCGTTCTATAAAGGTTTTTTAGATCGCGAGCCAACTCCCGGTCCGCCGCCTCCAACTCTTTAATTTTTCGGCATGCATGCAGTACCGTCGTGTGATCGCGACCACCAAAACCCTCGCCAATTTCTGGCAAACTGTGTGAAGTCAACTCCTTTGCCAGAGCCATCGCCACTTGTCGGGGTCTTGCCACCGAGCGAGTGCGACGCTTTGAGAGCAGATCGGACAACTTCATCTGGTAGTAGTCAGCCACTACTTTCTGAATGTTGTCTATGGTAACCAGCTTATCTTGGAGTGCCAACAAGTCTTTTAAAGACTCGCGGATTAGATCTATATCGATAGCGCGACGGGTAAACTGGGCATGCGCCATCACCCGCTTGAGCGCGCCCTCAAGCTCGCGAACATTGGAGCGAATACGCTGTGCAATAAAGAAGGCTGCGTCGCGCGACAAAGCCATACCGCCCTGCTCCGCTTTGTTCATTAAAATCGCTACCCGTGTCTCGAGTTCGGGTGGTTCGACAGCCACCGTTAGACCCCAGCCAAAGCGTGATTTTAAGCGCTCCTCAACCCCTTCTATCTCTTTGGGGTAGCGATCGCTAGTGAGGATCATCTGTTGGCCACCCTCGAGCAAGGCGTTATAAGTGTGAAAAAACTCCTCCTGAGAGCGATCTTTTCCAGCAAAAAATTGAATGTCATCAATCAGCAGTGCATCCACGGAGCGGTAAAAACGCTTAAACTCGTCGATGGCCTTTAACTGCAACGCCTTCACCATATCGGCGACAAACCGCTCGGAGTGCAAGTAGACAATCTTGGCGTTGGGCTTGCGCAGACGCAAAGCGTTACCTACTGCGTGCATGAGGTGGGTTTTACCCAAGCCTACCCCGCCATAAATAAACAGGGGGTTGTAGGATCCACCAGGGTTCTCCGCCACTTGCTGGGCTGCAGCAAAAGCCAACTGATTGGATTTACCCTCAACAAAGCTGTCAAAAGTATAATTTTCCATTAAGTTGCTGCGCATACTGCGCTCAGCCGCCGAGGTAATGATGGCTGGAGCCTCTATGCGCGGCTGCGCTGGTGTCTCTATAACATGACTCGCTGTGATGGGTGTCTCACCGCGATGGAGATCAATAGCGGGTGTAATACTATCTTCAGATAACTCGGACTGCATGGCATGCGCAGGAGTGGTAGGCATTGCTTGTGCGCCTAGGGGGCTGCGCCCTACTTCTGTTTGCGAAGCTACCTCGACAGAGGTGTCGGCGTAGCCCAAGGCAACCACCAACTCTTGTATTCGCTCGCGGTACTTGTTTTCAACCCACTCCTGAATAAAGCGGTTGGGAGCACGCAATGAGAGGACATTGCCCGCCCCGTTAACGGAAAGCGGCTTAATCCAAGTAGTGTACTGCTGGGGCGGCAACTCAAGCTGCAATCGCTGTTGGCATTGCTGCCAGATAGATTCGAACAAGGATCCCTCTCAATCTTTATATTATTGCACTAAACACTGTTTTCCCACGGCGTTTGGCAGTTTTTTATTGGTCGTCCATTCTAACCGTAAATTATTGGGTTATCCACATGGCTGGGCGCCAAAGAATTCCCCCACCTTTTAATTATAGCTATAAAAAACAATCAGTTAAAAAATCAACCAGAGAAAGATGTCCACAAAAAAAACCGATACAATGGTTAAATAATAATCAAAGCTGTGTATAAGTTTGTTTATAACCATGCGGCTTTCGTGTGATTTTGGGAAAAAACGCTTTTATTGAACAAGGCGCGCAGTGAAGCGCCGCGTTGGGGTGAAATAATATGACTAAAATGGCTATTTAGGTCAAAAGAGCCGACGGTCATTTGCCAATGCAGAAGGATGAGAAAATTTCACCCAGCAGATCGTCACTACTCATTGCCCCAGTTATCTCACCTAACGCTTGCTGTGCAAATCTGAGATCTTCGGCGAGCAGTTCCCCCGCAGATGTTGCCAAAAGGTGTTGATAGCCGTGTTCTACGAGTTGCAAGGCGCGCTGTAGGGCGTCTGTGTGTCTGCGCCGCGCTGAAAAGCCGCCGCCCTCGTGGCCACTAAACCCTGCCAGGGTTTTGATCTCATCTACCAGTTCAGTTATGCCTGCCCCCGAAGATGCTGAGACAGCATAAAACGGATAATCGGCAGTCAACCGCCCTGCTTGGCTCTGGTAGAGATCTATTTTATTTAACGCCACCACTGTGCGTTCACGCAGCCTATCGCTGCCGAGAAGCTCGGATAAAAGTGCGCTTAATTCAGGTGGCTGCAGTGCTTTGTGCAGTTTCTTATCGTCGAGCAATAAAACACATAGATCGGCAGAATCGATCTCACTGCGAGCGCGCTTGATGCCTTCCTGCTCGACAACATCGGTACTCTCACGAAGCCCCGCAGTATCGACTATCTCTATAGGGAGTCCATCGAGCACCAGTTGTTCGCGCAAAATATCTCGGGTCGTTCCGGCTTGATCGGTAACAATAGCTGTGTCACGCCCCGCTAGACAGTTGAGCAGACTCGACTTACCCGCGTTGGGTCGCCCAGCTAACACCACCTTTATGCCGTCACGCAACAGAGCGCCTTCGCGAGCGCCGGCCAGTGTCGTTTTTAAACTCAAGATCAGCGATTCGATCTTGCTGTGCAGCGCAGTATCGGCAAGAAAGTCGATCTCCTCTTCTGGGAAATCTATGGCAGCTTCCACATAGACGCGCAGGCGGGTCATGTCGAGAAGTAAACCTTCGACTTCTCTGGAGAAATCTCCTTGTAGTGAGCGCAAGGCTGAACGAGCAGCCGATTGGCTGCTGGCGTCAATCAGATCCGCGATAGCTTCTGCCTGGGTGAGATCGAGTTTATCGTTGAGGAAGGCACGCTCACTAAATTCGCCAGGACGGGCTTGTCGAGCGCCCAACTCAAGCAGCCGGGCAAGCAGCAAATCTAGAATAACAGGGCCTCCATGCCCTTGTAACTCAACTACATCTTCGCCGGTAAATGAGTGTGGTCCGACAAAAGAGAGGGCCACACCTTGATCTATCACTAGGCCGCGGGCATCTCTGAACTCACTGAAATGCGCGTGGCGTGGTTTTAGACTGATCCCGCAAACCTGCTCGCCAATAGCTAGCGATTGCGGCCCGGAAAGCCGCACAATGCCAACACCACCTCGGCCGGGTGGTGTAGCAACAGCGGCTATGGTGTCGCGCTGATTAGCGAGCAACAGGCTAGCCTTTACCGCTCTCTATTTGACGGTTGACAAAGAGCTGCTGGGCCATAGATAGCAAGTTGTTGGTGGTCCAGTAAAGAACCAAACCCGCCGGAAACAACATAAAAAAGAAGGTGAATGCGATCGGCATGATCTGCATAATTTTCGCCTGCATGGGATCGGGCGGCATCGGCTGAAGACGCTGCATAAAATACATACTGGCACCCATAATTAGCGGCAAAACGAAATAGGGGTCTTTGGCACTAAGATCGGTCAACCAGAAAATGAATGAAGAGTGGCGTATCTCAACGCTTTCCAGTAGAACCCAGTAAAGGGAGATAAATACCGGCATCTGCAATAGCACCGGCAGGCAACCACCGGCAGGATTAACCTTGTGCTTTTTATACAAGCCCATGAGTTCACCAGACATCTTCTGCCTGTCGTCACCGTAAAGCTCTTTGAGGCGAGCCATTTCAGGCTGCAACTTGCGCATCTTGGCCATTGATTTAAGGCTGGCTGCAGAGAGCGGATAAAGCACAAGCTTTATTACTACTGTGAGCAAAATAATCGACCAACCCCAGTTGCCGACCAGGTCATGAATCCACTGCATCAGGGTAAAAATGGGTTTTGCCAACATCCATAGGAAACCGTAATCAATGGTGAGATCGAGATATTCTGCTAACTCTGCGAGCGAGTCCTGATCTTTAGGGCCTGCGTAAAAAGAAGTTTTGTAACTACCTGATTGACCCGCATCAACTTCTATAGGGTCACTGGTGTAGCCCATTACGTAGAGATCTTGTCCGGCTACTTTGCGCAAAGAGAAGTGGTTGGTAGCATTCTGATCGGGGACCCAAGCACCGATAAAATAATGCTGCAGCATAGCCACCCAGCCACCCTGGATACTCTCTTCAAGCTTCTCATCGGACATATCGCCAAAACTGACTTTGCGATAATTTTTTTCCGCTGTACGCAGAGCTGCACCCAAATAGGGCTGCACGCCAGTAGCATTGACCAGAGGTTTATGTGAATCGCGGTTAATCTGCCCGTAGAAGACAGCACTCCAAGGTGCTTGGGAGAGGTTTTCAATTAGGTATTCAACGCCTATCTGGTAACTATCGGGACTGAAGGTGAAACGCTTTGTCAGCACAACGCCTTGTTGACGCGTCACCAGGTCGAGTTGCTCAACCCCTGAAATCACATCCACCGAATCTCGTGCAACGATGAATTGTGGTCTTCCCTCGCGGGTATCGGTGGCATTGCGTCCCACCAGACCGCTCTTGGCAATATAAGTGTTATTTTCTGTACGCGTCAGTAGAGTAAATGGCTGGCCACCTTTAGAGGCAGGTTTGGTCAGGTGTTGTTTTAGCTGTATCTGAACAATATCACCACCGTGTGTATCTATCACCGCACTGTAGAGTTTGCTTTCAACATTAACTAAACGAGTATTGCCCGGATCGGTCAATTCTTGCATTGCGGGCATCGTATCCACAACAGGAAGATCACTACCGGTAGTTAACTGATTTGACGGGGCGATTGATAGACTTTCAGGCGATGTTGTTTGGCCGGGTACCAGCAGTTGTTGTTCGACCAAAGCGGGTTCACGCTGCTCAGAAAAATCTAACCACTGATTAAAAAGAAGCAGAGTGACGACCAACATTCCTGCCAATAAACCGTTTCGTTGCCAATCCATTATTAAGACTCTTTTGTAGGGTGAGCTGCCTCGCACTGTGAAGTGCTCGGTTGTTTTTGTCCTCGATCGCTGACTGCACCATCCTTCAATGGTGGCACCAGATCAACACCACCAGGGTGAAAGGGGTGGCATTTTATAATTCTCCGACAACTAAGGTAACCCCCCTTTAGTAGACCATGTAACTGAACCGCTTCGACCGCATAGTGAGAGCAGCTCGGAGAGAATCTGCAGTTGTTACCCAGCCAAGGGCTTACCGCTAACTGGTAGCCTCTAATTAGCTTGATTGCCGAAGCTTTGGGCAGATCAGATAACTTCATCCCGCACCTGCCAGCTTGGTAAGTTGCCGATTAATTTTGTCAAACTCTGAAGGAATGCGCCGCGACCACGATTCTTTATCTGTACCGGCAATGCTGGGGCGGGCGAGAAAAATAACATCGACAGGTGTTGCAAAAGAAAAGTGACGAAACCGATCTCGCACAATCCGTTTCACTCTATTTCTGTCGACGGCACTTTTAAGTGCCTTCTTGCCAACCACTAGACCCAACCTAGAGTGATCTAGCTGATTGGGTAACACTAACAACAAAAAAGCAGCGTTGCCCGCACGTACTTTATTGCGGTCAAACACTGCTTTGAATTCTGCTGGTTTAAGTAACCGCTGATAGCGGTTAAAAGTCACTCTCAAACCTCTGAGCTGTGGGCGTATAGACACACAGCGACCTCGCTAGAGGTTGATTACGCAGCTAAACGCTTGCGGCCTTTGGCACGGCGACGAGAGAGTACAGCGCGTCCATTTTTGGTAGCCATACGGGCGCGGAAACCGTGGGTGCGCTTGCGCTTGATGACGCTGGGCTGAAATGTTCTTTTCATGATAACTGTCCACTTAAATGGGGTCTATTTAGTACTGCAACCTAGCAAAATGGCTGCGGGGCGGCGATTCTAATGAAAGCGCCTACGCAGCGCAAGCAAAATTCACTCGAAGCTAGGAAATTGGTGCGTTTATCTGCAATCCACAAAACTTACCCACAACTGTGCACAGCTTTATCCACATCGAGGGATTTTAACATCCGGGAATAGAGCAAGCTGTTTATATCTAGTTGATGAAAAAAAATTTTGTCCACAAAACCCGCACTGTTTTCCCTCGGGTTACTCTAAACCCCGTGACTTATACCGCTTCATCACAGTTTATCCCGTTCAGTTAGCGTTGCGAAAACATCGGTAATACCGCTTGAAAATCATCTTAAGTGACTGTATTTAATGGTAAATATTTAATTGCACACATTATTTTCGGACCCTAATAACAATAAGACTATAACTCACCCTACCAAATATATAGATGATATTAGGTAGGTTTATTAATTAAACAGGGTAGTAAGCAAGCTAAAACAAAGTGGTTAAATAGTAGCCAAGTTGGCCTATAATGCGCGGCTCGCGAGCTGTATGTCCGACAGCTCGCCCATCGAGGTGTACATGCATTACCCTACAGAATTTGATGTGATCGTTGTTGGAGGCGGTCATGCCGGTACCGAGGCTGCTCTCGCGGCAGCCCGTATGGGCGCAAAAACACTGCTGTTGACACACAACATAGAAACCCTGGGTCAAATGTCTTGCAACCCAGCAATCGGTGGTATTGGCAAGAGCCACCTGGTCAAAGAGATCGATGCTCTGGGTGGTGCTATGGCTCTGGCAACGGATCTCGCCGGCATACAATTTCGTACTCTCAACTCTCGCAAAGGCCCTGCGGTAAGAGCTACCCGCGCCCAGGCTGACCGAATTCTCTACAAGGCCGCCATTCGCGAGATATTGGAAAACCAAGCTAATCTGCAGATTTTTCAGCAAGCTGTCGACGACTTATTGCTGTCAGGCAATCGGGTCGAAGGCGTAATTACCCAGATGGGTGTGACCTTTAAGGCGCAGACGGTTGTGTTGACCGCCGGGACTTTTTTGGCGGGCAAAGTCCATGTAGGACTTGAGAATTATGCAGCTGGGCGCGCCGGTGATGCACCGTCAAACTCGTTGGCTGCTCAACTGCGCGAGTTACCCTTGCGAGTGGATAGGCTTAAAACCGGTACGCCGCCACGCATTGATGCGCGCTCAGTAGATTTCACCAAAATGAGTGAGCAAAAGGGAGATACACCCCTCCCCGTGATGTCGTATATGGGATCGGTGGCGCAACACCCTCAACAGATCAGCTGCTACATAACCCACACAAACGCCAATACCCACGACATTATTCAGGGTGGGATGGATCGATCGCCACTTTATACGGGAGTTATTGATGGCGTTGGGCCGCGCTATTGCCCCTCTATTGAAGATAAAGTGGTCCGTTTCGCAGAAAAAACCAGCCATCAAATTTTTGTTGAGCCGGAGGGGTTAACTACACACGAGCTCTACCCCAACGGCATCTCCACCAGCCTGCCGTTTGATGTGCAGATCAATCTGGTTCGCTCCATTGTCGGCTTCGAAAATGCCCACATAACCCGTCCAGGCTATGCGATTGAATACGATTATTTTAACCCCCAAGATCTCAACTATTCTCTAGAAAGCAGCTTTATTGAAAACCTATATTTTGCCGGTCAGATTAATGGAACTACTGGGTATGAAGAGGCTGCTGCGCAAGGGCTTTTGGCCGGTTGTAATGCCGCGTTGAAAGTACGTGGTAAAGAGCCTTGGTGTCCGCGCCGAGATGAAGCTTACATTGGTGTTTTGGTCGATGATCTGATTAGTATGGGTACGCTTGAGCCTTACCGTATGTTTACAAGCCGCGCCGAATACAGGTTGTTATTGCGCGAGGATAATGCAGATTTACGCCTCACCGAGAAAGGGCGTGAGCTCGGCTTGGTGGGAGATGAGCGCTGGCTTGCGTTCAACACCAAACGCGAATCAATAGAAATAGAACGCCAGCGCTTAAAAACCACCTACGCTCAACCGGCTAGCGATGTGGCAGTAGAAATTAATAAGCACTGTGCAAATCCATTATCACGCGAGTACTCCTTGTTCGAGCTGCTTAAGCGACCAGAGTTGACGTATAGCGTACTGGCTGAGCTACCTGATGCACCGAACGTGGATCCAGCTGTTGCAGAGCAGATTGAGATCTCGGCTAAATATGCGGGCTATATTGATCGCCAACAAGATGATATCGACAAAATGCAACGCCACGAACAGACGGTTATTCCTGAGGATTTCGATTACACGGCAATATCCGGGCTCTCCAACGAACTCAAACAAAAACTCACCGAAACACAGCCCCAGACATTGGCCCGCGCAAGCAGAATACCGGGTGTGACACCTGCGGCAATCTCGCTGCTATTGATTCAGCTGAAAAAACGTAGCGCCGCATAATGGTGGCTCAGTTTGATCGCGACAGACTTAAAGAGCAATTATTGCACGGGGCCGCCGCCTTAAGGGTAGAGATCAATAATGTGCAGGCTCAATTGCTACTGGATTTCATTGCCGAACTATTGCGTTGGAACCGCGCTTACAATTTAACAGCGATAACCCAACCACAACAGATGGTCATCCGTCATCTTCTTGATTCGCTCGCAGTGCTGCCTTTAATCGAGGGTGAGCGTTTGTTGGATGTCGGTACGGGACCCGGACTGCCTGGTATGGTCTTAGCCATAATGGCACCTCAGCGAGAGCACCATCTCCTAGATAGCAACGGCAAAAAAACCCGCTTTTTATTTCATGTTAAAACCCACCTAGGTTTGAATAATGTGACAGAGCACCACTGTCGGATAGAGCATCATATCCCAGAAAAACTGTACAATCGGGTGACTAGTCGTGCTTTTGCTTCGCTCGATGCTATGCTGATGAATTGTGAAAGCCTGGTGGCTGAGGGCGGGTCTATTGTCGCTATGAAGGGTAAGCTGCCCGAGGACGAGATAGCTGCAATCGCCAACTTACCCACAAAAGCGGTTTGGCGTTTGGAAAGAGCTGAGCCGCTGGCTATACCCGGTTTAGAGGAAGAGGAGCGCTACGCACTGATTCTTCGCCGAGAACAAGAGTCAGCTTGAGCGCAACGCAAGGAAATAGATGTGAGTAGCCAAACAGCTAAAGTAATCGCTATTGCCAACCAAAAAGGCGGGGTGGGAAAAACCACCACTGCAGTGAATACCTCAGCTTCACTGGCTGCAATCGGTTATAAAGTGTTGTTGGTCGATATGGATCCTCAAGGCAATGCCACTATGGGTTCCGGGGTCGATAAAAATGGTTGTGACTACACAGTAGCCGACCTACTGCTGGGTAGTGCTGATTTTGCCCAGGTCTGCGTGCAAAGTGAGTCTGGTGGGTATCACATTCTGCCGGCGAATGGCGACCTTGTCGCTGCAGATGTTCAGCTGATTCAATATCAAGAGCGACAACAGCAACTCAACAAAACACTGCAGGGTGTCGCGGCAGATTTTGATTATATTCTTATCGACTGTCCGCCATCACTCAATTTGCTTACTGTCAACGCTCTAGTGGCGGCAAACAGTGTTTTGATCACCATGCAGTGTGAGTATTTTGCATTGGAAGGGCTGACGGATCTCTCGCGTACCATTAGCCAAATAGGCCGCGAATTGAACCCTAATCTAAAAATTGAAGGAATACTCCGCACTATGTACGATCAGCGTGCCGGCTTAACCGCTGCAGTGTCAGAGCAACTGTATAAATACTTTGGCGACAAAGTGTATCGCACTGCCATCCCTCGCAATGTTCGTCTTGCGGAGGCGCCGAGCCACGGCCTACCTTGCTTGGCATATGACAAAAGCTCCAAGGGTGCGCTCGCTTATATGGCCTTGGCAGAAGAGATGCAAAGGCGCCATCAGAGCTAAATAGAGAAATCGGCAAGGAAAAATTATGTCAGGAAAAAGAAAAAGCTTAGGTAAAGGCTTAGATGCCCTGCTCGGTTATAGTGCGGAGGCAGCCGACGCCAGCAATACTACTGCTGGAGTTGGCCGAGCGGAAAATGGCCAAGCGACTGACGGACAGCTGCGACAATTACCTGTCGATCTACTTCAGCGCGGTAAATACCAGCCGCGAAGAGATTTAGATCCACAAGCGCTGAGCGAGCTGGCAGAGTCGATAAAAAGCCAAGGTGTTATGCAGCCTATCGTTGTCCGCGCCATTGATGGCCAGCGCTATGAAATTATTGCCGGCGAACGTCGTTGGCGCGCCAGCGTGCAAGCTGGTCTAGATACAGTGCCGGCAATTGTCCGTGAAGTCTCAGATGAGGCGGCAATAGCCATGGCGTTGATAGAAAATATTCAACGTGAGAATTTAAACGCTATAGAAGAATCACGCGCGCTGATTCGCCTCCAAGAAGAATTTTCGCTCACCCAGCAGCAAGTAGCAGCGGCCGTAGGTAAGTCGCGATCGGCAGTAGCTAACCTCATGCGTCTATCGATGTTACACGGCGAAGTGCAGACACTAATTGAGCGCGGCGATATCGATTTGGGTCACGGAAAGTGTCTACTGGCACTGCCGGTCGAGCAACAGCTGGGCGCTGCGCGAACGGTGGCGGGAAAAGCCCTAACTGTGCGCCAGACAGAAACATTAGTTGCGCAACTGCTGTCTGGCGGAGGCGGCAAAAGCACCCAGAAAGGCCCAAGTGCGGATATCGCCCATTTAGAGCGAGAGTTGGCCGAAAAAATTGGTGCCCCGGTGCAACTTCAGCATCGCAGTAACGGTGGTGGCAAGTTGGTGTTGAGCTATGCAAGCCTAGATGAGTTAGACGGTATTCTTGCGCATATTCGTTAAATTTAGGTATAGCATCGATGAATAGTGATAATCGTTTCTATTTAGCCTTGACAAAGGTCTACCCTCTGTTGAGTTTACCGATCACACTCCCTATAATTGCGCCCGCTTGGCAAGGTGTGGTGCGATAGAAAACTTTGGTGATCGCATGGCAACAATAAAGAAACCCCCCTTGGCAAAAATTTTTTTCTACCAACAGGTGGTAATAGTAGTAACAGCACTCGCTCTGTTGCCACTTGGAAGGGATTGGTTTGCGGCTGTATGGTTGGGCGGGCTGATACAGAGCCTTCCCCAAGCCTGGTTTAACTACCAGGCTTACCGGTTTGTCGGTGCGTCGAGAGTCCATGAGATGCTCCGCGCGATGTACTGGGGGCAAAGTGGCAAATTAATACTCACTGCAGCGCTATTTGCGATTGTCTTGAGTCTGTTTAAACCAGATAGAGCATTTGCTCTATTCGGAATGTTTAGCGTGATGATACCGGTCAATGCCCTGATAGCTGGGCGGTTGATGAGGGCGCAAGCCTAGTATCTTTGAATAGAATTGCACTTTGAGAGAAAAAGATGGCTGGAAGCAATCCCGCAACAACCACTGAATATATCTCCCACCACTTAACCAATTTGGTGTACGGCAAGTTGCCGGCCGGTTATGAGCGCAGTTATCAAGGTGTCAGTGAAGTATTGGAAGAACCCACGTGGACACTAGCTCACAGTGCCGATGAAGTAATGGCCATGGGTTTCTGGGCGGTCCATGTTGACTCTATGCTCTGGTCTATCGGCCTTGGCGCTATATTTTCATACCTCTTTGTACGCGCTGCTAAGCGCGCTACCACTGGCATCCCCAGCGGCTGGTTGAATTTCGCTGAAATGGTTGTCGAGTTTGTGGATGGTACGGTTAAAGACACTTTCCATGGCCGCAATAAGCTCATTGCCCCGTTGTCACTGACCATATTTGTCTGGATCTTCCTGATGAACCTCATGGATTTGATCCCAGTTGATCTGGTACCGACACTGCTTATGTACGCCGGTGTGGGTTATCAAAAAATTGTTCCTTCTACCGACCCTAATATTACATTGGGTATGGCTCTGGCGGTGTTTGCTTTAACACTCTTCTATTCAATTAAGATTAAAGGCTTTGGTTTTGCCAAAGAGCTGGCTTTCACCCCGTTTAACCATTGGGCATTTATTCCGCTCAATCTGTTTATGGAAGTCATTGGTCTGCTGGCAAAGCCGTTCTCACTGGGTCTGCGGTTGTTTGGTAATATGTATGCCGGTGAGATTATCTTTATTCTGATCGCCACAATGTTCGGCGCTATGGCTGGTGCTGGTGCAATCGGTGGTGGCCTGCAGGCGGCGCTATTTGGCGGACATGAAAATCTGGTGTTGTGGTTGGTGGGTTTTGCGGTAGTTTGTATCCTCTGCTGGCTCAACCTCAAAGAAAAATTAGCGACCAAGCGCATGGTGATTCTAGTTGCTGCGACGATGCTAATTATTGGTGGTGTATTCAACCTCGCCGGCGGCGTTATGCAGTGGGGTTGGGCGGTATTCCATATTTTGGTTATCACACTACAAGCGTTTATTTTCATGGTCCTGTCAATTGTCTACTTGAGTCAGGCTCACGAAGATCACTGAGTTCTACCCTTTAATTCATTCACTAAACTAAGTTAATCAGGAGTCTACAATGGAACTAATCTACATCGCAGCAAGCATCATGCTCGGTCTCGGCGCTTTCGGTGCTGCTATTGGTATGGGTATGTTGGGCGGTAAGTTGATTGAAGGTACTGCGCGTCAGCCCGAACTCGGCCCCGTTCTGCAGGGCAAAATGTTCCTGCTCGCTGGTCTGATCGATGCTGTGCCGATTATTGGTGTTGGTATTGCTATGTACCTTATCTTTGTTGTTGCACCAAGCGTTGGTGCGTAAGACCTCGCTGTGAGAGAGGGGTGATTTGCCCTCTCGCATATTGAAGTGATACGCAAACATTGCACCCACCTGCAAATAAAGAGGTATTGGCGTGAATATTAATTTAACGCTCTTCGGTCAGATGCTGACCTTCGCGTTCTTCGTCTGGTTTTGTATGAAGTTTGTCTGGCCGGCAATTATTACGGCTATGGATGAGCGTCAGACCAAGATTTCAGAAGGTCTCGATGCTGCCGATCGCGCAATGCGCGATCTTGAGCTTGCCCAAGATAAAGCGACCGACCAACTCAAGGAAGCTAAGCAGCAATCTGCTGGGATACTTGAGCAGGCCAACAAGCGCGCTGCACAAATCGTAGAAGAAGCCAAGCAACAGGCCACAGCTGAGGGTGAGCGCATTGTTGCGGCCGCACAAGCTGAGGTTGAGCAGGAAGTTGCTCGAGCAAAAGAAGAGTTGCGCGGCCAGGTGGCTAAGCTGGCGTTAGTCGGTGCCGAGAAAGTACTCGGTGCGTCAATTGATGAGAACGCAAATCGTGAGCTCGTCGACCAGTTAGCAGCGCAGCTTTAACGGAGTCTATTATGGCTGAATTGAGCACACTCGCTCGACCTTACGCCAGAGCGGCATTTGAATATGCTGCAGGCGCAGATCAGCTCCAGGGTTGGTCGCAGAATTTGGCGTTGGCTGCTGCGGTGGTTCAACAGCCCACGGTAGCTCAAATGCTGGCTTCTCCCAGCTATACCGGAGAGCAGCAGGCGTCAACGCTAGTCGCTCTCTGCGGAGATGATCTGACCCAGCCCCAGCAAAACTTCTTTGCAGTTTTAGCTGAGAATGGTCGGTTGCCATTGTTGGCCAATATCTCTGAGATATTTGAAGGGCTCAAGGCGCAGCGCGAGAAAGCGGTTGATGTTGAAGTCATCTCCGCGGTCGAGCTCGACGTTGAACAGCAGAAAAAATTGAGTGAGGCATTAACGGCCAAGCTTGAACGTAAAGTAAACCTCCAGTCCTCTGTAGATACGGGTCTGTTGGGTGGTGCGTTAATTCGCGCTGGAGATACCGTCATTGACGGGTCTATTCGCGGCCGGTTGGCAAAACTCGCCGAATCATTAAATAGCTAGGATTTGAGGCACAAGCATGCAGCAACTAAATCCCTCTGAAATCAGTGAAATTATCAAGTCGCGGATCGACGCTCTTGAGGTTTCTACCGAGGCCCGCAACGAAGGCACTATTGTCTCCGTTTCTGATGGTATTATTTTGATCCACGGCCTAGCCGAGGTTATGTACGGTGAGATGATCGAGTTTGAAGGCGGCATCTACGGTATGGCACTTAACCTCGAGCGCGACTCTGTCGGCGCCGTTGTTTTGGGCGATTACCAAGCGCTGGCTGAAGGCCAAAAAGCCAAGTGTACCGGTCGTATCCTTGAAGTGCCGGTCGGTCCTGCACTCGAAGGGCGTGTTGTTGATGCACTGGGTAATCCTATCGATGGCAAAGGCCCAATCAACGCGACTGAGACAGACGCAGTTGAAAAAGTTGCGCCGGGGGTTATTGCTCGACAATCAGTGGATCAACCTGTTCAGATTGGTTTGAAAGCGATTGATGCTATGGTGCCAATTGGCCGTGGCCAGCGAGAGCTCATCATCGGTGACCGTCAAATTGGTAAAACCGCCATCGCAGTCGATGCCATTATTAACCAGAAAGGTTCTGGTATTAAGTGTGTTTACGTCGCCGTTGGTCAGAAAGCCTCCTCGGTTGCCGCTGTCGTGCGCAAACTTGAGGAACACGGTGCCATGGAGCACACGGTTGTCGTTGCAGCAACCGCATCTGATCCGGCATCTATGCAGTTCTTGGCACCCTTCGCCGGTTGTACTATCGGTGAGTACTACCGCGACCGCGGCGAAGACGCACTGATCATTTACGATGATTTGACCAAACAAGCATGGGCTTACCGTCAGATTTCATTGTTGCTGCGCCGTCCACCAGGCCGTGAAGCATACCCTGGTGATGTTTTCTATCTCCACTCCCGTCTTCTCGAGCGCGCGGCGCGAGTGAATGCCGACTATGTAGAAAACTTCACTAACGGTGCAGTAAAAGGCAAAACAGGTTCGCTGACAGCTCTACCCGTGATTGAAACGCAAGCGGGTGACGTCTCCGCTTTTGTACCGACCAACGTGATTTCGATTACCGATGGCCAGATCTTCCTCGAAGCCGACATGTTTAACGCCGGCGTTCGCCCAGCGATGAACGCGGGTGTCTCGGTATCGCGCGTAGGTGGTGCTGCTCAAACGAAAATCATGAAGAAGCTCTCGGGTGGTATTCGTACTGCACTCGCGCAATACCGCGAATTGGCAGCATTCTCTCAGTTTGCCTCGGATCTTGATGAGGCGACCAAAGCACAGCTCGACCACGGCGAGCGTGTTACTGAGTTGATGAAGCAGAAGCAGTACTCACCGCAAAGTGTTGCCGAAATGGCACTCTCTATCTACGCGGCTGACAACGGCTTCCTGCAAGATGTTGAGGTTAACAAGATTGGTGACTTCGAAGCGGCCTTGCTCTCTTATGTAAAAGCAGAGCACGCCGATCTTCTTGAACAAGTGAATGCCAGTGGCGAATGGAACAGCGACATTGAAGCCAGCTACAAGGCGGCCCTCGAGCGTTTCATCAGCACCCAGAGCTGGTAATTGAAATAGCGAAAGCATCGTTAACTTTGTCGCGCCTGCGGGCGCGTCACAACGACTCAAGCAGGCAATAAGATGGCAGTCGGAAAAGAAGTTAGAACTAAAATCGTCAGTATCCAAAGCACCCAGAAAATTACCAGTGCTATGGAGATGGTCGCTGCGAGTAAAATGCGTCGCGCTCAAGAGCGTATGCAACTCGGCAAGCCCTACGCCCAGCGCATCCGTGCAGTGGTTGGCAATATTGCGGCGGCAACGCCAGAGTATCGCCACGCCTACATGGAAGACCGCGCAGTCAAGCGTGTTGGCTATATCGTGGTCTCCACTGATCGCGGACTGTGTGGCGGTTTGAACATTAATCTATTTAAAGCAACCCTTAAGTCGATGCAAGAGTGGTCCCAGCAAGACGTTGAAATCGACATTTGTGTCGTTGGCAACAAGGCTTCAGCATTCTTTGGCAGCGTTGGCGGCAATGTCGTCGCGGCGATGAAGGAGCTAGGGGATGAGCCGGTCGCTGCGGATTTCATCGGCGGTGTTAAGGTGATGTTAGATGCTTTTGAAAACGGCACTATCGACCGCCTATACGTAGTTAACAATGAGTTCGTCAACACCATGACTCAAAAGCCAACCGTGCAACAGCTGCTGCCGCTTGAGGCTTTAAAAGAGAAACAAGAAGGGACTGTCGGTTGGGATTATCTCTACGAACCTGACGCCCAAGAGTTGTTGGATGGCCTGTTGGTGCGCTATATCGAGTCACAGGTTTACCAAGGTGTGGTTGAAAATAAAGCGTGTGAACAAGCTGCGCGTATGTTGGCAATGAAGAACGCCACAGAGAATGCTGGCGATATTATTGATGAGCTACAACTGCTCTACAACAAGGCTCGCCAAGCAGCAATTACCCAAGAGTTGTCAGAGATCGTTAGCGGCGCAGCAGCCGTTTGAATTTAAGATAAAACCTAACCCAAAGACTGATTTAACAGTTTGAGTTAAGAGGATATACAAATGAGTAGTGGACGTATCGTACAAATTATCGGTGCTGTAATCGACGTTGAGTTTCCGCGCGACTTAGTGCCTAACGTCTATGACGCACTGACTGTAGCAGGCAAGGGTTTGACTCTTGAAGTACAGCAGCAGTTGGGCGACGGCGTGGTTCGTACCATTGCCATGGGTTCTTCCGAAGGCATCAGCCGCGGCCTAGAAGTGGCCAACACTAAGGCGCCAATTTCAGTGCCAGTCGGCACCGAGACTCTCGGGCGTATCATGGATGTGCTCGGTAACCCAATTGATGAGAAAGGCCCGATTGGTGAAAAAGAGCGCGCAGCTATCCACCGCAAGCCGCCCGCTTACGACGAACTCTCCGCTTCAGCAGATTTGCTCGAGACCGGCATTAAGGTGATCGACTTGGTCTGCCCATTTGCCAAAGGTGGTAAGGTTGGTCTGTTCGGTGGTGCTGGTGTTGGTAAAACCGTTAACATGATGGAGCTGATCAACAACATCGCTACAGAGCACTCCGGTCTGTCGGTATTTGCTGGTGTCGGTGAGCGAACTCGTGAAGGTAACGATTTCTACTATGAAATGCAGGAGTCTGGCGTAGTTAATGTTGAGACCCCTAGCGAATCAAAAGTTGCCATGGTCTACGGCCAGATGAATGAGCCGCCCGGTAACCGTCTGCGCGTTGCTCTGACCGGCCTGACAATGGCTGAAAAATTCCGTGACGAAGGCAAAGACGTACTGTTGTTCGTAGATAACATCTATCGCTACACCTTGGCGGGTACCGAAGTATCTGCACTGCTTGGTCGTATGCCCTCTGCAGTGGGTTATCAGCCGACGCTGGCTGAAGAGATGGGCGTTCTCCAAGAGCGTATTACTTCTACAAAAACCGGTTCTATTACCTCGGTTCAAGCTGTATACGTTCCCGCGGATGATTTGACTGACCCCTCGCCCGCCACCACGTTCGCTCACCTCGACTCAACTGTCGTATTGAGCCGAGACATTGCCTCTAAAGGTATTTACCCAGCGGTCGATCCACTCGATTCAACTTCACGTCAGCTCGATCCACTGATCATTGGAGCAGAGCATTACGCGGTTGCCCGTGGCGTTCAGTCAAACTTGCAGCGCTATAAAGAGCTCAAAGACATCATCGCTATTTTGGGTATGGATGAGCTCTCTGAAGAAGATAAGTTGGCTGTAGCTCGCGCCCGTAAGATCGAGCGCTTCTTATCTCAGCCTTTCCACGTTGCTGAAGTTTTCACCGGGTCGCCAGGTAAGTATGTACCACTCAAAGATACCATCGCTGGCTTTACTGGAATCTTGAACGGCGACTACGACGATCTGCCCGAGCAGGCGTTCTACATGGTAGGCACCATTGAAGAGGCAGTCGAAAAAGCTGCCAAAATGAAGGCGTAATCGACACTAAAGGCAAATACTATGGCAATCACAGTGCATTGTGACATTGTTAGCGCCGATGAGTCCCTGTTCAGCGGTCTGGTCGAGATGGTTGTGGCAACGGGCTCTATGGGTGAGCTGGGTATTACACCTGGCCACGCCCCGCTGCTCAGTTACTTGAAGCCTGGCCCTGTACGTTTACTCAAGCAGGGCGGCGACGAGGAGATTTACTATCTCTCAGGTGGTTATTTAGAGGTTCAACCAGACACAGTCTCTATACTGGCTGACAGTGCGGTTCGCGCTGGCGACATTGATGAGGCTGCCGCAGCTGAAGCTGTTAAGTCGGCTGAACAGGCGCTGCACAACCAGAGTGGTGAAATTGAGTACTCGAAAGCGGCCTCTATGCTGGCAGAAGCTGCAGCTCAACTGCGCACCGTTCAGCAGTTGCGCAAAAAACTCGGCGGTTGATCACTGTTGACAATCGCATAACAAAAAGCAGCCGCAAGGCTGCTTTTTGCTTTTTAGGGAGAGGTCAATCGGCTGCCGCGTAAATCCAACAACTCGAGCCATCGGCAAGCACAGCCTCAACACGGTGATAGGCATCTACCTCATAGCTATCTGCGGACACCAGCTCTGCTGGAGTAAGCTCAAAGACGGTGCCGGTAACCGGCTGCGCCGAATGGGGTGAACGCTGTAAGATAGGGTGGTATCGCTCACCACTGGTTTCCACAACTGCGGCATCGAGGATCTCAATGGTATCCACACAATACCCTGGCAGACTTGCAGGTTCACCTTTTAACAACCGCCCGAAGGTTTTCAGCTGCACCTGTGGCAGTTGCAGGGTTCCATAAGAAAAAAGTCGCATTAAAAAAGGCTCAGCATTGTCAGATTGTGTGTTAACGACATTATGGCCGCGCCTCAGTTTGAGCTAAAATAATATGACTGTAAAAAAGAACCATCAAAGGATCTCAAGAACCGATGAGTAGAGCAATCGATATTGTCGTGTTGGCTGCAGGCCGCGGCAGCCGTATGCGTTCAGCAAAGCCCAAGGTGCTACACCCGCTTGCAGGGCAGCCGATGATCGAGCATGTACTGGCTGCGACGCAAGGGTTCGACAACGCAAGCACGGTGGTAGTGAGCGGTCATGGTGCCGAACAACTAGAAGCGGCACTGGCTGATTACTCGGTGAATTTTGCCCGACAGCAGCAACAGCGCGGCACCGCCGATGCGGTTGCAACGGCGCTGGACCAGTTGCGAGAAGAGAGTGTGGTATTAGTGCTGTACGGCGATGTGCCGTTGATAGAAGCTGATACCTTGCACAGATTAGTGGCTCAAGTAAGCAGCACACAGATGGCGCTGCTAACGGTTTCTCTGCAACACCCGGATGGCTATGGGCGCATATTGCGCAATGATGCAGCGTCGGTAACAGGTATTGTCGAACATAAAGATGCGACAGCCGAGCAGCGCAATATTTGTGAGGTCAACACCGGCGTGCTGGCTATTGAGGCGACACAGTTGCGCCAACTGCTCCCGCGCATTGGCTGCGACAATGCCCAAGGCGAATACTATCTGACCGATTTAATTGAGCTAGCCGTAGCTAGCGGAATAACCATTGCCGTAACGCAACCCAAAAACGCCAGTGAGGTGGAAGGTGTCAATGATCGGATTCAGTTAGCAAGATTAGAGCGTATCTATCAGCGCCGCCAGGCTGACTTGTTACTGGACGCAGGGGCAACATTGGCCGATCCAGATCGTTTTGATCTGCGTGGCACAGTCACTGTTGGCGAAGACGTGTTTATCGATATTAATGTGCTGCTAGAGGGTGATAATCAGATTGGTAACAATGTGGTGATAGGGCCGCACTGCCATTTAATCGATGCAGTGATTGGCGACAATGTCACACTTAAAAGCCACACGATTGTTGAGCAGAGCGAGATCGGTGCAGACTCCGTAGTCGGCCCGTTTGCCCGTCTGCGCCCCGGTACCCAGTTGGCAGAAGGCTGTAAGATTGGCAATTTTGTTGAAACTAAAAAAGTCACACTCGGCAGTGGTAGTAAAATCAACCACCTCAGTTATGTCGGTGATGCGATATTGGGCAGCGGTGTCAACGTTGGTGCAGGGACGATTACCTGCAACTACGATGGTGTCAATAAACATCAAACCATTATTGGCGACAGGGCATTTATTGGTTCCAATAGCGCGCTTGTAGCACCGGTGAACATTGGCGCGGGCGCCACCGTCGGTGCCGGCTCGACGATAGCGCGCGATGTGGATGCCGATAAACTGGCGTTAACACGCGCCAAACAGATGACAGTCCCCGGCTGGAAGAAGCCGATTAAACAGTAAAGGATTAATGATTATGTGTGGGATTGTAGGTGCTGTAGCACAGCGTAATGTCTACCCTATTTTGATTGAAGGCCTGCGACGATTAGAGTACCGCGGTTACGACTCGGCCGGTTACTCGGTTGTATCAGAAGGGGGGCTACAGACGCGCAAGGCGGCCGGTAAAGTGGTCGAGCTAGAACAGGCCGCCGCAGCCGATCCGGCCGATGGCCATATAGGCATTGCCCACACCCGTTGGGCAACTCACGGTGAGCCGAGCAATGCGAACTCGCATCCACACAACTCCGGTACTCTCTCGGTTGTGCACAACGGAATTATTGAAAATCATGAGGCACTGCGCAGTGAATTGATTAGCGCAGGTTACCAGTTCCACTCTCAGACCGATACCGAAGTGGTCGCTCACTTACTTCATAGGCAAAGGAAAACCAGCGCTAGCTTGTTGGACGCAGTGCAAGCGGTCCTGCCGCTTCTCGAGGGTGCTTACGCCTTAGCGGTGATCGACGCCAATGCGCCCGACCAACTCGTAGCCACACGCAGTGGCAGCCCACTGGTGCTAGGTGTGGGTATAGGTGAACTGTTTGTCGCCTCCGATCAAATGGCGTTGCGCCAGGTTACCGACCGTGTAGTCTTCCTCGAAGAGGGGGATCTGGTCTGCATCAAGGGTACAAATTTTGAGTTGTTCAACAGCAAATCGGGTGAACGCGTAGAGCGCACTATTGTGCAGCTGAGTGAAAAAGATGCACAAGCTGATAAAACAGGTTACCGGCACTTTATGCTCAAAGAGATCTTTGAGCAGAGCAACGTCATCAGTCAAACACTGCAGGGTCGCCTGAGCCGCAACACTGTGATGACAGCCGCATTTGGACATCGTGCAGAGGAGCTGTTTAAGGCGGCCGCACAGATTCATATCATCGCCTGCGGTACCAGTTACCACTCCGGCATGGTGGCTAAATATTGGCTGGAGCAGTTAGCTGGTCTGCCTTGCCAGGTGGAGGTAGCATCGGAGTACCGTTACCGTGAGGTAGCAGTGCCTGCAGAAACACTTTTTATCACCATCTCCCAATCGGGTGAGACCGCCGATACACTCGCTGCCCTGCGTAAAGCGCGCAGAGCCGGTTACTTAGGCTTCTTGGCAATTTGCAATGTCGCCAATAGCTCGCTGGTGCGTGAGTCTGATATTGCCTTGATGACCCACGCTGGCCCGGAGATTGGTGTCGCCTCTACCAAAGCGTTTACTACGCAGTTGGTGGCGCTTCAGCTGGTGGCGCTGTCGATCGGCCGCGCGCGGGGTTTGTCCGCTGTGGTTGAGCAGCAGTGGGTAGAGGCGCTACACCAGCTACCGGAATTGGTGGCGGCAGTCTTGGCCTTGGATGCTGAGATAGCGGTGGTTGCCGAGCACTTTGCCGATAAAAACCACGCCCTGTTTCTGGGCCGCGGCGAACAGTACCCGATCGCCCAGGAGGGTGCGCTCAAACTCAAAGAGATCTCATACATCCACGCTGAAGCCTACCCAGCCGGCGAGCTCAAGCACGGCCCGTTGGCGCTGGTTGATGAACAGATGCCGGTTGTGGCGGTAGCGCCGAACAACGAATTACTCGAAAAGCTCAAATCAAATCTTCATGAGGTGCGTGCCCGCGGCGGCCAACTCTACGTATTTGCCGACGGCGACGCAGGCTTCAGTAGCGAACCCGGTATCACCGTCATCTCTATGCCTCATGTGCCGCACAGCCTCGAGGCGATTCTCTATACCTTGCCCCTGCAACTACTCTCCTACCATGTCGCAGTACTCAAAGGGACCGATGTGGACCAGCCGCGCAATTTGGCCAAATCAGTTAC